>SIAJ01000042.1 GCA_009691845.1 Gemmataceae bacterium
CCCTCCGGCAACTCTCGAAGCGTGAGCGGCACCACGCGGTGAATGGGCCCGGTTGGAAAATTAGGGGTAAGGCGATCGTAGGAATTGAGCAAACTCCGAAATAACTCGCAGGCGTCCGGATGCCCTGCCTTGGCCGCTTCCTCTTTGAAGGTGAGGGCGTCGCCGTCGATACCGTTCGGCGCTTTGGCGGGTGCTGGGTCTTTAGAGTCGGGAACAACCGGAACGGGGACAACGGGCCTGGCTTTGTCCTTGGTTTCCTCTTCCTCTTCCTTGCGAGGAGGTTGCGCCGCCAGCCAGCCGCTCGAACCGACGACCAAGACCAGCAAGCCGAGGCCAAGCAAACGTGAAAGAGCCATAAGAAAGCCCTCGGAACTTGCCGAAACTTGTGGACTGGTCGCGTGTTGATTATACCATGACCCCACCGCCACGCCAGCGGTGCGGTGTCACATCTTTGTCGGGCTTGGATCGCCGACTGGGGCAATGTGCCTCAGAGGGCTCTCGTGATTCCAAGGCCACGACAGACCATCCGGGAGTACGCAGATGATTCGTAAGTTCGCAGCCGCCCTCGTCGCCGTCGTCATCGCCTTCGGGGCCGTGTTCGCCGATGAAGTCAAGGGAACGTTCGTCAAGTTTGCCGATGGCAAGCTGACTGTCAAGGTGGGCGACAAGGAAAAGGAATTCAAGATTGGCTCCGACACCAAGGTCAAAATCAAGGTCAAGGGTGAAGAAAAAGAAGTTCTTCTGACCGACCGCCTTGGCAAGCTCAAGGAAGGTGCGAATGTTGTCGTCGTGACCGACGGCGACAAGGTGACCGACGTCAAGGGTGCCAAGAAGGCCAAGTAAGCTCTGAGACTCATTGCAACGATGCACACGAACCCGCCGCGAAATCGGCGGGTTCGTTGCGTTTCGCTGACCCACGATCGATAGCGGGTTGCCCGCCGTGTGCCGTCTCGTAACACATCATTTACGCCATTTCCATCCTGCGAGAATCTCATGCAAGGCAATCCACAGATCATCGACGCTTTGAACAAGGCCTTGACCATCGAACTGACGGCCATCAACCAGTACTTCGTTCAGGCCAAGATGTGCAAGAACTGGGGCTTCGAGAAGCTCGGGGCCAAGCACTACGTCGAATCCATCGGCGAGATGAAGCACGCCGAAAAGCTTATCGACCGCATCATCTTCCTGGAAGGCGTGCCGGAAATCGCACGCTACGACGTCATCAAGGTCGGTATGGATGTGAAGGAACAGCTGGAGAACGATTTGGCGCTCGAGACGTCAGGCGTGAATGCTTACAACGATGCCATGACCCTGGCAACGCAGTTGAAAGACAATGGCTCACGGGAACTGATGGCCACCATCTTGGTGGACTCTGAAGAGCATGTGGATTGGCTGGAAGCCCAGCTTCATCTCATCAAGACGGTCGGATTAGAAAACTACCTTGCCGAGCAGATTTCGAGCGGGGAAGAAGAGTAGGTGTCGATGTAATTCTGAAGCTTGCGGTGACAGCAGCTACAGCCTGCCCCGGCACCGGTCTGACGCCGAACCTCCCGGATGGAGCGTAGTTTCAGGGTAATCAAGGTCGAAACGATTTCGTCCTCTCGGATCCCAAGACAATGGCACACCACTGGTCCACCCGCCTCCAGGCAGGAACCACAGTCCCCATCGAACTGGCAACCATCACGAAACACGGCAGATTTCCTTGTTGAGATTGAGTCTCACATTCATCTTAACAGAGTTAAACACTCAGTCAAGGCGTGGGTTTCGGCAAATTGGCCTATTTCGCTGCGGCCGATGAGGAATAACGACTCGGACAGCAGTTGTGGAAAGAAATCGGAAAAACTTGCGAGGAGCCGTTGCGTCCGTTACGCTCTAATTGTCCTGCAGGTTTGACGACTTCGATGACTGGGCGACGTTGGAGGAGCTTCCTGCAGGACATTTTCATGCACATGCAAAGGCTGGCTCTTCGGAGCCAGCCTTTTTTCGCACTACAGATCCACTCGCATCCTCAACAACTCCCCGGCCGCGAATTCCATCCGTACTGCGTCGCCTACTACTGCCAGGCTCGTTGTCGGGTGCTCGTCGCCGTCGATCAATGTTGCTCCGCTGGGATCGCAGATGCAGCGCATCTCGGCTGAGCCACCGTGGACTCCGCTTGTTTCCAGAAACGTGGCGATGAAACTTCTGGCCCCATCGCTGGTGGGCCGCAGGTTGAGAAGCAACAAATTCGGCGAATCGACGTGGAACAGCCAACCAGTCGGGCCGATGTGGGGCGGCCCCTTTGTTGTCGGCACCACAGCCAGGGGCGAGATCATGCCGATCGCCGCCTGCATCGGGTAGTCGCGGTCGAGCGCAAGCCCAAGGTCGAAGACTTTCGCTTGCTCGCCTTCCGGAACGAGAATCACATCGAGCATCCGGATGCCCTGCTTCTGATGGAACGGCAGGCCGCCCGTCAGAATCGACGTTCCCGAACGACCGAGTTTCACTTCGACGAAGTCGGGCGACACGGGCCGCGTGTGGCTCGTCTGCATCGAGGTGCCATTCACGCCCCGCATGATGGCCGAGCGATCTTCACGCCAGGCGAATCGGGCCCCGTAATACGCGTGCCAGGGATAGCCGGTGGGAGCGTGCTTCGGTTCGATCTCGATGCGGACATCCAATACGGGACGCGAAAGCCAGGCGCGCAGTCGCAAACGAAATCCGGCGAGTTCTTCGTTTTGTTCGTTGAAAATGCGGCCTTCGCTCACGATCTCGCCCAGTGCCGACCCGTTATTGGTGACCTTGACCGATTGTCCCTCGGCCCGGCAGCCGGGGTTGTAAACGAGTTGCATGCCAAGCCGGGCAACGCGGGTACGAGTATCGCGGAACGCTTTTAAGCCGCCCGTTGCCGGATCAATCTCGGCCTCGAAGTACTCGTTGCGAACGATATTGCCCTCGGCCATGCGAATGCGTTGCCGATGGGCCGGCGTGCCAGGCACCCCTTTCGCGGGAATCCAGGCAAAACCGAGCGGCGGCACTTCGGCCACGAGGCGGGTTTTGTCCGCATCGTTCTGCGTCGCCTTCACCGGTCCCTCGACTGGCAGCGAATCCGTCATGGGATCCAGTTCGAGAGCCACGCGTCGTGTGAACGCACAGGGATTCAAGAGCAAGTAGCCGGGACGATTGTCCTGGGCTCGCGCTTGCAATCGGTCGGCCAGCTTCGAGGCCCACGGTCCTTCGGGCGAAAAGACACTCGCCGCCTCGTCGGGGATGGCGTCGAGGCCCGTTGCTTCAATCGCATCCTCGGAAGTATGCAACGTCTTCAGGAGTGCCGCATCCCCTTCCGAAAGCTCGGTTGAACTCAGGCAGCGGTTGATGGTGGCAAACGTGAGAGCCGCGTCCAGCTTGCGGCGATTGCGGGCGTGAACGGCAAAGGCACTGACCGGATCGGGCCGATGAGCGTTGGTCCGTTCCTCCAGGTAGTCGGCGAAGAAGTCGTCCGGATTCGACGTGCCAACATATTCCCCCGCGAGTGCATCGCTGAAATAGCGGGAAAACGTGGTCCATTCGCCGAGCGCAGGCCCGAGCTTACTGAGGGCCAGCCAGTCTTCGTACAGGGGGTTGTCGGGCTCACCCTGATGCAGAATCGCCAGCGTCGGGGCACTGTCCTGCGTGATCGATTGGTGCAGAGTGTAAACCAGATTGAAGAACGTCTCCGCCTTGTGAGCGGGGGCTGGGATGCGCGTGAACGCATCGATGGCCTTGCCGTCGGGCGAAGTCCAGTTCACCACCGTGGCTCGATAATTCGGCGTGACGGCCCCATCGAACGACGAGAGCAGGGCCCGGCGAAAACCAGTGGCCTGGACCCAGGCAGGAATGTGCGGATGGTTGGCCGAGCGCTTCCGGGCCAGCACTTCAACATTGGCACCAACCGCTTCTTTCGAAACCGCGCGTCCTTTGCGAAGGTTCCATAATTGCGACTCGACGGGCATCAGGGCATCTTCCCGTTCGCGATAGGTCCCGCCGATGAACTCCAATATCGCGGGCTGAATGGCTTCATCGAGTTTGGACTTCAACTCATTGGCTCGTTCCGGAAATTGCTCCGCGAGGCGTTCAAGGGTTCGTCCCGTGGCCATCACATTCAATGGCGTGCCCGCGGCGAGTGCGGCCGGCAACGGCGAATCAAGTTTGTCTTCCGTCAGGTGCCAGACATCGAGCAGATGAATGTTGACCGAGTACAGAACTTCGCGAGCGGAGAGCAACTTGCCGGCAGCGTTTCGGAGGGCTTGCTCCCCCCTCTCCGCTTCGGGGAGGGGAGGGGTGGGGTTTGCGTCTGCCGAATGTTCCGGCCCATTCGTGGAAGCCGGCACGGGGAGCAATGCCCGAACCGCTTCCTGAACGTCCGCGAAGAAGCCGGGCACATCGAGCAAGCGATCGTGATCCATCGCTTCGAAGAGCGAATCGATCATGAGATAGCCGAACCCCAGACCGAAGAAGGGGCGGATCTTTTCAAGCGGCAGATCCAGTAGCGCGAGTTGCTCAGCCGAACCGAAATGTTCGCGGCCTTCATCGGTTTGCCCTGCTTCACGGAAGGCTGCGATCATCGCTCGAATCGTCTCATCGCGATCGGTCAGGGCGGAAAGTTTGAGCGAACCGATCTGCTTCACGCGGTCGGGCCAATCGTCGGGCAAGAACTGCGGCGGCGAGTCGGGCATCACATAAGCCCGGCCAGCCGTAGGTTGCTCGTGATCGTAGGCCGAATCGACGCGCGGAGGTTTCTCGCCGCCGAGCAGCAAGGCCGGATGCCAGAGCACGATGTAGCCGTTCAGCCACGCGGTCATCTCCTCCTCGTTGAGGTAGACCTGATGATGGGTGGGCAGCCGATACGGGGAGAGAAGCAGTCGCTGGCGGTCGCTCATGGGAACAGACTTTTCAGGCGTGGGAACTCGGCGGTGTACGAATATGATAGGAAACGCATCGGATTCCCTGGAGGTGCTCTGTGGCGAATGGACCGGCCACGACGCCGCTTGCTCGACGAATCGAGTTATCGCTCAAGGAAGGCCGCATTCCGCAGGCGCTGGAACTCGCAAAGCAATTCGCACACCAGGAACCGGGGGCGACTTCGCAAGCCCTGGTTCGCAAATGCTATTTGAAGGCCGCGGAAGCCCAAGTCCATCGCGGCGACTTCCGCGATGCCCATTCTGTTTTGTGCGAAGCGGAGAAATTACCGTGCGCGGACCCGGCCTGGTGGGAACGCTTGGCCGAACTGCGTGCGGACGTGGGCGATCACACGCGTGCCTTGCAACATCTTGAGAGGATCCCGGACCCCGCCGTCCGCCCGCGAATTCTGGGACGACTGGCCGATCGAGCCATCAAGGAAGGTGCCGCCGGTCGGGCCATGATCCCCGATGATCTCAAGCCTCCATTCGAAGCCGTTCGCAAAGCGTTCGTGGAATACGAGGCAGGCCGAGACGAACCGGCCCGCGAGTGCCTGAACGCCATCGGCCTTGGTTCCCCGTTTCTCGACTGGAAACTCTTGCTGCGTGGCCTGATGGCCTGGTCAACGAATGACACTTCCCGGGCCTTCGATAACTGGTCGCGCTTGTCGCCGGATCGGCTGCCGGCGAAGCTGGCCGCACCGATCCGCTTCGCAGCCGACAAGGCGTTTGCTTCCACATTGCCAGCAGATCGACACGCCGTCGTGGCCAAACAAGCCGAGCAACTGACAGGCGGGCTCTCCGAAGGACTGCGTCGCCTACGAAAGCAACTGGCTAACGAGAACATGCTCCCCGCGGCCTTCCAGACCGCACAAACGATTGTGCCCGAACTGAACCGCCTTGCACCCGACTTGGTTCCCCGGCTGGGAAGCGTGATGTACTGGTCGATCATCACGGACGGACGGCCGGACGATGTGGGTAGACTGCTTCGCTTATTCGGCCAGCCTCTGGATGATCCGTCGTTCCATCGTCTCGAGGCGATGGTGATGCAGAGCATGCGTCGCCTCGACATGGCTCATGCTTTTTGGGGTAAATACGAAGCGTGGATTGCGAAGGCGCCGAACCGCTGGCCGCCCGTGCAAGCAGCTCGAGCGCGGGCTTTGATTCTCGAACGCATGGGCCAGTTGGCCCACGACTGGATGGCAGACAAGGGCGAAGACGACGATAATTTCTTCTCGAGGTTTAGCCGCAATCGACGCCAGGCGCCGGCCAAACGCCAGCCGCTGAAGCCTTCGGCCGAAGAATGCTTCCACCAGGCGTCCGAACTCGCACCCGATCGCGTCGGCCCGGCCATGAGCCTGCTCAAGGAGTTCGCAGACAATCCGGAGAAGGCGGCGAGTACACTTCAGGAAATCCTGCAGCGTTTCCCGAACGACTTGACCGTTCTGCAACAGGCCGCCAACTTCTACGAACAGATTGAAGATGCCGAGAAGGCCCGCGAATGCATCCGGAAAGCCTTCGCGGCCAACCCTCTCGATCGCGAGTTGACCGCGAAAGTGGCCACGTTCTCCTTCGACGATGCACGGCGCTTCGCGACGGCCAAGGACTACGACGCGGCACTCGCGGCCATGAAGCAAGCCGGCACACTAGGCTCCGAGAGTTTGCGCCTTGGCGTTCACGCACTGGCGGCAGCAATGTACACGGCGGCCAAGAAACCGGAAGAAGCCGGCAAGCACCTGGAGACACTTCGCAACGCACCGAATTCACGGCTCGTGGCCGCGTACCGATTGGCCGTGGAAGGGTCGCGCGTCCAGGTGAAGAAAAGCGTGCTCACCCCCTGGCAAGAAGCGTTTGAAACCGAGTTGCGTGCCGAGAACACGCCGGCGGAAACCTCCGCCCTTCTCGGTGCAATGATTCAGTACCTTGGCGAAGCAACCCGCTATCGTGGACACAAGGCCCATCAGACCAAGATTCTCGATCGTGTTCGAGCAATTGGCGAACCAAGTTCCAACGTAACCGAAGCGGAACGCGAGCAATTCGGCCTGGCCATGCATCGGCTATCGCTGTGGAAAGTCCTCGGCGAGTTTGCCACGCTCAATCGAATTCGATTCCCGGCCAACCCCTACTTCGTGTTCTTCGAGGCGGAGGCCAAACTTGCGAAGTCTAAATCCATGTATGTTCAAAGCCGTCTCGGCTACGCTTACCAACGAGTGAAAGGCCTGATGAAGCTGGCAAAGGATAGTCGCTATCAAGCATTGCAAGAGTTGTTTGATGCGCGATTGAAGCAGAATCCGGGCCTGGAGCGCTGGGTCCGCAATTACGATAGCGAAACTGCCTGGTGACATTCCGAGGGAGTGATCGAATGTTTGATCCCTATGCCGTGCTTGGCGTCGAGGCCGATGCCGACGACGAAACGATTCGTCGTCGGTATTTGGCGTTGGTTCGTGAATTCACGCCGGAACACCACCCGGAAAAATTCGCGGCCGTTCGCAAGGCATACGAGAAGCTGAAAGACCTGGATACGCGCGTTCGCCATCGGCTGTTCGAGCAAGGCAAGCACGATGGCATCGACGAATTGATCGAGGAACTGGCACTGCGAATGCCACGCAAACGCCATGGCTTGCAGGCTCTCCTGAACATGCAAAAGGTGGCGACTCGATGAGCACCGAGGAAATCGAGCGCATCCTGTCCGACTTTCGGGCCTGGCTGGGCGACTTGACCGCGATTCCCGCTCCCGTGGCTGACAGCCCGAAGGTCGATCTGTACACGCTCATCGCGCAGTTCACGGCCCTGCGGCAAGAAGTGAATTTGCAGACGAAAGCCTCACGCACGTCGCTGAAGCAGAACGCAGAGGCACTCACCGAATTGCGTTCGGCCCTCGAACAACTTCAAGAGCAACCGGAAGACGACGGACTCGGCCCGTTGTTGAAGGCCGTTGTCGATGTGTATGACAATCTCACGTTGGCATTGAAGCAGGTCACGAAACAGCGTGCCGCGATCGAAAGACCGCTCGCGGAACTCGTTGACGGCACGAAGAACCCTGAACTTGAAAAACTACTTCCTCCTCTGCCGGATGCGAAGCCTGCCAGGGGGATTTGGGCACGGCTCTTCAGCGCGCAGGCACGGGCTAACATCGGCCTCGACAAGGGAGTTGTTAAGATGATGAAGGTCTTGAACGAACGAACGGAGAGAACCGAGAAGGCTGCTAGTCTCGTGCGTTCATCACTCGATAGCCTGATCACGGGTTATCGCATGAGTCTCGCCCGCATCGACCGGGTGCTCGAACAGAGTGACATGGAACCAATCGCCGCCGTGGGCGAGACGTTCGACCCCGAGTTGATGGAAGTCGTCGAGGTCGTCGGCGAGAGCGGAAGTCCGGCCGGCCAGGTGGTCGAGGAAGTCCGTCGCGGCTACATTCGCGGCGAAGTGGTGTTCCGGTTCGCACAAGTCAAAGTGGCCAGGTGATTCACACCAGGGAAGAGCGTGATGGCCGAACTGATTATTGGCATCGATCTTGGAACCACGAACAGCGAAGTTGCCGTCGTCGAGAACGGCGTGCCTCGGGTGCTGCCCGGGGACGATGGCGATCCGATTCTGCCTTCGTTTGTCGGCCTCGCCGATGATGGCCGGTTGCTCGTCGGCAAGGCCGCCCGCAACCAGTATGCTCTTGCTCC
Source organism: Gemmataceae bacterium (assembly GCA_009691845.1). Lineage (GTDB taxonomy): Bacteria > Planctomycetota > Planctomycetia > Gemmatales > Gemmataceae > SIAJ01. The sequence continues at coordinate 8,591 of SIAJ01000042.1, forward strand.
GGAACGCACCATCAAGTCGGTCAAGCGCAAGATGGGCGAGGACGTCAAAGTTCCACTGGGGGAAGAGCAGTATCGTCCGCAAGAAGTCTCGGCCATGATTCTGCGGGCACTCAAAGATCGGGCCCAGAAGGCGCTCGGCAAGGACGTGCAAAAGGCCGTCGTCACGGTCCCCGCCTACTTCAACGATGCACAGCGCCAGGCGACCATCGAGGCTGGCCAACTGGCGGGGCTGGAAGTCGTTCGCATTCTCAACGAGCCGACTGCGGCCGCGTTGGTGTACGATCCCGATCAAACTTCCGGCATGAATGTACTGGTCTACGATCTCGGCGGCGGAACCTTCGACGTGTCGGTGGTGCGGGCCGAGGGAGGCGTGGTGGAAGTGCTTGCCAGCCATGGCGACACGAAACTGGGCGGCGACGATTTCGATGAACTTCTGCTCAACCACCTCTGCGACAAGTTCAAGACGCAGCATCAGATCGACTTGCGCACGAACACTACCAGCCAGGCCCGGATCTTGCGCTCCGCCGAGTCGGCCAAGCGAACGCTCTCGGATCATCCGTTCGCACGTCTGGAAGAAGAGTTTATCGCCGAGAAGGATGGCGTGCCGTTGCACCTGTCGATGGAAGTGGGTCGCGGCGAGTACGAGGAACTCATTCGCACGCTCATCGATCGCACGATGGATTGCGTGCAACGCTCGCTGGACGATGCGCATTTGACAGCCGCCCAGATCGATCGCGTCGTCCTGGTCGGCGGCAGCACGCGAACGCCGATGGTCGGTGATCTGCTCGAATCCCGCCTTGGCCGGCCCGCTCGCAAGGACATCAATCCCGACTTATGCGTGGCCATGGGGGCGGCCGTGCAGGCGGCCATGATTGCGGGCGAAACGGTTGGTGCCGTACTCGTGGACATCACGCCACACTCGATGGGCATCAAAACTCTCGATCCCTCGTCGGGTGATTATCTATTTGGCGGCGGATTTTCCTTCCGGTTCGCACCGATCATCACACGGGGGACGCCGCTGCCCGCTTCGCGGTCTGAGGTGTTCAGTACGGTGAGCGACAATCAGCCCTCGGTTGAAATCGACATCTACCAGGGCGAAAGCGAGGATGTTCGCCGCAATCATCGCGTCGGCATGTTTAACATCGAGGGCTTGAGCAAGGTGCCGGCGGGCAACAAACTTGTCGTCCAACTCGATCTGAATCTGGATGGCGTGCTCAAAATTTCCGCTCGCGAGAAGGCGACCGGCCTCGTGAAGCACATCACGATCGACAACGCCCTCGCCAGGTTCGAACGGGACGAACGAGATGCGTCGACCGCACGCCTCGAACAACTCTGGCGCGATCGCTTTCCGGAGGTGCCCGAGGGAGAGGGCGACGACGATGTCGGCCCCGACGACATCGAATCCGAGATGCTCCACGGCCTGGAATCGGAAGGCGAAGGCCCGTCCGCGTCCATGCCCGCGCTCGACAGCGGTCCACGCGAGGGCCAACGGGAGGCCGTCCAGGCCCGTGCCCTGCTCGAAAAGGCCGAACGCATCCGCACCAAGGCCACGACCGAGGACCACTCTGAACTCGATCGCTTGATGCAAAACGTGAGAACAACGCTTGAAGACCGCAACTGGCACGGGTTAGAGACGGCTTCGGATGCGTTAGCGGATGTGCTTTTCTACCTGGAAGACACTTGAGTGAGTTGGGCAGATCGCGAGGACGGATCGTTGCTTCGCCTAGCAAGATGGAGTGATTTCCGCTATCATTCCACCTCGAACTAGCCTGATCCTTCCAATCGCTCCATCATGTACGCCAAGTCCCTTCATCGATCCTGCCTCGGTCGGCCGACTCCACCTTGATCGTTCGCCATCTCGACTGCTCCCTTGCTCCCTTGCTCCGTCTGGCCATCCGACTCGTTCACAAGGATTTTTGCATTGTCCAATTCCATTGCATGCACAGACCTGACGTCCGAGATCGCACGCCGCCGAACCTTCGCGATTATCTCGCACCCGGATGCCGGCAAGACCACGTTGACGGAAAAATTCCTGCTCTATGCCGGACAGATCGAGGTGGCCGGTGCCGTTCGTGGCCGCAAGACGACACGAGCCGTCACGTCCGACTGGATGCAACTCGAACGCGAACGCGGCATCTCCATCACGTCGACGGCCCTCTCGTTCAATTATCGCGGGCATCTGGTGAATCTGCTCGATACACCGGGGCACCGCGATTTCAGCGAGGATACCTATCGCACACTGGCGGCCGCCGATAGTGCGGTGATGGTGATCGACGCCGCCAACGGTGTGGAAGGTCAAACGCGAAAATTGTTCCGCGTTTGTGCCGCCCGCAAGATTCCGATTTTGACCTTCGTGAACAAGATGGATCGGCTCGGGAAGTCGCCACTCGATCTGCTGGCCGAGATCGAGAACGACCTCAAGATCGAACCGATACCGATGAACTGGCCCCTCGGCCTGGGTGATGAATTCCAGGGCATCTACGACCGGCACGGCGATCGAGCCATGCTGTTTCAACCCACCGAAGGCGGCTCTCTGCTGGTTCCGACCCGGGCCGTCACGCGAGATGCTCTTGCCAATGAAGTCGGGTCGCGGATCGCAGAACGTTGCATGGAAGAGCTTGACCTACTCGACGGTGCAAGCGGTTTGCTCGACCCAGACCGCTTTCGGACCGGTGAGCAAACTCCCGTCTACTTCGGCAGTGCGGCCACGAATTACGGCATCGAATCGTTTCTGGATTCGTTCCTGCGGCTCGCTCCCGCACCCGGACCCCGCTCGGCAACCGAAGGCATGGTCCCTGCGGACCGCACGGGCTTCGCCGGTATTGTCTTCAAGATTCAGGCCAACTTGAACCCGAAGCATCGCGACCGCGTCGCCTTCGTGCGTGTGTGTGCCGGTGTGTTCACGCCCGAAACCGAGCCGATCGTCGCACGTACCGGCGAGAGCCTGCGTGTGAAGGGTTCGCACCGTTTGTTCGCTCGCGAACGGGAGGACATTGATTCGGCGTTCCCAGGGGATGTGATTGGCATTGCCTTCACGCGGGGCGTCCGGCTTGGCGACACGCTGTGTGAGTTGCCCGCCGTATGCTTCGACGCCCTGCCACAGTTCACGCCGGAGTGCTTTGCGACGATTCGCACGCCGGACAGTAGCCGGCGGAAACAACTCCTCGAAGGGTTGACCCAACTGGCGGATGAAGGAGCGATTCAGCTGTTCACGGATCCGGACAACTCACGCGAATTCATGCTCGCGGCCGTCGGCGAGCTTCAGTTCGATGTCGTGCGTTTTCGCCTGGAGGCAGAGTACGGGGTCAAGTCGACGATCGAACCGCTTCCCTATCGAAGCGGATCGTGGGTCGGGGCAGGCGCAGCGTCGTTGGAAAACGTCCGCCTGCACAACGGCATGAGGGCGGCTCTCGACTACCGCGGGGTCGCGGTCCTCCTGGCCGACGATCCCTTCACATTGCGGTACTTTCAGCGAACCCAGCCAGAACTGAAGCTCAAGCCGTTCGGCGAAGATATGTTTGCGCCGAAGGCGTGAGCGGTCCGCCTCCTCGCTTCGCTTCGGACTCGCGTTGGCCCTAACTCGTGGCCTCTCCGCAATTCGGCCCGTAGGATGCTCCTACACCACGATTGCATCCACGAGTGCTTATGCAAATCCCCGCGGAAAAGATCATTCGCCTGGCCGAATCCGACCACCCTTCGGAAGTTCGCTGCGCGGCCATCACCATTCTTGGCGAACTGGGTGGCCGCCATCCAGAAGTCAGTGCCGCCATTCTCGGTGCCCTGGCTTCCGACGACGGGGCCGTCCGCATTCGTGCGGTCTATGCCGCCGGGCAACTCAAAATCGACAAGGCACTCCCCCGCCTGATCGAACGCATCAATCGCGGCGGTCGAGAAGGGGAACTGGCAGCGGACGCGGCCGCGAAGCTTGGGGCCAAGGGTTCGCAAGCCCTTCGAGAAGTGATCCACAAGGTCGTGCCGGGCGTCCGCAAATACATCGCGGCCGCCCTGGCCGGTGCAGAAGCCGACGGAGCGAAAGACTCTTCGGGTTCCGGCATTGCCATGCTGCAGGAAAAGGATCCCGCCGTGATCGAGGCGGCCGTGGGCACGCTGGCCAACCGTATTCCGGACCTGGATGCGAAACGGAAACGGGCCCTGGCCGACGAGTTGTTCGAAATGGCCAAGTCGAAGAAGGTGAAACTCACGCCACTGGGCGAAGCGGGCGTCGTCCGGCTCGCGAGTTTGCTCGACGACGAACGCGTCGAGACTCTGTTGTGGGATCGCGTGTTGCCGCCGATTCCGGCCGAGGTGCGGGCGGCAGCACTACAGGCGCTCTCCAGATTTATAGGCTCACCTGGCAAGGACCATCGGGCCAAGCTCTTTCAATGTGCGGCCGACACGCAGTTCCGCGTGGCCGCCCCGGCGATGATGCTGCTCGATAAGCTGCCGGTCACGGACAAGCACATTGGCGAATGGCTGGCTCTCTTCGATGCTCCCGATCTCGCCCCACGGCGATTCGCCTTGAACAAGGTCGGCGACCGCGACGTGGCCGAAGTGTCCGAGAAGCTCATCGAGCAAGTTCGCCATCAAGACCGAAAATACCGGGGTGATGTGCTTGCCAAACTCGCCGGCCTGAGCAAGGGTCGCAAGGCCCTGGCCGAGCCGTTGCGAAAAGCGGAGACGGCGGAAGAAGCCTGGGACCTGGCCCGAGTGGTGGCCCCATTCGCGAAGGCTGATCCCAAAACCTGGGGCGATGAACTCTTTCCCACCCTCGGCAAACATCTCGAAGCCAACGACAAGCGCGTCGATCCGCTGTTGTTCGCGCTGCGTGAAGCCGGTGCGGCCGAACTGCGCGATCGCCTGGAGTCGAAGGGGGCCAGCTACAAGAAGAAGGAAAATTTTGAGAAAGCCCTCCTCTACTACAAGGCGGCGGCCCGCGATCCGGCGAGCGGTTTTTCCGTTCGCATTGGTCTGGGCACCGTGGGCTTGCTGCTCTCGAAAAAAAACCTGGAAGCAGAAGCCCGAGCACACGACCCGAGCCTACACGCCTTCGCCGACCTGGTTCGCCAGGACGAGCCGGCCACATTCAAGGAAGTGGAATCCACCAAGTGGCTCACGGCCGATGATCTGTATTACCTCGGCTTCCACTTCGCCGATCATGTCAATGTCATGGGCGAATTCGGCGGCAAGGTGCTCAAGTTGCTGCTGAAGCGCTTCCCGAAAAACGAGCTTGCGGCCTCGGCGAAGAACAAGCTCAAGAGTTCGGGACACAAATGAGCCCCAATAGGGGCACCAAGTTATAGACAGAGCCGCGACCGTAAGGGAGCGGCCAAAGGCGATTGGCACTCGTTCGCTCCCTTACGGTCGCGGCTCTGAAATGACCCAACAGATTCACTTGCCGGAACGCAAGAAGGGAAAAGACAAATAGCAGGAGAACATCGGAGCCGCGCACGCAGCGGAGTAAGCGGCTCCGATTGATATACCCTTCATTTGATTGCACATGGCCAAGCTCTACTTCTACTACTCGACGATGAATGCTGGCAAATCGACGGCGCTGCTTCAAGCCGCCTACAACTACAGCGAACGCGGCATGTCGACTCGGCTGTTTGTTGCACGCCTCGACGATCTGGCGCGCGGCCGGATCGCATCGCGAATCGGCATCGAAGCCGAGGCCTCGCGATTCGATGCCGGGACAAACTTTTGGGACCTGCTTGCCACCGAGAGCCTGGCCTGTGTGTTGGTGGACGAGGCCCAGTTTCTGACGAAGGAACAGGTTCGCCAACTCGCCCGTGTGGTCGATGAAGCGGACATTCCCGTGATGTGCTACGGACTGCGGACCGACTTTCGCGGCGAACTTTTTCCGGGAAGCTCCGCCCTCTTGGCCTGGGCGGACACGCTTTCGGAACTCAAAACGATTTGTTATTGCGGTCGCAAGGCGACAATGGTCGTCCGAGTTTCGCCGGAAGGGATCGTCGAATGCGCTGGCCACCAAATTGAGATCGGCGGCAACGAGCGTTACGTTTCCCTGTGCCGCAAGCATTTTTCGCAGGCACAATCGAGCGGCCAATGTCCCGGAAGATAACACGCGTGTAATCTAGACAGGAACAATGAGCGTGTTCGGGGGGAAGCCTCCCGTTCGCGGAGCGGCTGTGGAAGAATGCCAAGATTGTCGCCTTTCGCACTTCCGCGAGATGGGCTCGGCGGAGATTAGCCCCTTGGGATCCTCCCGCTACTGGCCACCGACGCAGATGATTGCGGTGTCTGCTCGTTTGGTGCACTCTCGTCCTTTCAGCAACCACCAGCAAACCGGCGATGCCGACGAGTAAACCGCATTTCACATCGGAGGGCATGGCTGTAATCCGTGGTGTCTGGTCTCGTGAAGTATTCCGCCCAACCGCCCGGCCGTTCGCTTGCTTGAGGAAAAATCCAGTTGCGGGAAGATTCCGGACTCCTGAGAATGCTCCTGTTCATACCTTTCAGAAGAGTGGACCGAACCGGAGTGGTCGGAATATTCGTCAGGAGTCATCCATGCCGGACTTTGGGCCTGTGCTTCTCGTGGTCGCGGGCCTCATCATCGCGGGGGTAGTCTATGCGGTCGCACGGGGCGTGGATGTTCGCCTCGCCCTACTGATCGCCGCGTTCGCCTTGGCCGGACTGAAAGGCGACCTGGCCCCCATCGTCGTCAAGTTCATTGCCACGTTCAGCGACGAGCAATACGTCGTGCCGATCTGCACCGCGATGGGTTTCGCGTACGTCCTTCGGCATACCGGCTGCGATCAGCATCTGGTCCGACTGCTCACCAAGCCGCTGCGTTCCGCTCGAATCTTCCTGATTCCGGGCGTCGTGTTGGTTGGCTTTCTGGTGAACATTCCGGTCATCTCCCAAACCAGCACGGCCGTATGCATTGGTGCCGTCGTGGTGCCGCTCATGCGGGCGGCACGCTTGTCGAGCCTGACGATTGGGGCCAGCATTCTTCTTGGTGCGTCCATCGGCGGCGAGTTGCTGAATCCCGGAGCGCCGGAGTTGAACACCGTGGCCAGGCGACTGTCCGACGATGAGCAACGGGAAGTTTCGCCGAAGGAAGTCGTGCCGGCTGTGCTGCCGTTGCTCTTTCCCCACCTCGCCATCGCGACGGCAATTTTCTGGGTGTTCCAGATTCGAGCCGAGCGAAAAGCCACCAAGATCGCAGAACCAGCCGCCGAGGAGGCACCGAACCTGCGAGTGCACTTGCTTCGCGCGGTCGTACCGCTCGTGCCCCTGGTCTTGCTCTTCTTGGCCGGCCCTCCGCTCAACGTGCTGTCCATTCCGGAACACTGGGTCATTCCAGTCGAAGCAGGTGCGGAAGGGACGAAGTACGAAACCCGATTGATCGGCCTGGCCATGCTCGTCGGCGTCCTGGCTGCGGCGCTTTCAAATCCGTGGGTGCTACGTGGAGTGCCGAAAGCGTTCTTCGAGGGGGCCGGTTACGCCTTTACGGAAGTGGTCTCGCTGATTGTCATCGCGAGTTGTTTCGCCGAGGGCGTGAAGATCGTCGGCGTGGCCAAACTGATCGGCGACGGAATTCAGCACGTGCCCGGGATGTTGATCCCCGTTGCCGGCTTCGTGCCGCTGGCGTTCGCGGCCCTCAGTGGTTCGGGCATGGCAAGCACTCAAGGTCTCTACGGGTTCTTTGTCGATCCCGCACGAGCCCTCGGCGTCGATCTGAAAGAGATCGGCGCGGTGGTCTCGCTTGGGGCCGCGGCGGGACGCACCATGTCCCCCGTGGCAGCCGTGGCATTGATGTCGGCGAAAATCACGGGTACCAATTCGTTCGAGTTGGCACGCCGTGTCGCTCCGCCGCTGTTGCTCAGCATGGCTATCGTGATCGGCCTGCGATTACTGCGCGTTTTGTAGGGTGGCGTCTTGTCCCCCCTCTCCGTTTCGGGGAGAGGGGAGAAAAACATAGGCCTACTGCCGGGCCGCTCCCTTCACGTTCATCTTGATCGCATAAAGCCCTTTGCTGGCCGTGATGATCAGCGTTTTCATGTCTTTGCCGCCGAAGCAGACGTTGGCCGACCAGCCTTCGGGCACATCAATCGTCGTCAGTTTTTTGCCGGCCTTGTCGAAAACGATCACGCCTTTTCCCGTGAGATAGACGTTTCCATCCGCGTCGAGCGTCATGCCGTCGGAGCCCATCTCGCAGAAGAGCCGGCGATTTTTCAGCGTGCCATCGGTATCGATGTCATACGCGTAGGTCTTGCTCCTGCCGATGTCGGCCACATAGAGGGTCTTGCCGTCCGGCGTGCCGACCAGGCCATTCGGCTGGCCGAACTCCTCGTCAACACGCGAGAGTTTTCCGGCCGACGTGAGATAGTAGAGGGCCTGTTTATCCTGTTCCTTCGGACCACGTTTCCAGTACGGACGCTTGTAGAACGGATCGGTGAAATAGGCCCCGCCCTTGGGATCGACCCACACATCATTCGGGCCATTGAGCAATTTTCCGCCGTGATCCTTCACGACCACCGTCTTCGCCTTGGTCTTCACGTCGATCTTCCAAAGCTCGTTCTTCTCGTCGGCACAGGCCCAGAGGATGTCGTCCTTGTCGAAGCAGAGTCCGTTCGACCGGCCACACGGTTCGAGAAACGTGGATAGCTTGCCGTCGGTGCTCCACTTCAGAATCTTGTCGTTCGGCTGATCGGTGAAGTAGACGTTCCCCTCGGCATCGACGGCTGGGCCTTCGGTGAAGGAGAAACCGCCTGCCAGTTTCTCGACCTTGGCACCGGGTTCGACCGGGCTGCGATCCTCGGCAACTAGCGGGGCCGCGAATCCAATTGCGACCAGGAGCGATAAGTAACGGAGTTGCATGTGATGGATTCCGAAAGGAAGGGCAGGCAGAGAGTTCTCTATAACAACAATACCCCAGGGGGGTATAATGATCTGGAGGGCCCCATGAATGAAGCCGTTCGCAAAAAGCTGACCACGCGAGCGAATCGTGTCGCGGGGCAGGTTGCCGGCGTGCAGAAGATGCTCGCGGAGGATCGGTACTGTGTGGACATCTTGCACCAAATCGCCGCCATCCGCTCGGCCCTCGATTCCCTGGGTGTCGAGTTGCTCACCCGACATTTGGAATCGTGCGTAGCCGGCCACGGAACCGGAACGGAACATCAGTGTGCCAGGCCGCTGTCCAAAGAAGAGTTGCTGGAAGAAGTCCAAACGACCCTGACGCAGTTCTTGCGGTAATCACCAGACACAAGCTCTCGACCCGCCAATCGTCGGCATGCACTGTGCTGCGTGTGCAAAACTAATTGATCTATCACGAGCCACCATACGAACAGTGAAGCAGAACTTCCTGTTCGCGCTCGGCTAAAACGTGCGGCGATTGCGGCGGTAAGGCATTTCGGAGCGGGGAACTCGTCGTTGACCGCTCCCTTACGGTCGCGGCTCCGATGTCGCGATCCCAACAGCTCGGCGTGCAGGGTTGAATCGCCAGACGACCCAGATGAGAAACAGGAGGGCCGCGTGTGCCTGCGGGATGATGGCGGCTCGATAGGCTTCGTGTACCGGAAACCATTGCATCACGTTCATCGAGAGCAAGAGAAAGAAGGCACCGCAGACCCAGATTAGTTCCAAGGGCGGCCGCCTCGTCGGAATGTCGGCACACGGAGTGTGCCGACTACTTTGAAAACGGGTCACGGCCAGGAACGCGTGGGCCGCGATGGGTGCCAGCAGCATGTAGGTGGCCGATTCCGTTGACGGCCCGAAGAGCGTACACCAAATAAAGCCCAGGCTGACGCAGCCGTGAATTAGCGTCGGCCGATCCACGCCAGACCAGCGGCCCCAGGCGATCAGTGCCGCGAAGCCGCCGCCAGCCGCGACCTGAATGCCACGGTAGGCCAGGATCGGAATGTCGATCCCCCAGCGTAACAGCAAGCGCTGAAAATCGTGATAGCCTCGTGCCATCGGTTGATAGGTGCGATCGTCGGCTCGCGTAGTCGCGGCCCATTCGTGCCATTGCTGCGAGACATATTCGGGCGACTGCACCGCGAACGGGACCAGGCAGCCAATCACCAGCACGACGATCAGGCGAGGCGTGAAACGTCGCGGTTCGACCACACAAAGCAACAGTCCAAGTGAGAGCGGGTAAACCTTGACCAGTGCCGCGATGGCGATCATCACGGCCGCGAGCCAAAAGCGTTCGTGATAGAACAGCACGCCCGTGGCCAACATGAACGCGGCGAGCAGCGGGTTGATTTGTCCGTTCTGGATGTTGCCGATGACGAACGGGAGTGCAAGAAGGGCCAGAAGCGGCCAGGGGACTTCGGGGACGGCCACCTTCGCCCAGGCCCGAATGGCCAGAAACAAGAACGCAGCCTGAAGCGCACGCCAAAGCAGGGCCCCAACCTTCATGGGTATCCACGTCCAGGGGACCATGGACGCGGCAACTGTCGGGCTGTAGCGGTAGAGATCCTCGTCGACCGGAATGGGGCCGAAAAGCATCTCGCTGTTTTTGAAATGTACACCGGCCGAGTGGAAGGTTTTGTAGAGCTTGTCGGGTTTGTTCCCGTATGAAACGGTCACGCCAACAATGACCACGACGAGTGCCCAGGCCGCGATCGCCGCCCAGCGGCCAACCGGAAACCTCATGCCACCTCCAGGCGGGATTCACGAGGATTCAACGGGAATGCGGCAGTATCTTTTCGCAGGTCGGCAGACGATTCACGAACGACATACAGCGGTCGGCCAAGGACCTGCTCGTGGATGCGTGCCAGGTATTCGCTGAATGCCAACAGTGCGATCCAGATGGCACCGCCGGCGAGATGGGCCCCGAGAATCAAGGCCAGGACGAGCCAGCCCGTCGAGCCTTCGGGACGGAACGCAACCCAGGCACCCATTGTCCCGAGAAAGCTGAGCAGCAACATCGCGCCGGCAAATAGAAGCGCGGCATGAAGCGGGACGCGTGAGAACGACAGCAGGCCATCGCGTGCCAGACGGATCATGCGGACGAGCGTGAACTTCGATTTGCCCTTGAAGCGAGGCGGAGCCAGGAAATTCACTTCGCTGGTTGCGAAGCCGAGCCAGTGGACCATGCCGCGAATGAAGCGATGCCGCTCGGGCATTCGCAACAAGGCATCCAGGGCCTTCCGCGACATCAACCGGAAATCCGCCGCTGCGGGCCGCACGTCCATGCCACTGCAATAGCGCATGACGGCATAGAACAGACGCGAAGTCATTTTCTTCAGGAAGCCGAGCGAGACGTCATCCTCGCGAATTGTGACCACGATGTCGTTGCCGGCCTTCCAGCCTTCTAGCAGGTCGAGAATCACGGCCGGGGGATGCTGAAGGTCCGAATCCATCGAGACGATGACCTCGCCGCGAGCGAATTCGAGGCCGGCCGTGAGGGCCGCTTGATGTCCGAAATTGCGGCTGAGACGCAAGAAATGGACGCGCGAATCGATGAGAGCGAGCCTGGTGAGTACAGCAGGTGTTGCGTCCTGTGAGCCATCATCAACATAAATGACTTCGATTTCGTATTCGTCCCCAACCCGGGCCAGCACGCGCATGAGTTCATCGTGGAAGAACGGCAGGACCTCTTCCTCGTTGAAGGCCGGTGCGACAATACTCAAGAGCGGCTTGTGATCGGTGTATCGTTGCATATTCAAGGGCCTCCCAGCTTCCATCCGTGCAGGGCCGATGGCCGGACCGGCTTCAGTCCCGCTTGCCCCACTGCTTCCTTGAATGTGGGCAATCGCATCAGGGCGGTTTCGCGCGGCCGGCGCAGCAGTCCCACGCCTGCATCGCAGTCGCGGCCGATCAGGGTTTCATCGCGATTGCCCGGATGACAGCAGATTTCGACGCTGCCGGTCGGGCCGATATTGCCCAGCCAGCGATGCCAAAATCTTTCGTCCGCAACGCACTCGTGATCCGTCACCCCGGCCAGCCAGTCGCAACCTGGGAACCCATTGGCAGTCGCTCGTCGGGCTGCTCGACGACCGAGAAGAGTCAGTGCAGTTCGCTTGATTCGCGCGCCAGGAATTCGAGCGATCACCGGGGCGCGCTCAACGACGCGTCGGAGGTAGGGCCGAGCATTTTCTGCGCCGAGAATTTGTAGCAAGGCGGAATCGCATGGCGGGAACAGGCTCACGTGTTGATGGCTGTTCACGAGAGCGGGCGGCCGACCGATCAACTCAACGAATCGGCGATATTGAGCCTGCCACTCGGCAACAACGTCCGCGACCTGGATCTTGCCGAGACAGGCACGAGCCAGGAATTTGGACAACGGCCAAAAAGTACCGTCGGGGCGAACGAGCGAAGGAACCAGGTGTGGTGCGAGTATGGGGCGATCGAGAGTCAGATTCGGATGCCAGCCAAGATCCGCGGTCGGCGCTGCGTCGAGCCATTCGCGTGAGGCTCGCTCGGCGTCATCGCAATTTACAATCATCACGGAGCCGGTGATGATCCCGTCTCGCGCAAGATCCAAAATCCCTCGCGACGTGTCCCGTCCGATGCCGTAATCGTCAGCGACAATCGTAAGCGGCCGAGACAAAACTGAGATCCTCTCCAGAAGAAACCTTGTCGATACCCGACCCGCAAAGCCCCGTCAATGCCTTTCTGGTAAGCCGGGTAAGCCAGGAAATTCAGTCGATTGCCCAATTGGCAACGACCGGCCGTGAGCGGGGATAGTCAGCGTCGACTTTCGTGTGGTCATTTCCCTGGATACCGAATCACCCGAGGCGACAATCCCGGCAAACCACTCTGGCCGGGCGGCAGACAGGAAGGCAAAGATAATCGCACCAATGCAGTCCAGCACGAAAAAGTTACGGAAGGTGTTCTTAAGGAATCTCCCGTCGAATCTCATGCCACGATCGATTACCCTGAACGGGTGGCTCACTAACGAGAGGGAAGCGATTGCCGTAAATTGTTGTTGGCACAATAGTTTTGGCTGAACCTTTTCCCAGTTGCCACGAAATCGATAAATTTGGGAACAATTGTCCAAGTTCGCTTACGTTTTGGGGGCCTCCCAACCACAGCTCATTGGTAGTGGAAGTTCGTCTGGGGCATTGCTGGCCTCAGGTGTCCCAAAATGTCCACTTTTGTCCGCGCCAGCAAAAGATGTTGTTCTGGGCCGTTCCAAGGTTCCTCTTCTGGTCAGGCCGACCATGAACATCAAAGCCCGATTCGCCGTGCTTCGCGATCCCCGCCGTTGCGGCCGGGTTGTGGTGGCTATTGTCCCAGGACACGCCGGCCACAACGCCGAGCCATGCCGTTGCGGATCAAGAAATTCCCGTCGTCGCCTTCCGTGGCCAGGGAGTGCGGCTGTACGAAGAGCCGCTTCCTGAAGGGGCACGGATTCGGATTGGAATGTAGGTTTTCGTCCTCAGTTCACACGAGACGGATCGGGCATTTTGGTCGACGAAAGCGAACAATGGATCGATGCTGCTACGGGCGGCTCGACAAGAGATCCACCAGTCGGAAGAAGCAACCAACTACGGAGAGTCGACGAACCAGCACTGTCGCGCAAGAATCGAGGCAGAGCGACGGCATTGTCACCCTCAGTCGACGCGGCGGCGTCCGTAGATGATTCAGGACGCCTGAAGGCCTGGGATTTCTTGAGGAATCAAATGATCCAAGAGTTTCTCTCCCCCGATGGCCGTCGCCTGCTGACCTTCAACGATCGCAGCCAACTGCACATCTGGGAAATCGCCAGCGGGCAGCTTGCGTTCACCTTGGACTATCCGAATGGTCACTTTGCCGATGCCCGCTTCGGCGTGGATGGCCGGACGATTATTACCTCGAACCATCGCGAGGTGATCGTCTGGGACCTGAAGCCGACTACGAAGATCGTGGATCCGTGGGAAGCACTGGGCCACGATGCACCTGTCGCGGAACAAGCGCGACGCACCTTGCTGGCGGACCCGAAGCACGCCGTTGCCTACCTCGAGAAACGCTTGCGGCCTGCACCGGATCTCGATGAGCCGCGAATCAGCCGCTCGATAGCCGCACTCGAACACAAGGACTTTCGTGAACGCGAACGGGCGACGGTTGAGTTGATCGAGTACGGGCGAGGCGTGCTGCCACGGTTGCAGGAAGCCCGGCTCGCGTCCGAGGAAGGCAAGGCCCGCCTGGCCTCGCTGGTGCTGGTACTCTCTGCAGGCCCGATGGCCAACGAGATGCGACGAGTTCGCGTGGCGGAGATTTTGGAGCAAGCGCGTCTTGTCTCTCCGTTAGACAGAGCCTTCCAAAAACCACGAAAGGAACGAAAAACACGAAAGGATACACGTCGGAAGGCTTTTTTACCACGGATTTCACGGATTTACACGGATAAGAAACCGGGGATGCTCTGCCTTTATCCGTGTAAATCCGTGGTAAAGCCTCTTGGCTGTTGGCCAGTCGCGCTTCATGTTTCGTGATATATGATCCGAGTTGTCGCGGCGTCGGTTCGTATATTGTCGATTCAGCATTTTTCTTCCGCGTGGATTGGACCTCTCCATGGTTGTCGAAGATCACACTATCGTCGAGTTCGATGTCCGCACCGACGAGATGCTCGTCAATATGGGGCCACAACACCCCAGTACGCACGGCGTCTTGCGGCTCGTGCTGCGAACCGATGGCGAGGTCATCTCCGAAGTTGTGCCGCATTTAGGCTACTTGCATCGCTGTGCCGAGAAGGTCGGCGAGAACGTCCTGCCGATCCAGTTCATCCCGTACACGGACCGCATGGATTATTTGGCCGGGATGAACATGAATCTCGGCTACTCGCTGGCCATCGAAAAACTTTGCGGCATGAAGTTGCCCGAGAAGGCGAACGTCATCCGCGTGCTGATCGGCGAACTGAACCGCGTGGCCTCGCACCTGGTCGGCATGGGGGCGTATGGCCTCGACCTCGGCACGTTCAGCCCGTTCCTGTATGCCTTCCGCGAACGCGAGCACATTTTGGATTTGTTCGAGGACGTTTGCGGCGCCCGGCTGACCTACAGCTACCTCACCATCGGCGGGGCCCACGATGATCTCCCGGCTGGCTGGGTCGAACGCCTGAAAAACTTCATCGCCTACTTCAAGCCACGCATCGCCGAGTATCACGCACTGTTGACGAACAACCACATCTTCGTCCAGCGGACCGCCAACATTGGCGTGCTGTCGAAGGAGAAGGCTCTCAGTTATGGCTGCACCGGGCCGATGTTGCGGGCCTCGCTCGATCGCACCAAGGGGGACCACGCCTGGGACCTGCGCAAGATCGAGCCGTATTGCGGCTACGAGACGTACCAGTTCGATGTGCCGATGCCGCCGTTCGATGAAGCCCCTCCCGGCACGGTCATCGGCGACTGCTGGCACCGCTTCTATGTGCGGATGCGCGAAGTCCTCGAAAGCCTGAAGATCATCGAGCAGGCGATTGAACGCTACTCCACGGCCCAGGGAGCCCATCGAATCGAGCCGCCGAAGACACTCACGCCGGGCGAATGCTATGTGGAAACGGAATGCCCACGCGGGCAGATGGGTTTCTTCGTCGTCGGCCGGCCCAACAAGGAAGGCGTGCCATTGCGGGTGCGAGCGCGATCGAGCAGCTTCTGCAATCTGAGTGTCGCGAACGAAATCTGCAAAGGCTGTTTGATCGCCGACGTGCCCGCGATCATCGGCAGCATCGACGTGGTGATGGGGGAGATTGACAGGTAGCCACTCGCTAGGCGCCGCCTCCGCTCCCAACGGCCGACTCGCTGGAAGTCGGCAACTTATTTTTTCTCGGTTCCTGAGTGATCCCGTAGTAATTTTGAAACAGCCTCCAGCACGCGGCCTCTCCTTCGAGGCGGAATACGCGCCTCAGTTGCCAGTTTCGCCAGGCGACGCTTGACCAGCCGAGTTGCTCGTAACGGCGACTCGACACGATCACGGGCACATTCAAATACGCCGGTCGGCCCAGCCAGCGAAGTCGCCGCGACAGTTCGACATCTTCCATGAGAGGAAGTTCGGGAAAGCCGCCGACCTGTTCGAGCGTGTCGCGACGAAAGAACTGCCCCTGGTCGCCAAAGGAATGGCCACGCATCGCCCGGCGACGGTCCCACCATTCGATGGCACGATACACTCGCCCCAGATTTTCAAAACGATGACCAAGGCAACCGCCGGGGCAGGCAGGATGACGCAGCAAGAAGTGTTGAACAGATTCGAGAGCGTTCGGCGGAAACACCATGTCCGCATGAGCGACGAGAATCACGTCTTCGGAACAGACGGCAGTGCCAGCCGCGATTTGCCCGCCCCGACCGCGGCCGGGGACGACCAGCGATTCACTCGTGAAACGTCGAGCGATATCGGTCGTGCCGTCGCAAGAACCGCCATCGACGATGACGAGACGATCGGGCGAAAGAGTTTGCGACAGGAGGGACGAACAGGTTCGTTGCAGATGGGCCGCTTCGTTCAAAACCGGAATAACGACGGCGATCTTCATCGGCGATCGCCTTGTCGCTGTTGATAGGCACGCCAATCGTCGGCCGTGTCGATGTCGGCGAGTTTATCCAGCAGAGCGACACGAAGCCCGACTTGTTCGCACCGTTCGAGTTGGTCCGGGAGAGTAAGCGAAGAAGACCAACGAACCCCGTCGAAGAGGCCAGGCACGAGGCGAGATGTGCCAACGAGATAGTAGCCGCCATCACTCGCGGGGCCGAAGACGGCGTCGTGATCCTTCAGTTGCGAGGCCGCGTTGGCGATATGCGTTGAATTCAGTTCCAGGCAATCGGTGCCGATGGCGAGGACCTGGCTGCCGCGTGCATGGCCCCATTCAAACGCGAACGTCAACCGTGCGCCGAGATCGCCGGTGGGTTGCGGCAGCCAGTCATCGACCAAAGGAAACCAATCCGAAAACCGTTCGACGTCGGCGCCATCAAAGTATCCGACGATTCGATGTGAAGCACGAACGGCCTGGATGTTTCGCAGGACGAGGCCGATCCAATCGCGGTACAAGGCGGCAGCAGCGTTGGCACCAATCTCACAGGCCAGGCGCGTCTTTACCTTGCCCGGTTCGGGGTACTTCAGGAAGACGAGGAGTGAGTTCGTTGTGGTCATTCTGTGCGGTTCATGCCAGAGATTCGACTGACAAGTTCCGACGCGTTTTCCAATCGAATCGTTCCCGGATCCGCCTGTTGCCCGGTGCGATCGCGGTCGATCCAGATTCGCTTCAGGCCAAACTCGCGGGCTGGGGCGATGTCGTGAAACCAGCTACACGCCACGTGGACCCAGTCGGCCATGTTCACGCCCGAGACTCGGAAGAATCGGCGAAAGTGGCCGTGGGACGGTTTGTAGTCCTTCACCTGTTCTGCGGTAATAACCAGATCGAATGGTTGAAGAAACGCTCGCTGCGTTCGGGCAAACAGTTCGTCGTCGCAATTGGTCAACACGGCGAGCTTGTAGCCTGCCAAACGTAAACTCGCCAGGGCCGGCTCGACGTCCGGAAACACCGGCTGGGCATCCCAGGCGTTCGGCAAGGCACGGGCCTGCTCGTCCGTCACATTCAGTCCGAGGTCACTCCCGGCCCTGCGAACGGCGGTTTCCAGCACGTCCTTGTAAAGACGATGCGGTCGTTCCGCCTCCAGGATCGGCTCATGGATGTGGTAGGCGGCCAACAACTCGGCGACTCGATCCCCCGCAATCGGCCGCAAAACCGTGGCAAAGCCGGTGTGCCAGTCCACCAGCGTGCCAAAGCAATCGAACGTGACCCATTTGGTGGGCATGAGGACTCGTGATCTCCAGAGTGTCGATTCGCCTGCCAGAAAAATTCTATGGCCTTGCCGCAACGTAAGTTCGAGCAAGGTTATTCGGAGATAGAATGGTTCTCATTTAGCCGCCTCCGGATCATGGCGTTTTGCCAAACGTGAACTACGATACTCCGGTACAGCAAACTCGATGGTAATGGGCATGATTGGCCGAATCTTCCTGGGCCGGTATGAAGCCATTCGCCTCCTTGGTGAAGGGGGAATGGGGAAGGTGTATCTTGCCCGGCAGCTCGACCTGGGCCGAAATGTCGTCATCAAGGTGATGCACGATCATGTGGCCGCCGAGCCCAAGTTCCGCGATCGCTTTCAGCGCGAAACCCTGCTCATGGCACGGTTCGCCCACCCCAATGCCGTCGCTCTGTACGATGCATCCATCACCGACGGCCCTTGCATCGTCATGGAGTACATCCGGGGCCTCAATCTCGAAACTCTGCTACAAAAGAACACCCGGTTCACGCCGGCCCGCGTCGGTCGCTTGCTGGAGCAACTCTGCGAAGTGCTCCAGGCCGCCCACGACCAGGGGCTCATTCATCGCGACTTAAAACCCGCGAACTTGATGATCGTCGATCACGATTCGCCCCGCGAAAAACTGAAAGTCATGGACTTCGGCCTCGCGAAGCTCGTCGATACCCAGACTGTCACCGACTACTGCTCGTCCAGTGCCGAGTTCGCCGTCGGCACACCCAGCTACATCTGCCCCGAGCAAGTGAAAGGCGATACGGGCGATCATCGTGGCGATTTGTACAGCGTGGGCGTGATGCTTTACGAATTGCTCACAGGCCGCCTGCCATTCGTTGGCCCGTCCAGCATGGATCTAATGCTGGCCCACGCCACCGAGATGCCGCCACGATTCGCCGACTTGAACTTGCCGGTCGTGATTCCCGAACCCATCGAGGCCGTCGTTTTCCTGTGCCTCGAGAAGAACCCGGACGATCGGCCCCAGTCGGTCCGCGAGTTAGGCGAACTGTACGAAGCGGCCTTGGCCTTCGATCATTCCAGCATGAGTGGTTCGATCACCGGTCCGGGCCATCAGGCCCAGAAAGTCGCGCCGCAGCTGATATCGGATCCGAATGCTCTTTCGTTCACGATGGAGGCCTGGATGCCCGAATCCATCGCCGTCATAAAAATCCAGGGTTTCGCACACGATGCGGATGGCGAGATCGTGGACAGCGTTCCTGGTGTGGTTCGCATGAAGCTCGGCCCTAACGGCAAAACTGCACCGCGACAATCCACCTGGTTTGGGCTCAGGAAGGCAGAACCACTCTGGATGGAATTGCATCTGCACCAGATCGAGCCATTCCGCGGCAACAAGCTGTTCATTCAGGTCGTGTTTCGGCCGCAATCGATCAGCCAACTCAGCGATTCCGTGTGGCGGGAACGCTGCACGCGAGCTTACATCGACCTGCGCAGCTATTTGATGGGCACGGACGAGTAAGACAGGGCCATTCGATTGTATTTTCTACGCGTTTGCGTTAGTTTACTCTTATGAAATCGCCCGAGGTACTCAGCGTCGACCCGGCGAAGCTGCGACTTCCTGGATCGAGGCGTGGCGGAGCCGACCCGAGCAAGCTTCGAAGGCAGATCGCCAAGCATGGAAGTACGACCTTGGATATGCCCCCGATTTTTTGTTTACCGGGGCAAAGACGGGGAACTGATTATCTACGACGGCGTCACTCGTGCGACTCGAGTTGCGAAATTGCTTTCTGGAGAGTTTGTGACCGTAGAGGTTATCGGAACTACTCCATCACGGGGCGATCGCTATCCGACGGTAGGGGAGAAATTGCCATGATCAGTTCCGTTCGACATGAATTACTCGACGTTCTGCGCGAATTGAGTGAAGAAGTCCCCGATGTGCGCTTCGGGCAACTGATTCTCAACCTTTCGTACATGGCCCGAGGAACCGAGGATGACTCCGCCTGGGAGATCGAGGACGCGGAACTGCTGGAATTCGCGAAACAACACCTGACGGTTTGGAAGGCGCGGCAAGCGATTCCAGTTTAGCGCGGAAATTCGCCGGCCCTTTTCCGACAACCAAGCTTGCGATTCTCCACCCGTCCGCACAGAATTCTCGGTGGGGTTCGTTACCAATAACCACTCGTACACAATGTCTCCCACACAACGAGCTGCCGAGCTTCGGCAACTGATCGATCACCACAATCGCAAGTACTACCAGGACTCGGCCCCGGAGATTTCCGACCGCGAGTTCGATCGGCTGCTCGAAGAATTGCAGCAGATCGAGAAGGCTCATCCGGAGTTGGCGACGCCCGATAGCCCGACTCAGCGTGTTGGCGGTGCCCCCATCGACGAATTTCGCACCGTCAAGCATCGCGTGCCGATGCTCTCGATCGACAACACATACAGTCCAGACGAAGTTCGCGAATGGGACCGGACTACTCGCAAGCTCCTGGGCGGCGAATCGGTGATGTACATGGTCGAACTCAAGATCGATGGCGTGGCCATGTCGCTGACGTACGAGAACGGCCTGCTGACGGTCGGGGCTACTCGCGGCGATGGCGAACGGGGCGACGATGTCACCCATAATCTGCGCACGATGCCGGACGTGCCATTGCGGCTCTCTACGGACTCGCCGCCGAAGTTGTTCGAAGCCCGAGGCGAAGTCTACATGACGCGGGCGGAACTGATTCGCATCAACCGCGTTCGCGTGGAACAAGAGGAGAAGCCCTACGAGAATTGCCGCAATCTCTCGGCCGGGACGCTCAAGCTTCTCGACCCCAAGCAGGCCTCGCACCGCAAGTTGAACCTGTTCGCCTACGCACTGGGCGCCGTGGAAGGGATTGCTCTCGACTCGCACATGCACGTACTCGAAAAGCTAAAAGAGTTCGGCTTCCCGGTTAACCCGAACACGAAGAGTTGTGCGAATATCGAGGAAGTGATTGCACACGTCGAGACCTGGAACAGCAAACGGCACGACTTGCCTTACGACACGGACGGCATGGTCATCAAGGTCGATAGCCATTCGCAGCGCGAACGACTGGGCTTCACGAGCAAGTTTCCACGCTGGGCACGTGCCTACAAGTTCGCGGCCGAGCAGGCCGTCACCCGACTGGTTCGCGTGGAAGTGCAAGTCGGCCGGACCGGCAAACTCACCCCAGTCGGCCATTTCGAGCCTCCGGTTCGTCTGGCGGGCACGACGGTCAGTAAGGCTTCACTTCACAACGTGGATGAGATGAACCGCAAGGACATTCACGTCGGGGACATGGTCGTAGTCGAGAAAGCCGGCGAGATCATTCCGCAGGTTGTGCGCGTGGAAACCTCGGCCCGGACCGGGGCGGAGACGAAGTTCCACTGGCCGCAAACGTGCCCAATCTGCGGCTCGCCGGTCAAAAAAGACCCCGATAGTCCGTGGTATTTCTGCACGGCCCCGCGCGGCGAGTGCGGTGGACAGATCAAGCGCCAGCTCTTGCAATTCGCCCGCAGGGACGCCATGGACATCGAAGGCATGGGCAAGAAAATGGTCGATCAACTCGTCGATGCCGATCTCGTGAAGGCGATTCCCGACCTGTATCGCCTGGAGAAGAAGCAACTGCTCGCGCTGGAACGCATGGGGGAACTCTCGGCCCAGAACCTGCTCGATGGTATCGCGACCAGCAAAGAGCGTGGGTTTTCACGATTACTCTCGGGCATCGGCGTACCGACGGTTGCCGACAGCATGGCCGAGATCCTGGCCCAGGAATTCCTTTCGGTCGACGAACTCTCCAGCGCGACCGAAGAACGGCTCTCGCAGGTCGAGGGGGTCGGGCCGGAACGAGCAAAGGCGATTCGTGGCTACTTCGAGGCCGAGTCCACGCGCGACATGATCGAGGAGTTCCGCGAGATTGGCTTGAAGATGACCGAGGAGGCCCGGAACGTGGCCGCGTCGGCCGCAGCCGTCGGCGGTGTGAGCCTGGCAGGGAAGACGTTTGTCGTCACGGGAACGCTCGCGAATTACGAGCGGAAAGCGATCGAGGACCTGATCAAGAGCCTGGGCGGCAAGGCGTCCGGAAGTGTCTCGAAAAAGACCGATTTCCTGGTCGCAGGCGAGGAAGCCGGAAGCAAATTGGCCAAGGCCCAGGAGTTGGGCGTGAAGGTCTTATCGGAAGTCGAGTTTGATCAATTGATCGGGAAGTAGAAGCGAACCATTCATCGGAATGGGGCGGATCGGTCCCATACGACGTCTAGTTCTTATCCGTGGTCGACCGGTCCTACTCGCCCAAGCACGCCTTGCTTGCCCTGCCCGCAAGGTTTGCCGACTTCCTGAGTCAACTCACCTCTTCCTTTCTTCATTTTCGGCACTTGTGTCCTAGGGTTGCGTACGAACATCTCGACCCACGCGCAGGAACGTCATGATGACTGGAATTCTCTCCGCACAGAATACATCACTCGACCTACATCAGGCAGCCGCCCTGGGCGACCTGGGTTTGCTTCGCGAATTGATCGACCTGGGCCACCCCATCGATGCCCGCGACTCCGAAGGCTCCACTCCGTTCTTGGTTGCCTGCAAGCAAGCCGAGCCGGACATCTTTCACGCCCTGCTCGAAGCCGGAGCGGACTTCGAGGCAACTAACAGACGCGGAATGAACGCACTGTTTTTCGTCGCCAGCAACGGTATCGTCTCGCTGGCTCGGGACTTGATCGACCTGGGTGCAGACGTGAACCGCCCCGCCGCCCGTGGACTCACTCCGTTGATCGCCGCCATCATGAGCGAGAATTCGTGGTTGGTAAGATTGCTCGTGGACGCCGGAGCCAATGTTCGTCACGTGGATGCCAGTGGGACCAGTGTTCTGCGCTGGGCACGCAAGCTCGGCACTCGCGAAATGCTTAACTACGTGCGCCTTCCGGATCAGGCCAATTCGCTTGGCCGAAAACCTCTCGACGGGGACGATTTTGGAAGAGCCGCCCGCACCGGGGATGTCGAACTCATTCACGAATGCCTGGCCGTCGGCCTCGAAATCGACGGTCGCGATTCGCACGGCTACACGCCCCTGATGCTCGCCGCTCGCCAGCATAAGCGGGCCGCGATCAACGTACTGCTCGAAGCGGGTGCGGATCCGTCGCTTCATTCGCCCAACGGCCTCTCACCCGTGTTGCTCGCATCCAGCAGTTCGATCGCTCTGCGTCCGTTCGCGGAATTCGGCGTAGACTTCAACGTTGCCGGAAGCTCGAACGGGACGACGCCTCTCATGTATGCCTCAAAACACGGCTTCGTGGACGTCGCCCGCTTTCTGCTTTCAACGGGTGTCGATCCGCTCATCGAAGATCGCGCAAGCCTCACTGCGATCGATCACGCCTTCGCCAACGGTCATCGCCGGATTGCTCACTTGCTTCGCGACGCGATGATTTGAGATTTGCTCTTCTCTCCGCTTCATTCGACACAGTTAGCCCTCTCGCGGAGCGACAGGGCTACATTGAGCAAGAGGGGAGCAAACCTCTTATCTCTCCAATTCCATAAGCCCTGCGTTATCCCGCTTGTAGAGTGGCAGATGCCGGTAGTAGACCTCCAGAGTCAGGAGTGCGAGGCATGTCGTCCCGAGTCGTCCGCAGGCGCTGCCGATGAATCCTTGATCCTTGTCCCAACTCCCGGCGATGGCATCATCGGCCCCTTTTCTTTGCAGATCGACTAGCAGGTCGCGCATCTTCGGGTTCCAGAACTTGTGCCAGTCCGGCCCTTCGTAGAAATGCACAACCTGCGCGGCGTAATAGTAGTAGTACATGTCGAAATACTCTTTGCGTGGCGGGAACTGCTTCAGAAAATCCACGCCGCGAGCGTAGGCCGGGTGACGCGGATTCATCTCACGCATGTAGTACCGGCTCAGCAGACCGACAGGCGTCAGCGTTTGTGATGCCCCCTTCGTGGTGTAGCCATACTTGGAACCGGAGTCGGTCGAGACACTTTCCAAAAACTTGTTTGCGTTCCGAAATACCTTGTCCGAGTCGAACTTGATCTCGGCCATCTTGGCCGATGCGAGGGCCTGCACCTGCCAGCCGACGATCGAGGTATCGCCATCCGTAGGATTCGGGCCGGTGTAGCCCCAGCTTCCGTTCTTGCCTTGAGCATTCACGATATAGTTCACAATCGTCGAGGCTTTGGCTTTCACGACTGGGTCCTTGGTCATTCCGGCCGCCTCGCAGAGAGCGACGCAGGCGATGCCGATGGAATACATGTTGTTCGTGCCGTTGAACCCGCCGCCGGAACCAATCCGGCTCATCAGCCATTCCAGGCCACGCTTCACGGTCTCCTTGTATTTCTCCCCGTATTTGTGCGTTTCACCCGCTGCGAGGAACGGCAACAGTGCCATGCCCGTGGCCGCGATTTTATCTTTGCTGTTGCCATCGAATTCCCAGGAGCCATCCTTGAGTTGCATTCGTGCGAGCCAGGCCAGCCCGCGACCGACGGCAGCCTGCGAGATCGGGGTGCCGCCACCTTTCTTGATCAAGTCGTCTTTCGTCACTCCGCTTCGGCCGTTCATCCCGGGAGTCGTGTGAATCGATCGTCCGCCGCCTTGACCTGGCGGCAGCAGCCCATCGCGGCCCGGGTCCGATCGCGAACCTGGATCCAGGTCCGTCCCGATGCCTGCTCTCACCGCGTCGGACGGAGTGCTGTTATCCTGATTCGGAAGGCCAGGGGGTCCTTCCGTTTCGAGCGCATCGCTGGTGGATTTGTCGACCGTCCTGGCCTCGTTCGCGGCCGGGATGTTGGCATCGAAACCGGGGTCTGTCTCGGTGAGCCTGGCCTCGATTTCTTGTGGATCTTGAACGGTCGTCGAGATGTCGTCACCTGTGTTGGCGGCGATCTCGACGGGTCCGGACATGAACGCGACCAGTGTACCGATCACGAGAACGTGAATGGCACCGCTGATGACCCAGGCGGGCACGTGCCGGTTCAGCACACGGCTCGTGAGATCGTCGTTGGCAGTTTCGATTTGCCGAATGACCGGCATGGTTGGATTGGCCACAAGGAACTCCTGAGTGACGGTTAGCCGCGATCCTGCCGCGCCGGGAAGCGCGAAGGTGCGGCGCGCTCGATGAGCGCGAACTACGAACAGTGAGTAGTTACCGGATGCCCAAGCCGCCCACGAGGACGCTCAGGATCGCGAACCGAAGGAAATGGAACGATCGAGAATCAGTAGCCCTCTCGCTCCGCGAGAGAAATGCGAGCCCCATCGTGCACAGTTGCGGTTCCAAGTTGAGCGGGGTACTTGCCTACCTCTCGCGGAGCGAGAGGGCTACTTTGCACACGATTCGGACGCGAGGTGCTGGCAGAAAGTTCCGCGTGGCGATCAAAAAATATCCAACCCGAGAAGAACATGTCGTGGGTGATGCGTGTTCCGATCGGCTCGTTGCCGACGATGTCGACGTGCGAAATTCGCGTTGCTGATTAGACGACCGAGGCGGCCCGAGTGCAAAGTAGCCCTCTCGCTCCGCGAGAGGGCTACATTAACTCTTGAATTACACGCCCTCCGGTGCTGATACCAAGGCTCGCGGAAATCTCACTGGTGATGCCGGCCGCGTGGTGGACAGTAGCACACATATCAGCAGGCGTAATTGGGTTTTCCTTCGGCCGCTCGGCCTTGGCGTCGCTCTCGCCGATCACTCGGCCACCCACGACGCCGCCACCAAAGATTAGAGCGCCGAAGCAATTCGGATGATGCTCCCGCCCAGCCTTGTCGTTGATCTTCGGCGAACGCCCGAACTCGCCGACGGCGAGAACCAGTGTAGTCTTTAGCAGACCACGTGTTTCGAGGTCGTTGAGGAAGGCACTCACCGTCTGGTCGAGCCACATCGCGTGGCGATCCTGCATGATCTGGAAGTTGCGATAGTGATGGTCCCAGCCACCGTCGCCGGCGTCTTCCTCGGCCTCAACGTGATCGCTCCAATTCACTTGCACGAACGGCACGCCATGCTCCACCAGCCGCCGGGCGAGCAAACACGATTGGCCGAAACGCGTGCGTCCATAAGCATCGCGCACATTTTCCGATTCGCGCTCAACGTCAAACATCTGCCGCGCTTTCGCCGAGGTTAGCATCGCGAAGGCCTGGCCGCGATATTCGTCCAGGGCCCCAATCGCGCGTAACTGATCCGTTCGCCGCTCGCCAGCATCCAGTGACTTCATCAACGCGGCGCGATCCCCGAGTCGGTCCGGCGTGAGATCTTGCGAAAGCTGAAGGGCCGGAATTTTCGTGCCCGTGATCGGATCATGTTCCAGCCGAAATGGATCATACGTAGCACCGAGAGGCCCGCCGCCTTCACCGATGATCGGTTTTTTGCCCTGATGCAATTTGCCCCCAACGACGAGAAACGGGGGAAGCTTCAAGGAATCGGGACTCTTACGCCCACCGCTTGCGGATAACGAGCGAGCGACCACGGAGCCGGTCGCTGGTCGTGGTGAGCCAGGCAACGGCTTGCCATCCAGGCCGACACCGCCCGCTGAACTGCCAGTAAGCCCGATCGTGCCGGCCACGCCATGATCACTGGCGGTCGTGTGCAACGAGCGAATGACAGCGAGCTTGTTGGTGAGTCCGGCAATTTTTGGGAAGAGTTCGCAGATGCGAAGTCCGGGCGTGCGAGTTGGAATTGTCCCGAACGGTCCGCGATATTCGAGCGGGGCATTCGGTTTCGGATCCCAGGTATCAAGCTGGCTTGGTCCACCCCAGAGCCAGAGCAGCACAACCGATTTCGCGGTGCCGTGAGTGCTTCCGAGTGCCCGCTGCCGAAGCAGGTCGGCCATCGACAGGCCCAGCACGCTGGACGCACCGACCTGCAGAAAGGCGCGCCGGGAGAGCGTCTGGCAGGTGCGAGTCGTTTGTCGACCGACGAGGAGCATGGGGGAAAGTATAACTCATTTTGCCGGCCGATGCCATCCCGCGATCGCCGGACTCCCGCAGCAATCAACAGAGCCGCGCACGCAGCGCAGCGGAGTAAGCGAGCCACTCGCATCGCTTACTCCGCTGCGCTGCGTGCGCGGCTCCGATTGATCTTTACTTCTTGCGGGCCGATAACTCCACGATGCGCAGGTTGCGGAACTCGACGTCCGTCTCCGGATCGTGAGCTTGCAATTGCAAGGTGCCGGCCTCTAGGCGCAGGCCTTTGCGTGGGTTGGAATCCTTATCGCGAGCGTCGGTCCAGTCGGTCGTCTGATAGCCGTTCACGAACGTCGCGAGATGGGCACCGTTGTGGACAACCGTCATGGTAAACTTCTCGCCATCGCGGCTCACGAGCCGGCGCGCCAACTGGCGGTCGTCAATTGCGCCCGTGCTGTAGCGTGCCGGCTGGCCGGGATCGCCGTCGTAACACGCGTTATAGACCTGCGACTCGTAGCCGTTCATGAACGAACCTGGATCGGTGCGGGTGAACACGCCGCCGTTGGCGAGCTTGGCCCGCGTCTTGACGTCGATTTGAAGCACATAATCCGCAAATCTCTCTTGCAGCTCGATCGCACCCGGGCCACCGACTGCATGAATCGCGCCGTCCTCGATCGTCCATTTGGCCTGCTTGTCGGCCGCGCGCTTGGGATGAGGCAGCACCTTCCAGCCCATCAGATCCTTGCCGTTAAACTTTGTTTCGAGGCCAAGCGGCATGATCGCAAGTTTGGTCACGACCAATCCATCCGCGAGTTCGATCGGCCCGGTCCCGTCGATGGCGTTGATGGCCATGAAGGAATCGTTCGCGCCAACCTTGAATGATCCGCTGCCCACCTTCAGAGTGCCGCCCCGCTTTGCAGACAGCAATACTCGAAACTTGCTGAATTGCGTCGTCGTGCGACCAGCAGAAAGGACTCCGTCCTTCACCTCGGCCCCGGTCCAGCCAAAAGTCGTCTGGCCATCGAACAGGCTGATGAAACCCTCGGCCGCAAGGTCCTTGCTTAGCCCGTGCCCGAACTCGGCCGGCGATTCTTTCGGCGGACCAGCCTTGGGTTCCGCGGTGACACCGAATGCGAGGAGACAAAATAGAGTGGCAGTCATTCAAGAATCTCCGTTCTGAGTGAGTCGACGATGCTGAGCATTCTAATCGGAATCTTTCACCACGA
Organism: Gemmataceae bacterium; assembly: GCA_009691845.1. Classification (GTDB taxonomy): domain Bacteria; phylum Planctomycetota; class Planctomycetia; order Gemmatales; family Gemmataceae; genus SIAJ01. The sequence goes on from SIAJ01000042.1 coordinate 36,347, forward strand.
ACGACCCAGTCCACGAATGCCGCGAGCCCGCCGGCGACCCGAAAGTACGAAAACACGAAACCGGAACTCATCACCCATCTTTCGTGCTCCGTGTTACGACTTCGTTCAACCGATTTTCTTGACCTCGCCAAGGTGTGGTAGATCGTCGAGATCGCGGAGGCGAAAAATTTCCAGGAATCGCGTCGTGGTGCTGTAGAGTGAATCGCTCAATGAGATCAGTCCGAGCCGCACGAGTTGACGCAGGATTGGTGTCGAATCCTGGCCTCGAGCACCATCGATGTCCGCCTTGTCAACCGGTTGCCGGTACGCGACCAGGGAGAGCACATCCAGCGCCGGCTGTGTCAATCGAGCTTCGCGCGGGCCGCCATAGAGCTTCTCGCGAACCCCGGCATAGCGGCGACTGACTCGCAACAGGTAACCAGGAGGTCCTTCCTCCACGGAGTATGGACGGTTCTGCGAACGATAGACGCGGTTCAGAACGCCGATGGATTCCTGAAACTGCTCCGGTGTCAGGCCACGAATTGCTTCCGCCGCTTGCTCGGCATTCAAAGGCGGGCCGCCCACGAACAGAAGTGCCTCGATAATTTGAACCGGGCTTGGCGGCACATTTGTTTCGTTGACCGGTTCGGCTATCGGGGGGGGTTTTGGCGAGCCGGGAACGTTAGCGTCCGGAGTTTCGGACTCAGTTTCTCCGGTCGCTAACGTTCCCGGCTCCGAAGAATCCTCATCGACCTGCCATTCGCTCGCACCGATGATTGCGGCAAAGCTTTCCCCGAGTTGCTGGGCCGTCGCCAGTGGTTCGGGCTCTTTGCTCATAGCCTCAGCTCGATCGTGTGCGGAAGAAAGAACACGCCGGTGATGAACGTACCGATCCACAGGATCAAAAATCCGACGGCCACGGTGCGGTGGGCTTTCTTGTACTTCCGCAGCCCGGTGAACAGCATGATCGGTAATAGAATCGCCGAGGGTACAGAGAATCGCAAATGCACAGACAGCGCTTCGCGCTGCTCGGGAGAGAAACCGGCCGTCAAGTTCGGGTAGATCAGTCGAATCAAGATCTCGAAGCCGATTAAGGTGGTGACGGTGAGGATGAAGAAGACCGTGTTGATCCGACCGTGCCAGCGTGGGCGTCCCAAGGCCAGCGCGACCAGCGAAGCGGCTAGCAACAGCGTCACGGTTGCAACGAGGATCTTAAGTATGAGTAGCGCAGTGCCAGGAGCCATTCGATGTTTCTCAATTCGGCTCGGGTTGAAATAGCACCTCACACGCCTCACGTGAGGGTTGCCCGTGGACTTCCTCACGCGGGGCGTGACGACTAGAGTGAAGCAAAAAAGGGGCTGCTGAAAAAAGCCAGCCGACCGCTTGTGGCTCTTAAATAATCTGAGCTATGAGCTCATTGTATGTACATTGGCGTCGGTGACTTTCTCGTTCAAGTCGTACTTTCTCGCCACCGGCGAAGTCACATTGATGACCCGCCACGGCTGGGTCTTCAGTGCCTTCACCTTGAAGGTCCCGCTTTGGGATCCCAAGATTCGCGAAGGCCTTCAAGGACTGTTCGGCCTCGCGGCTAGACTCCTTGATCCTTGAACAACTTATACTCGATGGCATCTCTCAGCGCCAACCACGATGCTTCGATGATGTTCTCGCTGACGCCGACTGTTCCCCAGACGTCGGTCTTGTCCTTGCACTCGATGACCACGCGGACGCGGGCGGCCGTTCCTTCACGAGCGTTTACCACGCGGACCTTGTAATCAACGAGGTGCATGTCGCTAAGCGAGGGGAACACGGGCAATAGAGCTTTGCTGATCGCGCCGTCCAGGGCATTCACAGGACCGTCGCCATCGCTGGCGGTGTGATAGATCACGTCGCCTACTTTGACTTTGACCGTCGCCTCGGTGATCGGCAGATCGTTGCGATCGACCTCGATGTTCACGCGATAGTGGATCTTCTCGAACCAGGGGCGATATTGCCCGAGGGCTTTTTTCACGAGGATGTCAAACGAGGCCTCGGCCGCTTCGAATTCGTAGCCGACGTTTTCTAAGTCCTGCACCTGGATGAGAATCTTCTGCATCAGGGCCTTGTCGTGCTCGATGCTATACTTGGCCGTCTTGGTCAGGATCGTCGATTGGCCCGAGAGTTCACTGACCAATATTCGCCGTTCGTTGCCGACGCGGGCCGGGTCGATGTGCTCGTAACTCAATGGATTCTTTGCAACGGCGTGTGTGTGCATCCCCCCTTTGTGGGCAAATGCACTTGTGCCCACGAACGGCTGGCCGTTGCGGAAGTTCATGTTGGCAATTTCATAAACGTAGCGCGAAACTTCGGTCAGTTTCTGCAAGCTGCCCGGATGAAGCATCTTGCAGCCATATTTCAACGCCAGGTTCGCAATCACGCTGACGAGATCGACGTTACCACAGCGTTCGCCGATGCCGTTCATCGTTCCTTGAACCTGCGTGGCTCCTTCGCGAACGGCGGCCAGCGTGTTGGCGACGGCCAGTTCACAATCGTTGTGCGTGTGAATACCGATATCGCAACGAACAGCCGCCCGCACCGCCTTCACCCGCTCGGCCACCTGCTCCGGCATGGTGCCGCCATTGGTGTCGCAGAGGATCACGCAACTGGCCCCGGCCAGTTCGGCGGCTTGAAGCGTGCGGATGGCGTACTCGGGGTTTGCCGTAAAGCCATCGAAAAAATGCTCGGCATCGTAAAACACCTCGCGGCCGGCGGCCTTGCAGGTCGCGACGGAGTCCGCGATCATCCGCAGATTTTCCTCGAGATCCGTGCCCAGAATGTCGCGGACGTGCATGTCCCAGGTTTTGCCGACGATCGTGACCACCTCCGTCTCGGCATCGAGAAGCGCCTTGATGCAAGTATCCCCTGCCGCATCGGCATTCTTGCGACGGGTCATGCCAAATGCGACCACCTTCGCGTGCTTGAGTTTTCGATCCTTGATCGCCTGGAAGTACTCAAAATCCTTCGGATTCGAGAGAGGGTAGCCCCCCTCGATAAAGTCGACGCCCAATTCGTCGAGCTTGGCGGTGAGCAGCAGTTTGTCCTGAAGGGAGAAGTTAATGCCTTCCCCTTGGCTGCCGTCGCGGAGAGTGGTGTCGTAGATGGCGATTCGCATAGGTGCGCCATTCCCGGCGAAGAGTACAAGAAAAAACCCCGAAGCACTCGCTGCGGGGTGGGGTATCCGTTTGAGTCACCCGCCCGCGGAGATCAGTCCCCAATAGTGACAACCACGCCGGCCACTGGCACGGCACGAATAGTGGCAGGAATCGCCGGGGAAGGAATCATGTTGGCATAAATCTTAAAAGATACGGGCGGCGACGTCAAACTGATTTCGGCGAGGTAACTGGAGGTCCAAGCCGCCGAGTGGAAGCGGGGGACTCCCCAAGGTTGGAAACTCCGTACTACCTTCGCACTTCTTATCGATTCCCCACCCGCCCGCTTGTCCCGCCGCCAGGTCCGTGCGACAATACCCTTAACACCCATCGGACAGGGCACGTCACATGTCGCAAGCCGTTGTCGATCCTGCGGAACTTCGACGTTTCGCACACAACTTAAAAGTCTTTAACGGCGATGTGCGTGGCGATCTGTCGTCCATCCACACGCAGCTCCTGGCCCTGGGGGACACTTGGCGGGACCAGGAACACGACCGCTTTGTCCAGGAATTCGAGCAAACTGTTCATGTTCTCGAAAAGTTTTTGGAAGTGGCGGACGAGCATATCCCGTTCTTGCTCCGCAAGGCCGAGCGAATCGAAGATTACCTCCAACAGCGATAAGCCATGAGCCCCGGCGCAGACGTCAAAGCCATCGACGCTCTTCAAGACTGGCACAATGCCCTGTGCGTGTTTCGCACCGAGGCGGTCGAGTCCCTGAGTAGCATTGCGATGGAGATTCGGCGTGCCTTCGACTGGATCGACGAGCAAGCCAAATCCTGGCACCGCGAGGTCCGCCAGGCCGACGACGTCGTCGTTCAGGCCAAGGCCGAACTCAATCAGCGGAAGACGCCCAACTTCGATGGACGCATTCCGGATACCAGTGTGCAGGAAAGGAATCTGGCTCGGGCGAAAGCTAGAAAGCAGTTCGCGGAAGAACAAGTTGAAGTCTGCCACAAGTGGAAGGTGCGGTTGCCGAAGATGGTGAACGAGGAATACGAAGGAACCGCCCGCCGGCTGGGGAACTTCCTCGAAGCCGACGTGCCGGTCGCAATTGCTCACTTGAACGCACGGATCGAAAGTCTGCATAACTACCTACAAGTTCACCCTGATCGGGCTTCCCCGGAGGCTACGCCATGAAAGTCGATGCAGGTCGGGGAAAGCTGTACGATGCCCAAAAGGTCGTCCGGCTGCAATGGGACCAGGTCGCGGAACTCTGGACCGATGGCGTGCGTGCCGAATTCGAAGAGAAAGTTTGGGAGCCGATGGATCAGATGACGTCCGAAGGCTTGCGTGCAATCGATCGGCTGGCTCGGATTCTGACGGATTGCCGGCGTGCGTGCTCTGGCGAACAAATATAGAATGCCTTAAGTAAGAATTGGGTTATCCGTTCGATGGGGGCTTGACCATGAACTCCGTGAAGTACATTCACTGGCAGGACGGCGACGCCTGGCTGGGCTATTTGCAAGACTATCCCGATTACTGGACTCAGGGAGAAAACCTGGAGGATCTGATCGAGCATCTCAAGGATCTCTACAAGGATTTATCGGAGAACAAGATCCCCGGGGTTCGAAAGGTCGGGGAGTTGATTCTTTCATGAAGCGCCTCGATCTTATTCGGACAATCGAAAGCTTCGGCTGCGAACTAATTCGTCACGGAGCGAAGCACGACTGGTATCAGAATCCAAACACTGGAGTAGCTCAGGCAGTTCCACGTCACCGTGAAATCAAGGAACATCTAGCCCGAAAAATTATCCGAGAACTGGACAATCCCGATGACGGAGGCACCGGGTCAGATGACTCGGGAGAAGCTTAGCTCCGGCCGGAAGTCGGTTGTTCCAGCAAATCTAGAATAGGCTCGGACATTCTTGTCAGGGTGGAGAGATCAATGAGTGCGAAGACGGCCCCTCCGACCCGGCAAAATCTGTTCGAGTTGGAGCGGACTGCCCTCCACGATCTCATCAAGCTGGTGGAAGTCCGCGCGAAGGACTCGGCGTCCGCCAAGACGGGTTACGCCGCAACGATCGAGAAGGCCGAGAAAGAGCTGTCCCGTGCCAAGAAGCAAATCGCGGCCAGCAAGGAACGCGAATCGACCGCGTTGACCGAATCCCATCAGTCGAGCATGCGCCAAATCGCCGAGCGTCATGCGAGCGAGACCAGCGCGGCCGATACCGACTATGCCGATACCAAGAAACGCGTGACCGACGAATGTGTCGCGGCGGAGTTGAAAGCCCGCACGGTCTTTCAGGATGCACGCTGGACTGCTGACTCTCTCTTCGAGGCAGCCGAAAAGGGATCGACCGACGATCGTGAAGACACCCGCCGGACTGCCGCGGCAGTCGCCGAGCGAGTGCAGAAGCTTTGGCAAGAGGCGGAGGTTCCGCTGGCACGCGCGGGGCTCGATCGCGAGGGAGTGGAAGTGCCCACCTCCGAGGCGGCCGGCGGACTGATCGTCGATCCGACCAAGGCCATCGAGGAGCAGTTCGCCCTCGCCGAGCAAGCACTGGCCGCCCTGCGCGATTCGCGCATGTTGAAGCTTGCGAACGTCGGGGGCTTCTTCGTCCTTCTCGTACCGATGATGATCCTGGCTGGGGTGCCCTCGCTGCTAGTGGAAGAGAAGATGATCGCGCTGGCTGGGGGTGCCGTCGGGTCACTGATCCTGACTTTCGGGATTCACTGGCTGGTGCGTCGGGCGGCCTTGCGACGCAGCGAGTTAAAGGCGAACGATCTCGGCCTGGCGCTTGCGCGAGTCGGCGAAGCCCGCGTGACCATGCTCAATCGTGCTGATTCCGAACACGCCCGCCGACTGGCGGAGGCGGCCGCCAGCCGCGACCGCTCGTGGGCCCAAGCCGAGGCCACGTTCAAGCCGCTTTCCGAAAAGATCGCCCATCGCCGTGTGACTGAGATCGACGCGGCCACCGAGAAGCATACTCGCACTCGCGACCGCCTGCGCACCTGGCGAGTCGAAGCCACCGATGCCGCGGCCGAGCATTTTTCGCGGGAATCGCAGCTTCTCAACGAGCGCCATGCTCGTGCCTTGAACGAGGCGGATGCCAAGTCCCGCGGCATCATCGGGGATGCCCGCGAAGCATACAAGTCGGCCGAAGGCACGATCACCGAGGAATGGCGTGACGGCCAGGATCAAGTCGGCCGGGCCATCAACAAGCTGCGTGCCAATGGCCTCGAACACTTTCCGGACTGGAATAGTTCCTTTTGGTATTCGCCCCCCGCGGCCATCCGAGTTCCGGCTGGCGTTCGTTTCGGTACGTTCGATGTCGATCTGACACGCTTGCCGGGGGGCGTTCCGGACGAGGACGATCCAGATGCTCCGACGCTGCCCGTGCGCATGAAGGTCCCGGCCTTCTTGCCGTTCCCGGATCGCTGTTCGCTTCTGCTCAAGGCGAAGGATCAAGGCCGCACGCGGGCCGTGCAAGCTCTCCAGGCCATCATGCTGCGTCTGTTGACGGCCATCCCTCCGGGGAAATTGCGCTTCACCATCATCGACCCCGTTGGGCTCGGCGAGAACTTCGCCTCCTTCATGCATCTCGCCGACTACGACGAGCAACTGGTCGGCTCACGGATCTGGACCGAGCCGCAACAAATCGAGAAACGACTCGCCGATGTCACGGCCCACATGGAAACCGTGATCCAAAAATATCTGCGTAACCAGTACAAGACGATCGAGGAGTACAACGCCTTCGCCGGTGAAGTGGCCGAGCCGTTTCGCGTTCTCGTGGTGGCCAATTTCCCCGTGAATTTCACGCTGGAATCGGCACGCCGGCTGGTCAGCATCGTGAACAGCGGCCCCTCATGCGGCGTGTACACGCTCGTCACGCACGACCCGAAGGCCGCCGTTCCGCAAGGGTTCAATCTGTCCGACCTCGAACAGGGATCGATCAACCTGACCTGGAAGGACGGAGCGTTCGTCTGGAGGGACGGCGACTTCTCGCAGTTCCCGCTGGAACTGGAAATACCCCCTTCCCAGGAGGAAGTCACCCGACTGGTTCGGCTCGTTGGCGAACGCAGCCGAGACGCAAATCGCGTTGAAGTTCCGTTCGACTATGTGGCCCCACGGGCGGCCGAAATCTGGGCCAGCGATTCGCGGAGCAGCATTTCCGTTGCCATCGGCCGCTCGGGAGCAACCAAACGGCAGATGCTCGTGCTCGGCAAAGGGACGGCCCAGCATGCCCTCATCGCGGGCAAAACGGGCTCCGGTAAATCGACACTGCTTCATGCGTTGATCACCAACCTCGCGTTGAACTACTCGCCGGACGAAGTCGAGATGTACCTCATCGACTTCAAGAAAGGCGTGGAATTCAAGGCCTATGCGATCAATCGGCTGCCTCATGCTCGGGCCGTCGCCATCGAAAGCGAACGCGAGTTCGGCCTGAGCGTGCTGCAGCGGCTCGACGCGATTCTCAAGGAGCGTGGCGATCTCTATCGCGATGCGGGCGTCAACTCGCTTTCGGAATATCGCGAGTACCTCGACCGCAAGAGCGGCGTGAAGAGCGCGGCGAAAATCACCGAAGATGCCGACACGCGACTCGTCGGTGCGCCGTCCGGCCACCCCACCTGTCCGCGAATCCTGCTCGTCGTCGATGAGTTTCAGGAGTTCTTCGTCGAGGATGACCGCGTTGCCCAGGAATGTGCGTTGCTTCTCGATCGTCTTGTTCGACAAGGCCGTGCGTTCGGCCTGCACGTGCTGCTCGGTTCGCAGACGCTCGGTGGTGCTTACTCCCTGGCACGAACGACCATCGACCAGATGGCCGT
>SIAJ01000126.1 GCA_009691845.1 Gemmataceae bacterium
CGGAGGCGTAGCTCAGTTGGTAGAGCAACGGACTTTTAATCCGTTGGTCCTGGGTTCGAGTCCCAGCGCCTTCATTTCACCTAAGTACTTATATGAAGTTCGGTTGTGTCTGGTCAATGGCAGTTCCCAACGTCTTTTCGACTGCCAAAATGTAGCCTGAGTGTAGCCAATAGAACCAATTCTGATTGGGATCTCCATTTTTGCTTACCCTAGGCCAAGCCTACTCTTCGAATTGGCGGCTCTCATCTGATCCCTTCAAACTGGTGTCCGCGACGATTGCGCAATTGCCCTCGCAATGACCGTTGCGAACCATTGCGATTGCACTTCGGAAAATGTAGGGTTTTGTCAGGTGAGCGCCAACCGCATCAACTCATGCCCGTCGCATTCGCGGTAAGGTCGTCGCAATGACCGTTGCGATCTGTACCGAAGCGTTCTCGCAATGACCGTTGCGAGTCGTAGCGAGGACCAGCTAATCATGAGCGAGACAACCGAGAACCTGCTGCTCTGTGAGCCATGGATCAGCCTAGCCCAAGCGGCAAAGGTCTTTCCCCCGGCCCGCAGCGGACGACCCGTATCGGCAAGTTGCCTCTGGCGATGGGCCAAAGAGGGCGTTCGCATACCGAGTGGTCGGCGGGTCCACCTCGAGGCACTCCTCATCGTCAGCCGTTTTGTGACGTCCGAGCAAGCAGTCCGCAGATTCATATTGGCCATACAGCCTGGAGAGTCTGACAGACCCCAAACTAGTCCGGAAGGTGAGACTTTTCGTTTTCGGAAGGAGCGCACTTCTTCGGCACCACTCCGAGACCCAGACCTACACCCAGTTCCAGTTCCAGATCTTCCAGAGGGCTTCGAGGAGTTTTGGGACCGATGGCCGCAGAAGATTGGCAAAAAGGAAGCGATTCGATTCTGGATTGCCCTAGCTCCAAGCCCAGAGGTGCGAGAGGAAATCGACCGGAATCTCGTACTCAGATTGATCGATGGCTACTGGGAAAAGCCCGAGAACCACGACCAGGACAATTTCATCGCGGCTTGCTACCTCCGGGACCGAAAATGGGAGGAGACCACCGTGGGCAGGATGAATCCGGCCACTATCTGAAGCGTCCCTCGTTTTACGACGTCTTGAAGTCACGTTTCAAATTTGCTGGCTTGTTCGGCCGAACGGTGAGAGGGCAGCACAGTTCGGTGCGACCCGCACTGTGTCGACCGACCAAGCGAGCGTCGTTACTCGCTCGAACCCTTGCTCGGTAGTTGGCTGTCCGGGCTCTGCTCCTGCTTAGGGGGCGAAGTAGGCATCAAGTTCGGATTCGCAATCAGCTTCCGTAACACCGCAGCGACGTTCTCTGGCATTCGATTCAGAACGTTATCCAGAGGCGGAAGGTCGGGCATGACGAGGCCCAGATGCTGCATGAGGACCACCAACGCCTGGAGTTTATTGTGCAGGCGAATGGTACTTCTGACACGTGGACCGTCCTTTGTTTCGGTCCGCTCGAACGTAAAGCCTGCTACTGCTCGAGGGGTTTCGGGGCCACAAGAGAGAAGTTTCCCTTCCGGAGTAATTTCGATCTCGCGAATGTCGGAGAAGGCGATCATGGCGATCTCGCGCAGGACTCGGTCGGCAGTGATGCCAGTCCGCACGGAACGCTCCTCCATCGCTTCATTAATCGCTTTTTGAATGTCAGGTTTAGTCAGGTTCTCTGAGCCAATGGATTTAGCGGATTCCTTGCTGTAACCTGCTCTAACAGCTGCCTTTGTGGCGTTTAAGTCTACGAGGTACTCCTCGACGAACAGCTCTTGCAACAGAGTGAGTTCCTTCGAGGCTGTCGATTCGGGTGTTTCGTGATTGGTGTTCATTCCGCGAGTCTACAAAGTATCTATGGGCATAAGTATCCGATACCCATGCGATACCTATGGCATAGGTATCGGATACCCATGAATCCCCACTCCGCTCCTGGATGCGAAGGCCGATAATGCGTCTCAGTTTCCAGCAATGCCGCCGATCGGCTCTGGGTGCGGCACTCGGCAGCATTCCCGGCATCTTTTGTGGCCGGGTTCTGGAATACAGCGTTGGCTGGACCGTGTTCAATCTGGTCCTGGGGATCTTCATCGGCACTGCTCTGACTTTGCCAGGCGTCTCTGCCGGACGAGTTATCGGAATGACGGCCGGCATGATCGTGGATTACAACACCGTGGGCAATTTGGGTGATACGGTCTACCGATCGATCGCCGGTGACGACACTGTCAGCAGAACATTTGTCAACGGACTCGGCTTGGAAACATCGGGTTGGTTCATGTACGGCTCTTGCGTTTAAGACGCTCGTCTGTAATTGGATCGGCCACGGTGTAGGTGGGGCGGGAGACTTCTGCCATGAACGTGAATCCTATCTTGAAGGCGGCCCGCCAGCGTCGAGGGCCTTCAAGTTCCCATCAACGCTGGAGACGGCCATAAGGATCAATCGAATTCTACTCTCCACTCCGCGCCCGTCATTCCTTGTCCAAGATCAAATCCACAACCCAACATCCTCTGGGGTGCGGGAAGCCGTCCTTGCAGTGGGCGATTATGTTCTCGACAGGCAGGAACGCCGCCGGGCGCTCGGTGATCTGAGTCGTGGCGAACGCCGCCTGGATGCGGTAGTAGTCGCCCGTTGGGACTGGATCGAACTTGTGGTCGTGGCACCTGGCACACTGGAGCATGTGCCCGAGGAAGACTTGCCCGACTGCGTCCGTCACGTCGTCGAGGAACCGTTGGCGGGCAACCTTCGCCACCTCCATGCCGGTCAGCTCCCAGGCGCCCATCCGTAGGAACCCGACGGCGACGAGCATCTCCGAGTCGGCCGGGGCAATTTCGTCCCCGGCTATTTGTTCCCTCACGAAGCGATCGTATGGTTTGTCCTGGTTGAAGCTCCGGACCACGTAGTCGCGGTACCTCCAAGCGCTCCCGCGATCGTAGTCATTGGCGAACCCGCTGGAGTCGGCGTAACGGGTGATGTCGAGCCAGTGTCGGGCCATCTGCTCGCCGTAGTGGGGGCTTGCCAGCAACCGGTCCAAAATCTTCGCGAACGCCGTGTCGTCCGGGTCGGAGTCGGTCGCGAAGGCGTCGATCTCTTTCGTCGTGGGCGGCAGACCCGTGAGGTCGAAAGTGACGCGGCGGATGAGAGTGCGACGGTCGGACGGCGGGGCGGGGTTCAGGCCGAGGGCGTTCAGTTTCGCGCCGATGAAGGCATCGACGGGATTCGCCGCCCTGGCGGCCGTCGGCACGGCGGGCTTGTGGAGGGGTTGATACGCCCACAGGTCTTCGGGTTTGTATTTGCGGTTCGTCCAGTCCGGCGAGAGTCCGCCGCTCGTCTTCACCGTCACGCCGGCGTGCCTCGCGGTTTTCACGATCTCCGCGATCCTCTGCTCCGCCGGCCACGGCGCGCCGCCGTCGATCCACTGTCGAATTGCATGCAGTTCGGCGTCGGTGACCTTGTCGTTCTCCTTCGGAGGCATCGCGGCGATGTCGGCGTCTGTCCGGGTCACCGCTTTGAAAAGCGGGCTGTCGGCTGCCTTCCCAGACACGACGCCGGGTTTCCCACTCTCGCCGCCTTTGAGCAGCGCGTCCCGCGACGTGAGATCGAAACCGCCCTTGATCGTCACACGGTCCTCGCCGTGACACGCGAAACACCTGGCCTTCAGAACCGGCAACACCTGAAGAGCGAACGTCGTTTCCGCGCTGTTTGGCTTCGGCCCGGCTGCCGGGAGCGTTCCGGCGACCAGGAAAGCGACTGCGATGGCAAAAACGAAGCGCATCACTTGCCCTCGCTCGCCCATTTTTTGTTGAGTTCAATGTTCCGCTTGAGTTCGTCGTTGGTTTTCTTTCCCCCGCCGAGGTACACCTTCATGTCCGAGTCATACATCTCCATTGGCTCTGGTTTGCGGCCCTTGTCGTCCGTCCGTTCCTCCCAGTCCGCCAGTCGTTTCCGCATCGCGTCGAGTGTGTCCTTGTGCTTCAGATCTCCCGCGAGATTGTTCACCTCGTGGGGGTCGGCGGCGAGGTCGTAGAGTTCTTCGACGGGCCTCTGCTTCGCGAACAGCAATTTCTCCGTGAGGTCGTCCAGCATCTTGGCCGCGTGTAGTTCCCTGAGTTTCTGGACGATGGCCTTGTCGTCCTTGTAGCGGCAAGGCTGGAGGTGCGGTCGCTCGTTGAGGTAATTGCGGATGTACTTGAACCGGTCGGTGCGGACGCTCCGAATGTGTTCCATCGTCTCGTCGCAGCGGTCGCGGGCGGCGAACACCGCATCCCGCTTCGCGTAGCCCTTCGCTAACAGGTCGCGGCCCTGCATCCACGTCGGGACATCGATCCCCGCCGAGGCGAGCGAGGTGGCGGCCATGTCGATGTGCTCGATCAGATCGTCGCGCACGGTGCCCTTCGGTACGCCCGGGCCGCGAACAACGAACGGTACGTGTGTGCCCTCGTCGTACAAGAACTGCTTCCCACGTGCGTGACTGATTCCGTGGTCGGTCATGAAGAAGATCAGCGTGTCGTCCAGCAACTTCTCTTTCTCCAGCCGCGCGATCACGTCGCCGACTTCTTTGTCCGTGTACCGGCAACAGTCGAGGTAATCGGCCCAGTCCTGGAGGATCAGCGGGTCACGCGGGTAGTACGGCGGCAGTTTCACGTCCCCGACTTTCGTGTTCGACCCGAGTTCTTTCAGCACGCGTGCCTGCCAGTTCTTGTTCGGCCCTTGTCCGCGGTACTTCCCACCGTGGAGTTGAACCTGCATGAAGAACGGCTGACCCGGCTTGCGCCCAGTCCAGTCGTTGCCGTCGTACATCGCTCGATCCCACTCGAAGTTATAATCGGTCTTGCCGAGCTTGTCCCCAGTCGCTCCGAATCCGCCGATGCAGGTGTAGTACCCGGCTTTTTTGAACAATACGGGCGCGGGGACAACATCGCCTGGCAAGCGGATCTTCAGTTCGCCGCGACCGCTGCGGTGATGGTGCGCCCCGATTGTCGTCTGGTAGCAACCAGTGATGAGAGCGGAGCGGCACGGCGAACAGACTGGCGCGGTTACGAACGCTTTGCTGAAGCGAGTACCATCGCTGGCGAGTTTGTCGATGTGCGGGGTTTGGATTGTCTTCTCGCCGTAGCACGAGAAGTTCGCGGACATGTCGTCCACAATGATCCAGACGATGTTCGGGCGTTTCACCCGTTCCGCAGCAAGCGTGGGTAGAGCGAACACCAGGGGGATCAGGAATGCGGAGAGTCGGTACACAGCAGCCTCCAGCATGGTGTCACTTTTTCCGGGCAAGGCGTCGGTGAACGGCGACTTCTCGACCCGGCAGTCCTTCTCGACCCTACCGATTCGCCTTCGGCATCGTGGCACCGACGTCTTTTCGCCACGTCGCGAGGCGGGCGTGGAGGTCGGCAGCTTTGTCTGGGTTCTTGGCCGCGAGGCTCGTCTTTTGAGAAAGGTCTTCGCGAAGGTTGTACAGTTCCTTTCGCCCGTCCTCGAAGAACTCGATCAGCTTCCAATCGCCCGAGCGGATCGCTCCCGCGGGCGTGGTTCGCCACATCCCCTGGCCGGCACCCAGATATCCGGGGAAGTGCCAGAACAGATCGCGTGTCGGAGCCTTCTTGCCTCCGCTCGTCAGGCACTCGACCATGCTGACACCATCAATCGGCTGTTTGGCGGGCGCTTTCCCGCCGGACAGTTCCACCAGTGTTGGCAGCAGATCGACGCTGATGATTGGCGTGTCCGTCGTGCCGGTGGGCACTTTGCCAGGCCAGCGGACGATCCACGGCACGCGTACGCCACCCTCGTACAGCGAACCCTTTCCCGACCGCAGCGGCGCATTGTCCGTAACGTCGCCCGCTTTCTTCACGCCCTCGCGCACATACCCGCCCACGCCGCCGTTGTCACTGCTGAAGATAACGACCGTATTCTCCGCGAGTCCGAATTCGTCGAGCGTCTTCAGCACTCTGCCGACACTTTCGTCCACGCTGGCGATCATGGCCGCGTAGGTTGGATTGGCATGGCCATCAGTGGCCGGCTGATCCTTGAACTTCGCGATCCAGTCCGGCTTCGCTTCATGCGGCGAGTGAACTCCGAAGTGCGGTAAGTACAAGAAGAACGGCTTCTCCTTGTTCTTCTTGATGAAATCGACGGCCCGGTCCGTCAGGAAGTCCGCGAGGTACGTGCCCTTCGGATAATCGACTTTCGGTTGCGTGACGAAGTCGAAGTGCTTGCCCATCGACACAATGGCCTCGTCGAAGCCTCGCTTCGATGGGTGGTGATCGACGTCCTGGCCAACGTGCCACTTGCCGAACATCGCTGTCGCATAGCCCGACGCCTTCATGACGTCGGCGACGGTCTTGCGATCGAGTGGCAGTTTCTGCACATTGTCCACCGGGCGGAGTGGCCGCGACTTCCAGTCGAAACGGTCGATGCCGCCAACGGTGTACACGCCGGTACGCGGTCCGTATTGCCCGGACAGGAGGGCCGCCCGTGTCGGCTGGCAATTCGGACCGCACGTGTAGCCGTCCGTGAAACGCAGCCCGGCGGCGGCCAGCTTGTCGATGTTCGGCGTCTTGTAGTACTTCGAACCCTGACAGCCGAGGTCCGTCCAGCCCAGGTCGTCGGCGAGGATGAACACGACGTTCGGTTTCTTTGTCGGCTCGGCGGCGAAACCCGCAACGCCCATCAAGGCACTGCATGTCAAGAGGAAGAGAAGGCGCATTACTATTTCTCCGTTGAGGGAACAGTATAGGCCTCGAGCACGCCGCCGTCGTTGTCCTTGACCCCAATCGATTCGAGACGTTGCTTGCAGTATTGGGATCGGCCCCTGGGTCTTACCTTTGACGACTGCCCGATCTCCAACAAATCGAACATCCATCTCGCTCGCCGATGTTCTGGCATCGATCCAGACCAAAGTTTTGCCGAGGTATGCATACCCCGCTTTGGCCAACAAACCATGGATCGTGGGGCACGCTCGTATGGGTGCTTTCGACATCGTTCACTTACCGTCCGCCAGCAACTCTTCCAAATGGGCTTGCACCGCCAGTGGGAGGATCTCGAGGTTGTAGCCGCCTTCGAGGCAGCTTACGACGCGGCCGCTGGCATGTGTCCTTGCCACGTCCAGAACTCGTTTCGTCATCTCCACAAAGTCTTCTACTTCGAGCCCAAGTGCACCGATCGGGTCCTTGGCGTGAGCGTCGAACCCGGCGCTGATGAGAACCAGTTCAGGCTTGACCAGAGTTGCGGCCTTTTCGAGAACGCTACTGAAGCGGGTAAGGTAATCTTTTCGGGACGTACCGAAACGGATCGGCTCGTTAAAGATTCTCCCGTCCCCTTTGCCCGTGCCGGTTTCGTTTGCTGCCCCAGTGCCGGGATAGAAGCCCTGGCCGTAGCGATGGACGCTGAGGAACGCCACTTCGGGGTCTTCGAAGAACGCGTCCTGTGTGCCGTTGCCGTGGTGGACGTCCCAGTCGACGATCAGAATGCGTGAAAGCTGGTGCGTGGTGCGGGCGTGGTTGGCAGCCAATGCGATGTTGTTGAACAGACAAAAACCCATGCTCTGTGTCGGCGTTGCATGGTGACCGGGCGGGCGTACCAGACAAAGCGCGTTGCGTTGCGGTCCATTCATGACGGCATCCACGGCAGCGACGCAGGCACCAGCGGCTGCGAGCGCGACCCGGAACGACTCGGAGGAAACAGGAGTGTCGTTGTCTATAGAACCGCCACCGCGCTCTGCCATTTGCATGACCGTCTGGATTTGCTCCGCCGAGTGCATCCTCGCGACCTGCGCCTCCGTAAGGGGCTTGTATGTCCCGGCGGCGCACTTCGCGGTGAGGCCCGACTTGTCGAGATGTTCGACTATCGCACTCAATCGCCTAGCAGTTTCCGGATGGTGTTTGCCGGTGTCATGCTTCTGAAAGAGCGGATCGGTGTAGAGCACAGTCATGAGTCAAGCTCCGACATTGCGAACGACCTGGGGCCCATTCACGGCTTGGAGCCGGAAAGAGGCTGATTGCCAGTACCGGGACGCCGGTTGGCAAGTATCGTCACGGACAGAATGCGAACATGACATTCATCGGGCAAGGGATTGGCAAACTCTGCGGAGACCACACGATGCTCCCTCGTGACCGCAGCCATCGCGACGGGTGACCGTGTCGGATGGGTTCGTCTTGACGACTATTGACCCTGCAGACGGAACCGTGCGCGTATGGGAAACAGCGTCCGACCAGCGGCCGGTTGAGGATCTTGTGAAGCTCGCTCAGTTGATCAGTGGCCTCTGAATCGACGAGAGCGGAAGAATAGACCCAGTTTCTACTGAAGAACTCGCGCGACTATGGACGGAAGTGAAGAACCAAGTACCCCGCCATGACTCCGATACAAGCACGTATCTGGCGAAAGCAGGAAATTGCCGCATGCTTACGCGCTGGCGATCTCGAAGCCGCCAATTATCACTACTGGTGGCTCATAACCGAGGCAACACTCGATAGTGGTCAGGGACCCTGATCTGTCCGTCATTCGATCAGCGACGCCACCGACTTCTAGCAGACTCATTCGGGAGCGGCGCGCAAGACTCCTTTTGAAATGCGAATGCCTTTTTGGACTCGGAATCAGCCCCTCGCACTCTCGCTTACGTTGACCTCTCCGCCTGGACTATATGCCACGGGGGTAACTGGTTGGCTGCGCAGCCAAGCGATCAATATACGCTTGAACGTTAATATGTCGCGTCCCCGTATGCTTAGTCGCTACCGGGGCCGGAATGAGACAAATCACACAGAAAGCAATCACGCGAACCATTTGCGAAACCTCTCTCAAAAGCGACGGCCTTTTTGCAGCACGGGGCAGCGGATCAACGGCGCGTAACTTTCGCAATTCAACAGCCGAAGGTACAGCTCACCAGCCACTCTCCATGGGACAGCGGGTAGGGTGACTCGTTGGTAATCAATGCCAGTTTCTGCGAAACGAACCTCAAAAAATGCTGGGCTTTTGCGTTGACAATGGTTGAGCGAGCACCATTTCCGATGTCCCAAGGCGCATGCCATGCCCCCTTCCGCGGGGCATGGCACACGGCCAAGAATAGAGGGTCTTACTTACCTGTCCCAAAGTATCCCTCGGGTGTCGATGTTCCCCCGCTCCCGCTGACCAGTTCGAAGGCGACTCCATACGGAGACCGGCCAGGCCGAGAATACGTCAAGTGCCCGAGTCCGGGAGATAGGAGACCATAAGTGTCACCAATGGCCACGATGTCGAAGCGCGTGAAGCTCTTCTTCTGCAAGTCATAGTTCAGAAAACCAACCAATCGAGCTTCCTCGCCCTCCTGGCCCGTCTTTTGAGCAGTTTCGAAGTCAACTCTCAACAGCGCGGACCCGTCGAGGCGCAGGCGGACGCTGGCGGAGG
>SIAJ01000043.1 GCA_009691845.1 Gemmataceae bacterium
CCATCTTCGGCGACATTCCAGCCGTGGACCTTGCGACGGCGGGTACGATCGTTCCGTTGGAACTGGTGCCGATTGTCGATGGTGGCAAACTAAAATTCAAGGTACTCGCGGCTGGGAAGGCACTCGTGAAAACGGAAGTTACCGTGATGATCCCGGGGGAAGAGAAAACCAAAGTCGTCATCACGGATGAGGTGGGCCTGACGACTGCGTTCGACAAAGCGGGCACCTACGGCGTGCATGTTCGACAGGTTCAAACCAAATCGGGCGAGCAAGGCGGCAAGAAGTATGAGGAAATCAGGAACTACGCGACGTTGGTTGTGGCGTTTGGAAAATGATTGGCGAGCCTGAAGCGCGAGCGAAGGTCTAACTCTGGCTTACCTTCGCTTGCGCTTCAGGCTCTCACGTAAACAGCCGCGACGATTCGCCCTCGGCTTGCAACTCGTCCAGTTCCTTGCGAACGCGGTTCAGTCCGACCGCACAGAGTTCAAACTCGGATCCGAGTCGCTTAAGCACGGCCGACTCTTCTCGGTACGGGGCATCCTCGAAGGTGCTCGCGATCAGGTACGACCGTTTGCCGATGACGGTATAGCTGACGAAAGCGTCCTTCGTCCAGCCGGAGACCTGTCGCTTCACGCTCTCGGGGAACAATCCGGTCCAGAAGAGAGCGAAGTCGCCGATGTGGCGGTGATATTCTCGCCTCGTACGGCCTTCGGGTGGGATCTCCTCGGCTTCCATTGCCATCTCGGCCACTTCCGTCAGCGGGCGGCCTTCGCTCGACTGCAATCGGTAGATGGCGCTAAAGTGCGTGAAACGAGCAAGCAGTTCGGAGACGTAATCGATCAGCGGTGGGTCGGCCACGCCGATCGAGGTCATGAACGCATGTTCGGTCAGGCCTGTGAATAGCCGACGGAGTGGATGGCTGGCAGGTGTGGACCACATAAGAAGGCCCTCGGATGTCCCAGATTTGGGCCTCGGGAGAAAGAGGCTCTACCTATTATTCGTGGCTGTTGATAAACAGTTGCGTCCCCAGTGTCAATCGGGACCCATTTTTCGACGAATTCACGTAAGCCAGAAGTAGTTGTGGCAGGAAAGTTGTGATCGGTCGCAAAGAATGTGCTTTTGTCCACCAAAGTCGGTCTCCAAACCGTCATAATGGGAATAGCTTGCCCTATTCGGCACATTCCGTCGGTTCGCTATAACGCAATTTGACTTTGCTCTGGCATGAACTAGATACGTTCGTCAGCAGTAATCTTCGTCCCGGTCTGAATCCCAACTCGACGGCGGAACCAAACCAAGTGAGCACAAAGTGACGGACACAGGGGCCAACGCTCGGATCGACTTCGTGAATCGAGTGCTGGGCTCCTCCGACACCTGGCCAAGCCCTCGTGCCATGCTTGTTGACATGTGTGTCGCGTTTGGCTTGCGTTCGGCCGGCGTCCGTTGGCCGGCGGAAGGTGCCGCGGTCTTATTGGCCGAGACCACCCCCGGTTCGATCACGGCTTTCCGTGCCTCGATTCCCGTCCCGGACCAGGCATCGGGTCAATTGTGGGCAGATGGCACGCTCAAGGATTCGGAATGGCTAACGTTGGTTGCGAATGCCATTGGGAATTCGCAAGTGTTCCGAAATTTCCTGGGTCCGGCAGCCGACCAGGCGCGAATTTCTCGCAGGCTGGATGATGCAGCGAAGGTGGCCGGGCGAGTTGCCCATGACCTGGATAACGTCTTTCAGGGAGTGACGGGCTTCGCCTCGCTGGCAATGGAATCGCTTCACAGCAATTCCCCGGCTTACTCGAACATTCTGGAAGTTGAGACTTCGGCACGACAGGGTCTGAAGTTTTGTGCTCAGCTTCATCAATTAAGTCGAGGCGGCACCGCGAGACCGTTGCCATCGGCTGTGTCGGGTGCGATCACTCGAGAACTGGCACGTGTCACTTCGGCCTTCCCGGCCGTGCGTTTTGAGTCCGATGTCTTCCCGAATTTGCCGCCGGTGGCAGTCGAGGCGGGCGGCTTGCAAGCCGTGCTTGGGTTGTTGCTCGACAACGCGGCTGAAGCAAGCCCCAAGGATGGCACGGGGCGGATCACGGCCCGGCTCGTCGAACTTGCTTCGGCGGATTTGGCAGGATTCCTGGGTTCCCCTGCGACTGGGCCGCACGTTGAAGTGCAGATCTCGGATTCCGGCCCCGGACTGACCGAGGAAGCTCGGCAGAAGATGTTTGTCGAACCGTTTTTCACCACGAAATTTCGCCATCGTGGACTCAGTCTCACGGTGGTTTACCGAATGATTTTTGCACACCGCGGCGGTGTGCAGGCGGGAAGCTCACCCGGCAAAGGGACCACGATTCGTGTCGTGCTTCCGTTGTCCGCGGCACGGGTCCCCGCTGTCGAAACTGTCCGCTCCACTGGAGGCTTCTCCCGATGACTGTTCGCACACCCGCTTCCCCGGCCGAAGTGACCCGTAATTCCGTCGTTCGGATTTCTCCAACCGCCGGCCTGGCCGACTTCCAGGCGTCGGGCGAGATCCGCATCCTGATCCTCGACGACGATCCCAGCGTTTGCACGTTCATCCGCACGCTGCTCGGCAACGACGGGTTCATGATGGACACCCTGTCTGACCCAAGTCAGGTCGAAGGCTGGCTGAAGGGCCAGTCGTATCACCTGATCATCATGGATTACATTCTGCCCGGACTGAACGCGGAGCAGATCTTCGCCTGGGTCCGCGACTACCAGCCGGAAGCCAGCGTCATCGTCGTGACCGGCTATCCGTCGGTCGAGAGTGCTCTGAGCTGCTTGCGGGCTCGCACGTACGACTACCTGACCAAGCCGTTTCAGCCAGAACAAATGCGGAACCTGGTCGTTCGCTGCCTGGAACAAAAGGGCATGCTCCGCATGACGGAGGAAGCCCTGCGTGAAACGCTCGGCAACGTCATCCGCATACGCCGCAAACACCTGAAGATGACCCTACAGCAAATGTCCGACAAGACAGGCGTTTCTCTGGGCTACCTCTCGCAGATCGAACTCGGCAAGAATTCTGCCTCCATCGAAACGCTCTATCGCATCTGTCTGGCGATCGGCATGAAGATGAGCGAGTTGTTCCAGGCGGTGCAGGGGAAAGAGTAAGTCGGGTCGAAATGATAAATGCCAAATGTCGGGCCGAGGAGGCTCTGCATTTGGCATTTATCATTGCGTCTTTGCAAAAGAAGAGGCCCTCGCCGGGGGAGGCGAGGGCCTGGGGAGTAGACAGGGAGTTCTGACTTGCTTCGAGGAAGGTGTAGTTCCTTGTTGGGTCAGGACCGGGGGAGGTCTCGTAACCCGGAACCGGATAACCTGGCGACTTGGCGGTTTGGAGAATCGGGGGAGAATCCCAAACCATCGCGTTGGCTACCCACCCACTCGACCACTTTCGTTAGCCTTGTGGATGAGAAGTAGTTAAGCACGATCCGTGCCATTCGAAGGATTCGGGCGAACATCAGGGACGCTGGCAATGCGTAACTGTCTATCAGAGCGATTGTTAGTGAAACATCGCTCGATAAAATCTCCAACGCAAAATCGTTGGCCCGCCTTTTCAAGCGTTTGTAATTCCTTCTGCTGCTCTGTAAGACATGCATCGTCGAGGCCGTTGGCCTCGACGCTAAACGGAAGAGATTACATGAACGACAACCTCTCTCGCGACCTGTATACCGCGCTTTGCGCGATCCCCCTCATTGACCCACATTCGCACATCGACCCGATTGCCCCGGCTTCGCGATCTCTCGACGACATCCTCGGTTACCACTACTACACGGAACTCGCTCACTCGGCCGGAATGAGCCACGAGCCGCTTCGCAAGGAGACTTCACCCCGCGACCGAGTGAAGGCCATCCTCGGCCACATGGGCCGCTTCGACAACACGGTTCAATACGCATGGTTCCTGGAAATCGCCCGCGAGTTCCTTGGCTTCACCGGCGACAAGGTCACATCCGCCGATGCCGATGCGTTGTTCGATTCGGCTCAAACTATCTTCAGCCAGCCCGACTGGGAGAAGCAGGTTCTCAAGAAGAGCAACATCGACGCCATCTTCCTGACCAACGAATTCGACGACTCGCTCGATGGTTTCGACACTTCCGTGTACGTCCCGTGCCTGCGTACTGACGCGCTGGTGTTTCATTTGGACAAGCCAAAAATCCGCCAGAGATTGATCGATACGACCGGCGTGGACGTGGGCGATGCTCAATCGCTGCGCAAGGCTGTTTGGAAGCTATTTGCACGCTTCAAGGCGAAGGGAGCGAAGGCCTGTGCAATCTCGTTGCCGCCCGATTTTGCCCCCGTGAAAGTGCCGGATGCTGAATTGGATCGGGCCTTGAAAGCTCTCTCAGGCGACAGCCCGATTGCTAAAGCCGTCTTCGGCGGGTTCCAGTTCGCCCGCACGATCGCTGGCAAGTCGACGGGCGTGGACGAATCGCCCCAGGCGGCCGTCGCGAGGGGAGTCTTCTGGATGCTCGCCGAGCATTGCCGGGAATTCGAGTTGCCGTTCGACCTGATGATCGGCGTCAACCGAACAGTCTACGAGGCAGGCGTCTACCAGGGACAGGACCTATTCGATCGCCAGACGAGCCTGATCCAGTATCGCGATTTGTTCAATGCCTTCCCGGAAGTGACCTTCCCGATTTCGGTGCTGACGAGCGGGCAAAATCAGGAACTCGTCGCGTATTCTTGGATCTTCCCGAATGTGGTGACGAACGGGCACTGGTGGTATTCGAACATCCCGGCCTACATTGGCCGTGATTTGACGGAACGTCTACAAGCCGTTCCCAAGACCAAGCAGATCGGTTACTATTCCGACGCGTACAAGCTGGAGTTCGTGTTGCCGAAGTACAACATGTATCGCCGGGTGCTCGCAGAAGCACTCGCCGACCAGTTCGTTCGACCAGGTCGCATGAGCGAAACGGAAGCAGTCGCACTGGGCAAGCGGCTGTTACGGGACAACGTCCGCGAGATTTTCGACGTATAATTCAGCGACGCCCTTCCTCATTTCCTCCGGAGCCTTCTCTTATGGCGTCCTCTCCCGCGCCGATCAATTTGGCTTCCTCGCTTCTGGGCGGTTCGCCCACGTACAAGATGGCCTGCGACCAGCTTTATGAGGTCGCGGGGGTCATGGGCACCGACGCAGGCATCATCGGCCGGCTTGCGATTCCGAAGCGATCGCTGGTGGTGGCGGTCCCCATCCGAATGGACAGCGGCGAAGTACGAACGTTTGTGGGCTATCGGGTGCAACACTCGATCACGAGTGGGGCGTCCAAGGGGGGGCTTCGTTACGCTCCCCATGTCGATCTGGGTGAAGTCGCAGCGTTGTCGATGTGGATGTCCTGGAAAGTGGGCCTCATGAACCTGCCTTTCTCCGGTGCGAAGGGGGGCATCGCCTGCGATCCGACCAAAATGAGCAGGGGTGAACTCGAACGCATGACTCGCCGCTACACGGAAGAAGTCCTGCCCATCATCGGTCCACGCGTCGACGTGATGGCCCCGGACATGGGCACGGACGAGCAAACGATGGCCTGGATCATGGACACCTACTCCATGAAGGTTGGCTATGCCTGTCCAGAGATCGTGACGGGTAAACCAGTCGAACTCGGCGGCTGCGTCGGCCGTCGCGAGGCCACGGGTCGAGGCGTGATGTATTGCATTCTCGAGGCGATGGGGGAACTGAAGATCAAGGCGGAGGGATCAACCGCCGTGGTCCAAGGCTTCGGCAACGTCGGCTCCGTGCTTTGCCAGGAGTTGTTTCAGCGCGGCGTGAAAGTAATCGCAATCGGCGATCGGACCGGATCGATTCGGGACACGCAGGGGATTGATATTCCTGCGCTGACGCGGCACGTGGCGGCAGGAAAGGAACTTTGCAAATTCCCCGGAGTGACCGTGATCCCGGATGATGAGTTGCTAACCACGAAGTGTACAGTGCTCGCTCCGTGTGCCATGGAACGTGTCATCACCGCCGACAACGCTCCGCGGCTGGATTGCCGAGTTCTGGCAGAGGGGGCCAATGGGCCAACCACTATCGAGGCAGATCGCATTCTGGCTGCGTCGGAAACGTTCGTGATCCCGGACATTCTCTGCAATGCCGGCGGCGTGACCGTCAGCTATTTCGAGTGGGTCCAGGATCTGCAACAGTACTTTTGGGACGAGAGTCAGGTGAACGACAAGCTGCGGGAATTGATGCTGAAGGCCTTTCGCCGTGTGCGTACCCAGGCGAAGGAACTCAACCTGACGAACCGCATGGCCGCCCTGAGCCTCGGTGTGAACAAGGTCGCGCTCGAAAAAGCGAAACGCGGGTTGTATCCGTAAAGAATGCACTGTTTATCGTTCGAGCCGCTGGCCCGAACGCTAGACTAAGTGACGTGACCACACCTGCCACTCTACACACCGTGACCGCCGAGCAAGCCGGGCTAACGCTCGCGGCGGTTTTACGGATCATTCGTCCGGGTGAGTCGTGGTCCAAGATCCGGGGGCTCAGCACGGGCCGCCGAGTGGCCGTGGGAGGTTCGCTGTGCATGGACCCTGCCCGCCGCTTGAAAGCGGGCGAAGTTGTCGAATTGCTTGCGCGAGCGACTCCGGCCATTAAAGGGGAAGATCCCGAATCCGTGGTTATTCGCCACCTGGACGAGGACGTGGTCGTCGTTGAGAAGGCGTCCGGCATCAGCACGGTTCGTCATCCGGCCGAACAGGATTGGGATGAAAAACGCCGGGTACTGGTGCCGACACTCGACGATGTGACTCAGCTTGCCATCGCGAAGAAACTCGGCAAAAAAAAGCACGAACTGAAACGATTGCGGATCGTGCAAAGACTCGACAAGGATACGAGCGGCCTGGTCGTCTTTGGCCGCAGCGCGGCGGCAGAACGCGAATTGGGCCGGCAATTCAAGGCCCACACGGTCGTCAGGCGATATATCACGATCGTTCCTGGCACGTTCAAACCGCGTACGATTTCAAGTTGGCTGATTCGCGACCGTGGCGATGGCCGTCGTGGCAGCGGACCGGAGGGAGCGGGCGAAGGAAAACATGCCGTGACGCATGTGAGGCTCTTCGAGCAACTTTCGAAACACACGATCCTGGTCTGCCAGCTCGAAACAGGCCGCACACACCAGATTCGCATCCACCTGTCGGAAGCGGGCCATCCGGTCTGCGGCGAGGCAGTCTACAATCGCCGAAACGATGGCAGCGTGATCCCGGACGAAAGTAGTGCCCCACGCCTCGCGCTTCACGCGACAGAGTTAGGTTTCGTGCATCCGACTACCTTGAAGGAAGTACACTGGGAGATGCCGCTGCCTGATGACTTGCAACAGATGATCGAGCGATTGAGGAAATCGTAGCCGTGTTCGTTAGAACGCGGGAGACTCCACCGCACTCTAACGAGTGCGGCTACAAAGAGCCAATAATGGACATTAAGTGGGATGACACCGACCCCAACTCAGGCAAGCGCCGCTTCGTCAAGGCCGAGCGTTTTGCGGGTGCATGGACTTTTTTCTGCCGTCGCGAACGTCGGAGTATCTGGGAAAAATGGGCCAATCCCTCGCGTGAGATGTGGGAAGACCTGCTCGAATCACTCGAAAGACGGCTCGGCCGACACGAGGGTATCGAACTCGGCGACGTGGCAATGGTAAAACGAAAGCTCGCAGACTGGCGTGATTCGAAGACGGTGAACGGCTGACATGCCCTACCAACCTATCGTTGCCACGCTCGGATATGTCTTCAGCCCCGATGGCCGGCAGGTCTTGCTGATCCATCGCAACGCAAATCCGAACGATCAGCACCTGGGCAAGTACAACGGGCTAGGCGGAAAACTCGAGCCGCTGGAAGATGTCGTCGCGGGGATGAAGCGAGAGATCCGCGAGGAAGCGGGCATCGAGTGCAATCAGCTGGAACTGCGAGGCACCGTAAATTGGCCCGGCTTCGGGAAGAACGGCGAAGATTGGCTCGGCTTTATCTTTCGCATCACAGCTTATTCGGGTGCCGTACTCGAACGAAATCCGGAAGGCACACTGAAATGGGTCGATGTCGAACGAGTGCAGGATTTGCCAATGTGGGAAGGTGACCGCTTCTTCCTGCCGCTGGTGTTCGATCCGAATGGCCGACCATTTCACGGCGTAATGCCATATCGCGATGGCAAGCCCGTGAGTTGGTCGTTCTCGCTCTTGTGAAATTCAAATGAGCTGATAACACCCATGCTTTTCGGGATCGGTGAAGTCGAACTCAATGCCCCGAAGTTCAACCGCATCGAGGCGGCTGAAGACTACGCGAATTCCATTGACGCGGAACGCGCGATCGCGGTCCGGGTCGAAGTTGGTGTCGAAATCCAGGCGAATGGCCCGTTCCCTCCCGCCATCGCGGACTTCCACGTAAGCTCGAAGATACCACTCTCCTCGATAGCCTTGTTTGCGTGCCGACCGCTCCATTTCGTCGGCAAACCCATCGGTCATCGTGGCCCAAGCGGACTGGCCATGCGACCTCATCGGCCCAGGACTCCCGGAATGATCGCGGCCAGAACCAGTGCGGCACGATGATCACCGCCACCGTATCTCGATGCCGGAGCATCGGCATGGAACGACCGACGAGCACGCCGCCGGGGATATGTCGCCGGCAGACCATGGCCGAGGTGGAGTAAATCAGCAAGCCACCCGTTCGCGAATCTGGGATCCTCCAGCGCATGGCCCGTAGGCGCTCGTTCTGAAGCATGTCCCCATAGCGTTGCTCGTCGGGATCGCTCCACTCTTTCCCTTTGAGTTCGTAGAGTCGATGTGCGACTTCACGCAGGATACTTGGCTCGCGTTCGATTCCCTCGTGCCTCGAGTAGACGATGGTAGCGGGGCAATTGAATGGCGGGTGTCTGTACAGGAGGGCGTTGGCCTGCACGAACGTGCGCCAGACGACCTCGCCTTCTTCGTAAAGAAACCGCTGATCCTTGAAGATGACCTCCATGTCGTCGCCTGGCATCCAGGCGGGCATCGAGATCAACAACTCCGGCCATTCGTCCAGGTGAAATCGCCGCGGGGATGGCCCAAGCTCGTCGTTCACGTGCCGCAAAACGTGGTGCATATCGAAATTGTCGCTACGAGTTGGTTGCGGTCAAGCGTTTCACAATCATCGTGGCGTAACAACCGCGAGGCAGTTCGAACTTCAACTCGATTGCCTGCTGGCCGTGGTTCAGTTCGTCCCCGCGTGTGCTCCAGAATAAATTCGTCACCGGCACACGGGCAATTCGATCGCCCTTGGAGAAGAACGGCTGCCGCATTCCCTTGATCCGCATCTCGTGTAGCGGAATGCCCTCTTCGTCCATGACGGCCGACACAATAGCGGACCACGGTGCCTGCGGGTCGAACTTCAAGCGTGCGGAGGGAAGCGGGAGCGTGAGGTTCCTCCACTCTGCACGAACGTCGGTATCAAGTGATCGCGGTATCACCACGTCGCCCGTCTTCAACCGAATTGCGATTCGCCGATCAGGCGGCACGCGTTCGCCTAGCCAACGCGAGAGCATCCGGTTCCACAGGTGGCTTTGCCACGCGGCAAGGTACATCCCCTGGAGATCGGGTTGCAGGCGAGCGCAAGCGCCGCGAAAGTCATCAGGTCGATGAAATAGAAACTCGACACAGTCTCGAGCGTGACCTGGCGGCAACTTCGCCCGACACGCCGACCAGTCTCGCCAGTGGGAATTCAGAATTGCCTTTTCGAGCTTGGCCTGTTCGCGATCGTGCTCATAGGGAGCAACCAGTGCGAGACGAAGTGCTTTTTCGAAGCGGCCGAGCACCATTTCTTTCGCAACGAATGAGCGATCATCGTTCACGCTGCCAAATCGCTGATCGTCAAAATAGTTCGGCACTCCCAGTTCCGCGACTTCAGGCAACGCCTTCTCGATGCGAGTGAGAGCGAGGGCGGAAAGATTGCGAAGTGTCACGACAAAGACGTTGGCCCGAATTTGTTCGGACGTGTACTCGTTCGGCAACCGACCGACGTAAGCGAGCGTGAATGTGTCGTGTGCGAGATCGTGTTCGGGGCCGTCATAAATGGTCAAATACTGAATCGTGTGGGCATATCGGTCTTTCAAGCCGCCGAAAGAAATGCGTCGCGAATCGATTTTCCAGCGGCGTCGAACGATGGCCAGCGCGTCCGGCGTCGTCCAGCCACGCTTTTCGAGGCGATAGAACGCGTAGTTCCCTGTAGTGGTCGGCGTCACGGACGAAATCTCTTCCACGCGAAAATCGTCCGGCCGCTGCTTCAGCTTCATTGCGTTATCTTAAGATCGGCGCGGCCCATGTAGCACAGGTTTTTAACTTGAGCTTACCTGGCAGTGATTTCAGTACCTGCATCGATACGAAGGATTCGCGAACCAGGCGTGAGAGGCTCTCGAAGTAAAGTACCTGGAAGCGACCCTTTTCGGCGTCGGACCCCCAGCACTCGTTGTGATCGTTTGTCAGCTCAGAACTTCGGGAGGACGTTCGGGGTATACGGGACTGCGCCTCGTAGTTGTACTGGTAGAAGAAGGCCGACCGCCAGCCGGTCGCATTGCCGCCCACGAACGCCCGTCCCGATTGGGCCGCGACTTCGCCAAGGCCATCAAGTCGAAGCCGCACTATGGCCTTTTCCTGGCCAGGCTGCTCGCACAGCGATTGGCGCACAGCAATCCCAAGTGAGCTGGCTTGTTCTTTGTCGCCGATCCGCCATCATGTTCCTTCGTGAGATACACGCAACACACCTGGAGTCGTTTCATGAGAATGTGCATCGCAGTCCTAATTTTCGGGCTCGGCAGCTTGCCGCTGGCAGCGCGTGCCGACGTCAAGCCGAGCGCAATTTGCTCGGAAGGCATGGTCCTTCAGCAGAAATCGAAGGCAAATATCTGGGGCACCGCCTCGAAAGGCGAAGGCGTCAGCGTCACTTTCCGCGATAAGACCGTGGAAACCAAGGCCGACGAGGCCGGCAACTGGGTAGTGGCCGTTGATTCCGGTACCGCGGGTGGCCCTTTCCCACTGACCATCAAAGGCAACAACACCATCGCTTACAAAGGCGTTCTGGTCGGCGAAGTCTGGATTTGCTCCGGGCAATCGAACATGGAAGCGAACGTTGGCAGCTACATCAAATGCGATGACATGCCGTACGCTTCTTCAGCACCGCACAATTCGATGTTGCGCACGTTTAACGTGAAGAAGAATCCGCAGACGACCCCGCAATCCGAAACCAGTGGGAATTGGATCGAGGCCGATCCGAAGACAGTCAGCAATTTCACAGCGGTTGGCTATTTCTTCGGACGAAACCTTCAAGAAAATCTCAAGGTTCCGGTCGGCCTGATCCACACGAGTTGGGGCGGCACACGAATCGAAACCTGGATGAGTGAATCCGCTCTCGCTCCGTACGAGAAAGCCGACCCCAAAGCGAAGGCAGGCAATCCGAACGGTGCCTCGCAGCTTTACAACGGCATGATTGCACCGATCTTGAATTACCAAGTCAAGGGAGCCATCTGGTATCAAGGCGAAAGCAACGCCGGAAACGCTTACAAATACCGCTCGATGCACCCAGGCATGGTCGAGAACTGGCGTGCCGACTTCAAAAACCCTGACCTCGCTTTCTACTTCGTTCAGCTTGCTCCCTTTGGGAACACGCCGAAAGCTCCCGGCGCAAGCAACTGGGCCGAACTCCGCGAAGCCCAAACGATGACGCTCAAGCTCAAGGGAACGGGCATGGCCGTCATCACCGACTTCGGCAGTGAATATGACATCCACCCGACACCCAAACGCCCGGTTGGCGAACGCCTGGCTTTGGCGGCAAGAGCCCAGACATACGGCGAAAAGATCGTCTACTCCGGGCCGATGTACAAGTCGTTCAAGGTGGCTGGCAACACGGCCATCATCAGTTTCGACCACGTGGATGGCGGAATTCTCGGCAAGGAGATGGTGCCGACCATCGAGCGTAAGAACAAGGACGGCATGGTCGTAGCCGCCGCATATCGAGTCAAGGAAGGCTCGAGCAACGCCCCGCTTCTCGGCTTCACCGTTTGCGGCAAGGACAAGGTCTTCCACAATGCAAAGGCAGAGATTGTCGGCAGCACCGTTGTTGTGTCCTGTGAAGCCGTCGCCGAGCCGATTGCGGTCCGCTATGGCTGGGCAAACCATCCGATCTGCAATTTGTTCAATCGCGAAGGATTGCCGGCCTCACCGTTCCGCACCGACGAATTCCCCGTCACCACACAGCCGAAGAAGTAAACGCTAGATGACCGTAGCGAGAGCGATGGGGCTTCATCCGCCCCATCGCTTGCTCTCAAGTCGCCTGGCAACAGCGTGAGTCGGCATCGGCTTCTGGCGGGATCACCCAATACTCGATCTTTTTTTTCGTCATCTGTTTTATTGCGTCCGACGCAGGGTCTCGTGGCTGACCGATTCCGTGATTTTCAGTACCACGGCTTGTTCGGCCAAGAGCCAGGATCCAGTTGGCGAATTTTTTCGGCGGCTGGCCCGGCAGTAACGCGATGATCTTGGCCTCCTGCACTCCATCAATCACCTTCCCACGAGCCCGACTTTTGGGTTTGTCGTTGAGCGCGATCTCGAACCCATCGATCACGAGGTGCTCGAGAATAGATTTGAGGGTCCAGGTACGACAGTCGAAGGCCTCGGCGATTTCGACATCAGTCCAACTCGGACCATTGGCGTCCGCCTTCAAAAGGACTTGAGCCCGTCGCACCTTCTGCGAAGCGACGTGCCGCTTCTGGATCAACCGTTTCAACGTCTCCCGCTCCGTATCCGTCAGCCGAACGATATAGTTTTTCTGCGTGGCCCAACCCTCCTTGGTTGGGGCAAAAATGACCAGGATCACCCAAGCACGCTACCCGAAAATTAAGCTGTGACAAAGCACTAGCCTCCCTCGCTGCGGAGCGAGAGGGCTACGTGAGACACTGCGAATAACGCTCACTTCGCCGGCCACATGGCCGCAAAAATGCCTGCCACAATTCCCGCATAGGCCAACGACTCGATCACATGCCCAACGATTCGGGGACGGAACCAAATGGCATGCTGAACGATGGCTGAGAGAAAGGCCAGGAACGCGGCCGCATAAACGAATCGGAATATTTCCAGGAATTCCGCCCCGGGCTTGAACGCGATCGTTGAGAGATACGCAAGCACAAATGACACGGCCAGTAAGTACAGAAACGTGAGCCCGAGATTCGCCCCCATGTTCGCCTTGGGCAGTATCGTCATCACGCCCCGTGGGCCGGCCGCATACTTCTTTTGAAACTCCTCGGACTGCATCTCCTTCGGCGAGCAAGTGCCCGGGAACATGTAGCTTCCCGGCGGGATGTCGCACTTCGCGGCAGCGGCGAGAAACTCGTCTTCCTTCGCCAGTTTGGCCCAATCCTTCTTGTGAAGCTGGAGAATCATCCAGGAAAGGAAGCTGGCGAAAAACAGGGCGATGGCCGAGAGAAGGATCGGCAGGGCAAGAGAAACAAGCACGATATGTTCTCCGATTCGCAAACCGTTTTTGAGATCGACGTTCTATCAAATCTCGGGCTCTCAGGGTGCGTTTTGGTGCGACGGATGCAGGAATTGGCACTCGGAGCGTGCAACTATAGCGGTCTCGGAACCAATCTGTGCCACCCGCCTTATTTGGCCGATTCATCTTGACCTGCCTGGCCCCTAAGGGGTATGAGGAATGGCTGAATTTTGGCCAGGGGCCCAATTCGATGGCCGTGTCAACGACCCACCCGGTGTACGCGTGGGAAGTACCGCCGACTCCCCGTTCCGCTCCGGTGATCGACCTCGATCCAGATCCGAGCGAGGCCGAGCGGTTGGCTGCGCGCGATGCCTGGCGCGTTCTGCCGTCCTCCAAGCCGGTCGGTGGGGCGATGGAACCTCTCTCTGCGAAATGGTTCGAGTACCTCGAAAGCAAGCGTTATCGCCGGCATGGTCGGTGGGCCCCGGCATTGTTGGAATTCAATCGCCATGCTCGAGAAAGCCTTCTGGCCGTGGGCGATGGACTGGGAATCGATTGGGTGAAGTACGCCGAGGGCGGAGCAGACGTGTCGATCGTCGATCCGTCCGCGGAACGCCTGCGACTGTACAAAACGCACTTCGCGGCCCGCAACGTCAACGGCCAGTTTCTACAAGCCCCGTTCGATCACTTGCCCTCGGCCGATGCGCGCGTGGACGTGGTCTGTGCCGTATTCAACGAACCGCCAGCCGTGCCGTGGAAGACCGCACTGGAAGAGGCGTTCCGCGTGTTACGCCCAGGCGGGAAAGCGATCATCGCACTTCCATCTCAGTACAACGCGGCCCAATGGCAGAAGCTGCTCATGCCCTGGCGGAACTGGCTCTTCACCGTGGAACGACCGGTGCCGGGGAGGTTCACGGCCTGCGAATTGCGGGAAGCGTTTGCGGCCTTCACGGATGTGCGTGTATTCAAGCGCCACCTGCGGCGAGGTGAGTTGCCATACACCTGGCGCTGGATCTTCTTGCCGTTGGCGGAGAAACTCATTGGGCGATTCTTGATCGTGAAGGCCTTTAAGCCTTTGAAATCGCCCGGAACGAACTTGCGAGTTGCTGCATAGTAGCCCGCATATCCTGTGTGCGGGAGGTCGGCACACGGAGTGTGCCGACTACTTTCTCAAGCCAGCACTTCTCGTCTCTCAAACGCAATCGCCGCTTCCAACTCTGCCGCAACCGCGATCAATTCCGCCTCGCACCAGTGTCCGCCGACCACCTGCACGCACATGGGCAAACCATCCTCCGTCCAAGCGTATGGCAGCGACACGGTCGGCACGCCAAGATAGCTCCATGGCCCCTGGAAAGAAGGCTCACCGATAGTCGTTGGATCGGGCGCAGGCCCGGTCGTCGCGGGAACAATAATCGGGCCATTTACACCCACCCAGTTGGTCGTCTCGATCTTTGCAAGGTGCTGATGTTCTCGGCACCGCGAATAATCCGGCGCTGATGTTGCCAAGCCTTGCTCGACCAACCCCGTGAACTTGGGCGGATAATCTTCCGGATGTCGACGCCAACGCTCGCCGTGGAATGTCGCAGCATCGACGGCCATGATGGTACGATGATTTCCCGGCACATCCGCGAACGAGGTCGGCAACGGCCGTGATTCGATCGTCCAACCGAGCGTCTGCAAACGTTTCAGCAACCTTTCGAACCCTGCCCGCATGACCGGTTCGGCGCGATCGAAAAAATAGCCGGAAGGCGCAACCAGCCTTCGAGAAGAAACGGAGCCGATACCTGCGACAAAGTCGTCCACGGGCTCCGCCAGATTTTGGCGAGCTATCGCCTGAAGCACGAGGGCACAATCGCGAACGTTCCCGGCGATCGGTCCGGCATGGTCGAGAGAAGTCGAAAGGGGCACGACTCCTTCCAAGCTCACCCGGCCGAAGGTTGGCTTCAAACCGTAGACGCCGCAATACGAAGCGGGCCGCGTGATGGACCCCCCCGTCTGCGATCCGATTGCGGCCGGTATCATGCCGCAAGCAACGGCGGCTGCCGAGCCGCTGCTCGACCCGCCGGGCGTGCGGTCGGCCCGCCAGGGATTCTGCGTCACCGGTGGATCGAACGAGGCATAGGCTGTGGTCACGGTCTTGCCAACGAGTACGGCCCCGGCCTGACGGAGTTGCGTGACGGCTTGGCAGTCTTGCCGGGCGTAACTGTTCGCCCAGAGTTTGGAGCCTGCGGCCGTGGGCCAATCGAATACGTCGAACAAATCCTTGATGCCGAGCGGGATGCCGTGCAATGGCCCCCGATCGAGTCCGCGTTTCAATTCGCCCGTCAGGCGAACCGCATCGGCCCGGGATCGCTCCTTGTCCACAAACACCCAGGCACGGATGCGTTCTTCGAGGGCATCAATGCGGGCAAGGCATTGCTCGAGGAAATCGACTGGAGTGAATTCGCCGCGACGAAACGCGGCAGCGGCGGAAGTGATTGTGTGCATCTGCATAGTTTAGCGGTCGTCCCACCGGGATGAGCCGTAAACTGTGAAGAACCTGAACCCAAGACAAACCCATGACCAAAATCGCAATCCTCGGCGGCTCGGGCTACACTGCCGTCGAACTCATCAAGATCGTGCTTCGCCACCCGAAGGCGAAGATCGAGGCCATCACGTCACGGCAGGAAGGGACGCCGGCGATTGCCGAGTTGCATCCCTCGCTGCTCGATCGCATCGATCTGCGCTGCGAGCCGTTCGATCCCGATGCTTTGAAGAAAAGGGGCGTGCAATGCGCGTTCGGCTGCCTGCCGCACGGCGTGAGTGCCGAGAGCGTCAAGCCGCTGTTGGAACGAGGGATTCGCGTCGTCGATCTGAGTGCGGACTATCGGCTCCGCGATCCGAAAGTGTTTGAGGCTTATTACGGTGAGCCACCTCACGACGTCGCCAACCTATCGAAGGCTGTTTATGGGTTGCCGGAACTGTACGGCGAACAGATCGAGTCCGCTCAACTCGTGGCCAATCCGGGCTGTTATCCACAGACGGCCATCCTGGGCCTGGCACCGTTGGTCGCGAACAAGCTCATCGAATTGAAGGGGATCATCGTCAACAGTTGCAGTGGCGTATCGGGTGCGGGTCGCACGCCGAAGCTGACAACACATTTCCCCGAATGCAATGAGAGCGTGTCGGCCTACAACGTCGGCAAACATCGGCACACGCCGGAGATCGAACAGGCGCTCACGGATGCGGCCGGCGAACCCGTTGAAGTGTTGTTCGTTCCCCACCTGGTGCCGATGGATCGGGGCATCTTTAGCACCATCTATGCCACACCCACCTCTGAGGTGACGGAAGCGGAACTCACGAAGCTATTGCGAGAATATTATTCGAAGGCCCCCTTCGTCCGCGTGCGTGATACCTTGCCGGCCACCAAAGACACAGCGCACACGAACTACCTGGATCTTTGTGTGAAAGTCGCACGCGGCAAGATCGTAATCCTGGCCTGCGAGGACAACCTCATCCGAGGTGCCAGCGGCGTGGCCGTGCAGAACTTCAACCGCATGTTTGGCTATGAGGAAACGATGGGCTTGGTGTAGATTTGGTTTTGGAGCGGAACAAGCATGACCGCCGGCGTAGTTGAATTGATCGGCCGAAAATCCCGGCTACCTCAATCAGAGAATGGTGACCGGTTGTCTCGGGACGAATTTGAGCGTTGCCGGAGCACGTCATTGCGGAACTTATCGAGGGAGTCGACTATTTGGCTTCACCAGTCCGGATTGATGAGCATGCAGTTGCCGACGGCCAGATGAGTGGTTGGCTTTACGACTATAAATCAGCGACTCCGGGAGTTCGGTTTGCCGTAACCGGGACGATTCGGCTTGGGGAAGAGGACGAGCCGCCGCCGGATCGCTTTCTGTTCATCATGCCTGAATACTCCTGAAACGTTTGAAAGACCGAAGACGGTATCCTTGAGGATGCTCCTGAACTCGCGGCGAGCAGCGCGAGCAAGGACCTCGGGCCAAAAAAGCGTGCATCTGCCGCCAACGGCGCCCGTGAGAAGACGCAATTCATTGGTTTGTGTTGCGTGGCGATCATTACGAATCCTTGAAGATGGGCGCTGACGGGATTATTCGCAGCGAGGTCTTCCCAGGTCTGTGGTTCAACGTCCCCGCAGTCCTTCGCTCGGATTCGGCTGTCGTCAAGGCCACGAGCCAGCGAGGCCTGCAATCTCCCGAGCACTCTTGCTTCGTCGCCGAGTTACAAGCTCGTCGCACCTCCTGAATCTGCCTCCTCCCTCCTATGCTAAGCTATCCGCCCTTTTTCTCTGGAGCCGAACATGCTGCGTCTCTTGCCCGCCGGTGTGCTATTGTTGGTCGTGGTCGGTGTTTCTGCCGACGATGCTGCGTCCAAGAAGATGCTCAAGGAACTTGAAGGCAGCTATAAAGCAGTCTCGATGTCCAAGGGGGGCGAGCCTGCACCGGACGAGTTTCTCAAGGCGATCTCGTTCAGCGTGAAAGGGGACACCTTTACGGTGACTTTCAAGAAAGCTGATGCGAACGAGGACAAAGCAGCCACGGTCGTGATCGATTCGAGCAAGAAGCCAGTTTCGATCGATCTGACGCCGAAAGACGGGCCCGAGGCCGGCAAGCCGATGTTAGGAATTATCAAGGTCGAGAAAGATTCGATCACACTCTGCTGGACCGATCGCGGTGAAAAGACCGAGCGGCCGAAGGAATTTACCTCCACGAAGGAGAACAAACAATTCCTGATCGTGATGAAGAAGAGCAAGTAATCGGTCAGTTGGCCTTCGCGCAACCGCCCCATTTGAGTTACTCTGTCCGCGACACACGAACTCCGGGGAACCTCGCATGGGGCGTTTGCTCGACCAGATTCAGGAAGTATTCGGGAAGATCTTTCGCTTCGACATGCCAGGCCTCATGGAGGTCCTGAAGCAGCCGGAAATCACCACGGCTGCGTTCATCGTCCTCGCGATGGTCATCTTCACTGAGACTGGGCTCCTGGTCGGCTTCTTCCTTCCGGGCGATTCCCTGCTGGTCACGGTCGGAATCGTCGCCTGGGAAGCAGGCTGGCCTCTGCACTGGCTGATCCTGCTTCTCACCCTCGCGGCCATCCTGGGGAACAGCACGGGCTACCGAATCGGAGCGACTGCCGGGCCCCGCTTGTTCAAGAAGGACGAGTCGTTTTTCTTTCGCAAGTCGTACCTGATCAAAGCCCAGGGCTTCTACGAGCGGCACGGCGGCAAGACGATCATCCTGGCCCAGTTCATTCCAATACTTCGAACCTTCGCACCCGTCGTCGCGGGAATCGGCCGAATGAGTTTTCGCCGCTTTCTCGCCTTCACGGTTGTCGGGGCGATTCTCTGGGTCGGCGGGATGCTGACGCTGGGATATCTGATCATCCCTGTTATTGAACCCCCGCTCAGGGGCGTCTTCGGGGAAGAATTCAAGACAGCCAAGCACATCGAAAAGGTCATCGTCCTGGTCGTGTTGCTGTCAATCTCACCAGGGCTGTTCGCCGGGGCGAAATCCTGGATTCAGAAACGCCGTGCTTACGGATCGCCGGTGGGCGAAGGCGGAGTGGCCGAAGAGTTGAATACGACTGTCTGAGAGACGAATGCAAGGCTCAATCCCGATTCTGCTTCCCGCCCTGGTCGCTCTCTCGATATGTGTTGTTCTGGGCTTGCTGGCGTTTCTTGCCGGGCGATTTCGACCAGCCCCCAGCCTTGAACATGGCCGAGCCGTTTTTCGTTATCGCTTTCTTCTTCGTTCGTTCGTGTTTTTCGCCGCGGCCTTCCTTCCGACCGCAGTCACGTTCCTGGTTCTGTTGCTTCCGCCAGATCGATTGGGGCCGCTCATCATTGGCGGGGCTTACCTATTCGCGGCTATGGTTTGCTTACCGTCCGTTTGGGAGTCTGTCTGGTATTACGTCGAGATTGATGCCAACCAGATCACCCATCGCTCCGCCTGGCGGGGGCCTCGATCCTTTCGATGGGACGAAATTTCAACCGTGACCTACAGCGGCTTCAACATGTGGTTCATGATCCGATTTGAGAATGATGAAAAAATCCGCATCCCCATTTTCGTGGGCAATCTGAAGGAGTTCTTGCTTCGAATGGAGCAACATCTCCCCGCTGAGGCTCTGCGTCAAGCTCGCAAGGGATATGAAAAAATTGGGCGTGCATTTCCCGCCTTGCTCAACGATCCGGTTCTGGAGGCACGTCCACCACGCTAAGGCGGGCCATCCCTATACTTCGCATGGCCGAAGATGAGACATTTTCAGAGCCGCGACCGTAAGGGAGCGAAATAGAGACTGGCTGGTCGTCGCCGTTGACCGCTCCCTTACGGTCGCGGGTCTGATGTCCCGATCTTGCCCGAGTCGGGCATAGCCGTCTTGACGCGGAGCGTGAAAACTACACTTCGGAATCGATCAAGGCCTGCGAATCAAATCCCTGGTGAGCGGCGGATTGTGCCGCACAGGTTTGCGGGAGACCCCACCGGGCTCCAGCCAAATCCGGCGTAAGAAGTATTCCTGTTTTAGCTCGGCAATCAGTTCGTAATCGTCCGGCTCCTTGAGTTGATTGAGATTCAGGCCGTCCACGACGTGGACCGTTGGCTTTTCGGTCCGATCGTCGCTGACCGCGTACCACAACCGGCCATCGCGACCGTAGGAGTATTTTCCGTATGTGGGGCCCATGACCTGCCGCTTCGCGAGGCCTGTGCTAATGTCGATTATCATGCCGTCGGTCTTGGCCCCGTGTGTAACGACACATTGGCTCCCCCACCAGGACAAAGCCGGCGAATCGTTGAACTGGTTGGTTGCAATTGGGTACGTGACGGGAGGCTTCTGCTCGCCGGTATCCCATAGGCACAAATAGTGCTGCTTGTTGCCGCCAAAGCCATTGGTAAGCATCCCGGCCAGGATCTTGCCGTCCGGGCTGAACGAGATGGGGCCGGCCTTGATTCGATCCAGGGATCGCTCTTGTGGCCAAAGCTCCTTGGCCAGTGATTGCACCGAGGTGGTTCGGCCCGTCTCCTGGCCATCGAGTAAGCTTGCATACGTGAAACCGTTGCCGTTCCAGGTCGCCAGTCGCTTGTGGTCGGCAGTGAATGCCAATTCGCGCTGGTACTTGTCGTTAGCCCGATTCAGCACCGAACGGTCGTCACGACCGAGTTGTTCGCCGACCGACTGATAGCGGGCTCCCTCGATAAATTTTGGATCGAAGTTTGGCAGTGGCCATACATCCATGATGCGGCCTGTCGAGAACGTAACCACCTTATCGTTGCCGGAAAATTCCGCTCGATAGAGATGAGGGGAGTTGAATCCGCCCTTAGCCGGCGGCGGGTAGGGGTTCCAGCGGCGGGCCGAAAGCGGACAATTGTCCGGGATCGACCACACGCTCACGGAAGGGTTGCCGCTATTTCCGCCGGAGGCCTCGATGACCATCAGATGTTTGCCATCCGGGCTGATCGAAACGGACCACGGTTCGTTCACGTCCAGCAAATCCACGCGACCCGTTCGGCGACCGGCCGCGATGTCGTAAGGCTCGAACACCCAGGTCTTCTTCAACGTGTCCGTCTTACGCAGGATACCGAAGGTGTTCCCGGAATCCGGAACGACCAATATTCCCATCTCGCCGGTAGTCGTCTACAGCGTACACGACTTGGACGATGCTTGCACGATGTCCCCGGGCTCAAGTACACCTTCTTTCTTCTTGCCGCGAAAGACAAAGAATGCCACGACGACCAAGACGAGGGCAAAGCCGGCGATCGGCCCGATGATCAGCAGCGGGCTCATCTTTCGCTTGTGGGGCAAATCGTCATCTTCCTTATCGCGGCGACTGCGGGAAACGGGACGCTCATCCTGATCCTCCTCGTCCGTGAACCGACGAGTGCGAGTCGTCGGGCGGTCGTCTTCCTCGCCACGTCGCCGGGCGGGCAAGGGGCGATCGTCGTCTTCGTCGCGAGCGTTCTTGGTCGGTTTTTCGACGCGAAAGATGTCGCCGCAACTTTTGCACTTGATGCGATTACCTTCGAGCGAGTTGTCGAAATCAAAGGCAGTCTTGCAACCCGGACATTTCATGGTGATGGGCACGAGAATTTTCCCGAATGGCAAGGAGAGCGAAGTGAGTGGTGGCGAAATTAGTCTACAAGCGAAATGGAAAATGGTGGGTCGTATCGAGGCGGAACGTGTAACAGTGTCCCGGCTGACGCGATTTCAACCGAGTGCCGCCTTTCGCTCCGCGAAAGGGCGTGTGTCCTGCCGATGAACACAACCATCCCTTCGGGGAGGCCTGCCTTTCGCGGAGCGAAAGGCGACAATGTTACCTCAGCGCCACTCGAACCTTCTGGCCAAACTTGGGGGCGGGCTTGCCTGGCTCCACATCGATCGAGACGTGACATTCGAGGACGCGCTCGTCGCTGACGGGCATCAGGTCGAGGATGCTGGCACCGCCATGTCGTTTCGGCAAGAACTGTTCGCCGACTTTCGTAACCGCTCCCGTCCAGACCTGGCTCTCATCGGAATCGTCCGTGATGATTGCGGATTTGCCTACGCTGACACCCTTGGCGAATTCTTGCGTGACTTCGGCGCGAACGATGAGTGGCCCTTTCTTCAGGAACCAGAATGCCGGCTCTCGGCTCTGCATGCCGTAGTTTGCTCCCTCGGTCACGAACGAACGGATGATCTTGCCGTCAGCCGGGGCCTTGCAAGACAATAAGTCGCGAGCTTGTTCCGCCTGGGCCTTGAGCGTTTGCTTGTGTTTGACGTTTTCCCGGGCGATGTCCACGTAATAATTCGGAACCTCCACCCTCAGCCCATCCAACTTAATCTTGGCGGCTTCGGAGTTCAACTCCGCCTCTCTCATAGCTGCTTGAGCCGCTTCGAGCGTGAGTTGATTGCCGATTTTGATCTTGAAGAGTCGCTCGGCCTCCTTGAGTTCACTTTGTTTCGAGGCCAAAATCGCTTGCTTGGCTTGCCAGAGTTTGTCGGCTTCGTTCACCAGTACCGTGTGCGTCCGAACCGCTCCTTCCGCTTTCGTTTGCTCGCCCATAGCGATCTGGATGCCGTTGTCCGCCTCGCGAACCTTCAGGTTGAGTTGCTCGGTGTCAAACTCCAACAGAGGTTCGCCTTTCTTGACCTCGGCGCCTTCCTGTCTCAGCACCTTGGTCACGCGTGCGGGCATGGGAAAGTTTTCGGGGAATAGCCCGACGAAGCGATCATGAGTGTCGACTTCGCCCCAGCAAACGAGTTTTCTTTCGCGATCTCCCGCTGACTTGGGATCGGCGGGCTTATCCCCGGCGGCGCGCGACGTCATCAAGACCGTGAGCACAGCAGTGGAAAGTCCGAGAATTGCCAGGAAGGTGAATATTCGTCCGCGTGTCATTGCCCAGCCCTCCAGGATTCGAATTCGCCGCCGCGATTTACGGGTATGTCGGTCTCCGTCAATCGTCCGTCGTCCAGGTGATACGAAACATCTACATGTTCCAGCAACCGATGATCGTGCGAAACCACGATAATCGTGGAATCGTACTCGTGGGCGGCCTTCTGCAACTGATCGATGACGACCTGGCCGCTCCCCCAATCGAGAGCACTGGTCGGTTCGTCCGCGAAGCAATATTTCGGGCGTTTGATCAGTGCCCGGCCGATGGCCACTCGTTGTTTCTCGCCGCCCGAAAGTTGGGCTGGTTTCTTATGCTCTTTGCCCTTGAGGCCCAAGACTTCCAGCATCTCGTCGGCCCGTTTGCGAGCCTCTCGGCCGCTGGTCCCCTCGCCCCATCGGAGCACGATCTCAAGCTGTTGCCGTGCCGTCAGAGCAGGGAACAAGTTGTAGCCCTGGAAGATGAATCCGCAATTCCGCAGTCGAAACTGTTCGCGTTCGCGTGGGCTCAATCGCCAAACATCAATCATCCGCCCATTTTCCCGAGCCAGCACTTGCCCACGGTCCGGGGTCAGCAGACCGGACATAATGGCCAGGAGGGTCGACTTACCGGAGCCGCTGGGGCCCATGAGCAATGTGATCTGCCCCGAGTGCAGGTCCATCGTCACATCGTTGATGACATTGCGGCTGCGTCCTCCGTCGCTGAAAGAGCGGACGATGGAGACACATCGCAAGGCCGGCAGATCATCTTCTTCGGCAGGGAAGGACACGCACAACTCCGAATACACAGTTCAAAGCCAAAAGTAGACCAATCTCTGCAAGGACTTCAATCTCTCACTTTCAACTTCTTACTTAGCGAAGCAAGTTCATCGGCTCAATCTTCCGGACCGATCGTAGGGCGACCAAGCCGGCCATCATTGACATTACCAAAGTCACCACGGCCGCGATACAAAGCAATTCAACCGGCAAGGGAATCTGTACGTCGGCCAGGCGGCCAAGTCCAGCCAATGCATGTACCAACGGATAGGCGAGGACAATGCCGAACAGCCCGACCCAAAACGTTTGCACCAAGACGGTTCCGGTGACTTTTCGCCGGGGAATACCCATCGCGAGAAGGATTGCGTATTCCTTGGAAGAAGCGGCCGTTGCCGCGTAGAGAGTTTGGCTCGTGACCACTGCACCAACTAGAAGACCTAGCAGGGCTGTGTATCCGAGCGCGATGCCGGCCTTGGTCTTGAACAGCCAGTGAACGCGGGAACGAGTCGAGAACGTTTCGGAGGTCATGACGTCCATGTCGCGGCGCTTTTCGTACTTCTGATTCAAGTCCGCGGCGAATTGTTCCGGGTCTTCATCTTTCTTCAGCCGTACCAAAAAATACGTTGCAGTGTCGCGTGGCGTCATGTTTCGTAGCAGCATGATGGCCGTCGGGCGTGAGCAAAAAACGTAGGGGCCGGCGAGGCTCTTCAAGCTGTCTGTTTGACCCACAATTCGAACGCGGACTTTGTTGATCTCCGCGTAGTCGCCAAGGTTTTGGATGCCGAGCTTGTCGAATTCGGCGCGATCGACGACGACCGAATTCGGCTCGGTCAGGGCATCGCGCATCTCCTGGTTCAGTTCATTGACGCATCCCATGTTGCCATCGTCGAGTTCGGCACCGATGACGATGACCAGTGCCGAGCCGCCGTCGGGTTTGATCCACGACGCGAATGCTTGATAGTAAGGCTCGACCTTTTCAACTCGCTCGTCTACCGCAAGCCGAGCCATCAAACTGAGCTGGACTGGCCGGCCGAGGTCAACACTCAGCACATCCCGCGAACCGACCCAAATGTGCGCGTTACTGTTATCCACCGGGATGCTGGTAATCTTGAAGAGCCCCAGTAGCAAACCGCACTGCAGCGCGATCAGCACCGCTGAGAATGCGACGGCCATGATCCCCGGAAGGAATCGCGGTCGCTCGTGCCAGAGGGTAGCCAGGCTATAATTCAATCGTTCCTCACGTCACGTGTAGCCGCACTCGTTAAAGTGCGGGTTCCCCGCGTTCTTACGAACGCGGCTACTCATGCCACGTTAGCCGCACTTTTCAAATCCGCCAAATCACCCGAGATAAACAAGTGATGCCACAACTGCGTGGCGGTCACGGCTGCCAAACCCATTTCGATTCCCGTCTTCGCCAGGCTCGACCGCATCTTCGGAATCGCTTCGCGATGCTTGCGAACGGCCTCCGCATCGAAGTACCCGGTCTTCTTCAGAGACTCCGGGCTCATCACCTGATCGATCCAGGTCGGGCGATCCGGGCCGCCCAGGTGAAAGCTATCCAGCGGGGCCCGGAACATCTTCTTGGTTCGCCGAGCAATCTGTCGCGGCACCCACTTCTCCGCCATCTTGCGCAGGATGTACTTCTCGGTAAATCGGCGTAACTTCCACCTCGGGTGTAATCGATTCGTATAGCTCACCAAATCTTCGTCTAAAAACGGCGGCCTCAACTCGACCGAATTCCACATGGCCACGCGATCGCCCTTGGAGGCGAGCAAGTGCCCCGCGAGCATGATGCGTGCCCCCAGCAATATCCCCCGATTAAACGGGTGCCAGCGGGCCATCTTCTCGCGGTTCAGCCCTAGTTCCGCATAGGGCGTTCGCTGAACCAAGTCGCGTTTCAAGTCTTCGTTGTAAAAACGCAACTTCGAAAGACTCATGATCCCGTACAAATCCAGCCAGCCGTTATGCCCACCCACATAATCCTGGGCCTCCCGCAAAAACCGCATCGGGAAGTGCGGCGAACCACTCAGCCGTAATCCTGCCGCTCGCAACCAGTTTCCAATGCGAACGCCAGGCAACACTTCGAGCGCACTCAACGCTCGATGAATCTTGAACCAGGGATATCCGGCCAAGAACTCATCGGAACCTTCACCCGTCAGAGCCACCTTGTAACCGTTCTCCCGAACCGAACGGGCCAGCCGCAATAGTGCGGCAGCCGACGTATCAACCACTGGAAACTCGGCCGCCTCGATCAAGTCCGGATACGTGTCCCGCACTTCCGCATGGGAATAATCCGCAACAAACGTTTTGGTTCCCACGTGCCGGGCGACCAAGTCTGCCTCGATCGATTCGTCGAATCCCTTCGAGCGCACGGCCACGGTAAACGTCGGAATCGGCCGACCCAATACCTTGCTGGCAACTGCCACGACGACGGACGAATCGATGCCACCGCTCAGGTAAGCGACCACGGGCACATCAGCCCGCAGTCTCCGTTCGACCGACTTCACGAACAGTCGTTCGTACTCGGCCACCGCTTCGCGTTCCGGCGGGTTCTCCTCCTGGCCCTGATCCGGGAAATCGATCTCCCAGTAGGTCCGCTCCTGAATGTCACCTTCACCAAGATTGACCTTCAGGCAATGTCCCGGCGGCAGCAGGTTCACGTTCTTGAAGCACGTCATCGGACCCGGCACCGCAAAGAACGTGAACACCTGGTTGATGCCGCGAAGGTCCGCTTCGGCCGGCACCATGCCGGAGGCCAACAGCGAACGAATCTCCGAGGCAAACAGCAGATACCGCGTTCCTTCTCGTTCTCGAACCGACCAGTACAGCGGGCAAATCCCAAATCGATCGCGGGCCAGGAAGATCGTATTCTTCCGCGTGTCGTACACGCAGAAGGCGAACTGGCCTTTCAGGTGATCGACGAGGTTCTCGCCATACTCCTCCCACAAATGCGGAATCAGTTCCGTATCCGTCGAAGTCCGAAAGCGATGCCTCTTGGCTTCGAGCTTGGCTCGCATCTCCGGGTAGTCGAAGAACTCCCCGTTGAAAACGCACCAGATCGATCGATCCTCATTCGCGATCGGCTGCTTGCCGTCAGCCAGCCCCACAATGGAGAGGCGACGATTGGCAAGGCCGACACCCGGCATTTCCAGGTAGCCGTCATCATCCGGTCCGCGATGGACGATGGCATCCGCCATCCGCCGCAAGATTGGGCGAGGTACAGAGTGCTGCCCTTTGAGGTCAACCGCGCCGGCAATCCCGCACATGCACATTCCTTCGTGGGGTCGTTCCTGAAGTGCCAGCACATGTCCCTAGTATCTTAACGGCCCTTTCTAGACCAAATTTCTACCAGGACTCAAGATGAAGCTGGGCCGAAAGCTAGGACAACGTGTTGCTATCGGATTATCTTACCGAAATTGCGCAGAGTGTGAACGCTAAGTAGCCGCACTCGTGAGAGTGCGGAACACCAGGGCCCGCGACGACGCATTCCATGGTGCGAAGGGTTTTCCGCGTTCTCACGAACGTGGCTACCTGCCTACTCGAACAACACGCTCACCGACTCGTTTTCGTGAATGCGATACATGGCATCTGCCAGTAACTTGTCCACGCT
Source organism: Gemmataceae bacterium (assembly GCA_009691845.1). Taxonomy (GTDB): domain Bacteria; phylum Planctomycetota; class Planctomycetia; order Gemmatales; family Gemmataceae; genus SIAJ01. The sequence continues at coordinate 27,183 of SIAJ01000043.1, forward strand.
GAGGACCTCGATCTTGTCAATCTGCTTTTCGGGAAGGAGTGGGATGCTGTCCGTGATGAATACTTTTTCGATGGCCGAGTCCTTGAGGTTCGCGATCGCCTTACCGACCAGAACGCCGTGCGTGGCGAATGCGTAAATAGCCTTGGCTCCGTGTTGCTGAGCCAGACGGGCTGCCCCGCAGATGCTGCCGGCCGTCGTGATCATGTCGTCGAACATGAGCACTGTTTTGCCCTTTAAACTCGCACCGATGAGGTTCGCCTGTTCCGTGCTCACCGCACCACTGCGACGCTTGTCTACGATCGCGAGTTCACCGCCGAGACGCTTCTGATAGCTCAGCGTGCTCTTGACACGGCCCTCGTCCGGGCTGAGGAACACGACCTCGTCGGGCGTGAGGCCCATCTGGCGAATGCGATCGATGAACACCGGGCCGGCCGTCAGGTGATCGACGGGGATATCAAAGAAGCCCTGAATCTGTGCGGCATGAAGGTCGAGAGTGAGAACCCGAGTCGCTCCCGCAGCCGTCAGCAGGTTTGCGACCAACTTCGCCGAGATTGGAACGCGGCCCTGGTCCTTGCGATCTTGACGGGCGTAGCCGTAATAAGGCAGGACGACCGTCACCCGATACGGACTGGCACGCTTGAACGCGTCCAGGATCACGAGCAGTTCCATCAGATTTTGATTGACCGGCGGGCAGGTCGATTGAACCAGGAACACATCCCGGCCACGCACGTCCTCCTCGATGCGGACGGAGGTTTCCGTATCCGGAAAGCTTTCGACCTTCAGATTGCCGAGCGAGTCGGCAAGTTGCCGAGTAATCCGTTGTGCCAGAGCCGGATTGGCCTGGCCCGAAAAAATGCGCATCTTGTTGTGGAGCATTCGTGCCTTGTGCGGTTTGACGTATGGCTTGGTAATAGTCCCGAAATCGGCCATCTTAACAGGATAAGGAGGGTTGTATGAGTGCCGTGCTCAATGCTCCACCGGTCGCCAAATTCACTCCGGACGATCTCTTTCGTTTGCCCGCTTGGAGGGAAGGGCTTCGGACTCGTCGATGGCGAACTCCGGGAGCTCAAAATGAGTTTTTTTCTACCTGCGTTGGCGACCGAGACGGATCCATTCGATTGTTTCGTTGGAACGAGGAGTTGACAGCGCCCGTGCTGCCAGAATTTCGCGATCCGGTAGGCAAGCTTTTCAGATTGCCTGGGTCGTGAACCGCTCCCGCCGCCTGCGTGGCTAACCCGAAACATTCCTGCTAGTCCTGTGCTTCCCGCAACTCCGGAAACACATCGCCCGGCAGGCCTGCGGCCTGGATTTGCTCAGTCAGTTTTTTCATCGCGGCAAAGCGATAGTTCGCGACCTGTTGCTCGCTGAGCTTCAGCAGCTTGGCGACGTCCTTGTTGGCCCAGCCCTTCACGAAGATAAGTTCCAACACTTGAATGCGGGCGAACTCTCCCTTGTCTCGCCACTGGTCGATCATCTGGCGAAGCGCACGCCCGATCGCGGCGGCTTCGAGTTCCACACGCTCATTGCTGCGGGCCAGACTCGAGGCGTGACGCTGGCGGCCGTCCGACTGCTCTCCCATGCGCTCGGCCGCTTCTTCGCCCGTCTGGGCAGGTCGCCGACCGCTACGGCGCAAGTGATCCGTCACCTTGTAGGAAGCAATCGTGAACAGGTAAGTTTGAAGTTCGCGTTTCTCGTCGAAGTTGGGCAATGAATTCAGGAAGCCGACGAATGTCTCTTGAATGATGTCCTCCGCCGCCGCACGATCGCGAACGCGGCGGACGGCAAAGGCCAGCAGACGGCCCTCATAGAGGTTGATGAGCCGTTCCCAAGCCTGGGAGTCGCCGGATCGGATTTGCTGAACGAGAAGTCGTTCGGCTTCGGTGGACATGGCTTCGGCCCAGGGGACGATTTTCAGCAATTGTACCCGAAAGCGATCCAATTCAGAAGTTTCACATCCGCACATTCCCCAGCGAGGCCCGGAATCGATCCACGGAATCCCGCACTTCTTGCGTGGACTCCTCGGCACCGATCCAACCGAGGGATTCGGTGTGCGCGCCTTCCAGTTGCTTGTAAGTGCCGAAAAAATGCTCGACTTCGCGTAAAAAATGCGGCGGAACGTCCTCGAGTTTCTTGACATGTCCAAAGAGCGGATCAGCGTGGGGCACGCCAAGCACCTTGAAGTCGTCGAAACCCTTGTCCTTCATGCGGAACATGCCGACCACCCGGCACTCGATCAGGCAACCGCTGAAGGTTGGCTCGCTGACCATGACGAGAATATCGAGCGGATCGCCGTCGGCAGCCAGCGTTTGCGGGATGAAACCATAATCACCCGGGTAGACGCTGGATGAATAAAGGTAGCGATCGAGCCGAATCAGCCCGGTTTCCTTGTCCAGTTCGAATTTATTCCGCTTTCCCTTTGGAATTTCAACGATCATGTTGACCACGGAAGGGATGTCCGTGCCGGGAGAAACCATCATGTAGTCGCTGATTGTCAATCGTCGAGCCATCGGAACTCCAGATTTTAACAGCAAATCCCGTTAAACGCGTTCCACAAGCGAATCGAAAACGCGAACCTTCGACCAGTTCTGCTTGTTTTCCGCAATGAACTGGTTGTGTAAGGCGTGGTCCTGATAGACATCGTGCGCGGCCCGATCGGTGAAGACAATGTGCAGGGCCACATCGAAATCGCGGACGTTGACGTCGCGGGCCAGTTCAGGCTCCACTTTTCCACAGCAGAAAAAGACGATTCCGGGCTGCACGGTCAAGTATTTCTTGCACGCGGCAACGAGCGCGTCCGCACCGGAAGAGTCTTTCAGGGTAAAGTAAACGTCATGGCACAGAAGCATGGCAAAATCCTCGGGAGGGGTACGGGGAGGATAAGGGCAAAAGCCTTGGCTTCAAGTGCGAGAAAAGCCACTGTCCACTACCGGCCCTACTCTCATACAATCTACCTTTCGAGAAAATTCTGCGCGCCGGCTCATAGTCGGACCTTGCTACGGAGTGGACCAAGTCATGGGTATGCAGTGTTCCGTCTGTGAAAAAAAGCCGGTGATGGGCAATCAAAAGTGCTATCGCGGTAAGGCCAAGTACCTTGGCGGCGTCGGTAAGAAGATCACCGGCACCAGCCGGCGAACCTTTTACCCGAATCTGCAATCCATCCGCATCGTTCGCGAAGGCAAAACGGTCCGGGCTAACGTTTGCGTTCAATGCATTCGTAGCGGCAAGATCCTACGACCCCTCAAGCGCAAGCCGTTCGCTACGCCAATGGTCTAGGCCAGTCACGAGTCCACTGTCTCCAGTCATCAGTCTTTTGACCGGGGACTGCGGACTAGCGACTGAGGACTTCAGATGGACATTGACCAAGTTAAGAAAGTGGCCAAGCTCGGCCGACTCGACCTTACGGATGCCGAGTTGGGAGTGATGGCCACGCAACTTTCGGCCATCCTCGGCTACGTCGATCAACTTCAAGAATTGAACACGGACAACGTTGAGCCGATGGCCCACCCGTTGCCCGTGCAGAACGTCTTCCGTGCCGACGAATTGCGACCCTCTCTACCGGTAGGCGAAGTGCTCAAGAATGCCCCATCGCGCTTGGGCGACTTCTTTGCCGTGCCCGCCATCCTCGACGCCGCGGACGACGCAAGCCACTGAGGCCAACTTCTCCACATAGAATTTCTCAATGTCCCTAATCGAAAAAACTGCCGGCGAGTTGATTGAACTTCAGTCGAGTGGCGACGCGACCGCGGAGGCCATTGCCGACTCGTTTTTGGCCTCGATCCGTGTGCAGGATCCCAAGGTCCAGGCGTTTCTCCACGTCGATGAGGCGGCCGTTCGCGAGCAAGCCCGTGCTGTGGACGTCAAACGCAAAACTGGCCAGAAGCTTGGTGCGCTCGCCGGCGTGCCCGTCGCGATCAAGGATGTGCTTTGCACGAAGGGCGTGCCGACCACATGTAGCAGCAAGATGCTGCAAAATTTCGTTCCGCCTTACGACGCGCACGTGATCGAGAAGTTGAAAGCCGCCGATGCCGTGCTGATCGGCAAGACGAATATGGACGAATTCGCGATGGGTTCTTCCACGGAGAACAGTGCCTACTTCACCACGCGAAATCCTTGGGACCTGGAACGCATTCCGGGCGGATCGTCCGGGGGTTCTGCTGCCGCTGTTGCCGCGTGCTTTGCTCCCGTTTCACTCGGCACGGACACCGGCGGTTCGATTCGTCAGCCGGCCAGCCTGTGCGGCATCGTCGGTATGAAGCCGACTTATGGTCGCGTTTCACGTTACGGCCTGATCGCCTTCGCCAGTTCGCTCGATCAGGTCGGGCCGTTCACACACGATATGTACGATCAAGCCCTGATGATGGAAGTCATCGCGGGCCACGATGGCCGCGACAGCACCAGCGTCGATCGTTCCGTGCCTGCTTACACGAAGAGCCTGGACATTCCGATCAAGCCGCTCACCATCGGCGTGGCCAAGGAGTACTTTGGTGGCGGCCTGGACAGCGAAGTGGAGGCATCCATTCGCACGGCTCTGAAGGAATACGAAAAACTCGGCGCGACAGTCAAGGAAGTCTCGCTGCCACACAGTAAGTACGCGATCGCGGTCTATTACCTTGTGGCCACGGCCGAGGCATCCAGCAACCTGGCCCGCTACGACGGAATGCACTACGGACATCGGGCGAAAGGGAAGCTCGATTTGATAAGCATGTACAGCCGGACGAGGGCCGAGGGTTTTGGCCAGGAAGTTCAGCGTCGCATTATGCTCGGCACCTATGCTCTCTCGAGCGGCTACAAGGACGCGTACTATTTGAAAGCTCTCAAGGTTCGTCGCCTGATCAAGAACGATTTCGACCAGGCGTTTTCCGAGTGCGACGTGATTCTCGGCCCAACGGCACCGACGGCCGCGTTCAAGATCGGCGAGAAGAGTTCCGATCCGCTGGCCATGTATCTCTCGGACATTTTCACGATCAGTTGCAATCTCGCTGGCATCGCGGGAATCAGCATCCCGTGCGGTTTCACGAAGACCGGCTTGCCGATCGGCCTGCAAATCCAGGCCCCGCCTTTCGAAGAAGAGAAAATGCTCCGCGTTGCCAAGATGTTCGAGAACGCGACGGACTGGCACACGAAGCGAGCGAAAGTGGGATAGGTTTCTCGTGCTTTCGCTGACGCTTCAGGCTCCGCGCCGCAAGCCGGAGCCTGAAGCGTCAGCGAAGGCGAAAAAGATGCCAATACGAAGTCAGGCCAGCACTTCCTTGATGACCTCGCCGGCGTTGTCCGTGAGGCGTTCATTGCGGCCATTGTGACGAAACGTAAGACGCAGGTGCCGCAGGCCGATGAGGTAAAGAATCGTCGCGTGCAGGTCGTTCACGTGGGCCTTGTTCTCGGCGGCCCGTAGGCCAATCGCGTCCGTTGCTCCGATTACCTGGCCCCCCTTCACGCCCCCGCCAGCCATCCACATCGTGAAACCGTGCGGGTTGTGGTCGCGGCCATTCGTACCCTCGCTCATCGGGGTGCGGCCGAACTCGCCGCCCCAGATGACGAGCGTCGAGTCGAGCAGACCACGCCGCTTGAGGTCCGCGAGCAGCCCGGCGATCGGCTTGTCACTTTGCAGGGCGAGCTTACCGTGGTTCCCTTCCAGGTCCGAGTGGCCATCCCAACCGTTGGTGTCGCCTGAATAGAGTTGCACGAAGCGCACGCCCCGCTCGACCATGCGGCGAGCCAACAGGCATCGCTGCCCGAACTCGGAGGTTTCCTTGCGATCCATGCCGTAAAGCTTCTTGGTTTCCTCGGTCTCCTTCGAGACATCAACGACTTCGGGTGCGTGCGACTGCATCCGAAACGCCAGTTCGTACGCCGCAATGCGGGCTTCCAGTTCGGAGTCGGCCCCACGAGTGGCAAGATGTTCGCGGTTGCTCTCGGCAATGAAATCGAGCGTCCGCCGTTGTTGTTCCTGTGAAACGCCCGGCGGAAGTTGCAGGTGCGTGACGGGCGAAGCCCCACCACGAATCAATGTTCCCTGATAGGCCGCAGGCAAGTAGCCGTTGCCCCAGGCGGGTGCTCCACCCTTTGGCCAGCCGCCCGGATCAGGCAGCACGACGAAGGCGGGCATGTTGCGATTCTCGGTGCCGAGGCCATACGTGGCCCAGGCACCCAGGCTCGGCCGACCCATCAGGATCGAACCGGTATTCATCAGATAAACCGATTCCGGATGCGTGACGCTGTCGCCGTAACAGCCACGCAAGATGCACAGATCGTCCACCTTTTCCGCGAGATGCGGGAACCAGTCGGACACCTCGATCCCCGACTTGCCGTGCTTCGCGAACTTCCGTTTGGAGGCGAGCAACTTGTTCTTGTCCACTCCCCGACGCGTCTTCACAGGACCGAACGAGGCCGGGAGTTTCTGCCCATGCAGCCGAGTGAGTTCCGGCTTCGGATCAAACGTGTCAACGTGCGATGGTCCACCGGACATGAACAGAAAGATAACCCGTTTTGCTTTCGCATCAAAGTGGGGCTTCTTGGGAGCCAGCGGATCGGTCTCGGCAAAGAGTGTGCCTTCCTCGGCCAACATCGAGGCAAGGGCGAGAGAACCGAAGCCGGAACCGGCGGAGCGGAGGAATGTGCGGCGGGAAGTCGTCGGCAATTGTGAATTCATCGTTTTCCCTTTTTTTCGTTTTCCCACCCAATTACGCTCTGGCCATTGCGATTCCTTCATCGCTGATTCTATGCATCGATTCGCCGGCACGGTTGCGGTCAAATTCAAGCCACACTTTGATTGAGCTATGATCCGTCGTAACCAGCGTGCCTCGCTTGTACTCAGCGGCTTCCGCTCGTCGAATCGGTAGATGCGAGTGGCATGTGCATGATTATGGTTGGCGATTCATCTGGACGGAAGTCCGTTCGACGTTTTTACTCCACAAAAGGTTGCTCATCGAGGCGTTCGACCATAACTCAGCACTCACTCTCTTCCAACATTGGAGACGATTCACATGGCCGCGACGGACACGATTGGCGTCGGTTTTATCGGTGCGGGCGACATTTCGATTCTCCACGCCAAGGCGGTTCGCAAGCTGCCGGGAGCGAAACTCGTTGGCTTGTGGAATCGCTCGCAGGATCGGGCCAAGCAACGTGCCGGGGAGTTCGGCTGCCAGAATTACGCTACGCCCGAAGCCTTGGTCGCCGATCCGAACATTCACGCGGTGCTTGTGCTGACCAATCTGGAATCGCATCTCGAATACACGAAGCTGGCACTGAATGCGGGCAAGCACGTGTTGGTCGAAAAGCCGGTCGGCGTCTCCGTGGCCGAGATTGAGGAGATGAAAAAACTGGCTGACGCGAAAAAGCTCGTGTGCATGCCGGGCCACAATTACATCTACGAAGCGGGCATGAACCGCAGCAAGGAACTGATCGTCGACGGGGACTTGGGCAAGCTCGTCTCCGCCTACGCGATGTACAACATTCACCATCCGGAAGAAGTGGCGTCGCGGTATCCCGGCGTCGTGCGGCAGATTCTAACTCACAACTCGTACATCCTCCTTTACTTGATGGGCAAGCCAAAACGGTTGTGTGCGATGAAGGCCTGCCTCCATTACAAGGAGTACAAGGAAGAGGACATTGCCATGGTGCAACTGGAGATGGAGAACGGTGCTCTCGCCCATCTCTGTGCCAGCTTTGCTGCCGACGACCATGCGGCCGACCCGTGGACCGTCATGGTGAAAGTGATCGGCACGGCCGGCAGCACTCGTTACAGCTACCGCGACCACGTCGAGATCAAGCCGGGCCTGGTTCACTCGCAAACGTACACCGCGTATGCCGGCTCGATCATGAACGAAGTGAAATACTTTGTGGAGAACTGCATTGGCCGCGGACAAGCCCCGCTTTCAACGATGGCCGACGCGATCACGGCCCAGAAGATGATTGAAGCGTGCGGGAAGTCGATTCGCGAGGGGTGCGTGGTGACGCTCTAGGGCGACTCAAAGGAATAACCACTCAGAGCCGCGCACCAAGCGCAGCGGAGTAAGCGGCAGGCGGCCGATATTCTTCCTCATACCAGGAACGCTTCCTCGTTGATCGCCAGTGAGTACGGCATCGTGAAGCCCACGCTTCCGCCATTCGTATTCCATCTCATGCCGACATGGGGCACTTACACACTCTTTGTCCGCTCGGAATGAAATCCTTCGCGAAACCCTGTTTTCATGTTCGCCAGCATTGACTCCGCTGGTCGAGTTTCCTGACGAGTCAGACACTCTTGCCATCACGCGAACGATCCCTATTCATGTCTTGGAGTTTCGAGATCAACTTGAAACTTGAAACTCGAAACTTGAAACGCATGCCTTTGATTCTCAACTGGCGTTCGGCCTCTCCGGACGAATTGGCCTGCCAGACTACGCAAGCGATTGCCAACGGTTCGCTCGTAGTGTTGCCGACAGAGGCGGGCTATGTCCTCGCTGCGGAGCCGGCCAGTCTCTCCGACCCGGCCCGGCCTGCTGGCCTGCCGCACTCTCTGAACACATTCAGACTCGACGGCTACTTCCACGCGGAAGAGTTTTTCACGCGCACGCGGACGACCGCGGCTGAACGAGTCCTCGCGAGCCGCATCTGGCCCGGACCGGTTGGCTGGGTCGATGACGATTTGCCGTTCCCGGCCTGGGTTCCTGCGCACGGAGCGATAGCGTCGGTTCTCGCCCACTACCGCGCACCGTTAGCCTTGTTCGAACTCCGTTCGAGTCAGGCGATCGAGTTGGCCGACCTGGGCGAACGCGTTGGCGTTGCGATTACCGATGCGGCAACCCAATCGAGTTCGTTGACGCTCATTCGCCCGAACGAATCACGCTGGTCGATCGTTCGCGAAGGATCTCTGTCCGAAGCTGACATTCGCGAAAAGCTGGCCAGGAAGATTGTCTTTGTCTGCACGGGAAACACGTGCCGAAGCCCAATGGCGGAAGGACTGTTCAAGCTGCGACTTGCCGAACGACTTGGTTGTGCGGTGGATAAACTGCCTCGGCACGGGTTTGTGATCTCCTCGGCCGGGCTCTCGGCCGGGTCGGGCGATCAGGCAACGAAGGACTCCATCGACGTCTTGCGTGAATTTGGCTTGGACCTGACGAACCATCGCAGTCAGCCGACCTCATTCGATTTGATCTCGACTGCCGACGATTTAATCGTGATGACTCGTGGACACCTACAATCACTGATGGGGAGTTACCCGGCGTTCAATGGAGCGGTTCGGTTGCTGTGTGGAATGGATGGGGATTTGAACGATCCGATTGGCCGTGGCCCGGACGTGTACCGAGCCTGTGCGTCCGTCGTGCAGAACCATGTGGACCGTCTGATTTGTGAAATGGGACTGTCATGAACATTGCAGTTGGTAGCGATCACCGTGGCTTCTCAGTCAAGCAACGCCTGACGGCAACCCTGGCCAAGATGGGGCACGAAGTCCACGATGTCGGCATTGCCACGGGCGAGGGGGCGGCCGACTACCCAGATTTTGCCATCCCAGTTGCGGAGCAAGTGTCCAAGGGCAAAGCCGACCGCGGCATTCTCGTGTGCGGCACGGGCTTCGGCATGTGCATCACTGCCAACAAAGTTCACGGCATCCGGGCTGTCACCTGCCGCGACCCGATCGAAGCCGAGATGAGCCGCCGTCACAACAACGCCAATGTGCTTTGCATGTCCGCCGATTTTCTCGGCCAAGAGTTGATCGACCGCATGGTGCAAGTCTGGCTGAACACCGACTTCGAAGGCGGCCGGCACCAACGGCGTGTGGAGAAGATTTCGAAGTATGAGGATGGGGCGGCATAGTAGTCGGCACACGGAATGTGCGGGCTACTATGGAAGGCTTGCTTACCTGGCTTCCACCACCTCAACTCTCACTCCCCTCAGATCCACTCCACTGATCTTTCGCCCTTCCGCATCGGCAAGCACGCGCACTTCGATTTCCGGCTTGTCATTCGCCAGAGCCGGCAGGGGGAGGCGCAGCGTCTTCACTTCCCCATCGGGTCGATCGACGAGTCGGTTTAACTCGCCAATCGATTTGCCGTTCACGCGAACTTCAACACGATCGCCTTTCTCGCTCAGCCCGGCCGCATCGATGACCACAAAGCCTTTGCGGTGCATTTCGACTGTCGCCGTTTTTGAGAAGCTCATCGCTTCCGGTTTCGGCACCGCGAAGCCAAACGCAGGCCGATTGCCGAGATGGCGTGGCGTCGAATCTACCGGCATGCACCGGCCATGAAAATTGAATCGGACCTCGGCTACACGATCGCGCGGGATACGCAATTCGCCAAAATTGGCGTGGACGAGCGTGATCGAGATGTCATCGAAGGAACGAACGGCCCCTTCGAGAATGTCACGCTGGCCCACGACCGTGCGAAGTCGAAGCTGGACGTGCTCCCCCTTGGTCTCTCGTTCCGCGATTGTTCCACGCTTGAAGCCGATCTCGGCCAGTTCCGACCACCGCGTGGCAAGTGTTTTCGCCTTGGTTTCCAGCACGACTTTCTCGGCACTCATCTCGACAATCGTGCCGAACGTTTCGTCCCCCTCGGTGGAACGAACGCCATCGGCCGTCAAATCGGCCCACGGTTTGGTAACATCGAGCGGGCTTGTGGGTGCTCGGCGAATCCGTTCGATCAGCGTGCGTGGAATCAGCAGCGAGTTGGCCCAGCCGGTTCGCAGGTACAAATGCTCCTCGTCCAACTTGAGAAGCTCGCCATGAACGATCTGACCCCGGATCAAACGAACTTGATGGTGTATCCCGAGTTTTGCATCAGGAGATTTCGCGCCCAATCGCACGAGATCGAGCCTGTCAATCGGCTCCGTGGCCCCGGCCGTCTGAAATGTGAATCGACCGGTCGCTGCGAGCTTCAACGTGCCCTGAGTTCGTGTGCCATCCTTGCGCACACCCTCATCGGCTCGGCCTGAAATAGACGCGAGCAGAATGAGGCCAAATATCCGGCAAGAACGGTCCATTCGAGAATTCTACGCGCGGAACGTGAACCCTGGCAGGCATGGGACTTGTCAGCTCCACGGACGGACGATAAATCTAGGTAAGTTGGCGGCGTAGCTCAGTTGGTTAGAGCAGGGTCTTCATAAGGCCAAGGTCACTGGTTCAAATCCAGTCGTCGCTATTGTTCGCAAGTTTTTTGCCGATCGTCAGTTGAACGAGCTCGTGCGGTAAGTCATTTCCTCAATAACCCTACGACCTGCTCCTTCAACCGCCGCAAGTTCACTTCGTACTCCCCTTCAGGATCCTCGCTGCGTGTTGGCCGGATGCCGTCGTAGTAGCCGCGGATGTTGCCTTGCTTGTCGATGACGGCCAGGCGGGAACTATGGTCGAACTCGTCCTTGGGGTTCTTGGCTCGCTGGGCCGTGATCTTGAAGCCATCTTTGATCAACGCGTGCAGCTTCTCCTCGGATTGACCGGTGAGAAACAGCCAGCGTTCCTGGTCGGCTTGATAGCGGTTGGCGTACTCGCTTAGCTCCTTCGCGTTGTCTCGTTCCGGATCGACTGTGAACGTAACCAGCCGAAGATCGGCGGTGTTCTTCAGATCGAGTTCTTTCTGCAAGCGGGCCATGGTGGCCGTCACTTGCGGGCACGGCCCGGGACAGCGAACGAACACGAACGACGCGACCCAGACTTTCCCCTTCAGATCATCGCGAGAAATCGTCTTGCCCGATCGTTCAGCAAGCTGAAACTCGGGCACCGGAATCTCGATGCCTTCCGCTTTGATCGACCCAGTCGGGGGGCTCAGCGTTGGCGTACAACCCGTCAAAAGTGCATGAATGAGGAATATCCCCATCATGCCGGGGAGATACAAGATCGACACCTTCAACACCTGACGAGCCTGCTTTTCGGTACGCTCCGTGCGAAACCGCAAGGTGCTACGGAGATAGAACCAGCCGAGAGCAACGGTTCCGACGAGATAGAACCAATCGATTCGAACCAAAAACGCGGGGATGAGGCTCGCAAGTATCAGCGCCAAGCACCAGACAATCATGGCCCGGCTTGTGTTCCTTCCGGTCGGATCATCGACGGGAATCATCTTGTGCCCGGCTTCGCCGTAATCTTTGCGGTACATCCAGGCAATTGCCATGAAGTGAGGCAGCTGCCAGAAGAGCAGAATCAGGAAGAGAGAAACACCCTCCCAGTTCAAAGTGCCAGTGGCCGCGACCCAGCCGATGACCGGAGGCAGCGCCCCGGGCATCGCGCCGATATGCGTGTTGAAGACCGTGATTGGTTTCAGCGGCGTATAGACCGCAACGTAAATCAGAAACGTCAAGGCCGCGACAAACGCGGCTGCGGGCGACGCCAGGGAGTGATACAGGTAGTTCACGCCAATGACCGCGAGGGCCGTCCCAATCGCAACCGCTTCCAGATGGTTCAATCGCCCGGTCGGCAGCGGCCGATTGGCCGTGCGTCTCATGCGGGAATCGGTCGAACGTTCGATCCACATGTTCCACACGCTCGAACCGGCCGCGACCATGGCCGTGCCGATCAAGGTGTGCAGAAGGGGAACGAGTTTCGCACCAGTGCCCGCGGCCGCAACATAGCCCGCGGCAACCGTGATGAGCACCATCACAGAGATCTTTGGCTTCGTCAGTTCGACGTAGTCTCCCAGCCGCTGTCGAAGAGCAGGAAGTGAGTACGTGTTCGTCGGACTGACAGCAAGCTTCATGAAGGTGTCCCAATGCCGTTTGAGGCATAGCGCGGTGTCTCACTCCAATCTACGAGTGGAGCATCTCCTGGGCCAACATTCGAGCCCGGCTTTCGCCGAGAAACCAGTGCGAATATGACGGAAAGTCCGAGCACCCAGGTGCCGATATGTGCGTGGGCCGAGCGGATGATCGCCTTGCCAACTGTGATCTTCTCCAACTCCGGCAGCGAGGTGGTGAGAAACTTGCCCAGCCAGGCCTCGATGCCGAGCAGCACTTGAATCATGATCAATCCCATCAGAACGCGGGACACCAGCTTCAAGCGTCGGCAGGCAATTGGGTCCGACAGAGCTTGCTTCACCACCAGCGTGGCGAATCCCACGACCACGAACGCAAAGAGCAAATGCAGCCGATTGGCCATCGGCCCCGGTGAGTGCCGGATCCAGGCCCCCCAGCAAACTTGCAAGAAGGTGAAGAAGACAAGCGAAAGCGTCTGCCAGTTCAGCTTGCGGGCGATGTTCTCTGGGATGGCTGGCTCGCTTTTCGATTTGCCCGACAACACCGCAACGGCGAGCAGCAGCCCGAACACGATCTGTGCGTTCACGCCATGAATCAACGCCAAATCGGTACCGACGAGTGCGTTCAACCGAACACGCAATCCTCCGAGCAGACCTTGAATCATGCCCACAATCATGCCGACCGAAACCAGGGCACGCACCATGCCGCCGGTGCCCCCGCCAGATGCCGCCCTCCAGGCCGCGAACAGCACGCCAACCATCGTAATGAACATGGCAACAATGTTCGCATAGACGGGGAAGCCTTCCTCGCCTTGCGGGGCCCGTCGCATCACATCGTGAAAGACGCCGAAGGTGAGGGCCATGGCGATGGTCGCGGCGATGCCGAAACGGTAGACTCCCTTGCGGGGCTCATACGCCCATGCGCCGAAAGTCAGAACGAGCCCCGGCAGTGAAAGCAGCCAGCCGAGAATGCGGTGGAAATGTTCGACCTGATAGCCGAAATCGAGCTTGTAGTTGTTGTAAAGATACCACGGCTCGGTCGGCCAAACCGGGTCGGCCATGCCAGCGTGGAAGCTGGTGACAAACGCACCCAGGATCAACAACAGCGTCGTGTGGATGACCGTGACGATCGCCAAAACATGCAGCCAGCGGGGGACAGGTCGGTTCATCAATCCCAATCGTTCAAACCTGGTTCATTTGGCGTTCGAGCGAACGGCTCGAACGAGTGAGCGGGTATTATCGGGAATTGAAGCCGAGTGGGGAGATGATCACGAAAACTCTTTCTCCTTCAACACTCGGCTACCGTCGCGTTCAATCTCGTCGGCGATCGCGGACGCCAGTTCGCTGGCCCGATTCTTGACGCGTTTCAGGCCGAGCCAGCCGGTCCACCAGGGACAGTTGCGGTTGATGACCACGTCGACCTCGCCGTTGTACCGGCTCGTGCGGATTTCGATCTCGAACTCGCAGTAGGCAATAAAGGCGCCCAGAAAGATGCTGGCCGTCAGGCTGCCCTGAGTGGCTTGAAATGTCGAATCGTCGAGTCGCTCAACGGTATATTCCATGCGGCTCGCCACGGAGCGTGCGAGCTTGAATGCGTCCTTCGAACCAAGCTCGGCTGTGACGATGAAACCGGCCATTCTGAATCCCTTCGCAATAAGAGTAGGGAGCAGCAATGGCGCATAGTAGTCGGCACACTCCATGTGCGGAACGTCGGCACACGGAGTGTGCCGACTACTACTATTGGGTGCATCACGGAATGTAATACTCCACATACCCCAACATCATTTCCTCGTAAGTCTGCTGGCCCCAACGCACCGTCTTCGTCGCGTCCGGGTTGGCGGGGTTCTTGTCGCTGTTGTCGAACCAGCCTGTGGCCTTCAATTTGGTTCCACGAGGTGCCGGTCTCGGCTCGGCGAACTTGTAGAGCAGTTGCCAGTTGAAGTCGTAACGCGGCACATCGAGCATCACTTCGGGTTTGCCGCCTGGTTCCGTGATCTCGTAACGAAACGCTTTGCCACGCAGGTGCATGTGCGGCAGCAGGCCGAGTATCCTTGCGTTGTAGGGCATGGCAAACGTGGCCGTCACTTCGTGATGGTCGGCACCCGGCGGGATCGCGAAGTTCGGGTTCACTAGCGGCATCACGCGGACTTCGTGCTTCGGCTTCTCCTTGGCGAACACCAAACCAAGCATCATGGTGTCCTCCGTGGCGGTCCCGTTTGGGGTGTAGTGAATCTGAAACCGCACCGTGGAGCCCTTCGGGAATCGCTTGCCAAAGCCTTCGGGGTACACAAGCGAACTGTTACCGGGCACGTAAATGGCCCAGTACGATAGGCCGTCGTTCTGACCGATCCCGTCATTCGGGTTTCGGCCACGTGGCGAAGTCACGAACACCAGAACGTGGTGAACGACTTGTCGGGCGGAGGGTAGTACTTCCCAGGCCTGAATCCACTTGTCCTCATCGAGGTCGGTGGTCACAACCACATTCTGGTAGGGCATCGTTCCTTCGGCCTTGATCTTCACGGGCTTGTCGGACTTCACCACGAAGTCCGGCTTGCTGATCTGCCAGCCGGCCTCGAACGTCTTGGCAATCGGGGCGTCGGCCTTATTGCCCTCTGCCTTGTCGCCGTTCAGCCAGGCGAGCAGATCGGACTTCTCGCTCTTCGCAAGCGAACGATCGTTGATCCATGGCGACGGGCCCTTGCCGTGATCGCCCGCAAACCACGGCGGCATGATCCCCTTATCCACCACCCGCTTGATCTCGCCGGCATGGGCCACGACATCCTTAAATGTTTCCAGCGAAAACGGAGCGACGCCGTCCTTGCGATGACATTCGACGCAGTGCATCTGCACAATTCGGCTGATTTCCTTGTGATAAGTCAACGCCACGGGTGTCGAGTTCTTCTTCAGGTCAAGGGCACAACCCGGTGCGTCTGTGGACGCGATGAGCGGAGACTGACCAGCCAACAACGAGTCGATCGCAAGTGAGACATAGCTTTGCTTGGGTTCGTTGTGGGAGAAGCCCTGACCATATTGATCGTTCAACGCACCGCGATAGATCACGGTCCGCGTCGGATCGAGAAGAAACGTATCGGTGGTCACACCGGCCCCGATCGCAGTCGCGAAAGCTCCATCCTTGTCGTGAACATACGGCCCGGTGAGGCCGTGCGACTTGATCGCAGCCTGAATGTCCTCGGTCGAATCGGTCTCGACCGGATTGACGAACACGAAGGCCACGCCCTTCTCGGTGTAACTCTTTTCAAGGCGAGCGAGTGTCGGTGCAAACTTCTTGCTGAGTGGGCAACTCGTCGAAGTGAACGCGACGACGAGAGCTTTCTTGTCCTTGAAGTCGCTGAGCTTCCCGGCCTTGCTGTTGATGTCCTTAAAGGCAATATCAGGCGATTGCCTGCCGACCCCATGCTCGCCTGGCTTGACGATCTTTGGAGCCTGGCGAACAGGTTCGAGCTTGGTGCCGGGTTTCGGATCCTTGCCGAGCAACCGCGACGAAAGCGACAGACGAACCTCGTCGAGTGCCAGCAGCTTGTCGCCATCGGTATCGGAGTTCTCGAGCAACCTGGCGATGAGTGGATTGGCTTTCAATTCCTCGGCACTTAACTTGCCATCGCCATTCTTATCGAGCCGCTTGAATTGCTGTTCGATGAGGTCGGGAATAGAATCGGCAGCAATCGAGCAAGAAGTGAGCAAAAGGGCGAGTGTCAGCGAACGCATAGAAAAAAGCCTCGAAGGAAAAATCGTATCGATTGTACCCAGTACGGGCAGTGTAGTGGACCCCAATTTCTGGACCACCATCGAAGTGAGGAGATCTTGTCTGGGCGGGCACAGATGGAGTAGGGTGTGGCATCGATTCAAAGGAGTGAATCATGGCCCGCAGGAAGAAGACGGCGCGGAGCGCCGAGTTCAAGGCGA
>SIAJ01000127.1 GCA_009691845.1 Gemmataceae bacterium
AGTGTGAGCACCACTGGCGGGCGTGCTCGTACCAGCGACGAGCACGGTGCTGAGTTGCAAAATCAAGAAGATCACCGCGCCGCGATCCCTGGGAAGAGCAGCCTCGCCCTGCGAAGCCGTGAGAAAACCGCTCCGGAATGCGGCTAGAAATACGGGATCAAGCGTCGTGGTCGATGATTCCATTCGCCGAAGAGACTACCAAACTCCGCTAGAATCCGCCAAGACCAGTTCAGGAGGCTGAAGGGTTACCCACTTTCAAAGCCTGTACCACTCTACATTTGGCTTCTGATTGCTACGGGTGTACTTATCGTCATCGCGGCTAGCTCGCGCTGGCTTCTGCGCCGGCGGGGGCGTATCACCGAAGGTCGTTTAAAGCCTTCAGCCCAAGCACCTACGTGATTTATGAAACACCTGACGCGTATTGCCTTGACGATGGCGATCTGCTGCCTCGCTGCGGCCGGATATTTCTACACTCGTGAACGCCCGCCTCGGCCACTTGTTGTGACGCCCACCTTTTTTGAATTTGAATCGGTCCCCGCCGGTGAGCTGGAGTTCGTCATTCACATTACCAACCCATCGACTGTTCACCGGCGTGTCATTGGGCTGGGTGGTGGCTGAGGCATGAACTGTTGCTTCGGTCCGAAGCATAGCGAGGTTATTACGATCGGCCCCGGGGAGACGTTACTTTACGTTTGCGTGTTGCATCTATATGAGCCCGGCCCTTTTGAATCGAGCATGAATTTGTTTCTGGATGAAGACGGTATTCGCAAAATAAAGCTAGAAGTGCGTGGCAATATCCTGGAGCGCCCTGATGATCAAACGAAGAATCGATAGCCGACCGACTTGCGGGAGGCCTGAGTCGGATCGCAACGCCTTCACGCTCCTCGAACTGCTGGTCGTCATCGCCATCATCGGCATTCTGATGGGCCTGGTGTTGTCCGCTGTGCAGCAAGTGCGGAGTGCCGCTGCCCGCACGGCTTGCCAGAATAACGTTAAACAAGTCGCCCTGGCTCTGCACCTGTACCACGATTCCAACAACACACTGCCGGTTGGCCATCGTTCTGCATCGAGCGCCATGCCTTTCACCGGCTGGACGCTTGACATCTTGCCCTACATCGAGCAACAAAACGTCTACTCCGAAAGTCTCGCCGCATTCCGAATCTCGAGTCAGTCGTTCGCCAACCCGCCGCACATTCACCGCAGCACGGTCATTAAGACCTACACCTGCCCAAGCGATCCCCGCGTGCGGTCGCCGCAAGTGTCGCAGCGTACCCTGAACTTCGTGGCCTTCACGAGCTACCTCGGCGTCTCCGGCAAGGATTTTAGTAGCCTTGACGGTGTGCTTTATCAGAACCGCGCTGTTGTGCTTGCCGCAATCACCGACGGCACCAGCAACACGCTGATGCTCGGCGAACGCCCGCCGAGCACGGACTTCCAATTCGGCTGGTGGTATGCCGGGATCGGCCAGCGCTTCAGCGGCTCGGCGGACCTCATCCTTGGCGTGCGCGAACAAAACTTGCAACCCGTGGTGAGTGGTTCGACGTGTGGACCTGGGGCCTATCCGTTCCGGGCGTCGCAGTTTTCGGATCAATGTGGCATGTTTCACTTTTGGAGCCCACACCCCGGCGGTGCAAACTTTGCCTTCAGCGATGGCTCGGTCCGCTTTCTGAGCTATGGCACGAACTCCATCATGCCCCAGCTTGCAAGCCGGGCGGGGAACGAAGTCGTCGATATTCCCTGAGGATAGCACGCTACACAACGACGCACTTTGCCGGCACTCTCTTTCGGCTTCTCTTCGAAATACGATAATCCCATTTATCCTGCCTCTCTCCGGATTATTCTTTATGAAAGCACTGTTCCTCATTGCTGATGGCTTCGAGGATTTGCAATTTTTCTGCCCTTACCACCGATTACTTGAAGAAGGCGTGGAGATCACGATCGCCTGTGCTATCGATAATCGACCCGCGACTGGCCTGCACGGTTATGTTGTCGAACCCGATATGCCCATCCCGGAAGTTAGTCCTTCCGAATACGACCTGCTCGTGATTCCTGGTGGCCGCTCGCCGAAAAAACTCCGGTTGCGTGAAGAGGCAGTCGATGTGACTCGGACCTTCGTTCAGGAGGGCCCTCTCGTGGCCGCGATTGGCCATGGGGCGCAATTGCTTCTCAGTGCCGGAGCACTCGACAGTAAGGCCATTGCCTGTGATCCCGGCATCCGCGACGATATTCGAGTGGCCTCAGGGCAGTATCGAGACGAAGGGGTCATCACCGATGGGCCGCTTCTGACGGCACGGCGTAACGACGAACTCGCGGAGTTTTGATCGCAGCTTATCGCGGCACTTGGAGCGAGAACAAGATAGGCGTTTTGTGGCTCAGGTTTCCAATCTGAGCACAAAGTCTACGCTCAGGTTGGAAACCTGAGCCACAAAAAGATAAATCAAGTTGATGAAAACACTCGCGGAGTTCCAGGACGTTTATCATCAGGCGCTTCCGGAACTCATGTTCCAGGCGGCCGAGGTGCATCGTGCCAATCGCATTCCTGGCGATGTGCAAAGGTGTGCATTGCTGAGCATCAAGACTGGTGGTTGTCCGGAAGATTGCGGCTACTGTTCGCAGAGTGCTCGCTACAAGACCCCTGTTGAACGGGAACCCTTGCTTTCCGTCGAGGAAGTCAAGGTCCGGGCCCGCGAAGCACTGGATCGAGGCGCGACGCGCTTCTGCATGGGTGCGGCGTGGCGAAGCCCCAAAGATGGCCCCGAGTTTGACTCGGTCATTGAAATGGTTCGTGAAGTTCGGTCGCTCGGCATGGAAGCGTGCGTCACGTTGGGCATGCTCTCCGCCGATCAGGCGAGGCGACTAAAAGAAGCTGATCTCACTGCTTACAACCACAATCTCGACACTTCGCGACGATACTATCCCGAGATCATTACCACGCGGACCTACGATGACCGTCTAGAAACTCTTCGGCACGTCGCGAAGGCTGGCATTTCTGTATGCTGTGGCGCGATCGTTGGCATGGGCGAAACCGAAGACGATCGCCTGATGCTGCTTGTCGAACTGGCGAACCTGGACACGCCACCCGAGAGCGTGCCGATCAATTGCCTGATGCCAGTTCAGGGCACCCCGTTGCAAATGGCTCCGCCGGTCGATTCGATTGAACTCGTTCGTCTGATTGCCACTGCACGAATTGCCTTTCCGAACGCCCGGGTCCGACTGAGTGCAGGCCGCGATCGCATGAGCCGGGAACTGCAAATCCTTTGCTTCCTGGCTGGTGCGGATTCGGTCTTCTTTGGCGAAAAACTGCTGACGGCCGGCAATCCGGATGAGGATGCCGATGCAGCGATGTTCCGCTCGATGGGCTTGCCCGTTCCGACCTCCTGCTCCGCATGACCCTTCACGAACGCTGGACGACGACCCTCGACCAACTCCGCGCGCAGGGGCGCTATCGGCAATTTGCGCTGCCTTCGGGAGTCGACTTTACCTCGAACGATTATCTGGGTTACGCCAAGCGTTCGCATGAAACGCGAATGGACGTCTCACGTTCCGGGACAGCCTCCCGGCTACTTCGTGGGCATCATGCCATCTGGGACGAAGTCGAATCCACTCTCGCGAGCTGGCACGGTGCCGAAGCAGCCTTGATGATGACCAGCGGCTACGTGGCCAACGAGGGCCTCATTTCGACGTTGATGGAACCAGGCGACTGGGTGGCGGGCGACGAACTGAATCATGCCTGCATCGTCGATGGACTACGGCTCGCTCGCTGTAGGCGTTTCAACTACCGGCACAACGATCTGAATCATCTGGAAGAGGGTTTGCGAGCCGAGGCCGAGCGGAATGAGCCGGGCCGGCAGCGATTCGTCCTCACCGAATCGGTCTTCAGCATGGACGGCGACAAAACACCATTGCGTGAGATTGCCAACCTCGCCGATCGCTATGGGGCGTACCTGATTGTCGACGAGGCCCACTCGACCGGTTGTTACGGCCCAACCGGTGCTGGCTGCATCGATGAGGCGGGCATTCGACCGCAGGTGCTCGCTTCCATGCACACGGGGGGTAAAGCCCTGGCGCTACCGGGGGCCTACATCGTCGGTTCGCGGCTGTTAAAGGAATATCTCACCAACAAATGCCGGCATCTGATTTTCACGACTGCGCTGGCACCTGCGGTCGGTGCCTGGTGGGTCAAAGAGCTGGCTCGAGTTCAGAGCGACTCGGACAGTCGGGCGAGGTTGCACGAGAACACCAGGCTCTTTCGGACCGAACTTTCGGCTCGCGGTATTCAAGCGGGGGGGACCGAGTATGTGGTTCCCGTGATCGTCGGCGAGGATGCCCCGGCCGTCGCTGCTGCGATGTCGTTGCAAAAGCAAGGCTTCGACGTGCGGGCCATTCGTCCGCCGAGTGTGCCGTTGGGGACGAGTCGACTGCGCATCTCGATCCATGCCGATCACGATCCGGCTACTCTAATTCGACTGGCCGGTGCGGTCGCGGAATCGCTTCATCATGACTGATTTTCTTGTCGTCGGAACGGACACGGACGCGGGCAAGACCACCTTTGCCTTGCATTGGATGACTGCGTTCACCCATGATTACGCCTATTGGAAGCCCGTCGAGACCGGCCAATCGGACAGCGAGACTCTTCGTCGGCTCGTTCCAAATGCCAGGGTCTTCGATCCGATAATGCGGCTGTCCAAGCCGGTCGCCCCCTCTCTCGCGGCCCGGCTGGAAGGTCGAACGATCCCACTCGCTACCGAAATCGTCCAACGGAAGCCGCCTTCGGATTGCCCGCTGCTAATCGAGACTTTCGGCGGCCCATTGTCGCCGTTGAACGAGTCTGAACTGCAGATCGAGTTAGTTCGAGGCCTTGGATTACCTTGCGTACTCGTTTCACTTTCGAGCCTTGGGGCCATCACTCGGTCGCTCACCACGCTCCGCTATTTGCGATCGGAAGAGATCGACGTACGGGCCGTGGTGCTCGTGGGGCCTGCGGATGAATATGCAGTGGAGCAGATTGCACTGCATGGGTCCATCCAAGTTGTTGAACTTCATTTGCCAAGCGAATGGACGGTGGAGGGATTGCAGTCGTCCGCGAACGAACAGAAAAGGATGCTCGATGTTATTCGGGAACTCCTGGGAGATTCGAGCCCAAGACCTCTCCCCCCCGGCCCCCCTCTCCGAAACGGAAAGAGGGGAGAAACTCTCCTCTTTCGAGATTCGCAGCACGTCTGGCATCCGTACACGCCGCTACGCGGTGCCGACGAACCGCTCCCAGTAGTCGCTGCCCAGAACGAATTCCTCGAACTGGCTGACGGACGACGGCTGATTGACGGCATTTCGTCCTGGTGGACGATCCTGCATGGCCATCGCGTACCTCGATTGATGCAGGCCCTGAGGGAGGCTTCCGAGCGCATCGATCATGTTCTTTTTGCCGGCGTAACTCATCCCTACGCTGTGGAGTGTGCCGAGCGATTGTTGAAGACGACGCCTTGGCAGGGTGGCCGGATGTTCTTCTCGGACAACGGCAGCACGGCAGTCGAGGTCGCGCTAAAGATGGCCTACCAATTTTGGTGCCATCGCGGCGAGGCCCAACGCCGGCTGTTTGTGGGTTTCGAGGATGGTTATCACGGCGACACCTTTGGCGCAATGGCGGTCGGCCGAGATCCGCTGTTCTTCGGACGATTCGAGCCACTCCTGTTCAAGGCCGAGCGGGTTCCTGTCGACCCCAATCGGCTCGATGAACTGCTGGCTCGCAAGCATTCTGAAGTCGCGGCTGTTATCATCGAACCGCTCGTTCAAGGTGCGGGCGGGATGCGGATGCACTCCCCCGAGGTTTTGCGACAGTTGCACGAGGTTTGCCAGCGGCACGACGTTCTCTTCATTGCCGACGAAGTCATGACCGCTGGCCGCACCGGCACCTGGTGGGCACACACGCAAGCGGGGATTGAGCCCGATTTGATTTGTTGCTCAAAGACTTTGGCAGGCGGAGTGCTTCCGCTGGCGGCAACGCTTGTTGCTCCGAAAATCGTCGTGGAATTCGATGTAGCGGATCGCGAGAAGACCTTTTTTCATGGCCATTCTTTCACGGCGCATCCGCTCGCCTGTGCAGTTGCCGTCGAGAACTTGAGGTTGCTTTCGGAAGGGAACTGGCTGAACGAGTCGCGTCGGATACAGTCTCGGTGGGAACGAGCGTCGCAGGAATTGAGCAAGTTGCCCGGCGTATCCGACGCTCGTGTGTGTGGAACCATCCTGGCAATCGATGTTGGTCACTCAGGTGGATACCTGGCGGAGAATGGCCGAGAAATGCGACGAATCGCGATTGAGAACAAAGTCTTGCTGCGGCCGTTGGGGAATGTGTTGTATGCGCTGCCGCCGTTGGGAACCTCGGACCAGTCGCTGGATCAAATCGTGTCGACCATGACCCGGGCGGCCAACGGGGCAGTCACTGCTTGATCTGCTCTTTCTTGAACCCGACCCCGATCACGCAGGTCGTCGAGACGTCCATCTCTTGCCCGGAATCGCTGATCATCTTCATGATGCCGCGTCGAAGCTGGACTCGCCAGAGCATTGCCTGCTCGGGTTTTTGATCGTCGAGCGTGCGCAAAAGACTCAAGCTGCCGGAGGTGCGAACGCCAGCCGGAGCTACCGTCACCCAAGTGTCACGCTCAGCGCCTGGTTTCAACGGCTCGCGATCAGCTTCCTGGCCGTCAAAGAACTCCTCGGTGGTTCCCGTGTCCGGCGGCCAGCGAAATGTTCCGTGGTAGAGTGTGCGGTGGATCTGCAGAGCCGTGTAGGGGGCCATAGCCTGATTCGTGTCGATGGCACGCTGGAATGCAGGGTCATTGGGATGGAAGGTCGTATCGCTCGAAAGATTCTTGACGCGTAAGGTCATGACCAGTGATTCTCCTACGCGTCGGGATTTGTCTGGATCGGAAACGTACTTCGTAGTCGCGACGAGTTTTTGTCTTTCGATCGATTTGGGTTGAACCAGCAGATCACCGATCGTGATCTCGTCGCCAAGTTTCACAAATAGATCGGCCGGGATATCCAATTTTGGATCGGGTAGTCCGTTGAACGAGACCTGGGTCTTCTTGGCGGGATCGTATTGTCGCAGCACGTCGGGCATGGCTTTGTAAGGGTGCTCCACTTTGGTATCGCCCGTAAAATACTGGAAAGCAAAGAAGCCGCCCGCGATGGTAATGACAACAGAGTATGCCAGCAGAATCCAGGCGAAGGCCGGGGTGCCAGGCGATTCGTTCTGGATCGGCCGCCCACGATAGACCGGCCGGTCCTCGCTGGGCGGGGGTGGTGTTGGCTGGCTGGGTCGTTGCTCTTGCGAGTCGCTCGGAATTGAAGCGAAGTCTGAACCGAGTGGGTTGGGAGCTTCGAAGGTCAATGTTTCAGCATTCTGCGGCAATGGCATGGGGAGCGGGGCGTAGACCGGCTCAGGGAGCGGGATCTGCACCGTCTCTTCCATCGGCGATCGAGGTCTTGTCGGTTCCTCAGGTGGAACTGTTGGCTTGGCATGTTCGGTGCCGAACAGGTCTTCCTCGTGCAGGTCCCCAAAAATGCTCTCATGATGCTCGGTCGGCTTCGGCACATTGAAAGTCGGCGTGATCGGTGGCGGGGCCGGCGCCGGCGCCGGCGCCGGCGGTTCACCTGCAGCAGCCGGGGCTCGCACCACTTGCTTGCAGTGCGGACAGCGCACGTTGCGGGCAAGCAAGTTCGTTCCCACTGCCATGAGGTTCCCGCAGTGCGGGCAATTGAAGTTTACCGTTTCCATGAGAGGTCGAGCCTTGTTGAAGTCCGCAACGAAAGGACTAGGTGAATTGTAAAATCATGCCGCGTGAAGGCGAGGACTGTGGCGAAATGCTTGAAAGTTTCTGTTAGCGAGGATGTCCCGCAAGCACGGTAGTCG
The DNA here is from genome assembly GCA_009691845.1 of Gemmataceae bacterium. Taxonomy (GTDB): domain Bacteria; phylum Planctomycetota; class Planctomycetia; order Gemmatales; family Gemmataceae; genus SIAJ01. The sequence goes on from SIAJ01000127.1 coordinate 7,910, forward strand.
GCACACTCCGAGCGCCGACTTACCACCCACTCAGCGTGCGGACACCTTCTCGGAGGTCAATTCAGTCGTTGCTTCAGAGCGGGACGCAATGCTTCGACACGAAATCGTTCGGCAAAATCGTCGGCTCCTTCCGGCAAGAGATGGTGCTGATCGTAAAACGCGGAATCGGGCAGCCAGGCGCGTGCGTCGATGACCGACACGCCGAATTTTTGTCGCAAGCGATCGAGCATAGCGAGTCGAGCGGATTCGCCCTCTGGCGTGTAAAGGCTGCGAAATTCGGTCCCCTCGGGCATCAAGACCACTGCCGTTGTGATACCCGCGTCCTGAGCGGTGCGGATGATTCGTGTCATGCGTTCCCACGCAGACTGATCGAGCTGAAAGTGGCAATAGAACGGGTCGTAGCTTTCGTGAGCCTGTCGAGTTAGCTCGGCCCGCTTCTCCACGCGTTCGAATTTGGGCCGAAAGCCGAGTGGGTCGCACTCGGATTCTTGGGAGTAGTAGGGGTAAACGCCAAGTCCCATGCTGTCGCGGATCTCGGCCTGATGTCGATAGGCGGGTAGAAGCCGAGCGTAACCCCAGCGACGCAACGGACCGGTTCGAGAACGGCTCCCATAATTCAGAAGCCCAGTCGCCTCGCCTGCGGACAGGCGGGCCCCATCGAGTAGCCCCTGATCCATCGCCCTCGGCCCGGCCGCATTCAGGAACGGGTGGAGCAACTCGAGAAACAGAATGTCGGGCTTGATCCCGGACGCTCGGAGTCGATCGAGCATGATCTCTTGAAAGTATGGCCCAGAACCAGCAATGCCGAAGTTGAAGAGAGCGACGTCCTCGTCGCCTGCCGCCTGTGCTGCATCGAAACCCTGAACCACACGAGAACTGCCGACAAAGAGCGCAACCGGTTGTTCCGGCCGTTCGGCAATATGATCCCGAAGTAGGTTTTCGAGTCGAGCGTATTCCGGATCGCGAACATCCGGCGCAAATTGATCGACCGTAACCGCCAAGGTGGCCTGAGAAATCAGGAACACCACGACGACCCAGCGAACCGTCAAACGATGTCGTTTCCAGTATGGCTTCCGTGCCATTCCGATACCTCCGGGTGGATATCGTCCCTCGAAATGACAATCTCGTCAACGCGAACCTTGACAGCCCGTCTCGCGTCCGGATAAATACAGCAGACGAGCCCCTATCGTCTAGTGGCCTAGGACGTAGCCCTCTCAAGGCTAAAACACGGGTTCGACTCCCGTTAGGGGTATC
>SIAJ01000044.1 GCA_009691845.1 Gemmataceae bacterium
GCAAGGGGAACCCGCTGTGCGTTGGCATCGATCCTCGCTGGGAATCGTTGCCGAAATCGATTCGAGAGCATTTCACCGCTGAGTCTACGAGTTCAATCGCGGCGGCATTCGAAGATTTCTCCATGCGAGTGCTCGACCTCGTGGCTCCGCTCGTTCCCGTGGTGAAGCCGCAAAGCGCATTCTTTGAACTCTGCGGTCCGCCCGGGATGGCTGCCCTGCAAGCGTTGATTCGCCGGGCACGCGAACTTGGCCTGATCGTCGTTCTCGATTCCAAACGCGGCGACATCGCATCGACCGCGGTTGCCTATGCGGATGCGGCATTTGCAGGCCTTCCGGTTGGGGGAGGACACTATCCAATCTGGAATGCCGACGCCATAACCGTAAACCCGTACCTCGGCCGCGATGCCGTGGAACCGTTCATCACCTCCGCTCGTTCATCAGGTCGTGGCCTGTTCATTCTGGTTCGCACAAGTAATGCGGGGTCGGGGCTTTTCCAGAATCTCGATTGCGGCGGGCGAAAGCTTTATCAACACGTCGCCCAAGCCGTGAACGAGTGGAACGCACCCGGACTAGGCGCATGTGGCCTGGGCGATGTCGGTGCCGTCGTTGGCGCGACTCACCCCGCCGAATTGGCGGAACTTCGACGGATGATGCCACACGTCTGGTTCCTGGTCCCCGGCTACGGTGCCCAGGGCGGCACGGCCAAGGATGTCGCCGCCGCGTTCCGCCCAGACGGTTTGGGGGCCATTGTGAACAGCTCGCGTGGCATCACGTTCCCATTTCACCCGGATGAACCAAACTGGGAACAGGCGATTGTGAAGGCGACGGAGAAGGCGGTGGGGGAGTTGAGGTAGAGAGGTTCAATTACAGCCAAGGCGCGAAGTCTTAAATGAGTTTATGTAATGATTGAGTGGCATTCGTGCGGACGGGAAGACAATCTCCCAGTTTGCTAAAAGGCAGACGCCGGATGATGGGCTCAGGCAGTTGATGATGTCCCGACGAGTGAGTGGAGATATTGTTCACGGAGTGCCGAAATCAATACTCCGTCTTCGGTCTTCCACTTTACCCAGCCGTTTTCTGTCGAGCGGCTGCTCCCAGGAGACTGGAGAGCGTAGACGGCGGTATAGCTAGGGCTCGTAAATGCTTTGCTGAAAACTTTGATCTCCCCGCTGGCACGAACTACCCCCTCGAAGTTGCGTTTGTCGCCATTGCGAGGCTTCCAGTGCATCAGAAGTTTCTGGCCGTCTCTCAAGAAGCCGCCCTGTATTAAGTCTGCAATAGTAACAGCGTATCGATCCCCTTGGCCGTCGGTCGTGTCGTTCTCCTCAGTGTCCAATGCCGGTCGGAACTCCTCGGGGATCTCGTAAAGAACCCGCTCCGGATAGCCAAACTCGACATGTTTGCGGACGATCCACAGCTTAACGGTTACACGAAGGGTGGACGCCCATTCTCGGAGATCGCTTGAGATAGCGTCGATTGGCATGCCGACGATCGGATTCGTTTCAAGTATTCTCCCAAGCACTCGCCGAATATCGATAACCTCAATCCCTTCGTCCGCAAACTTCTCCATTGCGGCAGCGTCCTCCCGAACCTTCTCCACTATCAGATCGTTAAGCAGTTGTCGTGATGCAGGGTTCATAGCTGCGATGATTTGCTTTGCGACCTGCGGTGCGATGTGGCTCCAGACACCATGAGTTGCCAGTTCCGCCTCGACCACGAACCACCGCCGCGCCGAGAGATCGATGACGAATCCATCCGGAATTGTGCCAAACCCGTCTTTCGTCCGGATCAAAGCTTTTGGGAAGTAGAGCGAGGAGGGACCGAACAGAAATTCCGAGTTGGCGACAACGACCCGTTCGAGTTCTTCCTCGGAGTCGAATGCAGCCTCGATGAACTTTCGATCGCCAAGAATTTGCACCGGGGCTCCTCTAGCATCGTGGTCAGAAAGAATACTGGTATCCGAATAAGGGACATTCTAGGTTCGACTGGTTAACGGCCGTTTCAATCCGCTCAGTCATACTGACTCCCGCGGAGTTCTGCGTTCGCCGCACTTCAATTTCGATGAGAGCGAGGTTGCGATCGTCGATTTTTCCAATCAAGACGCGAACCCTCCAATGTGAAAAACTGCTTCATGTCCGACACGAATGACGAACGATTTCCGATCCGGATAGGCACTCTTGGCCGCCATGGCCGCATTAATGAATTCATCGTCCAGAAAGTACGGCTCCGACACAGGCTCAATCGCAACGAACTGGCCAAAGTGATTGGCTTCCAACTCTGCCTTCGGTTGAGACTCGTAGACGCGCTTCGCCTGCTCTGCAATCGACATGGCTAGTCCTTCCGGTTCCCTTTTCCAATTGGTTGATGGTATCGTCCCGCCAACCCGATGCCAATTGCTCGTCCGGCACTCTGCCAAGCACGGCTACGCTGTTACACGCTCGATTCGTAGGATACCCCCAACAGAGGGCCTCCGATGTTCTGGATCCGTGAGATTGCCGGCTGGGCGTTTATCGTCCTGGGATTATGGCTGTTCTATGTGAGCTACTTTGTGTTGCTCCGGAACGGTTACATCATTCAATCCGGACCGACGGTGCTCATGGGCATCGTTGTTTTTCGGGGCGGCATTCACCTGCTCAAGGTTGCCGTCGCTGCTCGCGTCTGTCAACGGGCCCCCGCCGAATCGGGTCTGAAGGCGACTCGCAAGGAAGTCGCCCGGCCAGACCGACCTGCATCCGTGGTTCCCGGTCGCCGAGCGACGTCAGCTCCTCGGGCCTAGTCACGCAAACAACTCGCGGAACTTGCTTACCGTCTGCCTCGCGGCCGAGATCGGATCGGGATACGGAAACGCCTCCGCGCCGAAGTAGCCTGAAAAACCGATGTCGCGGACAGCTTGAACGATCGGCTCAAAATTCATGTGCCCCAGGCCAGCCGGGCGGCGATTCGAATCCGCGAAGTGAATGTGGCCGATGTTCGAGCCACCGCGTCGAATCGCTGCCGCGATGTCCGTTTCTTCGATGTTCATGTGGAACAGGTCGGCGAGCAGCTTTACGGCTTCCGTGTTGAGGCTTCTGAGAAAGCGCGATGCATCCTCGATGGTATTGAGCAAGTTCGTCTCGTAACGATTGAGTGGTTCATACAGGAGCACTTGCCCTCGCGTTTCCGCATGAGCCCCCAGCTCGTTCAAGGCCTCGGCGAGATACTCGAATGCCTCGACTTTGGTGACGCCTTCTCCAACGCCCCAGCGGCCTTGCATCGAGCCGATGATGACCGGGGCACTCAGTTGGGCCGCGAAGTCGATCATGTCGTGAATAAAGTTCTTGGCACAGGTGCGTTTTTTTGCGTCGGCGTCAGTCAGCGAGAGTTTGTGGCGAACCCAGCCGGCTCCGCTGCCGACAGCCGAAACCGCGAGATTGTGACGCGTGAGAAGTTCCTTCACGTAAGCGGGATCGAGTGCGCCCGGTTCCGGTGGAAACAGTTCGACGGCATCGTAGCCGAGCGAGGCGGCCTGGGTGATGCTGGCCGGCAAGTCGTCCCAGAGCACGAAGGGGCCACCCTTGGCCTCTGAGATCAAACAGATGGTGACACTGACCTTGACGGACATGATTCTTCTCCGGTGTGTATCCTGAAAGTACAGAATTTATGTCGAGGCTGCCATCATGCGAATCTCAAGTTTGGCCCTGATCGTGATCGCTCTTGCCGCACCGGCTCTCGCCCAGGAGAAGCCGATCGACTTCGTGCGCGACGTTCGGCCGATTCTCGTGAAGAACTGTTTCGCCTGTCATGGCCCGGATGAGAAGCAGCGTAAGGCCAAATTGCGGCTCGATGTCGAAGAATCAGCGAAGAAGAAAGTGCTGGTCGCCGGCGATGCGAGTGGCAGCAGCCTGCTTCAGCGCGTCACCATCAAGGACGAAGAACGTATGCCCCCGGCCGCGACGGGCAAATCCCTCACGGCCGATCAGGTATCGGTCATCAAGAAATGGATTGAGCAAGGTGCCAAATGGGGCCAGCATTGGGCGTTCGAGAAACCGATTCGCCCGGCGTTGCCTGAGGTTAATCAAGCGGATTGGGTTGCAAGCCCGATCGACCGGTTCGTGCTGGCACGTTTGGAGAAGGAAGGACTCAAACCCTCGGCCATCGCGGACAAGTTCACCCTGGCTCGCCGGGTTGCGCTCGACCTGACGGGGTTGCCGCCGGAACCGGAGACGTTGGCTCGATTCCTGGAAGAAGCGACGCCGAATGCTTACGCGAATCTCGTGGATGAGTTGCTGAAGTCCCCCGCCTACGGCGAGCGCTGGGCGCGCATATGGCTCGATCTCGCCCGCTATGCCGACACCAAGGGCTACGAAAAGGACCTGGGCCGCACGATTTGGCGCTATCGCGACTGGGTCATCGATGCATTCAACGCGGACATGCCTTACGACCGTTTCACGCGCGACCAGTTGGCCGGGGACTTGCTGCCTTCGCCGACCATCGACCAATTGCTCGCGACCGCTTTTCACCGCAACACGATGGTGAACGACGAAGGGGGCACGGACGATGAGGAGTTTCGAATCGCAGCCGTGAAGGACCGCGTCGATACGACCCTCCAGGTCTGGATGGGACTAACGATGGGCTGTGCGAAGTGTCACAATCACAAGTACGATCCGATCACGCAGAAAGAGTACTACCAATTCTATTCCTTCTTCAACCAGACCGAGGATGCGGACACGAGTGATGAACGCCCGAAAATTGCCACGCCCTCAAAGGCTCAGCAAGCACAAGCCGACAAGCTACAAGCGGCGTTCAACCAGGCTCGTCAAGAACTCTACACGTACTCCGATGCGTTCAAGGAAGCCGCACGCAAGTGGGAAGAAACGGCCCGAACCCGTGCGGGCTGGACGGTCGTCAAACCGACCGAGATGAAGGCTGCGAGCGGCAGCACGATGAAGGTGATCGACGATGGCTCGGTGGTGGTACAGGCCCGCAAGCCGGCACGGGAGACGTACACGGTCAAGATTCCCGCCGGCAGCCAGGCCATCACGGCCATTCGGCTGGAAGTATTACCCGACAAATCGCATCCTCGCGGCGGGGTAGGCCGAAGCGAAAACGACGGCAATTTCGTGCTCAGCCGGTTCGTGGTGAAAGCCAAAAGCAAGGGCGGATCAGAAAAGGAACTCGCATTTGCTTCGGCGACGGCCGACTTCTCGCAGAACATGTATCCAATCGAACATGCGATCAAGAATCCCGACCCACGCAAGCACGGCTGGGCAATCGCACCCAAGCAACAGGAAATCCACAAAGCCGTGTTCTTTTTGGCCGAGGCCTACAAGCCGACCGAGGGGGCCGAGCTTGAAATCACGCTCGACCACCAGTTTGGGTTCACCTATCCCGGCTTCAGCATCGGTCGATTTCGCCTGTTCCTGACTGGCGACGAGAGTCCGTCACTGACCGGCGAACTTCCAGTTGAAGTGCGTGGCAATCTCCTGATTCCCGAGGATCGCCGAACACCCGAGCAGCAGGCGGCCGTGCTGGCCTTATATGCCAGCCTCGCTCCTTCAACCAAAGTACTTCGCGATCAACTCGCAACGCTGCAAGCACAGATCGCCGCACTCGCCCCGCCGCAGACGCCGATTATGCGCGAACTGCCTGCGAACAAGCAGCGTCCAAATCGCATCCACGTCCGCGGCAACTTTTTGGAACCTGGCGAGGTTGTCGAGGCCAACGTGCCGGGAGCTTTTCACACGCTTCTGGCCGACCTGCCACGCAATCGCCTGGGTGTTTCGGCCTGGCTCACACATGCAGATAACCCGCTGACGGCACGGGTGGCCGTCAATCGGTTCTGGTCGCATTTCTTTGGCCGTGGCCTGGTCGAGACGCAGGAGGATTTCGGTTCGCAAGGTTCGGCACCAACGCACCCGGAATTGCTCGATTGGTTGTCGTGCGAGTTCCGCGATGGTGGCTGGTCGATGAAGAAACTTTGCAAGACCATCGTCATGTCGGCGACCTATCGTCAATCTGGGTTTTCAACCGAGGAGGCAGTCAAACGCGATGCGAACAACCGCCTCCTCGCACGCGGCCCACGCTTTCGCATGGAAGCCGAGATGATCCGCGATGCAACCCTTGCTTCGTCGGGACTGTTGAGCAAAAAAATGTACGGTCCATCCGTGATGCCGCCGCAACCCGATGGCCTGTGGAAGTCCGCGTATTCCGGAGAAAAGTGGGTCGCGGCTACCGGCGAGGATCGCTATCGCCGTGGCCTGTACACATATGCCAAACGTACGGCCCCCTACCCGGCGATGACGACACTCGACGCACCAAGCCGGGAGATTTGCACAGTGCGCCGATTGAACACGAACACGCCTCTGCAAGCTCTGGTCACGCTGAACGACACAGCATTTGTCGAGATGGCCCAATCGCTGGCCCGCAAGATGTACGAGGGCGGGAAGACTACGGATGAGAGGATCGCCTTCGGTATGAAGCGGGCATTAGTCCGTCCGGCAAAGGTGGAGGAAATAGCGGTACTAAAAGAGTTGTTCGTGACCCGACTCGCAAATTTCGAGGCCAAAGCGGAAGAAGCGAAAAAATTCGCCGGCGACCCGGGGGCATTACCGGCCGGCTGGAACGTGGCTGAGTTAGCGGCTTGGACTGCCGTTGCTAATGTGATCATGAACATGGATGAGTTCTTGACGCGGAATTAGGACGCCCGCCCAACGGGACAAGCTTTCGCCGTGTTGACCCCGGAGGGGTCGAAGAGACTAGCCGGTGGTCGAGCGTCAGCGAGACCACCGGAAAACGAATTATTGGTCCCCGACCCCGAAGGGGTCGAAGAATGCCGGTCCCGGGACGATTGACGTTGTGGTCAACGCGAGGTTCTGCGACCCCTCCGGGGTCGATGGGTTGGGGACCAGGGCTACCGGTGGTCTCGCAGGCGCTCGACCACCGGCTAATGTCTGGGACCCCTCCGGGGTCAACATCGCTAGCCTATCGTGTTCAGCGCGAGATCCCAGCCAGCACGTGCGTGAGATACCGCGTGACCTGTTCGACATGAGTCGCTCGGTCGAACTTCTCAGCCTGCTTCCTGGCGACGACCGGATCCAGCCGTTCGCGTTCGCGTTCAAACGCCTCCAGGGCGGCGATGAGCGATTCTAGTTTCTGTTCCTCGAACCACGCACCCGTGGCACCGTCTCGGCCAAGGGGAACAATCGTCTCGGTTGCGCCTCCCTTTGCAAAAGCGATGACCGGCGTTCCACAGGCATTGGCCTCCACGGGAACGATGCCGTAATCTTCTTCGCCAGGAAACAGGAGCGCCCGGCAGCGACGCAGATGATCGCGTAAGACCGTGTCTGGTTGCCAGCCGAGGAATTCGACGGTCGGGCCGGCGAGCGATTTTAACCGGGCTTCGTCCTGCCCACTGCCGATGATGACGAGCCGTTTTTGCAGGCGATTGCAGGCTTCGATGGCCAAATCGACACGCTTGTACGGAGCGAATGCCGAGAGGATGAGGTAGTAGTCCTCTCGGCGAACGGACGGGTCAGGATGGTAATACTCGGTGTCGGCCGGTGGATAGATGACCACGGATTCCCGGCCATAGCACTCGCGGATGCGTTTGCGAACCGTTTCGCTGATGGCGATAAAGTGGCTGACCCGGCTTGAAGTTCGGCGATCCCAGGAGCGTAGCGAGGACATCAGGAGATCGACTGCCCGGGCTTTCAGCCCTTGGGCCCGGTCCGCGAAGTAGGATCCCTTCATGTGCCAGGCATATCGCATGGGGGTGAAGCAATAGCAGACGTGCGGCACGCCGCGCGGGGCCTTGGCCGACTTGGCGACCGCGTGGCTGAGGCTGTAGACCAGGTCGCAATCTTCGATTCGCCAATTGGCAGCCAGCGGCATGACCGGCAGCGAATAGCGGTAATACTTGCCGATCCTGGGGATCTTCTGAAGAAAACTCGGCCGAATCGGGTGGTTTTCGATCGATGGCGGCAGACTACCACGGACATGCAACAGCGTGTGGATGGGTGCGGTCGGGAAGAGCTGGCAGAGGACTTCCAGGCATTTTTCGCCGCCTCGGAACCCCGTCAACCAATCGTGGATCAGAACGACTCGGTTCTGTTGCAGGTTAAGCATCCCGTCTTTTGCCGTCCCGTCGTATAGGTCGTGATGGTTGCACGGAATCCGCTTAGAACTTCCCGGAGGCGGGCCATTTGGCATGTTGCAATTTGACCGGTATATTGGATAAATTAAAGGAATTAAGCGGATTGCGTCGGGCGGCCCAGTCTCATACCCCGTTCCTCAGCCCAACTCGACCCGCTACTCGCCGCGACCGAGACGCCCATGGCACTGTCAATCAACATCGGGAAATCGACGAATCGCGGCAACTACCGCGAGAGCAACGAAGATTCCATTGAAGTGAAGAAGTTCCCCGACCTTGAAATCATCGTTGTCGCCGACGGAATGGGCGGCCAGGCTGCCGGCGAAGTCGCGAGTAAGGAAGCCGTCGATACTATCCCGCGTGAACTACGCAAATTGGTCACGGGGACGGTGGATGCCGAATCGACCAAGACGATGATTCGAAAGGCCATCGTCCACGCGAACGAAAAAATCATGAAGATGGGGCAAATCGACCGCGAAATGAGGAACATGGGGACGACGGTCGTGACGGCCGTGTGGCGAAAAGGCCAGGAACTATTCGTAGCGGGTGTGGGCGACAGCCGGGTCTATCTGGTCCGTGGCCAGGAGATCACGCAACTGACGGTCGATCATTCCATGGCACAGGCTCTCGTCGAGGCGAAGTCCATCTCGGTAGCCGAGGCCCAGGTGCACAGATTCCGCCATATGCTCTGGAAATACCTCGGCGGCAGGGACGTCGGCGACGGGCCCGACGTCCATGTCCAGGCGATTCAAGCCGGAGATCGATTCCTGCTGTGCACGGACGGGTTGCACGGCGTGGTCACCGACGACAAGATCATGCAGTACATGGCGGGCCAGCGGGAATGCCAGGCATGTGCCGATGGACTAGTCCAGCTGGCACTTGACTCGGGATCACGGGATAACGTGTCTTGCATCGTGATGGACGTGGTTTAGTCCTCTCGGCTCGCGAAGCTTGCCAATTCTTCGACATGCCCCTCGGCACCAAATCCCACGATCGCGGAATGTATGCGACTGTCGTCTAGTACGAACCTCAGCGCTCGCTCTTGTTGCGATTGTTCGGTGCCTAAATCCAATGCTTTCTGTCGATCGCGTTCGTAGAGAGCAAGCGGAAAAAATGGCGTCTGCAACGTGTGTGCACTCGGTGGCAGGTTGAGCAAGGCGCCGCCGGCAAAGATGCGAATGGCCAGCACACCCATGCCCATCTGCGTGCAATCGGAGATGATGTTGTCAAAATTCGTTTCCGCAAAACCCTCCGGCATCACGTGGCCCGCACTTGGATTCAGCAGGTGGTAAGGCACTTGAATGGTGTCGAAGAGACCGGAACCGAGTACTTCACGGAGCGCATCCGGATGGCCAGTTCCAGTGAGGCCCATGTGTCCAATTCGCCTCACCTTTCTCAACTCTTGAAAAGCCACCGCGACACCGTCTGGGCCCAAGATATCGTCCGGGCAAAGCGAAAAAGGTTCATCGCCGCGATTCTTGGTGATGCCGTTGTGCAGTTGCAAAAGTGTGAGGGACGACACGCCGAGCCTCGCCAGACTTTCCTCGACCGATTTGCGAACCGCATCGCGAATGTTGCCAAGTTGGTCTGCCTGCAAGCGAACCTTGGTGGCGATGTGGATTTTTCCGCTCAGCGGGAGGTCGCGAAGAGCCTTGCCGATGTTTGCTTCTGACTTGCCCTGACCGTATCCGGGTGCGGTGTCGATCCAGTTCACTCCCATTCGCACTGCACATTTGAGAACCGCTTGTTGCAAATTTTGATCGTCTCCCGTCATCAGGCCGGAAACCGGCCCGGCCCCAAATGAGAGCACGGAGATGTTCAGGCCAGTCCGACCCAAAGTGCGATAACGCATGTCAAACGCTCCCAAAGGCCTTGAAGATGGCACTGTTGTCGAGGTCGCCGAAGCCTTGGGCATCGAGTGTGGCTAGCAGAGCGGCGTGTAGATCGCTAATGGGGACCGCCTGCCCCGCCTTCCGGGCTTGGTCCTGGATCAAGCGAACGTCCTTCCAGTGTTGTCGGAGCCGGGCGACCGGTTCGAAATCGCCTGTGATCATCTTCGATCCTTTTGACTCCATGACACGGGAGAACGCGGGGCTGGCACGAAGCACTTCCAGCGTCGAGGGAAGATCGAGCCCAATCGCCCGTGCGAGGGCCAGTCCTTCAGCCAACACGGCACGATTCAGCCCAAGGACCAGATTGATCACAAGCTTGATTCGGGCACCGCTTCCCCAGGGTCCAACGTGGAACCAATCCTGGGCGAACATCTCGAAGAATCGCGAGCATTCTCGAACGACCTCGGCCTCGCCACCGACGGTCACGAGCACCGTTCCTTCGCGTACTTGCAGGCTGGAGCCGGCAATTGTGGCATCGACGTAACGAATGCCGGCCTCTTGCAAGCGAGACCCGAGCACCGCCGTGCGCTCGGGATCTCCCGTAGTCGTGTCGATAATTGTCTTGCCGACGCAGGCAGATTCGATCTCGCGGATGACCGCCTCGACCGCGTCCGAGTCCGGCAGGCTTAGGAAAATCCACGCGGCTTGTTCTGCCGCGTGTCGGGCCGATTCGGCGGGAAGCAATTCTCGCAACGACTCCGGTCGCACATCGTAGCCGGCCACCGCGAGTCCGCCCAGGCGAAAACGCTGGGCCAGTGCCGAGCCGACCAAGCCGATGCCGATGAGGGCGATGTCCGCCACGCTCAATCCTCCAGACCTTTTGATTTTCGGGGTGCGAACCAGATGATGATCATTCCCACGCCGTAAATCAAGCCAGTTGCAAAACCCACTCGCGCATAACTTCCTCCGACCAGTTCCAGCAACACCCCGGCCGAGAGAACCACAAGGCCTGAAACGATACGGCCCGTATTAAAGGAAATGCCCGATCCGGTTGAGCGCACATGTGTTGGAAACAATTCGGGCAAGAACAACGGCAGCCAGCCGAAATAGACGATGCCGACAAAGCCGAGCGCGAAGACCCAGTAGGGGAACGTCGGGTGCAGCGGATCGAGTTGCGTGAAGATATAGGTGCTCGTCGCCATCGCACCCAGGCTGATGAGGAAGTACGACAGACGACGCCCAATAACCGCGGCCACGATGCCGCCCAGCAAACTCCCGAGTATGCCCCCGGCCGACCGCACGATCTGCGTTCGTGCTTTGCTTTTAGGATCGGGTTTTGCGACGATTTCTCCGTCCACTACTCGTTGCTGATTGGCCTGGTCCGTCCAGGGGACAAGCCAGTTGCCATTCGCGGCCGTACCGATCACGGGGATGGCACCCAGGCAGATTCCGAGCAGGGTTCGACTCAAAAGCGGTGGCGTCAGAACCTCGCGAATTGGCCGAAGGTTGGTATTCGTTTCAACACGTTGCGATTTCGCCCGCTGCCAACGCACCGATTCCGGAACGACAAGCAACGTCCAAAAACCGACGATCGCCGGGAGACTCGCGGGCACCAAAGTCCATCGCCATGCCTCCGGGGTCACGTCAAACGTGAGGCCGAGCACGCCCATCAACACTTGGCCCACATTCGCGGCAGCACCGAGCAAACCAGCCAGAAAGGGACGAGACACATCCGGCCACGCCTCGGCCACAAGAGCGACCGCGTTCGGCCAGATGCCGCCAATGCCCATGCTGGCGAGAAAACGAAAGCAAAGAAGAGCTTCCGGAGTCGTCGCGGGATAGCAGCATAGCGTGAATGCCGATTGCCAAACGACGCTGATGGCCATGGCCCGCGTGCGGCCGATGCGATCGCCCAGCGAGCCAAAAATCCAGCCGCCGGCCGCCGCTCCGAACAAGAAAGCTGCCTGGAACCAGGCGAACCAACGGGCGATGACTTTTTCCTCGGCATCCCGGCCAAGCAAATCGAGCATCATCTGGCGATGAATCAGAATAAATAACGCGATACCAAGCCCTGCGAACATCCAGGCGAGGAACGCGGCCAGCAGCACGTGGAGTCGTTGCGTTCTCGTCAATTCGTCATGAGGTGGGATCGAATGGTCTCCACGAGGTTAGCGGACGTTATAGTCGATCACCCATGTAAACGATATTACTGAGCCTCCACTGCCTGTAGTTCCATCGAAGCGATGGAACATTTTCGGGGACCGCCATTTGTTAGGTCTTCTCTCCATCACGGCTCACAGCATGTATCGGAGGTCAGCATGAACACCAGGAATTGCATCTTCTTGTCCGCGGCAATCGCAACGCTCGGCTATGTTGCCTACGTTGCCTCCCGGACCACGGCAGCGGACGAGACTTTTGAAGGGCTCGTCGGGCGACTCCAGAAGGACAAGCCCAAGTTTGCCGAACGACAACAGTCGCTGCTCGAAAAACGCTACGACCTCTCCGATAAGCCATCGAAGGTCACGATGTCGCGTGGCAAGCCGGTTCAAGAGGGCGTTCGCGTCAAACTGCCGGAAGGCGTCACCTGGGATTAGCTGGCCAAGATGACTCCCGAAGAGATCAAGGCGAAGAAAGTTTGGCCAGCCGGTTTTCTGCCGATGCCCCACCCGCACCACGAAGCGGGCGGCATGATCTTCCCGAAGACGCTGATTACCGAGATCAAGAAACAAACCGATCGCGACCTGACCCGGTTCGATCTCGACTTCGATCTGCACGATCGCTTTCTGCCCGATTTTCCCGCGGCGATCTACCTCACGACTCGATCCGATCTTGGCGACGTCTCGAAGGGGAAGCTCGTCACGACCGATAACTTCAGCGAACTCTTCAAGGACATTCTGAACCCGAAACAACTCGAGGGTCTGCGGTTGCTCGTTAAGCCGTTTGCCCAGGCACAGTTTAACGCAACTCACGATCGCCGCACCATCAAGGCTCACCAGGGCGTGGCTTGCTTTGATTGCCATGCGAACGGCCACACCACGGCCGCGACGCACACTGTCGGTGACATTCGACCGAATGAACATCGGCATCGCATCGACACGCCAACGCTTCGCGGCGTCAACATCCAGCGCCTGTTCGGATCGCAACGAGCATTGAAGTCTGTCGAAGATTTCACCGAGTTCGAACAGCGAGCGGCGTATTTCGATGGCGACCCGGCCCAGGCCACCAACAAGGGCGTGAACATTCTGGAACGCGGCAGCCAGGTGCACTTCATGAGCGAATTCGAGAGCATCCTCGACTTTCCGCCCGCGCCCAAGCTGAATCTCTTTGGCAAGCTCGATCCGAAGAAAGCAACGGCGAGCGAACTGCGTGGACAAGAGGTGTTCTTCGGCAAGGGCCAGTGTGCGACCTGCCACACGCCGCCGTACTACACCGATAACCTGATGCACAACCTGAAGACCGAACGCTTCTTCGATGAAGTCACGATCAATGGCCGCAAGGCTTCGGCCGATGGCCCGATCAAGACCTTCCCGTTGCGTGGCATCAAGGATTCACCTCCTTACCTGCACAATGATCGGCTGCTGACGCTCGAAGACACAGTTAAGTTTTTCATCATCGTACTCGAGTTGAAGCTGACGACCGGCGAGAAAGCGGACCTCGTGGCATTCATGCGGGCGCTGTAGCAGGCTACCTTCAATGGAGGGAGTGTAATTGGAACTGTGGTAGCGTAGGTTACTCTGATGGCAACCTTACTCAGCCGTATCACGATTGATCCTGCCGTTTGTCAGGGCAAGCCCTCCATACGGGCCTGCGCTACCCAGTCGAGTTTCTCCTTGAGTTGCTGAGTTCAGCATGACTCACGAAGAGATCCTTGCTGACTACGAAGAACTGGAGAACGACGATCTTCTTGCGGTGCTAACTTACGCCACTCGGCTGAGTCGTTCCAAGAGCCTCCATCCGGTGGCACCGTGAATTCGTTGTGGATGCACAATTGCCGCGACGAATGGTCGCTTGGCTCCACGATGCCGGTTGCGATGCTGTGCATACTCTTGATCTGCCAGATGGAAAGCGCACAACCGACGATCAATTGATCGATTTCGCCGACCGACAGGTACGGGTCTTGGTCACCAAGGATGGCGACTTTGTGGATTCGCATCTTCTATTCGGTCGCCCAGGCAAACTATTCTGATTTCAACAGGCAACATCAGCAATCCAAAATTGGAACTGCTCATGGTGCCTGTCATCCCCAGTCTTGTCAGCGAGTTTCAAAGCAACAACTTCGTGGAACCGAATCAGACTGGCATACTCGCTCGCTGGTGAGTCTCGTAGGGCAACAAAGAGTACCGACATGTGTTGACCTTGGCTTCGGGCACGCCAAGCAGATCGTCGAGAGTGGTACGCCGGAACCAATCCTCGGCGATGTGCAGTTCGCTCGATGGCTCGCAGAGTCGAGCACGGCCGCCATCGTGGCCCACGACACATCGTCGCGGCCGGGCGGCAAGAGTTCGGCCAGCAGTCGATCGAGTCCCAAGGCCTGCCACAATCGCCAGGCGAGCCAGACATCGCCGCAGCATCGGTCACGTTCGAGCTTTACGCCGCGCAGATCGTCGTCGAACAGACCGGGCTGACGTTCGACGCCCACGAGGCGATCGGCCAAGCTGCGGTCGGCAAGTTGACCCTGGGCATCGAGTTCGCCGCGTGGAGCGACGGTCTCTTGACGCACTTTGCGGCCGATGCGGACGGACCGCACGAGCCGCCAGTAAGTGTGCGTCTTGCCGCCGCGTCGAACCGTGGCGTGCCGCAGATACATGCCGAACTCCCGTGAGACCGGCATCATGGTCAGAATCGAGGCACGATTTCAAGAGGGTAGGTTGGCACGACATCGCGTCTGCAAAGAGGCCTTCGTTAGAAATCAACGACTTGCGTTCAGGAACCAGGCGAAAATAGTTTCCATTTTGTGCCAAGTGCGGAAGTTGGATTAATCTCGCCTTCGCTAACGCTTCAGGCTCTGAGGCTCACGGCTAATCCAGCAGGCGATTTCCTTTGCCTTCTGCTCGCCAGTTGCGAACGCGTTGAGTGAGCGGCTTTGAGAGTCACGGGATACAATTCGAGCGTTGGCAGTATTGAGTGTAATCAGCTATGGGATTCTGCGAGAGCGATCCGCTGGCTATTTCAACATCAGCGGTTCGTGAACTTCATCACCGGTCGGGGCGAGTAGGTGCCTCATGATCTGGCGAGCGAATGAATTCCAGCGAAGCAGGGCGTCCTCGTTGCCCGGCGGACTCAATGGCTCGGCGTTCGAAGATGGTCCCTGCGTATCACTCTCGTTCGTACTCACCGGCGATTTGCGGGAGGAGTTCTTGAGCCCGACGCAAGCTGTCGGTGTTTCCATTTGGAAACTGGTCGGTCAGTGCAGGGATCAGCGTGACAATCGCGTCCTGGTTATCGGGCGAGATGTCGAGGATATCGAGGCAGAAACTCTCCGCTTCCTCGGCTTCGTTCAGCAAGCGATAGCGCATTGCCTTTTCAAGCGAGCGATCAAGCGCCTCGGGGCTGAGTTTTTTGGGATCAAACACGATAAGGGCCCTTGGAAAGAGCGGACCGAGATTCGCCCTTACCGTTTTCGCACCACCAATTGAATCAGCTTCTTGATCGGATCGTAGAACTCGTCGGCCACGCGTTCCTTGAGTGGAATAATCGCATTGTCCGTGATTGTGATCCCCTCTGGGCAAACTTTCGTGCAGCACTTGGTGACGTTGCAGTAACCAATGCCATGCAGTTTCTTCAGGTCGGCCGTGCGATCCTCGGTATCGAGAGGGTGCATCTCCAACGCGGCCGCGTGAACCAGGAATCTCGGGCCCACGAACTCATCGTGCAGATGGTGATCGCGTAGTACGTGACACACGTCCTGGCAGAGAAAACACTCGATGCACTTGCGGAATTCCTGCACGCGATCGACGTCGGCCTGGGCCATTCGCCAGGTGCCATCGGCCTCGGGCTTCTTGGGCTTGAACGCTTTGATTCGCTTCTTGTGCTCGAAGTTCGAGGAAACGTCGGTCACGAGATCCCGGATCGTCGGGAAGGCCTGCATTGGCTCGATCAGCACCGGGTTCTCAAGCGGCAAAGTATTCAGCCGCGTCATGCACATCAGCTTCGGCATGCCGTTGACTTCAGCCGAACATGAGCCGCATTTGCCGGCCTTGCAATTCCAGCGAACGGCCAAGTCGTTTGCGCTCTCGGCCTGAATCTGGTGAACGGCATCCAGGACCACCATGCCCTCGGTAATCTCGGTGGAATAATCCTTGAACTCGCCGCTTCCCTGGCCTTCCGAGCGCCAGATGCGGAACGTGGCCTTGGGCATTATTTCATCTCCTCAATGATCTGTTTCAAATCGGCCTTGAGTTCGGGAAGAGGTTCGCGGCGAAGTTGCATTTCGCCGTTAGGCCCCTTCTTCAGCACCGTGTTCACTTTCCCGAATTCCGCACTCTTATCGGGATAATCCTCCCGGAAGTGTGCCCCTCGGCTTTCCTTGCGATCGATCGCGGCCAGCGTGACGGCCTCGGAGACGATCATCAGATTGTGCAGGTCGAGGGCGGTATGCCAGCCTGGGTTGTACTCGCGATTGCCGACGACGCCGACCTTCGCGGAGCGTTCCTTGAGCGTCTTGAGCACCTCAAGTGCCCGCTCCATTTCATCCTGCCGTCGCACGATACCGACAAGATCCTGCATGTCTTTCTGAAGTTGATACTGCACCTGATAGGGGCCTGCCCCGCCAACGCGGTCGAATGGAGCGAGTGCTCGTGCTGCTGCCGCATCCACATCGGCCTGGTTGATCTTGCCGCCGCCGTGTTCCTTCGCGAACTCGGCGGCACAACGACCTGCCCGGCGACCGAAGACGAGCAAGTCCGAAAGGGAGTTTCCGCCTAGGCGATTCGCTCCGTGCAAACCGGCCGCGACCTCGCCGGCCGCGAATAGGCCCGGCACGTTGGACATCTGCGTGTCGCCGTTCACACGCACGCCACCCATCACATAGTGCGTGGTTGGCCCAACTTCCATCGGCTCCGAGGTAATGTCAATATCCGCCAACTGCTTGAACTGGTGGTACATGCTCGGCAGTTTCTTCTTGATGTGCTCCTGAGCATTCGCGATGCGTTCCTTGATCCAGGAAATGTCCAGGTAGACGCCGCCGTGCGGACCGCCGCGGCCATCGCGAACTTCACGCATGATGCATCGAGCCACGTGATCGCGCGTCAGCAATTCCGGTGGACGACGGGCTTCTTTGTCGCCTTGCGTGTAGCGCCAGCCCTCTTCTTCGTTATCTGCGGTCGAGGCCTTGTAATTCGCGGGAATGTCATCGAACATGAAGCGTTTGCCGAGACTGTTCCGCAGCACGCCCCCTTCGCCGCGAACGCCTTCCGTTACGAGAATTCCTCGCACGCTTGGTGGCCAAACCATCCCCGTGGGATGGAACTGGACGAACTCCATGTCCATCAACTCTGCACCCGCATCGTAGGCGAGCGCCTGGCCATCGCCCGTGTATTCCCAGCTATTGCTGGTGATTGAATACGCCCGGCCGATCCCCCCGGTTGCGATCACGATCGCCTTCGCCGAGAAGAGCAGAAATCGGCCTTTCTCACGCTCATAGCCGAAGGCACCAACCACACGATCGCCATCCTTCAGCAGCGAGAAGATGGCACACTCCATGTGAACCGCGACGCCCCGATGGATGCCGGCATCTTGCAATGTGCGAATCATCTCCAGGCCGGTGCGATCGCCGACGTGTGCGAGGCGAGGATATTTGTGCCCGCCGAAGTTTCGCTGCAAAATGCGGCCATCGGCAGTGCGATCGAACAGAGCTCCCCAGCCCTCCAGTTCACGAACGCACTCGGGAGCTTCCTGAGCGTGCAACTCGGCCATGCGTGGATTGTTCAGATACTGTCCGCCGCGCATGGTATCAGCAAAGTGGACCTTCCAGTTGTCGCGATCATCGACGTTGGCCATGGCTGCGGCGATGCCGCCCTCGGCCATGACGGTATGGGCTTTCCCCAGTAGCGACTTGCAAACGATGCCACAGGTGACACCATTGGCCGAGGCCTCGATGGCCGCCCGCAACCCCGCTCCTCCGGCTCCGATGACCAACACGTCGTAATGGATATGTTCGAGCTGCGGCATTACACCAGCCTCCAATCCGTCCAAATTCCCATGGAACACAGTCGGACATACACATCGGTGAAGCCAACCCAGAACAAGCTCATCCACGCCCAAAGCATGTGCTTGCGATTCAAGCAACTCGAGCAGTTGTAGGCCTTCTGCAACAGCGGGGCCTTGGACACTTCGTCCATGCAGCCGCCCACGAGATGTCGGAACGAGTGGCAACCCAGCGTGTAGCCGCCAAGCAGAATCACATTGATGACCAGCACGAACGAGCCGATGCCGATGCCGAACGAGCCCTTGCCGCTCGCGGGGTCCGGGAACCAGAAGCCCTTGACCGCATCGAGAGCCAACAGCACGATGAACATCAACGCGATATACATGAAATAGCGATGCACGTTCTGCAAGATGAGCGGAAGTTTCTGTTCGCCTCGATAGCCCTTGCGTGGCTCGCCGACGGCGCAGGAAGGCGGGTCCATCCAGAACGACTTGTAGTACGCTCCGCGATAGTAGTAGCACGTGAACCGAAAACCTGCCGGCGCCCACAGAATCAGGAGGGCGGGTGAAAACGGAATCAAATCCGGCCACCAGGTCGGCTTGGGCCCAAACCACGCATGCTGTGAATCGCCGAACAATTCCGGCGAATAGAACGGCGAGAGGTACGGTCCGGAGTAGTAGTGTGCCCCCTGGAACGCGGCCCAGGTCGAGTAGACGACGAAAGCACTCAGGCCGACGAAGGTGAGGAGAGTGTAAATCCACCAAGCGTCGGGCCGATTGGTCTGGCCGAACGATCGAACTGGCAACGGCACGCGGGCCTGCATGGGGCCCTCCTCGGGGAAAGACTAGCGTAAGGATAGTGTGCGTAGCAGAGCGTAGCTGTCAAGAAGGAAAGCGAAGAATCGGCATGGCGGCAGGCCCACGCGGGCTGTCTGCTGGACAACCCATACTCGTTTCCGCAACCGGCCGGCATGCAGCAAAAGGTACAATGTTGATTATTCCAAGTGAAACACGTTTCCTGCGTTGCAGAAGCACACTACAGGAAGCAAAATCGTTACACTTTTGGGCCACGAAACAGTCCCGCAAGTGCGGCAGTACTCGATCGGTGCACTCGGAAAGATCGGCGATGAACCTTCTACCGAAAAACTCGACCAGTTTTGCAATGAGACTGCGGAAAAAAGCTACAACTTGGTCGCCGCTCGCGAAGCACTTGTGCGCATGCATGCAAATTTAGGGAAGTGATTTTGTGCAATGTCGAGCGTTGCGAGTTGGAGCATCACCAAAGTCGTCGCCACGCTGTGTGTGCTGACCTCTCTCATGAGAATCGCTCTTGAGATAATTCGAGAGATCGAGGGCCTTCGCCTCGCAAACGTAAGCTGGCACGAGGAATATGCTCGATTCACCGCAGTTGGCCTGCTCCACCGTTCGCGGGACGGTAGGGAGACGCCCGTCTGCTGCTATTAAAACCCGCCTTGCCTAATCTGGGCAATCTGGTTACGGTCCGCGTTGGCCAGGAGGTGCCGAGAACGCATGGACGTTACCGCGGATATCGGCTTCCGTCGTTCGCCTTTCTGGGCGATAGCCCTGATCGCGCTGGTGTTCGGCCAGGGCTGGGTTACGCTCAAGCTTTTCGGACCCGGGTTGCCCATTGATCGCTTGACCAGCGATGAGATGGTGTTCGACGGCAAGCACCCACTGCATGCGTATCACGGACTGCTGGCCAATCGGGTCTGGCACGAGCGCCAGGCCACGACCTGTTACGATCCTGCCTTCCAGGCTGGATATCTGAAAACGCCGATTTTTGATGCGGGTAGTCGCCCCGCCGAACTTTTTTATCTGCTCGGCGGGCCGACGGCTGGTTCCTACAAGATTGGACTCGCGATCTGTTGCTTGCTGGCCCCGCTAGCGTTCGCATTGGCAGCCCGCGGTATTGGGCTCGGGGCATCCGGGGCCTGTTTCGCTGCTGTCATCGGTGTGGCTCTCTGGTGGTCGCCTGCGTGTCGAGCCTTGCTCGAAGCCGGGGATATTGACTTGTTAGCGGGCGGGCTGTTCGTGCCGGTCTACCTTGCCTGGCTTGGCCGTTATTGGCGATCGCCTGGTCCGACCGAGTTTTTCGTACTGGCGGGCAGTTCGGCCATCGCGTGGTACATGCACCCGCTCTTAATGGTCGGAGCATTGCCGGTTGCGTTGCTCTTTCATCTGTGGGCCTTTCGAGCCGTGCGTTTTGCCTGGCACCTGGGTTTGTTCTTCGCGAATCTTGCCGGTCTCGCGGTGAACTCATTTTGGATTTGGGATTGGGGCTGCCACGTTCGGATGTACGTCCCTTACGGTGGTGAAGAAGCCCCGCATACGCTTTGGCCGGCCGCGATGGCGGAATGGCAAGCGTTCTTGCCGAACGATCCGATCGATTTGGCTGTCGCAATTCTCGGGCTGATCGGCCTGCTCTGCATGGCTCGAAAGAATTCGGTCGGTGCCGTGCTTCTTGCTGTGGGCACGATGTTGTTCGTCGTCGCCGGCGGGGCAGGGCAGTTGTGGCCGGCGATTGCGGAAGTCGGCGCTCAGAAGACACTCAGCATTGGCATCTGGTGTTGTGCGATTCCTGCGGCATATGCCCTGACATCGATTGCGGGAAGTCTGGGTTCCTCGGCTGGCTTTCGAGCATTGGGTCTCGTCTGGATTGTAATTGGTATCGGCGGCCTGTGTTACGGCCTCGATCTATCCAAGCGATTTGAGATTGCTCCGCTGGAGATCGGTCTCGGCAGCGAACGCGAGGAAACGATTCGAGCGATTCGCACCGGCACTTCGCCCGATGGCCGCATTTTGTGGGAGGACCGTTCGGATGGCAGTCGAGCCTCGGGCTGGTCCGCGATGCTACCGGAATTGACACAGCGTGCGTATTTAGGGGGACTGTCGCCCGAGATCGCCATCGACCATATGCACGCCCGACTCGCCGACGGTAAACTCCTGGGTCGAGCCGTGGCAGATTGGACGGACGACGAACTCGCTCGATTCTTCGCCCGTTACAACGTCACTCGCGTGATCTGCCGCACGCCCGAATCCGAGGCCCGATTTCGGCGGCTAAAAGGTGCGAGTTCGATTGCCGGCTTCCCAAAGGGATCGGGCACGATGTTCGCAATCGATCGTAGGCCCGACTTTGTTCTCAAGGGAAAAGCAAGCGTCACGCAGATGGACTGGAAACGAGTCGCCCTCTCGGAGTTGGTGCCAGACGAAAATGGCTCGGTCGTGCTGAGTCTGCATCATCATGCCAACTGGGACGTGACACCGGGATACATCGAGATCGAAAAAGACGTCGATGCCTCCGACCCGATCCCGATGATTCGCTTGCGATTGACGGGCCCGGCGGATCGAGTCACGTTGACCTGGAAGGGGCATTAGAGCTTTGGGTAGCCGCGTTCTTAAGAACGCGGGGGACACGCACTCTCACGAGTGCGGCTGCATTTCTCACATCCGCTCCACGGTGCGGATGCCCAGCAAATCCAAAGCCTGCTTCATCACGCGGCCTCCAAGATCGACCAGCAACAGCCGGCTCTCTTTCAGTTCCGGCGATTCAGCCGTTAATACCGGGCAGTTCTCGTAGAAGACGCTCAGCGATTTCGCCAGGTCCCACAGGTAAGCCGTGATGTAATGCGGCATGTACTCTGCGGCCGCTGAAAGCAGGGCTTCCTCGAAGCGCAGCAGTTGAAGGCACAGTGTCCGTTCCGCGGGATGCACAATCATGACTGCCGGGGGAGAGGAGCGAAATCGCGCGTCGTCGATCTGCCCCTTGCGAAAGATCGCTCGGCATCGAGCATAAGCATACTGCATGTACGTGGCCGTGTTGCCTTCCGTGGCGAGCATCTTCTCCGGATCGTACTTGTAATCACTATTTCGATTTTGGCTAAGATCCGCGTATTTTACGGCCCCGGAGCCGATGGCTTCGGCGATGTCTTGAATGACCGCATCGGACAGTTCCGGAACATCGTGCCCGAATTCCTTGCGTTGAGCGTAACTCTCGCGGTAGCTCCTTAGGCCAAGTTCCACGGCATCGTCGAGGAGAGGAAGCAACTCGGACGCGTTCCCTTCCCGTGTTTTGAGTGGTTTTCCTTCCCGGCTTAGCATGGCCCCGAAGCTAACGTGTTCGAGTGCGACGTCCGAGCAGCCCCAACGTCGTGCTTGCGCGAAGAACGTTCGGAAATGCAAAGCCTGGCGAAAATCGACGACGTACACCATCGCGTCCGGTTGGAAGGCCTCAATGCGATACTTGATCGTTGCCAAATCGCTGGTCGTGTACGTGAACGCTCCATCTTTCTTGCGAATGAGTGCGGGCGGCTCTTCCTTCTTGCGTTCCTCCTCTGTTTTGGGAACGTTCCCCTTCACGTTCGGAACCACGATGGCCCCTTCGCTCTCGAACGCGATTCCCTTGGCCAGCATGTCTGCCACGACGCCGGGAAGCATCGGGTTGTAGAAGCTCTCGCCGTGTTCGTGGTCGAACGGCAGGATACCCAGCTTGTGATAGACCTGGTGCAATGCCTCCAGGCAATGGGGCATGAACTCCTGCCAGAGTGCTACGTTGTCCGGATCGCCCGCGTGTAGCTTGGCCGTCTCACGCTGGCATTGCACGACTGTCGGCGTCTGCAAATCCTCGATGTCATCGGGAAACACACGCTTGGCGATGGCCAGGTCTTCGGCTTCCTTCGCGATCAAGTGCCGAATCTCGACGTACACGCGTGCCAATTCCCGCAGCGGGTCTTTGGCATATGCTTCCTGCACGAGAAAGTTTCGGTAGCCGTGAATAAGCATGCCGAATTGGGTACCCCAGTCGCCGAGGTGATTGTCCGAGATGACCGAATGCCCCAGGTATCGCAGCAATCGCGTCAGTGCATCTCCGATGATGGTGCTGCGGATGTGCCCCACGTGCAACGGCTTGGCCACGTTCGGGCTGCTGTAATCGATGACGAATTTCTTGGGCTGAGCGAGCGGGGTGATTCCCAGGCGTGAATCGGCCGCCATCGATCGAACTTGTTGGGCGAGCCAGTCGCTTTGCAGTTTCAGATTGATGAAGCCAGGGCCCGCAACCTGGGGTAGCTCAAGCAGGTCATTCTCCGGCAACTTTGCGATGATCTCTGCTGCAACGTCGGGCGGCTTCTTTTTCAGTTCTTTCGCCAGAGGCATTGCGAAGTTTGCCTGATAGTCTCCGTGCTCCGGATTCTGCGAGACGCGGATCATGCCAAGATAGTCAGGCACCTTGGCCGCATTGGTGGCCAGCTGAGTTAGGATTGGCTCGAATAGAGTTCGTAGATGGGGGAGGGGGTTCATTGGGTGAGTTTGGGGAAAAAGCGAATGAAAGCCAGCCGAGTCGGCTGAGTAAAGGGAATGGATTGTGAGGAGGAAGCACTTCCTACTCGCAATCCATTCCGTGATCGTCCGCGGTCAGGTTACTGGGCTTCCCAATCAATCCGCGGGGCATCGGCCCACAGGTCTTCGAGCGAGTAGTAAGCCCTTGTCACCGGGTCGAACACGTGGACGAGCACGTCGCCGTAATCCTGTACCACCCATTTGCTGGCCTGGTAGCCTTCGATGCCCTGGCGACTGTCGCCGAGATTACGCATGGCATCGTCGACTTCCTCTGCCAGCGTGTGGATCTGCCGGCGGCTGGCGCCAGTGCATACGACGAAATAATCGTAGAGGGGATGAAGTCCGTGCATGTCGAGAACGACAACGTCGCGGGCTTTATGATCGCGTGCCGTCCGGGCGCAAATGGCAGCCCGGTCGATCGCGCTAGGAAGACGAGTTTTCGGAGCAGAATGCGTCGCGGTGATCAAGTGACCTCCTCCAGGCCTGCGAACAATGAAGAGGTCGGACGTTCTAGGCTCTCCAGACGCCGAGGCGTATGGGGGGTAGCCGTGGAACACCTCCTCTCGGTTTATCCGCGTGACCGTGCGACCGACACCGGCGTACGAACGGGAGTCCTCTTATTCATCATCGCCACGCCGGGCGGAAAGGTCAAGCGTGTTCCCCCGAAGATGTAGTCTTTGCGAAGGTTGGGGGCATGGACAACGAGTTCCTTCAACGGGTTCTCCCGAAAGGTGTTTTTCTTCCCGGCCCGCTTTCCTATCATCCGCAACAAGGATTTCTAACCCGCCAAACCTTCCCCCTCCCTTGAGAGTCCCATGCCGAAAGTGATGATTGCGCCAGCTCAATTAAGGAGCCTTCAGGGCGATTTCTATACCGTCTTAGCCAAAGCGGGTTTCGATTTTGCGTATCCGAAGGTTGCGGTGCAGATGCAAGAACCGGAGTTGCTGGCTCAACTTCACGGCATTTCGGCCAGCCTGGCTGGCAGTGAACCGTACACACGCAAGGTCTTTGAGAGGTTTCCCCAGCTGAAAGTCGTGGCTCGAGTTGGCGTGGGCTATGATGCTGTCGACGTCCAGGCCGCCACCGATCATGGCTGCGTCATCACCATTGCTCCCGGTACAAACCAGGACTCAGTCTCGGAGCATTGCTTCATGCTCATCCTGGCCCTGTCCAGAAACCTGCTGAAGCAACACGAGCCCATCCGCGACGGGAAATGGCCAAGAGCCGCGAATCTGCCGGTTCGTGGAAAAACGCTCGGGCTTGTCGGTCTGGGACGTATCGGCAAGTCGATGACCAAACGAGGGCAGGCCTTTGGCATGAAGGTGATCGCCTACGAGCCATTCCCGGATGCCTCGTTCGTCGAATCGCACGGCGTCAAACTGCTCCCACTCGATGACTTGCTTAGAGAGGCGGACTACGTGTCCCTTCACCTTCCCGCCATGGCAGGGACGATGAAGCTGATTAATGCGGATCGCCTGAAGCTCATGAAGCCGACCGCGTTCCTGATTAACACGGCACGCGGTGCGGTCGTCGATGAAATTGCCCTCTACGAAGCCTTGCGAGACAAGAAGATCGCCGGTGCCGGGCTGGACGTGTTCGAGGAGGAACCGCCACTGTCGACCAACCCGATCTTGAAACTTGATAATGTTGTGATGACCGCTCATACCGCCGGTGTGGATACGCAAAGCCGCGATGACATGGCACGCAAGGCTGCCGAGTGTATCGCGGCCATCTCACGAGGTGAGTGGCCAGCGGATTGCATCGTGAACCCGGAAGTGAAGTCGAAGTTCAAGTGGACCGCATGAGTTTCTCGTTTCAAGTTTCGAGTTCCAAGTTGGAACACACGGAAGTTTACCAACCTGAAACTCGAAACTCACTTGTCGTAGTCTTCTTCAATCGTATCGACCACAAGGCCGTCGGCTGGGTCGATGAGCTTGGCGAGGAGGTCAGCTCTAAGCCCCTTGCGATAGCGATTCACGCTGCCGTCATACAACAGCGCGTGGAATTTCCCATCGAACATGCCGCCTAGAACTGGCATATTCTTGCCGTCGAATTCGATGTCCGAAGGCTTGGTCCAGATGACGGGCTTTCCGGATTCCGCAACCGCGAACGTATTGCTGGTTCCGTCCGGAATGTTGCCGATTCCAAATCGTTCCGTCAGGATCACGCCTTTCGTGTCCATGAATCCCTGATAAAACGTCAGCCCTTTTTCGGCCTTCACGCGGATCGGCGCGTAAATCTTCGGCAACTTGTCAATCAGCTTCTTGTTGTGCTCGCTGTCCCACGGCTCATCGAGTTTGAACTTTTTGTACAACTCTTCCTCCTCCAGATACGGCAGAAGTTGCACGCGCCAGCTCAGAAGGGCCTTCTTGTCTTTGCCGTAAACGTTGGTGGGAGGTGCGTCCTGGTTGGCACTCGCGAAATTGTGAATCGCGAGGCCGATTTGCTTGAGATTGTTCGCGCTGGACGCGAACTGCTTGGCAGTCGGCGGTTCGAGCTTCTCTTCCTTCGGCTTCGCGGCCGGAGCAGCGATGGACAGAGTTGCCGCGAGCACGACCCCTAAAGCGGCCAGCAGTGTGCCGCGGAACATGTTCGTCATGACTGTCCTCCGATGGTGAGTTTGACCGGGACTTACTCTTTCGCCTTCTTAATCGCCTCATCCAGATCCGCGACCTCGCCGCCATCGCGAGTGATCGAGTCGAGGAGGACCTTCTGGTCAATCCCCTTCGGAATCTTCTTCACCGAGCCGTCGCCCATCAGCGCGTTGAACTGGCCGTCGAACATGCCGCCGAGCTTTGGAACTGTTTTGCCATCGAATTCCAGATCGCCTGGCTTGGTCCAATCGACAGGTTTGCCCCCTTCGACCACCATGATTGTATTCGAAAGTCCGTCGGTTACGTTATTGAACGTGATGCCTTTGCCTCCCTCGCCGAGAAGCGTAACCTTGCCGGCAAACATCTGGTAGAAGGTCTGATTCTTCTCGGCCTTGCCGCGAACAGGCGCAAACACCTTCGGCAGTTTGTCGACCAGCTTGATGTTGTTCTCCCTGTCCCAGGCCTCATCGAGCTTGAACTGTCGATAGAGAGTGTCTTCTTCCAGGTAAGGCAGAATCAAAACCCGCCAGCTCAGGCCCGCCTTGCCATCCTTGGTGACCGTATTCGCTGGCAACGCGCCAGTTGTGTCGTGGTAGTTGTGCATCGCGATACCGATCATTTTCAGGTTGTTGACGGCCCGCTGTCGCTGGGCGGGCGTGGCCGGGGCTTCCGGCTTGTCGGACTCTTTTGGGCCGGGTGCCGACTGGCCGCTCTGTGCAAGGAACAACGCGATGGCCGTCGAGCAGAAGAGGCGAAACATTGATGAACCTCGTGTGAGTGGGTCGCTTCCGCTCGCGGAATAGTTATACTCACTTCAGAAGCCAAGAGGGCGAGTATGCTCCGCGATCGACGCCAGTTTTTCACGCAATCCGGCTGTCTGGGAAGTGCGGCCCTTGCCTGGCTTCTGTCACGAGACGCCCATGGGGCCGACCCCGTTTCAGGATTGCATCATGCCGCCAAGGTGAAACGAGTTGTCCAGGTCTTCTGTCCGGGCGGTGTGAGCCATATCGATACTTTTGACTACAAGCCAGAACTCGAGAAGCAACACGGCAAAGCGATGACCGGAAAGGGCAAGGCCGACACGTTTTTCGGCCAGCCCGGCAACCTGATGAAGTCCCCGTTCAAGTTTGCGCAACAGGGCAAATGTGGCCGCTGGGTGAGTGAACTCTTTCCACATATCTCGGGCCACGTGGATGACCTGACCTTCATCCACTCGATGACGGCCAAGAGCGCGAACCACACGCCGGCCGCGTTCCAGATGAACAGCGGCTTCGTGCTGAACGGATTTCCCTCATTTGGCTCCTGGGTCAGTTATGGCCTCGGATCGCTCAACGAAGATCTGCCCGCCTTTGTGGTTTTGCCCGATCCTCGCGGACACCCGGCGGGCGGCGCGATCAACTGGTCGAGCGGATTCCTGCCGGCCACGCACCAGGGAGTTGCGTTTCGCACGACCGGCGACCCGATTCCCGATCTGGCGACACCGAAGAACACTCCCGAGAAGGAACGCTCGACGGCGAGTGAGTTGCTGGAACGAATGAACCGCGGTTTCTCCGAGGCTACGCCAGGAGACAGCAGCCTCGCGGCTCGGATTCGCTCATACGAGATGGCTGCCAAGATGCAGCTAGAAGTGCCGGGCATCGTAAACCTCGAAA
Organism: Gemmataceae bacterium; assembly: GCA_009691845.1. Taxonomy (GTDB): domain Bacteria; phylum Planctomycetota; class Planctomycetia; order Gemmatales; family Gemmataceae; genus SIAJ01. The sequence continues at coordinate 27,707 of SIAJ01000044.1, forward strand.
GCGAAACTGTGGAGACCCAACGGCTCTACGGACTCGACGACAAAGTAACCGAAGGCTTTGGCCGGAATTGTTTGCTGACGCGAAGGCTGCTCGAAAAGGGCGTGCGATTCGTTCAACTCTGGCACGGTGGAGCCTTCGGCTCGCCTCGCATCAACTGGGATGCCCATGAAGACATTGTCGACAACCACCGCAAACAGGCGGCCGTACTGGACAAACCGTTGGCCGGCTTGCTCGCGGACATGAAGCGACGCGGGTTGCTCAAGGACACGCTGTTTATCTGGTCCACGGAATTTGGCCGCACGCCGTTCACGCAAGGAGTCGGCAAGCCGGGCCGCGATCATCACCAACACGCGTTCACGGTGTTTCTCGCCGGTGCGGGCCTGAAGCCGGGATTCGCGTATGGTGCTTCGGATGAAATTGGCTACAAAACGGTCGAGGGCGAAGTGAGCATTTACGACTTTCATGCGACTCTGCTGCACTTGCTCGGCATCGACCACATGCAACTGACGTACTATCACAATGGGATTCAACGCCGGCTAACGGACGTGCATGGGGAAGTTGTTGGTGGGATCTTGGCGTGAATAAGTGCGATTGGTCCGGCGTGATTTTCGAATAATGATTATGAACACAATACTCTCTCGATCGTTCGTCATCTTTTCAAGTGTGATGATATTCACACAAGCGGCGAGTGCCGAATCTCGCAAGATCGATTTCGTCAAGGACGTCCAACCCATCTTTGCGCAGTCTTGCTACGAGTGTCACGGGCCGAAAAAGCAACTCTCCAGCTTCCGCCTCGACCGCAAAGCTGATGGTCTAAAGGGCGGCGAAATCGGCAAGGCCATCGTGCCAGGCAAAGGCTTAGAGAGTCCGCTGATTAAGTACGTCTCAGGCTCAGCCAAGGATCTGAAGATGCCGCCCAAGGGCGAGCGCCTGACGGGCGAGCAAATCGCGATCCTTCGTGACTGGATCGACCAGGGGGCCGACTGGCCCACAACCGCGAGTGTCGATCCGAGGAGCCACTGGGCGTTCAAGCCGCCGGTGAAGTCGCCCTTGCCGAAGATTGTCAGTGACGGCAAGTGGGTGCGAAATCCGATGGATGCGTTCATCCTCGCCAGGCTGGACCGCGAGGGTCTGAAACCATCGCCGGAAGCCGAGAAAACCACGCTCCTTCGCCGATTGCACCTCGATCTCATCGGCCTGCCGCCAAGTGTTGCCGAGCTTGATGCATTTCTCGTTGACAAGTCACCTGAGGCCTATTCGAACGCGGTCGAGCGATTGTTGAAGTCCCCTCACTATGGCGAACGCTGGGCCAGGCACTGGCTCGACGCCGCACGCTATGCCGATTCGGACGGCTACGAGAAGGATAAGTCCCGCCAGGTCTGGTTCTATCGAGACTATGTAATCAACTCGTTGAATCGCGATCTGACTTACGATCAGTTCATCCGCGAGCAGATTGCTGGCGATCTTCTACCCAAGGCAACGCAGGATCAAATTGTCGCAACGGGATTTCTCCGCCATTCGATGATCAATGAAGAGGGGGGTGTCGATCCTGAGCAGTTCCGAATGGACGCCATGTTCGACCGTATGGACGCCCTCGGAAAAGCTGTGTTAGGACTGACGGTTGCGTGTGCTCAATGTCACAATCACAAGTTCGATCCGATCACTCAGGAAGAGTATTACAAACTCTTTTCGTTTCTCAATAACGACCACGAATCTCAGCGTGTCGTGTATACGCCCGATGAACAAAAACGGATCGCCGGCATTCGCATTAAAATCGGCGAGGCCGAAAGCAAATTGCGCGAATCAACCCCCGATTGGTTGGAGCGAATGGCGAAGTGGGAGCAATCTGTTTCGACCGTAGCCACGTGGGAAACTGTGAAACTCGCCAATCAAGGTGATAACGGACAACGCTACATCGACCAGAAAGATGGATCAATACTTTGCCAGGGATACGCGCCGACAAAATTCACGACTCATATGCGTGGCGCAACGTCGTTGAAGAGTGTCACCGGCTTTCGCCTGGAACTATTGAACGACCCAAATCTTCCATGTAATGGTCCTGGCCGATCATCCATGGGGACGTGTGCCTTGACCGAGTTCAACGTCGAAGCATGGGATGCGAACGATCCGAAGACCAAAATCAACGTCAAGATGGTGAAGGCCTCCGCTGATTATGGGAACCCCGAGCGAGATTTGGAATCAACCTACGATGACAAGTCTAAGAAACGACGTGTAACTGGGCCGGTTTCCTATGCGATCGACGGGAAGGACGATACGGCCTGGGGCATCGACACGGGACCAGGTCGCCGCAATGTTCCACGTAACGCCGTGTTCGTGCCGGAAAAGCCAATCAGCTTTCCAAACGGCGTGGTATTCGATGTTCGCCTGAAACAAATGCATGGCGGGTGGAATAGCGATGACCACATGAACAATAATCTTGGCCGTTTCCGGCTGAGCATTACCGGCGATACAGATCCCGTCGCGGATCCCGTTCCGAAAAATGTGAAACAGCTATTCTCTTTGCCCCCAGCGAAACGGTCGCCGGAACAGATCGCTACGATTTTTAGTTACTGGCGAACGACTGTTCCAGAATGGAAAGCCGAGAACGCTCGCATTGAGACGGAATGGCAACGCTGGCCGACCGGATCGACGCAGCTTACGCTCCAACTGCGCGATGAGATGCGCGACACGCGCATTCTCAAGCGAGGTGATTTCCTAAAGCCGACTCGAGAAGTTTCCGGAGGTGTGCCGTCCTTCTTGCATCCACTTACCGATCCGAAGGCCGGTGGCTCGCGACTTACGCTTGCGAACTGGCTGGTCTCGCGTGATTCGCCCACGACGGCCCGGGTGATCGTCAATCGGGTTTGGCAATCTTATTTCGGCACGGGATTGGTCAGCACGAGCGAGGATTTCGGCTTGCAGAGTGAAAAACCTTCTCACCCGGAATTACTCGACTGGCTCGCGGTCGAGTTCATGGACCGTGGCTGGTCGTTGAAGGAATTGCATCGACTGATCGTAAATTCCGCGACCTATCGACAATCATCCAAGCTCACACCCGAACTTACCGCGAAGGATCCTTACAACCGCCTCCTTGCCCGTTCTCCGCGTTTGCGGGTAGAAGGAGAAATCGTGCGTGACATCGCCTTGCACGCTAGCGGTCGGTTGAATCCAAAAGTAGGCGGGCCGAGTTTGTTCACGCCTGCTCCAGCCTTTCTGTTCCTGCCTCCTGCTAGTTACGGCCCGTTCAACTGGATCGAGGTAAAGGGAGAAGATCGCTATCGACGCGGAATTTACACGTTCCGTCGCCGTTCGACTCCGTACCCAGTGTTCACGAACTTCGATGTGCCAAACGGCGACTCATCGTGCGTGAAACGGACGCGATCGAATACCCCGCTCCAGGCTCTCACACTCTTGAATGAAACGATCTTTGTGGACTGCGCCCGAGCATTGGCCGTAAAATCGCTCGGTGAGGGTGGCAAGAGTGATTCGGATCGCATCGCATTCGCGTTCCGCTCTTGCACGAGTCGACAACCAACGGCCACAGAGCTAAAAATTCTGACTCAACTCTTGGCTCAGCAACGCGAACGTCTTGCGAAAGGCGAGATGAACGCAAAAGAGCTATCTACGGGCGAGAAGGATGGGAATTCAACATTGCCAAAGGACATCACGCTTGAAGAAGCAGCCGCGATGACGGTGGTCACGCGTGTGATATTGAATCTCGATGAAACCATCACCAAAGAATGAACCTCAACTACTGGAGTCCGATATGCGTTTTCTCTCCACGCTGATTATGCTGATCGCGGGTTCGCTCACATCGGCTGCCGAGCCCTCTCGAGACGAGTCTCGGCCTCTCTTCAATGGCAAGGATTTGTCGGGCTGGGTGAATGTGAATACCCATCCGAAGACATTCTTCGTGAAGGACAAGGAGATCATCACTACCGGCCAGCCAACCGGCTTCCTTCGCTTCGACAAGCAGTTCGAGAACTTCGTAATGGAGTTCGATTGGATGCATGTTGAAAAAACAAAAATGGCGAACTCGGGCCTGTTCGTTTGGGGCGATGCACTTCCCGGAGTTGGCACGCCCTACACTCGGGGCATCGAAGTCCAGGTTCTAATCAATTTCAAGCCGGCCGATGGTTGGGCGACAAGCCATGGTGATATCTTCAGCATTCACGGCGCCAGATGCGTTCCAGATCGCGCGCACCCGAAGGGCATCGAACGCTGCCTGCCTAGCGAAGACCGAGTAAAAGGGGGCGGCGAATGGAACCACTACAAAGTCACGGCGAATGACGGCGTCATCAAACTCGAAGTGAACGGCAAGGAAGTCTCCGGAGTGAGCAAGTGCACGCCACGCAAGGGATATTTGGCGCTCGAAAGCGAAGGGGTGGAGTGCCACTTCAAGAACATCATGCTCAAGGAATTGCCCAGCACTAACCCAAAGCCGGAGGAGATTGCCACAGTAGCCCGAGGGCACAAGTTGCTGTTTAACGGCCTTGATCTCGCTGGTTGGAAAAGCGAGAAGGACTCGTGGAAGGCGGGAGGCGGGGTGCTGCGTGCTGCCGGTGCCATCCCTATCTCGACCGACGCCAAGTTCGGCAAGGTTGAGATCATCCTCGATTGGAAAGTGTCACCCAAAGCGGAAGGCGATCCGTCGGTGACCATTGGCAAGAAGACGGTGACTCTCAAGTCGAAGGGCAAGGCCGGTGCTTGGAGCCGGGCCGTACTCACCTTCGATGAAGGGGAAGGCCCGTTGACCATAACTCCGGTGGCAGGGTTGGAATTGATGAGTGTGTATGGGTTGGAGTTGAAGTAGTCCTTTGCCGTGTCGCGGAAATCGTCGACATCGAATGAATTTCCACGAGGAGCGAATCGACATGATCTCCAATTCAACCACTCGCCGCTGGTTCTTCAAAGATTGCGCCATGGGCCTCGGTTCCATGGCGCTCGCCTCCCTGTTGAACGAGGCCGGTGCCGCACCCAGCGACGCGATGGCTCCCAAGAAGCCGCACTTCCCCGGCAAGGCGAAGTCGATTATCTATTTGTTTATGGCGGGCGCTCCAAGTCACTTGGAGTTGTTCGACAACAAGCCGGTTCTGGCCCAGAACGATGGCAAATTGCCTTCGCCGGAATTGCTGAAGGGCTATCGGGCCGCTTTTATCAACCCGAACTCGACCTTTCTGGGTCCCAAGTTCAAGTTCGCCAAGCACGGTAAATGCGGGGCGGAACTCTCCGAATTGCTTCCCCATCTCTCGACGGTCGTCGACGACATCGCCATCGTCAAGTCGATGGTCACCGATGCGTTCAACCACGCACCGGCCCAGATTTTCATGAACACCGGCTCGCAACTCTTCGGGCGACCGAGCATGGGTTCGTGGGTCACGTATGGTCTGGGCAGCGAATCGAAAAATCTACCCGGCTTCGTGGTTTTCTCGTCAGGCAACAAGGGGCCGAGCGGCGGGCAGTCCAACTGGGGTTCCGGTTTTCTCCCCAGTGTCCACAACGGCGTGCTGTTTCGTTCGGCCGGCGACCCGGTGTTGTTTCTCTCAAACCCGCCTGGCATCGACGCGAAAACGCAACGCGATTCCCTGGATGCGATCAAGCAATTGAACGAGCAACGGCTCGGCGTGACTGGCGATCCCGAAATTGCCACGCGGATCAACTCGTTCGAGATGGCGTATCGCATGCAGTCGAGTGCTCCGGAACTCATGGACCTCTCCAAAGAATCCAAGAAGACGCTCGACATGTACGGAGCCGAACCTGGCAAGCCGTCGTTCGCGAATAATTGTCTATTAGCTCGCCGGCTCGTCGAACGGGGCACGCGATTTGTTCAACTATTCCATGAGGCATGGGATCATCATGGCGGGCTTGTCAACGGCCTGAAGACGGAGTGCAAGAAGACAGATCAGGCAAGCGCCGCTCTCATCAAGGACCTCAAACAACGTGGTTTGCTCGACGACACGCTCGTGGTCTGGGGAGGCGAATTCGGCCGCACGCCGATGGTGCAAGGCGGGAATGATGGCCGCGATCATCACCCGAATTGCTTCACCATGTGGATGGCCGGCGGCGGTGTGAAGGCCGGCACCACGATTGGCCAGTCGGACGAGTTCGGCTTCAACGCGACCGAGGACAAAGTCCATGTCCACGATCTACAAGCGACAATTCTGCACCTTCTCGGGTTCGATCACACGAAACTGACTTTCAAGTTTCAGGGTCGCGACTTCAGATTGACCGATGTGCATGGTGAAGTGGTCAAGAAGTTGCTGGCCTAAATCATGAGCCGTGCGGACTGCCATCCCCAGCCGCACGGCCAGTCGATCTGCTTTACCAGCCCCAGGTCCGGTACGAGAAAGAGTAGCCATAAGGCTGAGCGTAGTACTGCGGCACCGCGTTGTAGTAGTACGGCGAGCCATAAACCGGCCCCGTGTAATATGCCGGCCGAGCGTAACCGTACGCCGGGTAGCTATACCCGCTTGAATAGTTCAGGTTCAAATAGCCGTTGTTGCCAACGCGCGTTCCGTAATTCACACCAAAGCCGGAATTATACCCGCCGTAATATCCGCTTCCGCCACCGACGCTTACGCCGATGCGTGGACCTGCGGACGCCGTTTCCGTCGCGACCAGAACTAAGGCCAGGGCAGCGATGCCCAAAAATGCACGTTTCATGGTTGTTTCCTCAAGAAGTGATTTGGCCAAGCCTGGCACGTCGGCTTGCCTCTCGACCAATTAACGACCAATCTTTAGGAAACTTGCGCAAATGTTTCCCACTCGCTCCGCGAGACGGAGGCAACGCTTGCCCCAAGACGACGAAACTCGATTCCCCAGAACACACCGCCTCCCGCTCGCGGAGCGAGAGGGCTACACTTGCGAGGCCATTCCTACGAGAGTATCGCTTTCACAACGTGCCCATGCACATCCGTGAGCCGTCGATTCGAGCCGTTGTGCCGAAACGTCAGTTGCTCGTGATCGATGCCGAGCAGATGCAAAATCGTCGCGTGAACATCGTGGACGTCGTTAGACTTGTTGCCTCGCCACGACCACAGATCGCTTTCGCCGTGGGCCACGCCACCCTTGATGCCAGCGCCGGCCAACCACTGAACCGATGTGCCGCCATTGTGATCGCGACCATCGGCCCCCTGGCTAAAGGGATGCCGGCCGAACTCTGTGCTCCAAACCACTAGCGTATCTTCGAGCAATCCGCGTTGCTTCAAGTCGGATAGCAATGCCGCGATCGGACGATCGACCGAGCCGGCAATTGCCGGAAGTTCCTTCTTGATGTTCGTGTGGTTGTCCCAGTTATTGCTCGCCCCGCCGGCCCCGCTCCAGACTTGGACGAAGCGCACTCCCCGTTCGAGCATTCTTCGTGCAGTCAGGCACTGGCGTCCGAACGTCGCCGTCGTTGGGTCGTCGATGCCGTAGAGTGTATGAACTGCCTTGGTCTCGCGGCGCAGGTCGAGGGCCTCCGGGGCGGCAAGCTGCATCTTGGCCGCGAGTTCATATGCGGAAATTCTCGCATCCAGCCGGCTATCGCCCGGATGAATCGTGGCATGTTCGCGGTTCATTTGTTCCAGGACAATACGCCCGTCGTCCTCGCTTTTTGGCGTGATGTATTTCGCGGATTCCGGCGGATGCAGGTCCGCGATCGGCGTCGGGTTCGTTGGGCGAATGATTGTCCCTTGATGCAACACAGGCAGGAAGCCGGACGAGAAATTCCCCTGGGCGTTGTAAGGCAGGCCTTTCGGATCGGGGAGCACCACGAACGTCGGCAAGTTGTCGGTTATTCGGCCCAGGCCGTACGACATCCATGCACCCATGCACGGAAAACCCGGCAGCGTGAAGCCGGTGTTCATCAAATAGCTGGCCGGTCCGTGTACGTTCGTCTTCGATTTCACGGACATCAGGAATGCGATATCGTCGACGTGATTCGCGATCTGCGGAAACACCGAACTGACCCAACGGCCGCACTGCCCATGTTGCTTGAACGGGAACGGGGGCTTCAACACGTTGCCCGGCACGGACGTGACGGCTTCGACATGCACGCCAGCACCGGGATCAAATTTTTGGCCATCGCGGCTGAACAATTCGGGCTTGTAATCAAATGTGTCCATCTGACTTGCGCCGCCATTCATGAAGAGCTGAATGACGCGTTTCGCTTTTGCGGGATGGTGCATGCCGCTCTTGCCCGCCTCCGCGACCGCATCCGTGGCGAATAGATGAGCCAGGGCGAGACCGCCGAAGCCGTTGGCGAGCGAGAATAGAGCTTCGCGCCGATTCATTGGAACGTCTCGCCTCTTGCCACAACAATTTCAATCCACAAACAAGAACTCGTTGCAGTTGAACAGCAGCCTGCACGCGTTAGCCAGGCCGTGGCGTTCTGCGAAATCGGCCAGCCGTTTCGTCTCCAGTTCGGTCGGCGAACGGCCAAGTGCCTCCTCGTAGGCGAAGCCAATCTGTCGCAAACAGTCCTGGCTAGTGGCCTCGACTCGTTTGGCAAAATGCTCCGCGTAGCGAACCGTGAAACGGTCGTTCATCATCGCCAGGGCTTGCAAGGCTGTAACTGAGGACGCGCGCACTGGCGTGAACTGCGAGGCATCGGGGCAATCGAGGGCCTCGTAAAACGGGTCGGGCAGGGTGCGGAACACGAAACGATAGACACTCCGCCGTCGCGAGGCGGGGCTATCGAAATCGAACTTCTCATACTCCACCTTCGGCGTGACGTGGATGCCAGGCGACAACGCGAACTGCCTGGAGGATGGCCCATGCATTGTCGAATCGAGCTTGCCGCTGGCCGCGAGGACAGCATCCCGAACGGACTCGGCATCGAGTCGCGTTCGGTTCATTCGCCACAAGTACGCGTTGTCCGAATCGATCTTCGTGTAGTCGGCATTGTGCGCGGACGATTGCCGGTAGGTCTCGCTCGTAACGATCAGGCGATGCAGATCCTTCAGCGATCCGCCGCGATCGCGGAACCAAACGGCCAGCCAATCGAGCAATTCGGGATGCGTCGGCGTCGCACCCATGCGGCCAAAATCGTTGGGCGTGTTCATGATCCCACGGCCAAAATGGTGGTGCCAAACGCGGTTGACGATCGAGCGCCAAACCAGGCCGTTCTCGCGGTCGGTCAACCAACGAGCGATTGCAGCCCGACGCTGTCCTTCATCAGTAGGGTTCGCGATAATCAACGGACCGGGCCCTTGAACGCAAGCGATTGTGCCCGCATTTGCCGTTTCGCCCGGCTTGGTAATATCCCCCCGAATGAGCATGTGAACCACACGCGGCCCCTTGGGAGCCTTGAAGCTGCCGATGGTCGCGAAGTCGCTGGCGGCCGCGTAGACCATCTGCGGTATCGGCAGCACGGCCAAACGGGCTTCCACATCAATCAGTAGACGATGTTGAATGAGGGTCTTCGACTGTGCCTCGTTCCGCTTCTCGGGTGCGATGGCCAGGATCTCCACTACCTCCGTGGGCAGCGGATTGACCGAAACCGCCGGATTCGCGTCGGAACTCACACTCAATCGTGCTCTTCCGATGAGGTGCCCAGCTCCGTGAAGTTGGTCGAGTTCGACCGTAAATGTCGCGTTCGCGGGAATCGGCTGCTTCAGAATGAAGACCGCTTCGTGCATTTTGCCCACGGCCGGGTGGATGCCCCAGGCCGTCGCGGGATTACCGTCGATGGCACGAGCGATGCCCCATCCATCCTGATTGAAGTCGGCGGCCGCAGATGTAATCGGGATGATCGTGCCGTCGGAAAGTTTGACGCGAATTTCGCTGAGGTGCAGATTGCCATTATCTTGGCGACCCGGTCCGCCCATGGGCAACGAAGGATCGGAAAGCACTTCGAGCCGAATCGCGGTGACGATGCGACCGGTCGTCGCCTTGAACGAATAAACGTCTTTGTCCGGCCGCTTGCCGGCAAAGCGAAAAGAGCCATCCGTTTGCGGCTCGATCTTTGAGTCCTTGGCACTGACTACCACGTTCAGCGTCTTCCACCGTGTGAGCCGGCCGGCGATCTGCTTTTCCCACTCGTCGAGTTTCGCCCGTTCCGCTGCCAGGTCGAACTTCCCAGCAAGAATGTCCGCCTTCTTGGCCAGCAATTCGCCACGAATTTTCGCGAGTGCCGGGTCCGCTTCGTAGGAACGGTTGGCACGTTCGACGCCGGCGAATACCGCTTGCAGGCCGTAATACTCCTTCTGCGAAATCGGGTCGAACTTGTGGTCGTGGCAGCGGGCACAATGAATCGACGTGCTGGCGATGGCCGTGAACACGGTCGTGATCATGTCGTCGCGATCGATGTACTGGGCCTGTTTCTTGTCGATGGTGTCGTCGCGAATACTGCTCTGCGAACTCTCGTCCCACGGCCCGGCCGCAAGAAAACCGAGCGCGGCAATTGCCGATGCATCGCCGGAGTTGAGCACATCGCCCGCAATCTGATCCTGCACAAAGCGAGCGTAAGGCAAATCGGCGTTGAACGCCCGAATGAGATAATCGCGATACGGCCAAGCATTCTCGCGAATGACGTCCTGATCGTGCCCGTGCGTCTCCGCGAAGTGGGCAATGTCCATCCAGTGACGAGCCCAGCGTTCGCCATAGCGAGGCGAAGCCAGCAATCTCTCGACGAGTTGCTCGTAAGCCTTCGGCGAATCGTCGCGCACAAACGACTCGATCTCTGCAGGTGTCGGTGGCAGTCCATGCAAGTTGAAGGTGAGACGACGAATCAGAGTTCGCCGATCGGCAGGGGCGGAATGGGATAGCCCCTTCTCGCTAAGCTTGGTCCGGATGAACGCATCGATCGGATGCTGAACGTCCTTCGTGGCAGGGATTGCCGGCAAACTCAATCGCCGCAGCGACCAGTGATCCCCTTCCGGTGCAGGCCACTTGGCCCCTTGATCGATCCAGGCCCGCAACGTTTCGATGTCTTTTGCAAGCAACATCTGCCCATCAGGCGGCATCCGATTCTCAGGATCGGTTCCCGAGACCAGCCGAATCAATCGGCTCTCGGCACTCTTTCCAACGACAAACAACTTGGAGAGCAAAGCATCCGGCCGCCGATCGAGCCGGAGGCCGGCCTTTTGCTTCCTTTCGCCGTGACAGGTGTAGCAGTGCTTGGCGAAAATGGGTTGAACATCGCGGGTGAAATCAATCTTGGCAGCCGTGCTCTGGGCCGTAGCCTCCCCGGCCCACACCATGTGGACGAGGGAGCACAGGAGACAGCACATGAGCATTCGCATCGATCCACCCCGAAAGTTAAAACTAACAGCTGGCGATCGCGAAACCGGCCGACTGAAACGGGAAGGATAACATCTTTGTCCCAATGGGACAAAAGGGGACATTTTGGGACACTTCGATAGCGGTCAGACTAAAAAATCAGCAATTCCTCCAAAAAAATCGTCTTTGGCACGAGCTTTGATCACGTGATCGTTCGCCACATTTGGCGAACCGTGCCATGCGATATTATAGTGGTTTTATGTACATATAAAGTTCGATTTTGCCTTTTTCGCTGGGCAGTCACCAAGAGTATTGTAGCCGCACTCACGGCGTTAGCTTGCTTCTTCACATACGATTGCGAGTGCAGGAAACGCCTTTATCAATTCGCCGATCAGTTCGAAGGTGTGGGTTCCCCATTGATTCGACAATGCCCAAGTCTTTCCGCCGCTATGGATAAGTTCGTTATCATCGCAGAAGAATCGAATCCGCTGATCGTCCCAGGATCTTCCGCCCTTTGATTCCTGTGCCTTCTGCCACGCAACGAATTCCGCTCCGGAGGTGATAATCGCATCGGCACTTCGAAAACGGTTAGGCCCCCAGCCTTCGACCTTGCAGATCTGATCAGGGGTGATGCCAGAATCGCAGAGGAACTTCACAGTTCGAAGAATCGCCTGTCGCTTGTTCAATCGCTGGTAACTGGTTCCAGCCAACGTTACATTGAGCTTGGTAAGGTCTCTCGACGATTCTCGGTCTCGCTCGCGTTGCTGCTTGTGCTTGATTCCCACAACATAGTCTTGAGCTTCGGGCAACGGAATAATCTGCTGAACATTCACAAGGACTCGACCGTTGTCCGAATACGGCTTAATCCGAACGCACCGAATGTCGAGACCTTTGTCGTTGAGCCACATAACCGACGTGGTAAGTTCCTTTGAAAATTCTGCCGAAACAAGAACAATTCGAACGTCCTGGGCGAAAGGGCTGTCCTCTGCGTCTTCCCAATCCAGAAACCCCAGAATCGCGACCCGTGCGTCAGTATCTTTGCCCGATTTTCGAAGCAATCCAGCGTACAACTCTGTTACTTTCTCAAGAGTCATCGTGACACCATTGCCGCGTAGCGGATGGCCTGCAAATCCATGTGTCCGCCGTCCTCCGTCCGCTTCAATTCGAAAACAACGAGATTGGCATCTTTATCGAGGCCGAGCAGGTCGATTCGCCGATTGGAGCCGTCCCATTCGCCGAACTCCTCGGCGACGATGAGCGTATCTTCGGCGACGATTCCAATCTGTGCCCGGAGTAGTCGCTGGAGATCATCGCGTTCGCGAATTCCGGCAGCGGCGAAAGTCGTGTCCGGGATTTCGCGAAGACAGTCTTTGGACATTTCAAAGAACGCCATCTGTGGGCTCCGATAATCGGTGGTAGTCCTTCGAGGGGAAGCCAACTAATCTCTTACAGATTTCTACGACCAATCAGCCATAAATCCGTGTGCCCAATCCTGCCGATAACTGCACTTCAGGCACGACCATCCGTCAGAATCCGCCCGCAGCACTTCCCGGCAGTCTGAACTTCCGCAAGTACTCGGGTGGAAAGAACCGGCGGTCTAGTAGGCGTTCAGGCTTGCCACCTGTTCGTCCGAGAACGCTGCCGATATGCGATTGCTCATCACTTCACATGCTTTGCTATCGGTTAACTCGTTCGGCCATCGCTCGTTTGGAAGTCCACATATCCGTGGTCAAGGCAAAAAAAGTCGGCCCGCTCCAAGAGTGTCTGACGCGTAGATCAAGAAATCCAAGAGTTTCTCAATAACACGCTCCATGTATTCCGAACTTTCGAGAATGCGGTCCGAGTCCGAGAGCGTGAAGACGGGTAATGAATCGCTTGTTCCTTCTCGTCGAATCGTGGACTCGAGCGAATCTTCCGTCTTCATGTTGCGATTGGCAGTGAGAAGAAAGAACCCGTTCTCCTGGCAGAGCCGCCAGACCACATCATCTGGCGAATGCCTGTCCAGCCCAACATCTTCAAGATGAACGATCTGAAGTTCGAGATGATCGCAAAACAATTTCCATTTCTCGCTCGCCAGGCGGTCGAGAATACGGTCAGCATGTCCGTCGAGGTTCCCATCAACGAGCAGCGTGGTCACCGTTTCGCTCCGCTTTTAATGCTTTTTGACGATGAAGCTCCTTCAATAGAATCGCGTATCGCTCCTCGGGCGATTCGATTCCCGCAAGCCGGCCATCCAAGCCCTTTCTCGTTTGTTCTTCACGACCGCGACGATAGAACTCTTCGACTCGCTCGTCTGCTTCGATCAATTCTTGACGATGCTCATCGACATAATCGACAACCGCATCGAACTCGTCGCGGGATAAACGTGGCAGGGCCATGTGAATAAAGTCCCAATCTCGGCCACGATGGAGGTAGTAGAACACGTCCATCACCGTCAGGCGGTTGTTTTCCAGTTGTGGGCCGCGGCCGTAATCGACAATTCGCACGGCGGTTTTCATGCTTTTCTCCGATTGCATTATGAGTCATCTTACAACGGCGAGCCGAGCAGCGTAAGCTGCCGGGTAAAGCGACATCACCCGGCGGCTTACGCCGCTCGGCTCGCCGGGTGCCGTTCGTCCACTCTTACCCATGCAGCCCCGGAATGACCTCATGTTCCGCCATCGTCAGGATCTCTCTGGGTACGCCTCTTGTGACTCGCAGTTGGCCGACGTCGAAAAGTGAATGCATGATTGTTGAGATGAGGTGCTTGATGCGGATGGGGTCGGTGTTGGGTTCGCCGCCGTTTCTGGCGGAGCGGCCGATGACTTGGCCCATGTTTAGACCGCCGCCTGCGATTAGAAGTGGGCCGAGGTTGCCCCAGTGGTCGCGGCCGCCGGTCTTGTTCAGCTTAGGAGTGCGGCCCATTTCTCCGCAGCAGACCAGCAGAATTTGATCGGATAGGCCACGGGCTTCGAGGTCTTCGAGGAACGTGCTCACCGCGTGATCAAGCGGCGGGCCCATGTAGCCCATGCCCTCGGCGCAGGGGGCGTTGTTCACGTCGGAATGCATGTCCCAAACGAAATTCGTGGTCACAGTCACGAAGCCGGCCCCGCGTTCGCACAACCGGCGACTGAGCAGCATCAACTTGCCGAGCGTCTTCGCGTTATCGACGTAGTTGTTGTAGTTCTTCCATTTCTTGTCGATGTTCTCGGGTCGCACGAGCGGGGCCGTGTCGTAGCGCTCAACCGTGCGGGCGTCTTCCTTGGACAGGTCGAACGCATCGCCGACGCCGCCGAGCAGGACGCCGAGGGCCTTATCGCGTGAACTCTCGATTCCTGAACGCTGGCTTTCGTCGAGCGAATTCTGTACCCGGTCGAGTTCTCGAAGCAGGCCCCTCCGATCGTCAAAGCGATCGGCCGCGAGTTTCAGCTTCATGTTCTGCTGTTGCAGCCCACCGGCTCCGGGAAGGAACGGAGCAGTCGCTGAACCGAAGGGGCCAGTCGCGGAGAAGTTGCCAAAGCTCATCGTGCCGGCCTGCGTCGCGGGATCGACCGCACGCGGGAACAGGGCCAGGTTGCGTGGCATCCCGGTTTCCGGATGATTGGCACCCGCGATGTGCGAATAGGCCGCGCCCAAGTTCGCGCCGAACGAGTCCTTGCCCATGACCGGCTTGATGTCGTGATTCGCATCACCTGGCACGAAGGAACGGATGATCGTGAAGCGGTCGGCCAGCTTTGCGAGTTTCGGGAATGACGAGCCGAAAGTGATGCCGGGAAGGGCGGTCTTAATTTCCCCCGTCGAACTGCGAATCTCGGCTGGGGCTTCCATGTGCGGGTCGAACGTCTCCATCTGGGACGGCCCGCCATGCAGGAACAGGAAGACCACGCTGCGATCAGCCAGCGGACGATACGAAGAGGCCGTCGCCTTGCCGAACATGGGCTGTGACAGGCCACCTAGCGAGAGGGCCCCGACTTTAAGGAATTCCCGGCGGCCAAAACGCGAAGGATCGTGGAAGGTCAACATGGGAAAGGCCCTACTTGGCTGGATGCGGAGCGATCAATGCAGAACGCTTCTTTGGTAAAGGTTGAGGATAACCTATCTTCCTCGCGCTATCAATCCTTTGCCCGAATTCCCGCAAATCCGTCGGCTCGCTCCGTGTGCCGAAGAAAATTATTGAGGAGCGCCACGCAGAGTTCGAGTGCCAAAGTTCCGCACACGGCGTGTGCGGACTACTATGATTATCGCCCATCAACCGCCTTTGCCGCGCTGTGGATGCGTTGGAACTCCTCCTCGAATTTTGCGGCAATCGCACGGTTGTAGATGATCAGCAGATTCTCGTCGTTCGTGCGGTCGGCATTGTCGCTGAAATTAAACGAGCCGCAGATCACGATTTCGCCGTCGATCACGATCACCTTGTGATGCATGTTGCGTGGGTTCGCATCGAGAAACACGGCTAGCCCTGCACG
>SIAJ01000045.1 GCA_009691845.1 Gemmataceae bacterium
TAGGCGAGCATGCGGCGGAGATTCGACTGCATCAGGCCCATCGCATTCCCGGCCGTCATGCTGATCGCGGCCAGGATCCAAAGGAGCATCATGACATGCTTGACGTACTCGCTTGCCACCGGATGGGCGTCGCCGACAAAGCTAAAGAGTTTCAGAATGGCGGCGAATCCCGCTAGCTTGGGCACGAAGGACAAAAATGCCACGGCACCGGTCGGACCACCCTGATACACGTCCGGTGCATAGAAGTGGAACGGGAATGCCGTCACGCGAAAGCCAAGGCCCGCTAACACGAGAACGGTCGCAATCAGGGCGGCGATCGACGTGTCGCCCGGAACCAGGCGTGGCAACAACTGAGCGATGGCCGAGATATTGGTCGAGCCGGTGATGCCGTACAGATAGCTAAAACCGAACAGCGTGAGGGCGGAGGAGAGCACGCTCAACAGGAAATATTTGACGGCCGCTTCCTGGGCTCGCGTTTCGTTCGAGCGTGGCAAGTACAGCATCACATAGGTCGGGATGCTGATGAGTTCGAGGGCCAGGAACAACACGATCAGATCGTTGGCGGACCCGACGAGCGAGAACCCGGCCGTGGCAACGAGAAGGCAAGCCTGGAAGTCCGCGGCCCGGCTATCGTCGCATTCGTGCCAGCAAAACAATACGAGCAATGCCCCGGTCGCCAGGGCTGTCAGTCGAACGAACGTGGACAAGTTATCCGGCCACAATGGGGCGACCGTGCGGACCATTCCCTCGGCAGGAGAACCGGCGAAATGCAGCACCGTGGCCAGGCCGAGGCCGACGAGCGCGAGAATCCCGGCAGCATTACGGCTGGTTGCGTGAAGCGTGCTGAGGATGAACAGCAGGCACGCGACGCCGACGAGGGCGGCCTCGGGCACGGCCAGGCGGAATACCTGCTGCAGGGTCTGATCGACTGTCACCGAATAACGCTCCCATTCTTTTCGGCACACGGAGTGTGCCGACTACTTTGCCCGAACACGGGCTTCGTCCCCGACCTGCGATAACCGAACGACGTCTCGTTTCATCACATCCAAAAGTGGTTGCGACATCACGCCCAACAACAGGCAGAGAATCGCAATCGGGGCGACCGCGAATCGTTCTCGTGGCGTCAGATCCTTCACGGGCTCGGTCGTGTGCGGCAGTTTTTCCGGGCCGAAGAACACTCGGCGAAGCATGGTCATCGTGTACCAGGCACTCAGAAAAATACCAAGAGCCGCGAGGATGGTAAACGCAATCGACGAGATGTTCGAGTTCCGCGCTTCGAGTACGCCGCCGAGCATGAGCACTTCGCTCACAAAGTTGTTCAGGCCCGGCAAGCCGACGCTGGCGAGCGAGACAAAGAGCAGGAAGCCCGTGAGAATCGGCAGTCGCGACCAGACGCCGGAGTAGTCCGAAATCTGAGCGGAGCCGTAACGCCGAATCAACATGCCGACGAGTAGGAACATCGCCCCGGTCGAAAGCCCGTGATTCACCATGTGCAATACACTGCCCGCAATCCCACCGGCACTGAAGGCCATGATGGCCAGCACGCTCAGGCCGAGATGCGAAATCGAACTGTAAGCCAGCAGTTTCCGCAGGTCCGTCTGGGCGAAAGCGCAGAAGCCGCCGTAGAGGATGCCGATGATGCCAAGCACGCCAAGCAACGGCATGCCAACGGACAACGTCGCATCCGGGCAGAGGGGCAGGCAAATGCGCACGAGGCCGAACGTGCCCATCTTGGCAAGGAGAGCCGAGAGCATGACGGTCACGCCCGTCGGCGCTTCCGTGTAAGCCCCTGGCTGCCAGGAGTGCAGAGGTACGATGGGCACCTTCACCGCGAAACCGATGGCCAACGCAAGGAAGAGGTAAACTTGGGTGCTGCGCCAAAGCTCGCGGGTCGATTCGCTGGTGGACTGGCTCAGGTTGGCCTGGACAAGGTCCGCAAGTCGAGGAATCGAGAACGTCAGTTCACGCGGCTGATTGCCGTTGCCGCTTTGGGTGTAAACGAAGAGCACGATTCCAGCGATGCCGATGAGTGTGATCAATCCGCCGGCCAAAGTGAACAAGAACAGCTTGCGTGAGGCATCGCGGCGACTCGGGCCGGTCCCCCAGCCACCGATCAGGAATAATAGCGGCACGAGCGTGAGTTCGAAGCAGACGTAGAAGAGCAAAATGTCGAACGAGAGAAACACCCCCAACACGCCGGCCTGCAGGAAGAACAGCCAGGAATAATAGGCCCCCTCTCGGTCGCGGATCGAATCCCACGAGTAGAGCACAACCGGTACCAGCATGAAGCTGGCGAGGCAGACGAGCCAGATATTCAAGCCATCGAGCCCGATAAAGAACTGTGCGGCGCCGAGCTTGACTCGTTCCCCTTCGGCATTGGTCCCATGGAACGCAATGATGTCGTAGGTCGTCGAATACGAGTTCTTGCCGCCGGGCAGCGGATCACCGGGAACGAACTGTGGAGCAAAGATTTGCTCGGCCTTCTTCTTGAAACGGTCGATCGAGCTCGAGACGTTCGGATCGGTTTGCACGTCCAACATGCCCGAGGCAACGATCGCCAGCGTCAACACGAAATGGGTGATCGATAGCACCAGCGCGGCCATCCGGGCGCGCGAGCCATCGACCAGTCGCAACACGAGAGCGGCCAAGACCGGTAACCCGATCAGGGCCGGCAACAACAATCGAATGAGGTCCGGAGTCAACATCGTTCAGACAATCCTGCCTTCATTTCGCGAACAACACCAGTAGCCCAATAAACGCGGCCACGAACAAGACCATCGACAACGCGTAAAACTGCACGAGTCCGTTCTGAAGCGGCTTGATCGTCACGGCAATCCCACGCGGGATTGAAGCAACCAGTCGAGTCAAATCGGACACGACGGCATCGGCCAGCGAGCAGATACCCGCGAGCAGATTCATGGGTTGCACGAACAGCACCTTGAAGATTTCATCCACGTAGAGCTTGTTCAACGAGTACGAATACACACGGCCGACAGATCTCGCGGCCTTGTCGACCGTCGATGGGCTCTTCACGTACATGAAATAGGCGACGGCGAGTCCCAGGAGGGCGACGGCCGAACTACCGAGGATCAACGGCCAATTCAGGTGATGCTCGGGCGTCGGCGTCGAGGCCAGGAATGGTGCCTTCGAGAGAAAACCACTGAACCAATGCGTGAACGGTTCCACCGCGATGCCGACGAGTACCGCCCCGATGGCCAACACGATGAGTGGCAAGTTCATCACCCAGGTTTCGTGTGGATGGGCTCCGTGCGGCATTCGCAGCGGTCCCCAGAATGTCCGGAAATAAGCTCGGAACGTGTAGAACGCGGTCATGAGTGCGGTCGTGAGCGCGATGCCGAACAGGATCAGGTAGATTGTGCCAAAGCGTTCCGAATGCCCCGCCTCCAACGCGGCTTCGAGAACCATGTCCTTCGACCAAAAGCCGCTGAACAGGGGAATGCCAGCCAAAGCGAGAGCGCCACACAGGAACGCAATATGCGTCACGGGTAGCACTTTTCGCAGGCCGCTGAACTCGCGCATGTCGATGACGTCGTGCATGGCGTGCATGACGCTGCCGCTCGAAAGGAACAGCACGGCCTTGAAGAAGGCGTGTGTGAACAGGTGGAAGATGGCTGCAACCACCGCGATCTTCGGCAGTGCCGGCCCCGCACAACCCACGGCCAGAAACATGAAACCGATCTGGCTGACCGTGGAGTAGGCAAGCACTCGCTTCAAGTCGTGCTGCGTGAGTGCGATGAACGCGGCCAGGAGAGCCGTGAATGCCCCGATGATCGCGATCGTGAGTTGCACGCCGGGCACTGCAAGCAAGAGCGGCGTGCAACGTGCGAGCAGGTACACTCCGGCCGTCACCATGGTGGCCGCGTGGATGAGGGCGGAGACGGGCGTCGGACCTTCCATCGCGTCCGGCAACCAGACATAGAGAGGAAACTGAGCCGACTTACCGACGGCACCAAGCACAATCAGCAGACACGACAGAGGAAACAGCACTGGATAGCTTGAGGCCAGGCCAGGCACATCCTTGAAGAATCGCGAATACTCAAACCCCTCCTGACTGGTCATGAACCAGAGCAGCAAGATGCCGAGAATCAGGCCCACGTCGCCAAGCCGGGTTACGAGGAAGGCCTTGCGGGCCGCGGCGGCTGCCGAGTGTTTGTGATGCCAGTAGCCCACGAGCAGGTAGCTGCACAGACCGACGCCTTCCCAGCCCGCGAACATCAGGATCATATTGTCCGCGAGGATCAACAGATTCATGGAGGCGAGGAACAGGCTGACGACCGCGAAGTACCGAGCAAAGCCCGGCGAGCCTTTCATGTAACCGATCGAGAACACGACGATCCAGAAGCCGATGAACGTGACCCCGAGGAGCATCATCCCGCCGAGATGATCGGCCGACAGCCCGAACTCCACCATGAGACGCGAGGTCTGAGCATCGACGCCAAACCAGATGATCCGGTCGGCATCGATGTGAGGAAACGTGACCGGCAGAGTGGCCTGGTTCAGTTGTGCAACCACACTGATGGCGCAGACGCACGACAACGCGGCACAGACGACGGCCGGGACATGCGACCAGGATCGCAATTCCTTTACCGCACCAAACACGGCACAGAGCAACGCCCCAATCAAAGGGAGCAATGGCACGGCCAACAATTGCTCGTGAGCATCAAGCATGGTCGCGCTCCTTGCGAGCCGGCTCGATTCCCGAGACCGACAGCACGGGGAGCGGTTCTTCTTTGGGTTCGGCAGGCAACGGCACAAGGTCGCGAGTTTCTTCGAGGCCCGGATCACGCAAGGCTTGCCAGAGGCTGATGTCGAGCGAGCGTTTCTTGCGGTACAGCATCAGAAACATGGCGAGGGCAATGCCCGCCTCACACGCGGCCACGGCAATGATGAACAAGGCGAACACCTGTCCGTGCAGGTTGCCGTGCGCTCGACTGAAGGCCACGAAATTGAGGGCCACGCCCTGAAGCATCAACTCGGCCGAAAGGAACATGACGATCAGATTTCGGCGTGTCAGGAAGCCGATCAGGCCGAGCACAAACAAGACCGCCCCGACTGTGAGGTAATGAGGAAGGGAGATCATGACGCCTTCCTTTCCCGTCGAGAGATGGCGATCGCACCGACTGTCGCGACTAATAACAAGGTGCCCGCAAGTTCGATGGCCAACAGATGATCGCTGAACAGCGTGCGGCCGATTGCAGAGACGTTCGCGGCTGGCAGTTGCTTCGGCCCGTTGCCAATCGGTTTCACCTCGCCGTGCTCGGAACGAACAACATCCTCAAAGGTTGCCGAGCCATTGCGGAGGTTCCGTAAGCGTGTCAGGCCTTTCGCAATCGTCTCGCAATTCGTTTGAATGGCTTCCACGTCGTGGTGCTTGAACGCCGAGATTTTCAGGCCGGTGATCGCGTTCTCAATTTCCTGAACCAGTCGGTGGTCTGTGAGTCGACGATCTTCGGCCGTGCGTGGGGCAGCGACCTTCACTCGGTTCAGTGCCGTCCGCATCTCGCCCAAGAATTCCTCGGCCTTTTTGGTCAACGGAATCGGGCTGCCCATGTTTTCCATCGGCGGCAGTGGCGAGAGATAATCGCGGTCCACGCTCTCCGCATCCGCCACCCGTTGAGCGTGTACGATGGCCGAGTCCACGTTGCGCCAATCGTAGACACGCTCCAGGCCGACCAAGAGCGAAGCCAACAGGACGAAGCCCGCAACCACGGCGAGGTCCGGTTCACGCGAACGCAGGTCCGCGCTCGATGGACCCTCTTGCTGCGAGAGCATGATCACGAACAGAAACGTCACGATGATCGCGCCGGCATAGATCACAATGGTCGCGGCCATCAGAAACGGGGCGGCGAGCAACAGGAACAATCCGCACGTGCTGAGGACGACAATCGCGAACGAAAGGGCCGAGCGTGCCGGATTGCGGCCGGTAATCATGAGAGTCGCAAAGGCCACGGCCAGGCCAGAGAAGCCGAAGAACAATCCGGCTTCGACCGTCTGAGGGATCGTGTCGCCGAAGCCGGAGACAAGGAACGCGGCCAGGCCAGCGAGTGCGATCAACCCCACGAGCGCACCGAATACCATCGGTCGTCGCTTGGTCGATGGCAGCATGTACCAGACCGCCAATCCGCCGGCAACGACGGGGAGCAGCACGGTCCAGTTCAGGTCGTTCGATGAATCAGCCAACAGCATCTCTCAGAAATCCTCATAGTAGTCGGCACACTCCGTGTGCCGAAAGTCCGCACACGGAGTGTGCCGACTACTTTGGTAGGTCCGCCGCGGGCCCGTAGTGCCCGCTCTTCGTTCGTACCGGGTCCGTTCCCGCCTTCGTCGTCTGATCCCACACGCTCAGCAACTTCTCTTTGTCGAAGATCATCTCCTCGCGGCTCAGGCCCGTGAGGTCGTAGAGAGTCGTCAGTTCGATCGCATCGACCGGGCAAGCTTCCTCGCACATGCCGCAATAGATGCAACGCAGTTCGTCGATGACGAACGTCTCGGGGTATTTCTCGCGGTCCTTCCAGCCTGCTGGTGCGGGTGCGGCCACGATGTCGATGCAGTGGGCTGGGCAGGCCGTTGCACACATGTAGCAGGCCACGCAGCGAACCCGGCCATCGTCGTCGCGGTTCAGTCGATGCACACCGCGATAGTTGGCCGGCAACTTGGGTTCCTGCTCCGGATATTGCTCCGTCTTCACTTGCGGCTTCAGTATGTGCCGGACGGTCGTGGCGATTCCCTGGGCGATGGCCGGCAGATACATGCGTTCGAACAGCCCCATTTTCGGCTCTTCGACCCAGCGCACCGTCTTGGCGGACATTGCATACTCCTCAAGCGGAATGGGCTGCGTTTACGGGGCGTTGGATCACGGTCAGCTTTTCTCTCGTTGAAATCACGGCGGCCGCGAGGAACGTAACAATCGAGGTCACGGTCAGGATCCAGGGCGTGAGTTGATATTCCTTCACGATCATCACCGACACAAGATTGACCATCGCCAGCGGAATCATCACCTGCCAGGCGAGTGCCATCAGTTGGTCGAACTTGAATCGCGGTATGGTCCAACGCACGATCATGTAAAGCATCAGGAAGAAGAACACCTTCGCACCGAGAATCAGGAACTTCACGACCATGCCCCCGATGCCGTCGATGTTCGACAGGCCCGGGAAATGCCAGCCGCCAAAGAAGATGATGGCCATGAAAAAGCTGGTCGTGATCATGTGGATGTAATCGACCATGAGCAGTAGGCCGAGCTTCATCGAGCCGTATTCGGTGTGGAAGCCGCCGACGAGTTCTTGCTCCGCTTCCGGCAAGTCAAACGGCAAACGATTGCATTCCGCATAGACGGAGACGATGAACAACAGGAACCCGAGTGGCTGATAGAGAATGAACCAGCCGTGGTGGATCTGGTAATCGAGAATTTTTTCCAGGTTCACGGAACCCGCGAACAGAAACACACCGAGGACCGACATGCCGAGCGGAATCTCGTAACTGATGATCTGAGCCGAGGACCGCAGCGAGCCGAGCAGCGAGTATTTGCTATTCGACGACCAGCCGCCAAGGATGATGCCATAGACAACCAAGCTGCCGATCGCGAAGGCGAACAGGATGCCGATATCGAGGCCTGGGGCCAGAGCGAAAATTGTGTGCTCGTGGTACGATTTCACATCGGCTTCGTGCTGGGCGATTGCCGCGTCGAGAGGCTTCTCCGCAGTCACGCCCACGGGACCTGGCGCAGGCGTTGAAGGACCGAACGGCACAATGCTGAACGCGAGCAGGGCGGTCGCGACACCGATACCGGGGGCGAGAAAATAGAAGACCCGATCCACGTGCTTCGGGATGATGTCTTCCTTGAAGAAGAACTTCAAGCCGTCGGCCGCGACCTGGAGCAGCCCCCACGGGCCGACTCGATTCGGGCCGATGCGATCCTGCACCCACGCGGAGATCTTGCGTTCCGCGAAGGTCAGGTACGCGACCGACCCCATAATGGCCGCGAAGACGACAACCATCAGAATCACGGCATATGTGAAATCAAAATCGGTCATGCTAGAAGAGTTTCACTCCCAACTCTGGGATGCCATCCGCGAGCTTTGCGAAGTAGCGAATCTCGGCCGCGAGTTCCTTACGGATGGTCGCCGCGTTGAACAAGCCGTTTCGTTGAGCGAGGTCCATGAAGAACTGCCCTTCAGATCGGCCTTCGAGCGGCGGCTTACACGAGCGATGCAGGGCCTGTGCGAGGCCGGCGTAGTTCACGTACACGCCTTCCTTTTCGCTGAAGGTAGTCGCGGGAAAGACGTACTTGGCCAGCGCGGTTGCCGCGCCGTGGAAGATGTCCGTGACGGCCAGCATCAGGTCGTTGGGCTTTTCGGCGAACACGTTGAGCGTGCCCGGATCGGGATACCCGCCCGTCAGCAGCACCGCTTTTGCCTCGCCGCGTTTGGCGGACTCGATCGCCTTCGCGAGGGGAACGACTGAGCCTTCGAAGTGTCGAAGAACCGCTTCCACGCCCAGCCGATTCGGGCACTTCTCGGCACGAATGGTGAATTTCACCGGCTGGATCGGTCGGCCGCGGCGATCCTTCGGGTAAGTGTCATCCTCGCCGACCATCGGCACGTGGCCGAGCGCGAGCTTGACCTGTTGCGATTTTCCCTTCAACCACCTGGCCGCAAGATACGCCTCCTCCACCGTGAGAAACGGCGAGAGGATTGCCCACACAGCACCGGGATGCAGACGAAGGTGCGTCTCGAAATCGTTGCGAAATTCCTGGGCTGCGTCCAGGTAAGGGATGGCCACGAGCTTGTCGCCACGACGGACGAGGGGGCGTGCAATCCGCTCGGTCGAATCGGCATGATGGTAGCCGTGCCGACCTTCGTCGCACATGAAGTAGCCCTGAGCCTGCGGGTTCTCGCGCGGCCGCAGGCGGAAGACGACGTCCTTGTTGGCGTCCACGTGGATCGAGCAACCCGTCGAACAGCGATTGCAAACGCTATCCGTGCTCTTCAAGTACCAAACGCGTTGCTTGTAGAGGAAATCCTTCGAACCCAGCGCGCCGACGGGACAAAGATCGACGACGTTGCCGGCGAGTTTGTTCTCCAGAGGTTCGCCAGGAAAAATGTCGATCTCGGAGTGATGCCCGCGACTCGATACCTGAAGCTCCGCCTGGCCCGAGACTTCACGAGTGAATCGGACACACCGCGTACACATGATGCAGCGGTCGGTGAACAGCGTGATCTTCGATGAAAGCTCGGGCTTGTTCGGCGGCTGGTTCTTTTCATCGACCAGGCGGGTCTCGCCGCGTCCATATTCAAAGGAGTAATCTTGCAGCTTGCACTCGCCGGCCTTGTCGCAAACCGGGCAGTCGAGCGGATGGTTCAGCAAGATGCCTTCGAGCGTATCGGCCTGGGCCTTTTTGGCACGGTCGGCCGGCACGTACTTCGGATCGTAGGCGAGAGGCGGAACGCTCGTGTCCCGTTTGGCATAATCGCCCGTCACGATGACCGTTCCGTCCTTGACGGGCGTCTGACAGCCCGGAAAGACCTTGGGAATCATCGTGACCTTGCCGTCCTTGAGATCGCCCATCTCAATGAGACACATTCGGCAGGAAGCAACAACCGTGAGGGAAGGGTGATAGCAGTAATGCGGAACGTGGACGTCGGCACGCTCGGCCGCCTGAACGCAATTCAGGCGCTCGGTGCCGATGTCCACGGGTTTGTCGTTGATATAGACGGTTGCCATTCGTTGCTCGTTTACTGCCGGGCCAGTCCTGCGAATTCTTGTGCTGTCACTCGTCGCGGCTCGGAATGCATCAGCACCCAGCCGCCCTGTGTCGGTGCGTTCTTGTCGTAGGCCCAAAGACCCTCGTCCTGAGGATTCGGAACCAGCACAATCAAACCTTCGCGAATCATTTGTGTCAGTTTCGGGTTGCCGCTCGGCTGGGAAATCTCCGCCCAGGTCTCTTGTGACGTCGGAACTCGGCCCATTGACAATTTGGCGTTGGTCATGAACAGGTGCAGATCATGAAGTTCGGCGGCTGTCACAGTTCGAGTGGCGGCACCTCGCACGGCTTGCACCGCACCTCCACTGCCGCCACCTTGGTCGCTGCTATTACTCTGCACCGGCTGGTCGCGATACTTTTTACACCCCGCCATCGCGAAACACGCGAGGGCGATCAGTACGATTCGTTTCATCGGACCTCTCCCTTTCAACGCTGGTGAAAAAGGTAATTCAACATCACATGATGGCTCAGTGTATTCCAACTAACGGCAATGACTTCACGACACTCCTTCGCCCGCTTTTGATCGCCTCCTCAAACTCGGATCGAAACTTTCGAATCAGTGTCTTCACCGGCCAGCCTGCTCCGTCGCTCAGCCCGCAAATCGTCGTGCCGGGGATGATTCCCATTCGATCGGCGACGTCGATGAGAATATCGAGATCTTCACGCCGACCCTGGCCTTTTCGCATGCGATCCGTGATCTTCAACATCCAGCCCGTGCCCTCGCGACACGGCGTGCATTGGCCACAACTCTCGTGTGCAAAAAATTGGCAAACGTTGTGCAGCACGTCAATCATGCTGGTCTGATCGTCAACGACCGTGACGGCCGCCGTGCCTAAACCGAGACAGCCCACGCGGCCAGGACCGTTGAAGTCCAGCGGAATGTCGTACTCGGTCAGATTGCTGTCCTTGATCTTCGCGTTCACATCGACGAAGCCCATGCTGATGCCGCCCGGGTTCACGGCCTTCGCCTTGCGACCCTTCCAAACGCCGCCGCCGTGCTTCTCGACGAGTTCACGCATGGACACGCCCATCGGCAATTCCACGCACTTTGGTTCATTCACGTGGCCGGCAATCGTGTACAGCTTTGGGCCGTAGCTGCCCGCATCGCGTGGGTTCTTCGGATCGGGTGGCACGCCCATCGACTTGAACCAGTCGTTGCCGCGACGCATGATCTGAGTCACGCAGCAAAGTGTCTCGACGTTGTTCACGATCGTTGGCTTGCGGAAAGCACCCTCGATTGCAGGAAACGGCGGCTTGATGCGAGGCCAGGCTCGCTTGCCTTCGAGCGACTCGATTAGTCCCGTCTCTTCGCCACAGATATACGCCCCGGCTCCGCGATGCAGATAGACGTCCAAGTTGAAGCCGGTTCCTTGAATATTCTTGCCGAGCAACCCGTTCGCATAACACTCATCAATCGCTGCTTGAAGCACTCGGTACGCCGTGCCATATTCGTAACGAATATAGAAATATGCCCTCTCACACTTGATCGCATAACACGCCAGCATGATCCCTTCGAGAACCTGATGCGGATCTTTCTCCATCAGGATGCGGTTGTTGTAAGTGCACGGCTCCGATTCATCCGCATTGATGCACAAATAGATCGGTCCCGGATGATCCTTCGGTAGGAAGGTCCACTTGAGCCCGCACGGGAAGCCAGCCCCGCCGCGGCCGCGCAGTCCGGAGTCCTTCACCTGATTCACTACTTCAACTGGCTTCTTGTCACGCAGCGCGGTCTCGAAGGTCGCGTAGCCGCCATCGCCGCGATAGCCTACCAGCCGATGGCTATCGGGTTTGTTGACGCGGGCCAGGAGTGTAGGTTCGAAGCTCATATCTCTGCTATTCATTTTCGTGCGACCCGTTGGGTCGCACGCTAAACGGTCTATCGGGATTTCAATTCGCCAATCAACGCGTCGGCGCGTTCATGCGTCACGTTCATTACATGCTCGTCGTTCACCAACACCGCCGGGGCACCTTCGCACGCCCCAATGCACTCTGCAAATTCCAGCGTGATCTTGCCATCGCTCGTCGTGCCGCCAACCGGTACCCCTAGTTTCTTCGAGCAATGTTCCAGCAAATCGTCCGCCCCTCGCAATGCACATGCCAGCGTGCGGCACACCCAGAGACGCGTCTGGCCGAGCGTGTGCTCCGGTTCGCGAAAGAACTGGTAGAAGCTCATGGTGTCGTGCACTTCTGCGGGAGCCAAATCGAGCAGATCGGCGATCTCGCGGATCGCCTCGTTTGGGACGCAGCGCAGTTCGTCGTGAACGATGTGCAAGGCCGGCAACGTCACCGCCTGCTTGCTGGGATAGCGTGGGATGTACGCTTGGATGCGTTCTCGGATATCGTCTGAAAGAAACGCCATGGCTATCTGTCCAACTCCGCTGCAATGATGTTCAAACTTCCCAAGACGGCCGGCAGGTCGCCGATCGAATGTCCTTCCATCAAATGCGGGAAGATCGCAAAATGGATGAACGACGGCGGCCGAGTTCGGCACCGATAAGGCCTGCCCTCGCCATCACTCACGATGTAGAACCCGAGTTCGCCGTTCGGGGCTTCTGTGGCCGCGTACAGTTCATTCACGGGCGGTTTCCAGCGGCGATTCCACATGAATAGCTCGAAGTGCTGAATGAGCCCTTCAATGCTGCGATAGGTTGCCGACTTATCTGGAATCGTCAGCTTGTCTTCAATATTGACATTAACGGGACCGGCCGGGATATTCTCGACCGCCTGCGAAATGATCCGAGCAGACTCACGCATCTCTTCCATGCGCACGAGATAGCGGGCCAGGCAATCGCCGTTCCTGGAACAAACGACATCGAATTCTAAATCGCCATAGGCCAGGTACGGCTCGTCTTTTCGCAAATCGCGGGCCACACCGGATGCACGAGCAACCGGCCCGGCCGCACTGCGGTTGATGGCCTCTTCTTTGGACAGCACGCCAATGCCCTTGGTGCGATCCAGGAAGATCTTGTTGCGATTGAGTAGCCGACAGACGTCCGCGTGGGCCTTGGGGAAATCGACCTTGATGAACGTGCGGACCATCGCGACCCAGTCGTCCTTCACATCGACCATCAATCCGCCTACGCGTGTGTAGCTGGGATGGAACCGCTGGCCCGACATCGTCTCGAAGATGTCGTACACCTTCTCACGCATGTTGAACGCATACATGAAGGCGGTGATCCCGCCGAGATCGAGGGAGGCTGCTCCCACGCACAACAAGTGATCGCTGATGCGAGCCAGTTCAGCAATGATCGTGCGGATGTACTTGCACCGAGGTGTGATCTCGATGTCCATCAACTTTTCGACTGCATGATGCCAGGCAACTTCGTTGCAGATCGGCGAGATGTAATTCATGCGATCGACAATCGTCACATACTGATTGTAATCGAGGTCCTCGCCGAGCTTTTCGAATCCGGAATGCAAATAACCAATATCTGGCACTGCCTTGACAATCGTCTCGCCATCGAGTGTGAGAATCAGTCGGAGCGTCGTATGCGTGGCCGGGTGCTGCGGACCAAAGTTCAGTGTGTAGAGAAATTCCTGCTCGGGAGATTCCTCGTCAACGGCGAACGGTAATGCAGGTGCCAGCGGCATAGAGATCAGGAGTCAGGAATCAGGAAACTCAACCATCGGCTCGAATGTTCGGCTCGAAGTTATGTCGTTCGCCTCGACCACGCAACGGGTAATCCTTCCGCAGCGGAAAGGCAGCAAATCCTTCAGGCATTAGAATTCTTC
Source organism: Gemmataceae bacterium (assembly GCA_009691845.1). Taxonomy (GTDB): domain Bacteria; phylum Planctomycetota; class Planctomycetia; order Gemmatales; family Gemmataceae; genus SIAJ01. The sequence continues at coordinate 13,517 of SIAJ01000045.1, forward strand.
GCAAGTCGGGATGGCCATCGAACACGATGCCGAACATATCGAACACTTCGCGTTCCATCCAGTCGGCACCCTTCCAGAGGGAATAGGCCGACTCGAGCGTCGGCTCCGGGTCGTTCACCAATACCTTCACATACACGCGCTCGGCCGTCTCTGAATTCGCCAGGCAATACACCACGCCGTATCGATCTGTCGCGTTCGGGTAGTGCAGATAATCGATTCCCGTAATATCCGCCAGAAAATCAAAACCTGCCTCATTCTTCAAGAGACTCAGGACATCGAGCAGTCGATCTGGGCTGACCACAAAACGGACGTTATCTCGGAATTCCTCGCGTATGGCGAAGTCTCCGAAGCGGTCCGCGAGTAGTTGCTGCGTGTTCGACATCGATTAATCTCGCTGCCGGGTTGCCGTGTTGAAGTCGCCTGGCACGACCATCGTTTGATCTAGTTCTAAGGTCTTGATCATGCTTGTCGGGCCTTCGTAGGTCGTACGGTCCGTGAATTCGCGGGCGTTCACGGTTCCCGTTGCCTGGATCTTCTCTTGCAAATCGATCACCGCTCGAATGAGTTGCTCGGGTCGCGGCGGGCAGCCGGGGACATAGACATCGACGGGCAGGAAGCGATCGATGCCCTGCACGACGGCATAGGTATCGAACACTCCGCCCGATGAGGCACACGCACCCATCGAGATGCACCATTTCGGCTCCGGCATCTGTAACCAAATCCGTTGCAGAACGGGGACCATCTTCATCGCCACCCGGCCAGCCACGAGCATGAGATCGCATTGTCGGGGGCTAAACCGCATGGCCTCGGAACCGAATCTCGCGATGTCGTAACGGCTCGAAGCCGTTGCCATCAGTTCGATCCCGCAGCAGGCCGTTGCAAACGGCATCGGCCACAGGCTGTTTGCTCGCGCCAGATTCGCGACCCAGTCGAGTTTGGTAATCAGGAAGTCGGGCATCACCGCCATTCGAAGACCCCCTTCCGCCAGGCGTACACGTAGCCCACGGCGAGCGAGACGAGAAATACGAGCACTTCCCAGAAGACCAGCCGGCCGAAGTTCTCATGCCAGGCCGGGCTGGCAGCATCGGAATAAGCGACGACGGCCCAGGGGTACAGAAACAGGAGTTCGACGTCAAACACCAGGAAGAGAATCGCGATCAGGTAGAATTTGACATCGAACTGCATCCGGGCGCTGCCGATCGGGTCCATGCCAGATTCGTAGGGCATCAATTTGACCGCCGTTGCCGAAAAAGGCTTCAGGCCCAGGCGATGAAACAGTTGAGAGGAGAAGAGCGTGCCGAGCACGAACGCGACGAGCAAGCCAAGAAACAAGAAGATCGGGTAGTAGTCCGCCAACTGAAAGGCGGACTCGACCCCAGCAGACGTTCGAACGGCATCTGCGAACAACGTGCGCCCTTCCGGAGAGTGCGACTTTGTGATTTATTTCACTAAGTCGAGCATAAAAGAACCTCGACCACATGGCCGAGGCCCGCCGAACGGTGTTTATGATAGGTAACGCACGAATTCCGTCCAGAATCCTTCCAATTCAGTTACCTTTTGGTCGTCTGAAATTATCTCTACAGGAAGACAGGCTGGTGGAGGTATGTCCCAAGCTGTCCCACCCAGAAAAGATACGCTGGGCTTTCGAAGTCCGACTGCCCTCTTCCTCTGACGAATGTTCTTGAGTAGGATAAGTGATTCCCAGTTAGCTTTTGGAGTCTAACCGATGAGCGCAACAGCCATCCTGGCCCTCGCTTCCCTGTTGGGGGCTCCCGCGCCGGACACGACTGGCAACACGGATCCCAAGCTGGCTCAGCTAGTCCATCAACTCGGGGCCAAGTCGTATCGCGCTCGCGAGGATGCCGCTCGCAACCTGCTCAAGCGCGGTGCCGGCGCGGTAGCCGCCCTTTCGGACGGCATCAAGGACATCGATCCGGAAGTCAGCGAGCGTTGCCGGCAACTGCTGCCCCAGGCTGCCGCACTCGATCGTAACGAAAAACTTGCAGCTCTAACCAAGGATCCTTCAGTCCCGCCGCCCAAGGGCCTGGCCGGCCTGGAACGATTCTTGAAGATCACCGGGGATAACAAGGGATCCCGCGAACTTTACGCGGAACTGCTTTCCATTCACCATCGCACGCTCGAAGCGGCCGAGGAAGATCCGAAGAAAGCCACCGAGCAGTTCCGGCAATTCTGCGATGACGCGTACAACAAATGGCGAGCAGGTATCAACGCCGGCCGTTATTCCTATGACACGATGTTCGCAACCCGTGCGGATATTACCTTCTTCCTATTCGTAGCAGCCGACGCGCGAATTCGTAAGAACAATGCAGCCGTTGGCAATGCCTCGATCTTGCTCAATGGCAACCAGATCAACAATGCGATTTCCGAGAAGGACGGCACGCCTGCGATGCGAAAGATCTTCCTCGATTGGCTTGAAAATGAGACACAGGTGAATTTTCAGCAACGGGGTTTCGCGATCGCAGCGCTGGCCGATCTCAAAGAGGCGCGACCGATTGCCTTGAAGTTGCTCGAACGAAAAGAACAGCAGTCCTATGGCAAAGCGCAAATCTTGATCGCGTTGCTCAAACTCGGCACCAAAGAGGACATCGCGAAGCTCGTGCCTCTGATGGAAGATAAAACCGTGATCAACAGGGTGAACTTGGGCAACGGGAAGCCCTTAACGGTTCAGATTCGAGATGTGGCCATGGGTGTCGCCTTGCAGCTTGGGGGACAGAAACCCGTCGATTTCGGATTCGATAATCGCTTTGCGGCTGGGGCGAGCACTTCGTACCTCTACTACGGCTTCCCGGACGACAAGACTCGCGATGAGGCCATTTCGAAATGGAAAGAGTGGATTGCGAAGAACCTGAAGAAGTAGCCATCGCTTTTCGGAACGGACTTCAATTTGAGGAGTGAGCCGTGTTCTCTTCCGCGCTACTCGCCCTGGCCATACTCACCGGGGCTCCCCCGGCCGATGCCGTGGCGAAGAAACGCGCCGTGGAACTCGTTTCGCAACTCGGCGACAAAGACTACCGCGACCGCGAGAAGGCCGCCAAAGAACTGCTGGAGATGGGCTACGTGGCCAAGGACGCCGTGCTGGCCGGGCAGAGCCATGCGGATGGCGAAATCAGCGAGCGATGCAAGAAACTCTATCCGGCCATTTGGCGACACGACCTCGAAAAACGCGTCCAGCGGTTTCTGGACAAGCCTGAAGCGGCGATTCCTGACGATCTACCGGGAGCGGCGCGCTGGCTGAAGATCGCAGGCGAGGGCAAGGAGAGCCGAGCTTTTTATGCGGAGATGGTGAAGGCGCATCCGGAACCGTTACTCGAAGTCGAACTGCATCCGGAGCGGCTCAAGGATGTGTACACGGAATTCGTGAAGAGCGTCTATTCCCGCACAATCAGGACTCCTGGTGGGACCGTGGCCTCTCGCCAGCCGCTCGATTCGGAAGTATTGCTCTACCTCTTCCTGGGTGCTGCTGGCGAAGTCCGGCCAAGCGTTAGCCTTGGTGTGAGCTCGACGTATTACTACCAGTTTCTGAATGCGCCGTTCCTGGCCAGCAAGCTATCGGCATCCCCCTCAGTTGAATCCATGCGCAAGCTCTATGCGGGCTGGTTGGAAAAGGAACGCTACTCGATCATTCTCCGCCGTGGTATCGATCTCGCGGCCCAGCTCGGCGTTAAGGAATGTGCTCCAATCGCCCTTCGAATTGCCAGCGATGCCAGAACCACCGGCTACATCCGTGCAACGGCGATGCTGGGCTTTGCCAAGCTAGGAACCAAGGGGGACCTCAAAGAACTTGAGCCGTTCTTGAAGGACAAATTCCAGATTGCCAACGTGATTGTGAACAAGGAACAAGGTACGGTGCAGATGCGCGATGTGACCCTGGGGGCCGCGATCCATCTCGCCGGCCAGAGCCTCGCGGACTTTGGCTTCGAACGCAGGCTGCCTTCAGGTATCAATTCCATCTCCTCGTACACCTATTATGCGTTCGGAACCGAGGAGAAACGCGACGCCGCCCACGCCAAGTGGAAGGAGTGGGCGGCGACAAATCTGAAAAAGTGAACCACTACTTCACAGTCGAAAACGAGTAGACCGTCCTGTGCACGTAGGTCTTTCCCGGTTCGAGCACGATCGACGGGAAGGTCTTCTGGTTGATCGAGTCCGGGTAGTGCTGGGTTTCCAGGCAGAAGCCGCCGTACTGCGGGTACTTCACGCCGCCTTTGCCTTTCTGTTTGCCATCCAGGAAATTGCCGGTGTAAAACTGGACGCCTGGCTCGCTCGTTAAAACCTTCATCACACGTCCGGACTTTGGCTCCGTCACGGTCGCAACCGGCTTGGTCGTGGAGGCCACCTTCTCTTCGCGAAGTACGTAGTTCAGATCGTATCCCACCGGGTCGGCCTTGATCTCTTTGATTCGCTTGCCGATTGCCGTGGGCTCCGTGAAATCGAATGGCGTACCTTTCACCGGCTCGATCTTGCCCGTGGGAATCAATGTCTCGTCGCCGGGTGTGTACTTGTCCGCATGGATCGTGACTACGTGGTCGTGAATCGTTCCGGAAGCATGTCCCGCGAGATTGAAGTAAGCATGCTGCGTGAGGTTGATCGGCGTCGCCTTGTCCGTGACGGCGGAATACTCAATCATCCAGGAGTTCGAATCGGTCAGGACATAGAGCACACTGACCTTGAGGTTTCCGGGATAGCCCTCCTCGCCATCGTTGCTTTTGTAGTAGAGTCGAAGGGCCTGTTGCGTTTCGCCCTCGTCCGACTTGGCCGTCCACACCACTTTGTCGAAGCCGACTTTGCCGCCATGCAGATGGTTCGCCCCGTTGTTCGTTGCGAGTGTGTATTCCTTGCCATCGAGCGTAAACTTGCCCTTGGCAATGCGATTCGCGACACGACCCGTAATCGCTCCGAAGTACGGATGTCCCTCGCGATACTCTTCCAGGGAGGAACAACCGAGACAGACGTCCGCGAGTTTTCCATCCTTGTCCGGCACGTGCAACTCGGTCACAATGCCACCATAGGTGATGACCTTCATGGTCATCCCGCTCTTATTGGTGAGGGTGTACTCTTCGATCGCAGTGCCATCGGGCATCTTGCCATAAGGCTTCTTGGTGATGCCGGCCCCAAAGGTCGTCGCGGCCAGAAACAGGACGGCAAACGCAGCAAACAGGTTCCGCATGGAGAGTTCCTCGCAAGGTGAATAACTTGGAAGTTGCTGTTATAGGAGCCTGAGGCGCAAGCGAAGGTCTTCGCTTGCGCTTCAGGCTCGTCGAAACTGGAGTTGCGATGACCACATTCCGCATTCAAACCTCGGCCCGCAATCAGTTTGTTGAGATCACCGATCAGGTTCGGGATGCGATTACGGCATCCGGCATTTCGTCTGGTTTGTGCGTGGTCTATTGCCCACACACCACGGCCGCGATCACCGTGAACGAGAACGCGGATCCGGACGTGGTTCACGACATGCTGCTGTACCTGAACAAGACCATCCCGCAAAACCAAACGGGCTTTCGCCATGCCGAGGAAAACAGCGACTCGCACATCAAGGCCAGCCTGGTCGGACCGAGCGTGACGTTGATCGTCGAGGATGGCGAGATCGTGCTGGGCCGCTGGCAAGGCGTGTACTTCTGCGAGTTCGACGGGCCGAGAACGCGGAAGGTGATGGTGCAGGTGGTCGGTTAGCCGGTGACGGCGTAGGCGTCGCATGGACCTCAAGGCTTCAATTTCGCCAGTGCCTCCACCTGGGCCGTCACGCTCGGCTCCATCCACGCGAGAACGAGCGTCTGTGGCAGCACGCCCAATGCAATCGCGAGAAGACAAAACGAGCCGAGAACGATGGCCTCCCGTGCCGTCACGTCAGGATAAGTCGAGTTCACGGGATTCGTGCTTACGCCCAGATAAACGCGTTGCCACGTCCACAGCAGATACCCGGCCGTGACGACCGTCGCCAGGATCGCCGGAATCGCGAGGCCCGGATTATAGTTCCAGGTGCCGAGCACCACGAAGACTTCACCGACAAACCCGCACAGACCGGGCAAGCCCATCGAGGCGAAGAACAGAATTGCACTCAGCCCGCCGTAGAGGGGCATCGTGGTCATCAGTCCGCCGAAGCCATTGATCTCGCGGTGATGAGCCCGGTCGTAAATCACGCCGACGACAAAGAACATGCCAGCGGAAGTGATGCCGTGTGCGATCATCTGGAACATCGCCCCGTTCATCCCCCAGGCCCAATACTGCGATTTCGCACCGGTGGACCAGACCGCGAAGCCGAGAATGACGTAACCCATGTGGCTTACCGACGAGTAGGCCAGCAGTCGCTTGAAGTCCGTTTGGCCCATCGCGACGAAGGCACCGTACACAATCGCAAACGCACCCAGGCAGCCAACGAAGAGCGACAACTCTTCTGCGGCCCAGGGACAGATCGGATAGGCGAGTCGGATGATACCATAGCCGCCGAGTTTCAGGAGCACGCCGGCCAGGACCATACTGATCGGCGTTGGGGCTTCCACGTGAGCGTCGGGCAGCCACGAGTGCAAGGGCGGAATCGGCACCTTGACCGCGAACCCGACGAAGAGCAGCAGGAACAACACGTACTGAAAGTTCGCCGAGAAAAATGGCTGGTTCATGCGATTAATCGCATCTTCCGTTTTCACTCCTCGGCCCAGAATGTTCACCTTCCCCTCTGTCTTTGAATCGCGATCCGCCAGGCGATCGCCCTGGCCATTGAGGCGGAGCATCGCCGCCTGACCGGCACGTTGCAGAATCGGGATGCTGAACGTGTGATACTCGCGTGATTCGGCCGACTCCTTCGAGAGTCGCGGGTTTTCCTTCATGCGCTCGGCCGCCCGATCGTCCACCGTCGCGGTGTCCACGAAGTCGCGAACGTTGGTGAAGTACAGGCCGATGATGGCCACCAGAATGAACACGCTACCCACGAGCGTGTAGAGAACGAACTTGATGGCCGCGTATTTTCGCCGCCCACCGCCCCAGATGCCGATGAGAAAGTACATCGGAATCAGCACAATTTCGTAGAAGACGTACATCAAAAACAGATCGGTGGCGAAGAAGGTGCCGAGGACGCCAGTCTCCAGTACCAGGAGCAAGGCGAAATAGGCCCTCACGTTCTTCTCGATTCCCCATGAGGCGATCACCGCGAAGAATAGGATCAGCGTGGTGAGCACAATCATCGGCATCGAAATGCCATCGACGGCGATCGCAAAGTTGATGTCGAACCGCGAGATCCATGGTACCGACGCAACCAGATCATCCCCGATTTGCGGCCAGCGCACCGCATTCGTATCACGACGCATCGATTCGTCGATTCTGGCGTCGAGTTGCGTGCTGGGATGATGCATCGAACGCAGGCCGCGGTCCGATTGCCGATTCAGAAGAGAGTGATAATCGATCAAGAGACAGAGACTGAGAATCAGTGTCGCGGCGGCACCGATCAGCGCGCACCAGCGCACGGCCTCGGTCCACTTGGGAGGGAAAAAGAGTACCAGCAGGCCGAACGCGGCCGGGGCGAAGATTACCAGCGACATCAGGATCAGGTCGTGTTCAATCATGTCGTCAGCGTTCTCCATGTCCGATCGTCGTCATTCGCTCCTCGAACGACGACTATCCAACAAAATACACGGCCACGAACACGGCCACGAAAGCCAGGGTCGCAACCATCAGCACCGTCACATAGCGGCGAATGTAGCCCGATTGCGTGACGCGCAGTTTTCCGCCAATCGCCAGCGTGCCGAGGCCTAGCACATTCAGCACGCCATCCAGGCTCGTCACGTTCATCGTGCGATCGGCGACTTCCGCCTGCGCGGCCGGAGTCGATTTTTTGTCGAAGCGAGCGCTGCAAAAACCGAGAGCGATGGTCGGGCGAACGAACATCGCATCGTACACTTCGTCGAAGTACCATTTCTCTTTCAGGAAGCCATACAGCGCACCAGCCTTCGCCTGGATCGACGCCGGATCGACCTTCTTTAACACGTAGATGAAGACGGCCGTGGTTACGCCGAGTGCAGCGGCGGCGAGGGCGAGCCAGCCGGCGAGATGTGTCTCATCCTCGCGATCGAGCCCGTTGGCCATGCCGGGTTTCGCGTGTTCCAGCAGATGAGCCAACGAACTCGAATGCGGATCCCAAAGAGGCCAACCCCAGGCCACGATGATGCTCGGCACAGCCAGGATCATCAACGGGACAATCATGGTTAACGGCGACTCGTGGGCATGCTCGGAAGCATGATCGCGTGGCTGGCCCGTGAAGGCCAGGAACCAGAGACGAAACATGTAGAACGCCGTCAACCCGGCCGTAAATAATGGCACGATAAAGAGGGCCATGTGTTGGTTGTCGTGCAGGGCGAAACCCATCGCGTTCGAGAGAATCAGGTCCTTGCTGTACCAGCCGCTGAAGAACGGTGTACCTGCGATGGCGAGCACGCCGACAAGCATTGTGAAGGCTGTGATCGGCATCTTTCGTCTCAGGCCCCCCATTTTTCGCAGGTCTTGTTCGTGGTGGCAACCGAGGATCACACTGCCGGAACCGAGGAACAAGAGCGCCTTGAAGAACGCATGTGTGAGCAAATGCATAAGCCCCGCGACCCAACCGCCGATGCCGAGCGCGAGCATCATGAATCCAAGCTGGCTCACGGTCGAGTAGGCCAACACACGTTTGATGTCCGTCTGCACGAGGGCGATTGTCGCACCCAGGAAGAGCGTGATCATACCCGTGTATGCGATCAACAAACGCACATCCGGCGAGAAGAGGGGATAGCAGCGACCGACCAGGTACACCCCAGCCGCGACCATCGTGGCCGCGTGGATGAGAGCGGAGACGGGCGTCGGTCCTTCCATCGCGTCCGGCAGCCAGGTATGCAGTGGAAACTGAGCCGACTTGCCGACGCAGCCAAGAAAGACGCCGATACCCGCGATGGCGAACAGGTACGCCGGCATCGGTGGGCCATCACTGGCCAGTTTGGTAAAGATCTCCTGGAAGTTGAAGGTACCGAAGTACGTCCAGATGATCGCCAGACCGATCATGAATCCCGCATCGCCGATTCGATTGACGATGAACGCCTTGTTCGCCGCGAGGCCAGCGCTTCGGCGTTCGTGATAGAAACCAATGAGGAAGAACGAGCAGACGCCGACCAACTCCCACGAGATGAACACTTGAAACAGATTGTCCGCGATCAGCAGGTTCAGCATCGAGAAGCAGAACAGCGAGAGGAACAAGAAGAATCGCCCATAGCGGCCGGGCCTCTTCACGTGAGCTTCGTGGTCTTCGTGTGTTTCTTCCATCTCGTCGTGCATGTAGCCGAGCGAAAAGACAAAGATCATGGTCGAGACACAGGCGACCATTGCGAAAAGCAACGCGGTCAGGTGATCGATGCGGTAACCGAGGTCGAGAGCGATTGCCGGGCCGCTTTCGGTCGCACCAACCTCGGCCCACGATGTGCGCTCGGCCCAACGGTGTTCGACCTCGATTGGCGAGAGAGCATGGGAGTCGTCCAAAAAGCGAACCAGTCCTATGACCGCGAGCACGGCAGAAGCGGCAATTCCAGCGGTTGCCAGATAGGCCCCGGACTTGAGTGGCTTGTGTCCACCGAGGAAGAAGTAGCAGAAGCGTGCGAACCCGTGCGTCTCGCGATACGGCCGACAGACAGCCCGTACTCCGCCGCCGATCAGCAGTAGAGCAAAGACGGCCAGCGGCAGCAACGTCGCAACGACGTACAGACGGCCAGGCGTTGCTAGAAGCCAAGAGAGCATGTTTACCCTGATAGTAGTCGGCACACTCCATGTGCCGTTTCTTCCGACGGCACACGGAGTGTGCCGACTACACTACCCCTTCAATTCATCAGCCTTGTCCACATCGACCGTCGAGTGGTTGTTGTAAAAATTCAGGATGATCGCCAACGCCACCGCCGCCTCGCCGGCCGCAAGAACAATCACGAGCAAGGCAAAGACCTGTCCTTCCAGTGCGAACTGCGGCACATAGCGGGCACAGGCCACGAAATTCACGTTGGCCGCATTCAGCACGAGTTCAACGCCCATCAGGATGCCGATGGCGTTGCGCTTGGTGGCAATGCACAACAATCCGCAACAGAACAGGAATGCACCCAGGCACAGGTACGGCGTCAGGCCAAGCTCAGTCACGGTTGCCTCCCGGCCGACGCTTGGCCCGGGCGAGGTATGCTGCCCCAATCAGCACAACGAGCAGATGCACGGAGATGATTTCGAATGGCAGCAAGTACTGAGTCAGAAAGCCAACGCCGAGAGGCCCGCTCCCTGGCATCGGCTCAGCGGGAGGAGAGTTCTTGCCCTCGCCCAGATGAAAGGAAGTCGTCACCAGGAGTACAAAGAGTGCCGAGGCAAGAATGCCCGCGACGAGCCATTCTTGCGGCCGAATCCGGATCTTCAAGAACTGCTGCTGAGCTGTCAACATGACACCGAACACGACCAGCACCATCGTACCACCAACGTAGACGATGAGTTGAGTGGCCCCGACGAACTCGGCCCCCAACAGGAAGTACAGCAGAGACACGCCGATCAGCGTGAACAGCAGCCAGAGCGCACTGCGGACAATATTCCGGGAGAACACCACGGCGAGCGCAGAAAATGCGATGGCCGAGGCGATGGCCGTGAAGAGTACGACGTCGAGACTCACGGGCCCTCCGCGATGAACTTGAGGACTCGGAAGCCGACATCGTCCACTTTGCCGACGGCCACATTACACAACACGACTACGCCACCTTTGCCAGGAATAAAGCCGGCAAAGGAGTGGTAGCCGCCCGTCTGTCCGTTGTGCCAGATGGTCGGCGGCGAATTTTTCTTCACGTTTCGAATCCAGCAAAGGCCAGATTCGGAGGTTGGCGACATCTCACGCCACGATCGATGCGAGATCTCCAAAGCATCCTTCAATGAGCCGTCCGGCTTCGCATTCGCCCGCAGGAACTTCAACATGTCGCCGACCGTCGAGCGCATCGCCCCACAGGACTCCATGCAGGCGAAATCCCAGTTGGGCTGGGGTTCGCCCTTCGCGTTGAAGCCTGGAATCATTCGCTTTTTCTGCTCGCTGGTAAACGTGATCCGCGTATCCGCGAGGTTCAACGGTTCCAGTACACGGGCGGTCAAGAGTCCCTCATGGCTCTTCGCTTTTGAAGCTTGAGCGAGCGCGGCACCAATCAAGCCAATTCCCAAGTTCGAGTATTCATATTTCGAGCCGATCGCCCATTGAATCTTCGTTTCGGGTAGTCCCTTCTTCATCGCGGCCACATCGTATTTCGCGAAAGGTTCTTTAGAATGCTGAAATGTCACCGCCAAGAATCCGTCTGGCATGCGCGTCAATCCAGAGGTGTGCGTCGCAAGGTGCAAGAAGGTAATGTCGCGATCGTCGCGGCGTGGCATCGTCCATCCGGCAGGCAAATATTTCTGCACAGGATCATCGAGTTTGACCACGCCCTGCTTCACTCGATCCGCCAGCAAAACCCCGGTGAACGCCTTGGTAATCGAGCCGATTTCGTATTCGCTATCGCGGTCGGGAGCCTTGCCATCGTGCTGGCCGAACGCGAAGACGTGCTCCTGATCATCCTGAAGAACCCCAACCACCACGGCCGCATAGGGCCGATCCTTCATCAGGGCCTCCGACTCCTTCTCGACAACGGTCCTCAGCTCCTCGGCATGGGCCGGAGCAGCGAGAACGATGAGTAGGAGGATTCGTCGCATCGCGGTTAAGCTTTCGAATTCATCAACGGCGTTGCCACGCCCTTCCACGCGCCTGGCAACTCGCCTCTTGGCATCGTCAACGGTGCCGTCAGCAAGCGGAATATCAACCCAAATACGAGTGCGGCACAAACGAACGCACTTAAGAATCGCCAGCCGGTCTCGATCGAGTTCGGCACGAACAATTCCCAAACGCACACGCCCAGGAGCAACACGCACGAGATCGGCAGAAAATACTTGAGGCAGGTCATCATCACCTGATCGATACGCAAGCGGGGCAGCGACCAGCGAATCCACATCATGACGATCACGAGCAGCGAAGTCTTGCTGACGAACACAACCACGTTCAATCCGTGCCCCACCCAGCCCCACTGTTCCGACAACTCGAACGGAGCGAGACCCGAATGCCAGCCACCCAGGAACAGCAAGCTGGCCGCTCCACTCACCGCAAACATGCTGGCGTACTCGGCCATGAAAAAGATCGACCAACGCAGGCCGCTGTATTCGGTGTGAAACCCGGCCACCAATTCGCTCTCGGCTTCGGCCAGATCGAACGGCGCACGCTTACAACTCGCAGTTGCCACGATGAAGAAGATAAAGAACGCGACAAACGTGAACGGATCGTGGAACAAGTTCCATTCCCAGAAGAAGCCCGTTTGCTGCTTGCCTATGGTGTTCAGGTTCAGCGTTCCCGCGACAATCACCGGAATCAACACACACATCGAACGGGGCACTTCGTAACTGACCACCTGGGCCGCCTCGCGAATGCCGCCAAACAGCGACCATTTGCTGCCGGAAGCATATCCCGCCAAGATGACGCCGAAGACTTCGCTCGAAAGCACCGCGAGAATGAAGAACGCGGCGACGTTCAGTTCGTGTCCCACGATGCCGTTGCCAAACGGGAGCGACACGAACGCGATGAATGAGGCACAAAAAGCGAGGTAGGGAGCAAGCTTGAACAGAAACTTGTCGGCCACATCTGGGGCAAAATCTTCCTTGGTGAGCAGCTTGACTGCGTCGGCGATCATTTGCGGCAGACCCCAGAAGCCGAGACGGGTAGGGCCGAGACGATCCTGGATGCGACCGGAGACTTTCCGTTCGAGCCAGACGAAGATGCTGGCCATTGCTGCGATGAAAGAAATGCAAATCACTCCGGCCGCCACGCAGTAGGCGATCAGATCGAAGGGCACGGGCAAGAAAGAGAAGAGGTCCTTCAATTCGAGTCCGGTTAGGGGCTAGAGGATTGCTTTTCTATCAGGGTGGAAACGCGTGGCAATGCGAACTCGACGCTGATCGGCTGAACTAATCTGGCAAGCGTATCCCATCACGGCTACGCTACTCCCATGCGTGGTCCGGCAACTCGTCGTCGTTCAGATCGCTTTCCTCCGAATTCTCGGTTGCCGCTGGTCTATCGGATTCTGGGCGAGCGCTCCGAGAACGTCGCCAGCGATCCGAATGCGAGAGACACGCGGCTGGCCCGAGTCGAGGCTGCCTTGCTCCTTGCGGGGGAGCCGCTCTCGGCCAGGAAAATCGCGGTGGCGGCCAGTCTCGCCGATGCCGCAGAGGCCCGGCGCTTGCTCGCTCGACTTCGCGAACTTTACGATGCCGATGCCACCGCGTTCCAGGTCGAAGAAATTGCCGGTGGATACCAATTGCTCACCCGGCCAAGCTATCAACCGTGGCTCGTTCGCACCCAACGAACTGCGAGCGAAGTGCGCCTCACACCGGCTGCCCTCGAAACGCTCGCAGTTGTCGCCTACAAGCAACCGATCACTCGCGCGGATGTCGAAGCCATTCGCGGCGTCACCTGTGGTGATATCCTGACTAACCTGATGGAACGTGGCTTCTCGAAGATTGTCGGTCGGCACGAGTCGCTCGGCCGGCCGGTTCTGTACGGGACAACCAAGAAGTTCCTCCAAGCCTTCGGCCTCGGTTCGCTCCGAGATTTGCCCGACTATCAGCCCGCCCGCGAAAAATAGCCTTTTCCGCCCTCGTAGTCCGCACACTCCGTGTGCCGACTTCTATTGGGGACGGTCCCCGTGCGCTAGCCTCATTCCGGCAGATCCCACACTGCGATCGTGTGGTCTGCACTTCCAGTCGCGACCGTCAATCCATCGGGGGACATTGCCAGGCATGTAACCCAGGACTTGTGCCACTCGAACACGTGCAACTCTCGCATTGCCTCCACGTCCCACACGCGTGAAGTTCCATCCGCCCCCGCGGAGACCAGTCTTCGACCATCGGGCGTGAAAGCCAAGCCATAGATGGTCCAAGTGTGTCCATTTAGGATTCGCGGTACGCGAGGCTTGGCTGTATCCCACAACAACAGCCGTCCCAGACGATCACCTGCCGCGAGTAGCGAACCGTCCGGCGAGAACGCGAGGGCGAATGCAGACCCCTCGCCGAGTGCCAAACTGCCGTGAATCCCGTAACGATCCATGTCGACCAAGACAATCTTGGGCTGTTGCCAAAGCGCGATTGCCAGCGAATCACCGGCAGGAGAGAGGGCCATTGCAGAGGGGGCCGCTTCCAACAAATCGCATAACAGTGTGCTCTTTTGCTTCTCTGATTGCCAGTAGCGGACCTCACGGTTCCATCCGGTCGTAATAACATCCGCACCCCCAGGAACTGGAACAATCGACCGCACGCCATCCGGCCGACCGTGGTCCGCAACCAGCCACTTGGCCTTCTTGGTCGTTCTCTTGGTGTGCGCCAACACTGGTCCTTCCGATGTTCCGGTCATCAAGAGCAGGCCGTCGAAGGTGTATGCGACAGCCTCGACACTTCCCAGGAATGGCGGCCGAGTTCGCGATCTGCTCGAACCATCGAGATCCCAAAGTCGAAGCGTGTGATCCTCGCTGCCCGAAGCCAACTGCAAGCCATCGGGCGAGTAAGCCACGGAACGCAGGGCAGCAGTATGGCCGGCGAGGGTGATCATGATCGCGCTCCGCTTGCCACGTTCATTCTTCCGGCACCTCTCGTCGATCCGCCACCGAGCGTAAGACCCCCTCCATGTCCGAATAAGTCCCATTGTCTGATTCGCAGGGCAGATGCTCCGCCGGCTGGAATACGGGCTGTTCGTCAAAACTCACGTTGGCGAAGCAGGCCGCCTTCACTCGACCGCGAATCTCCGGTGGAAGTTGATCGACGTGGATTGGATTCGTGGGCAGTTCTTGCAGTCCATAACGAAAGGCCGTGACATTCCCGCCCAGAGTCGAAAAGGAATAGACGCCGTGCTCGGCCAGATTTTCTCGGTCTTCGAATCGCCAATTGCAGCCCCGGCAGATACCGTGGCGAGGCAGATGAAAACGATCGTATTCTGCTTGAGTCATATCCCTCCACAGAATCGCAAAACCCTCGCGGGCCTTGAACTCGGTTGCACGGCCAGTCGAGAGGGCTTCCCGAACGGGTTCCAGAGAATCGAGGAACATGATCACGGGCCATTCGGAGGAACCGAAGACGTGCCACATGCCGCCGCCTTCCATCGCCGGAAGCAATCGCCCACGACGGTCAACCTGGCTTTCGCCTGCGGGAATCACTTCGACCAGCCGCGTCTCAACCTCTTGGGCCGCCTCGCCAAAGAGGCAGAGACGGGGATACGCACCGGCCTCGCCGGTCTGGAAGAATCCGACCCGGCCATCCTTGTCGATGGCGAACCAACAGGAATCCGTCGAGTGTGCAGCCGGGAAATCAGTTTCCATGATCGAGTCCCTCGAAGGAATAACACATGGCCCGATTTCAGAATCACGCGATAACGGCAAGCTCGCGCTTTGCACTTGGTTTGACATCTGTCCCTCCACAGAATTCCAGGCCCAGGCCGTTTAACGCACGGCTCAGGCCCTCGTGGCTTAATTCCGATAACGCGTGTCGACTGGTCGTGTACGAGCACCAGGCCACGGTCTTGTCCCAGCCAACCGACGCGAACCTTGGGCTTGGCCCGCATTGCGTCAAGCAGGTCATCGACTGAAAGGGAACACGCCCGGCAACATCCGCGAGTTGGTCCGGCGTCGGTGTGTCCTGGCCTCGCATCGGCAGGTAGACAATGCGGTCGTTACCGATGCCGGTCTCACGCAGTCGCAACGCGGCGACCCCGGCTGCCTTCAAGTGCGTTCGAGCGACGAGCAGGTTCACGCCGCTACGAATCCCCCGGGCCTGCAGATCGCTCACTTGCTCGATCACTCGATCCACCTCGTTCGCTCGTTCCGGGAAGTGGATCGAAACATGCACCTTGTTCGGACGAGCCGCAATGAGTTGTTCGAGTTTTTCCTCATGGAGCAGAAGCCCGTTCGTCGTGATTGAACGAAACAGCACGCCATCCAGTTCGCGAAGCACATCGAAGAGTCCGGCATATTGCAGCGGCTCGCCACCACCGAACGAGACGGCCTTCACGCCGTGGGCCGCACAATCGCGGACGAACGACACAACTTCTTCTACCTCCCAACGCGTCTCGCCTTCGGGCAGGCTGTGGTTGTAGCAGAACCAGCACGCCTTGCCGCAGCGATTGGTGAGTTCGATGGATAGGCGTTCGATGGCCATGCGAAATATATTACTCTGATAACATCTCTTGATGCTCTCCTTCTTCCTGAAAGATCGAATCGTCGCCCCGCCCGGCTACAACCGCTGGAAGGTGCCGATCGCGTCCGTCTCCATTCATCTGTGCATCGGTTCGGTTTACGCCTGGAGCATTTTCAATCCGCCGCTCACCCGTCTGCACGGCGTGGCTGCGAGTGCCGCGGACGACTGGACGCTCCAGCAAGTCGTCTGGGTCTTCACAGTCGCCATCGTCTTTCTCGGCCTCTCGGCCGCCGTCGCGGGGAAGTGGCTCGAACGCGTTGGTCCACGGGCGGTCGGCACGGTCGCGGCTCTCTGTTGGGGCGGTGGGTTTCTCATCGGCGGCATCGCCATTCAAACGCATCAACTCTGGCTGTTGTATCTCGGCTACGGCGTGATCGGCGGCTGCGGCCTGGGACTCGGCTATGTCTCGCCAGTGAGCACGCTCATCCGCTGGTTCCCCGATCGTCGCGGCATGGCCGCCGGCCTCGCCATCATGGGCTTCGGCGGCGGAGCGATTATCGGCTCGCCACTCAAGCAGTCCCTGATTGAGAGGTTTTACGTTTCGCCCACTTATCTCGGCACCGCGGAGGCTGTGAAACCTGTCACCGTCGACGGCCGACGATTTGCGAACATGGATGGTGTTCAACGCGAAGTCATCGTCGTCTCGGCCAGTGAAGTCCGGCGAATGACAGTGCAAGGCGAAGCGGGGGTCTATCTTGTCGGCACCGGCGACTCCGGGATCGCGAGCACTTTCTTCGTCCTGGGTGCCGGCTATTTCCTCGTCATGATGCTGGCGGCGCTTTCGTACCGCGTTCCCGCTCCTGGTTGGTTGCCGCCCGGCTGGACGCCTCCCACGGAGGAAGAGGCACGACTCAAGATGGTGACGACTCGTCACGTCGCCATCAACGAGGCCATGAGAACGCGGCAATTCTACTTGCTCTGGATTGTGCTCTGCTTCAACGTAACGGCCGGCATCGGCATGTTGGGCGTGGCGAAGGACCTGATGCAAGATCTGTTTGGAACGGCATTGCCCACGGTCGTCACCGGCAGATTCGCGACCACGTTCGTCCTCATGATCGGCGTCTTCAACATGGCCGGGCGATTCTTCTGGGCCAGCGCCTCCGACCGGCTGGGACGCCAACGCACCTACACGATCTTCTTCGTCGGCGGCATCGCCCTCTACCTCTCGATTCCGTTTATCGCGGCGGCCGGCAGTCGCGATCCGGCCATCGGCTGGCTCGTGTTGTTCTACGGCGTGGCCATGATCATCTTCACCATGTACGGCGGCGGCTTCGCGACGATCCCCGCCTACCTCTCCGATCTATTCGGCACCAGATTCGTCGGCGGCATCCACGGCCGACTGCTGACGGCCTGGAGTACCGCAGGCGTTCTAGGGCCGCTGGCAATCACGGTGCTTCGGGAACGATCGAGAAAGGAAGCGATCCACGATCTCGCTGAGCGAAGCGATCCTGTATCCTTCGCGAAAAAATTCGGAGCAGAGATCGATCAACTCGATTCGCTCATTCAGGCAAAAACCGTGACGATCGCCAAGCTGATGGAAATCGTGCCGACCGGAACACCCGACCCGACGAGCGGGCTTTACAATTCGACTTTGTTCCTGATGGCCGCGTTGCTTGGGGTGGCGCTGGTGGCAAACCTGTTGGTGAGGCCTGTGGACCCGAAGCACCATCTTGAAGTGTGATCGATTGGCCGGAGAGAACAAGTCTCATCTCGTGCACGTTCGACGACGTGATTATGCAACACGAGAACCCGATTCCATCATCGCATCAATTCGTTCCAACACCTTCCCCAAACCCACCCCGTTCGCCGTCTGAATCGCCAAGCCCGGCCTGGCGTTCGCCTCGAGCACCATCGCCCCGGAAGTCGCATCGGGCACGACATCGACGCCGACGTAGCCCAGGCCGGTGGCTCGGGCGATGGTCTTCGCGGCAAGTAGGATCGCGGGCCAGTCGGGGATTGTGCGCTTTGCCAACGGTTCGCCGGTATCGGGATGACGGTCGATACTGCGGCCACGCCAGACCGCCCGCGTTGTTCGCCCCGTTCCAATGTCGACTCCTGCGCCGACGCCCCCCTGGTGCAGGTTCGCCCGACCGTTCGATTCGAGCGTCGGCAATCGCAGCATGGCCATCGCCGGCTCGCCACGGTAGACGAGCACGCGGACATCGGGCGTGCCGCGATAGCTGATTCGCTCCAGCGTGGGATGTGTCGTCAGTCGTTGTTGAATGATGGCACGATCCGGTCGGCCGCCGAGCGAGTACATGCCGGAGAGCAAATCGGACAGGTGCCGGCGAAGTTCATTGATCGTGGAAGTGGAACCGTTGTTGCGGAGGTAGCCCGCTGGGAGGCGACCAGTCAGCAAAACGATCCCTCGACCCGATGAGCCCCGGGCCGGCTTGATCACGCAATCGGGATGGGCATCGAGCACTTCACGCAGGTGTCGCAGGTCGCCGTGCCGTTCAAACACGGCATACACGGCCGGCGTGGGCACGCCGATGCGTTGACAGATTTCGATGAGCTTTAGCTTGTCGTCGACAATCGGAAACAAGGCCCGCGGATTGTGACGCAGAATTCCCCCGACATTGCGAGCGTTCATGCCGAACACGCCACGCGAGCGAAGACGATGGGCAGTGAGTGGCCACCACATCACGGTTGGTCCTTGGCCAGATCGCGGAAGCGATAAAGTTCGACGAGTCGAAAACCGGTGTAACGCCCAAGAGTGATCTGCGCGGCCACCACGAACCCGAGCAACTCCGGATTGTCGACCATCGAGCGAACGATGAATTCCCAACGCACAAACAGGAACACCGTCAAGGACGTAAGCATCGTGGCCCCCATCGTGCGTAAGGCGGCGGACGTTCCGTCTTCCTCTTCCATGGTCCAGAAGCGCTCGACCAGTGCGGTCACAATCACGAGCGGCAAAAAAGGAATCGCCCCTGAGACCGGATTGCCACGATGATTCGAGAGCAGCACGTAGGCCAGCAGCAACATGACGGCCACGCTGAGCAACACGGCCGAGCGTGAAACTTGCAGTAGGTTCAATCGAGCGAGTCCGCGTCGAGTCATCCAGCCGACCGAGAGCACGACGATGAGGATGAACACCCCGGCGAGCGATTGTACCTCGCGAAAGGACAGGCCAAGCAATGCAGGGGCAAAGGTGCCGAACGTGTGCAAACCGATCACCGTTCGGATGACACAGCAGATCAATGCGGCCAGCGGCAGGAGGAGCAGGAATTCGACAAGTTGGCGTTCGGACGGTGGAAGATCGGTCGGGACGAATGAAGGAGAGTTGCCGCGAACGAATAAGATCAAGCCCGCTAGGCTCACGAGAGCAAGGACCACGCCCAGTGTCGGTGTCCGGAGCCGAGGCAAGAAAGTCTCCCTTCCAGTGTGCAGGTATGTAATGTAGGCATGGTACACACGGGAACCACAACCGAATGAGTCCGCCTCTACGAATCGCCGTCGTCAGCACGCCACGAGCGGGAAATACGTGGGTGCGGCATCTCCTTGGGGCCGCGTACCAGGTGCCACATTTCGCCCGGCACTTCATGGCGGATGCGGATTGGGCCACGTTGCCTGCCGAAGTTGTTCTGCAAATCCACTGGCGACGCGAGCCGGGATTCGTCGCAAAATTGGCCGAACATGGCTTTCGCGTGGTAACGGTTGCTCGGCATCCACTCGATGTGCTGATCTCGATTTTGCATTTCTGCGTGTACGAATCCGAGTCGGAACACTGGCTCCTCGGGGCCGGTGGCACGGAAGCGGAGATTTATGCGACCATGCCGCGAAGTCGGGCATTCATCGAGTACGCGAAAGGCCCTCGAGCGGGCGAACTACTCGCAGTCACGCCGGACTGGTGGGGCCAACCGGGCGTGCTCGGCCTGCGCTACGAAGACTGCGTTCGCGATACGGATGCCGAATTGCAGAAAATCGAAACGGCGTTCGGACCCATTCGTGCTTCGTCGAGAGAGGCCGTGATTCAGAATTGCTCGCTCGGCCAACTGCGGAAGGAAGCGATCAACAACCATTTCTGGAAAGGCTCGCCTGGCTTGTGGAAGCTGCTGCTGCCTACCAGGGAGGCACACGAAATCGCATCAACGATGACGAACGCGATGCTTCCCTTTGACTATGCCTGCGATCCGAATCTGAATCTCAGCGATCTGGACGCCGACCGCAACTGGGCACGTTTCGTGGGGGACGAAATCAAGCAAACGCTTCGCCGCAGTACGGAAGGGCATCGGGCCGAATTGAACGTGCGCGAGGAACAATTGACCGAGGTTGCGGGCCATTACGAGGAACTGGTGAAACGGTTGGAACATTCACTGGTATTATCAGGGCCGATTGCGAGACGGCTGAAGGAGTTGCTGGTGCGCTATCCCCGATTGGGAAAATGGCTGAGACGGCGACGCACCTAACGCGCTTGAACCGCAAGCATAGTAGTCCGCACACGGAGTGTGCGGACTACTATGAGGAACTTCTCCGCAACGTGCAGAGAATTTCACTGGTAAGAATCTAACCAGGGTTGAGTCTGTGGGCAGGAAATCACCCCCACTTCCGCATCCGCTCAACAATATTTCGCAAGATTTCCACATCGCTCTGCGATCGCCGCATTCCCTGTGGGTGCGGAGCGTCGTGTTGGATCCAGCCTCGCAGCTTCAACAATTGTGCCGCCGAGTGCTTGTAGGCCGGCACCGGGGGCTGGAACGCGAAGAAGCCGAGATACTGCAGCAGATCGTTCAACTCGTAAAAACCCGGATCGCCGGCAAGCCACATGGCATCGCGTTTGGCGAATAGATCCGGGGCAAATGTACTCAGGCCCAGCAAATAATCGCTACCGTACATCACCATGTCGATGGCCAGATCATTGCCGGTCAGAACACGAAACTCGGGTCGAACCCGATCGCGAAGAAGAAGACGTTGCCACTCCAGTTCGCGATTGAGAGACGAGTGCTTCGCTCCCATGCACTCGGGAATCGCCATCAATCCGGCATACGTATCGAGGTCGTAGATACGCCCGAACGGAGCGAACATCTGGCCGAGTTCGAAGCCGATGAAGTGTGGCGTGAACTTCGCGATGGCCCGATAGGCATCGAGCAGGCGGTCGCCTTCGAGTGATGTAAGCCCGAACGATTGGAAGATCACCGGCGTTCCACCGGCTTCCTGGATATCCTCGATTGCTCGTCGATAGGCATCCAGATTGAATGGATCGCCAGCCGAGTCGCAAACGAAGGCGCCTGCTGCAAAGGCACGGCGATCGGCACACGCTTTGGTTTCGGCCAACGCCATTCGGCGTTCTTCGGGCGTGATGAGATTCACATAACCCGTATCCATATTGATGGCGGGGACCAGGCCGGCCGCCAGCGTGCGTGCGAGATGCTCGCGGAAGCCGTCCCAATCGATTCGGCCGCGTTCGTCGTAGGGCAACAGGATGGCCGACATGCCCATGATTTCGCGTCGAGGGCGGATCATCGTGAGCGGATCGATTGCTGGCATCATGTAACTCTCGTGGCGTGAAGATTCTGCCGGGTAATATACTCGTTCCATAGAGATCCGAAACCACTTGCGCCGCACTCACCATGGAACAGCCACTCGCTCCCTCGCGTCGTCAATTAATGAAGTCGCTTGCCGCGATCGGGATCGGCAGCACGGTCTTTCAACGGGCCGTCGTCGCTCAGGTGCCGAAGGAAAGCATGACCGTCACAGTCGAGATGATCGAGAAGGCCGAGTGGATCACGGGACTCAAACTCACGGACGCGGAACGGCGCGCGCTGGTTCGCAATTTGAATAATGGCCTGCGGTCATACGAACGCAATCGCCAAGTGACCCTGACGAACGACGTGCCGCCCGCATTCGCGTTCTTACCCTCCTCGGTTCTGACAAAAGCGGAGCCTCGTGGAACGGTCGAGCCGATTTCGGGTGCGGTTCCCAAGAAACCGGCTTCTAACGAGGATCTGGCCTTTCTGCCGCTGACGGCACTTTCGCAATTGGTGCGAACCAAGGCCGTCTCTTCGGTCGAACTCACCAAACTCTATTTGGAACGGCTCAAGAAATATGATCCGGCGTTGAAATGCGTCGTCACGCTCACGGAAGAACTCGCATTGAAGCAAGCGGAGGCGGCAGACAAGGAAATCGCGGCTGGCAAATATCGCGGGCCACTCCACGGTATTCCGTGGGGAGCGAAGGACCTGATCGCCTATCCCGGCTACAAGACGACGTGGGGTGCTGGACCTTACAAGGATCAAACGCTCGACGTGAAAGCGACGGTCGCGAAAAAACTCGAAGATGCCGGGGCCGTGCTGGTGGCGAAGTTGACCCTCGGGGCGCTCGCTCAGGGCGACTTGTGGTTCGGCGGCATGACGCGTAATCCGTGGAATGTGAAGCAAGGTTCGAGTGGCTCGTCTGCTGGCTCATCCTCGGCCGTGGTCGCGGGCCTCGTCGGCTTCGCCATTGGCAGCGAGACCATGGGCAGCATTGTCTCGCCATGCACGCGTTGCGGAGCGAGCGGCCTGCGGCCGACGTTCGGACGAATTAGCCGGGCCGGGTGCATGACGCTCTCCTGGACCATGGACAAACTCGGGCCGATTTGCCGGTCGATGGAAGATTGCGCTCTCGTGTTAGGTGCCATCCACGGGGCCGACGCCGGCGATGCCGCGGCCGTGGATCGCCCGTTCAACTGGCCCGCGAAACGTGAACTCAAAGCGATGAAGGTCGGTTTCGTGGAAGGCAAGGGGGACAAGGAACGCAAGGAACTCCAAACACTCCGCGAACTTGGTGTGACCTTGGTGCCGATCAAGTTGCCTGATCAGTATCCCGCGGACGTGCAGACGATCCTGTATGCCGAATGTGCGGCTGCGTTCGACGATCTCACTCGAAAGGGCATCAACGAAGGCATCGGCACCTGGGCGAACTCGTTCCGCTTCGGACAATTCATCCCGGCCGTGGAGTACATCCGGGCCAATCGTATTCGCACGCTGCTCATGCGGGAAATGGAAACGCTGTTCGAGAAAGTCGATCTCTATATGAATCGCGATCCGTACGTGGATATGGCCATCACGAATCTCACCGGCCACCCGACAGCCGTGCTTCCGAACGGCTTCACCAAACAGGGCGACACGGAGACGCCGACCTCAATTACATTCACCGGGCGACTGTACGGCGAAACCGAACTGCTCGTCGTGGCCAACGCGTATCAGCAAGCGACCGGCCATCATCTCAAGCGGCCACCGATGGAGAAAGCGACGGCGGCGAATGCGGGCTAGCCGATGCCGAACGCGATTCTTCGGAGTAATTCGTGGAGTTCCACCCGCTGTTTGGTGGAGAATTCTTCCGCCTTCCTCGCGCTGACCAACTGAAAGCGAACGTCATCTCCCGGCCGCAATTGTGCTAATCGATCGATATCAGCCGAAATGATATGGGCCACTTTTGGGTAGCCCCCGATCGTTTGGCCATCCACACCAATCGCGATCGGCTTGCCTTCGTTCGTGATCTGGATCGCACCAGGGGCAACCGCCTCCGAAACAAGTTCGCGTTTCGGCATCTTGAGAGGCGGGCCATCCAGCCGCAAGCCCATGCGATTGCAATCGGGCGTGACTCTGTAGCTATTCGAGAAGAATGCATCCTTGAACCAGTCGGCTTGCGGCCCCGGCAGACAACGCAACCGAACGGTCTTTTCCGAGATAGAAGGGTTCGTGCCGAGTCCGCGACCGGGAAGAACCGAGGAGTTGCATTCAAGAATGTCATCCGCCAGCACAGGCTTGAAGCCGGTCACGCTATCCAGGACCTTTGGGAAACGGAATCCGCCAGGCACGCAGAGATACGCTCGGCAGCCGCGCGGCGTGCCGCCGGTTCGCAATGTTTGACCTTCCTTCAGTGTGAATGTGTGCCCCGCCTCGATCGCTTCGCCATCGCGGTAGACTTGAAACGGAGCACCGAACACGCCCATGCCCACATCCCGAACCGCAATGAGTGTTGGCCCCATGAGCGTGATTTCCAGGGCCGGCGTTTGCGGGGCATTGCCGACGAGTGCGTTGCCGATTGCCAACGCCGAACGATCCGAAGGACCGCCCACTGGAATGCCGAGCGAACGCGTCCGTGGTCGGCCGCCGTCGACCACGAGTGTGTGAGTGCCGGGTGAAAGAATGCGTAGGCTCATGCGAACGCCCGCAACTCGGCCCCGCCGCGTAGCAATTCCTCGCGTATCGCTCTAACGAACTCGACGGCCTGCGGATTGTCGCCGTGAACGCAGATCGTCCGCACGCCACGTTCCGAAATCAATTTCAGCACTTGCTGAGCCGCTTCATGCGGGCTCTCGATGAACGCGCCCGGTTCATCTCGTGAAATGAGCGAGCCATCGGTACGGTATCCTCGGTCTGCGAATCCCTCCGCGAAAAACGGGACGCGTCCCGTTGCCCGATGTTCCAGCCGTGAGCCTGGTAGCCCAATCACGGGCAACTCGTGCCAGACACACGCGGAAACGATCGCGTCCGCATAGGCATCGTCCCGACAGGCTTGGTGGTATAGGCCGCCGTGTGGCTTCACATACCGCAATTTCTGCCCGAGTTTGTTCGCGATTTCCCTGAGCGAGGCGATTTGCTGGATCGTCTCCTCCAACACAGTTCGCGGCGGGGTTTGCAACTCGCGGCGGCCAAAGTTTTCGCGGTCCGGATGGCCCGGATGGGCCCCGATGGACACGCCGTGTTTCGCGGCAAGTTTGAGAGTCGCCAGGATTCCGGCGGCGTCACCCGCGTGAGCCCCGCAGCAAACGTTGGCCGAGGTAATCAAAGGGAGTAACTCGCCATCCGTTCCCGCCCCCTCGCCCAGATCGCAATTGAGATCGATGAACATGAACGAATCCACACTTCCCTATCGCTTCACACTCCGTTCAATGATCCTACACCCTGGAGCGGCCTTCGTGCGCGTTTTGATCCCAGAAGACGAGATTTCGAAGCGAGTCGAACTCGTTGCGGGCCAAATCGCCCGTGCCTACGAAGGACAGCCGCTCACGATTGTCGGCGTACTCACGGGTTGCCTGGTTTTCCTCGCCGACCTGATCCGTCGGCTCGATCTTCCGCTGCGAATTGCACTCGTGCAGGCTTCGAGTTATCGCGGAGCGACCACACAAGGGGGCGAATTGCACATTCAGGACGACCTCCTCCCCGATCTCAAAGGGCGACATATTTTGTTGATCGACGATATTCTCGATACCGGCCGGACCATGAAACATCTGGTCGATCATCTGCGTGGGCTGGGCACGGCGTCCGTGCGAACTGCTGTGCTTCTCCGCAAGAAGGGGCGTCAGGAAGTCGCCATCGAGCCGGACTTTGTCGGCTTCGAAATTCCCAACGAATTCGTCGTCGGTTACGGGCTGGACTACGACGACGAGTTTCGCAACCTGCCGTTTATCGGCGTACTCGATAGGCCGGCCTGACGCAATGCGACCCGTTACCTTTCTCGTTCCCGACCTCGGCCACGCCAGCCATGCCAAGCAAGTATCGCTACTTGCTCCTGCCATGAAAACGGCTGGCCACCCGGTGAACGTGTTCTCGCTCGCCGGCGACGGCACCTTCTCGACTCCACTGCGAATGGCGGGACTCGCCGTCGAAGGACATCGAGGCCGCCGCTTCTTCGACATCGGCGATTTTCTCTTACTACGCAGACGACTAGACGAGACTCGCGAGGGTACGCTACACGTCTTCGGCCTCTCCGCACTGCGAGCCGCCAAACTGACGGGCATTGGCCTCGACCGACTAGAGATAATTCTTACGCTCAAGGGCCGAGAGAAGTTGAATCGGATCAATCGCCGGTGGGTCAACCAGGTGGGCCGCATCCAGGTCCCACATGCTGTGGCACGCGATCATCTGATCGCTCAGGAAATTTCCGCCGCCCTCATCGAAGTGGTCCGACCGGTGGTTGCCTTGCCACCTCCTCTGCCGGATCGTGACGAGTTTTGCCGTTCGATTGGCGTCTCGCCGCATGTTCCACTGCTGATGACGGCCGGGCAGATGCGGAACTCGGACCTCTACGTCGCTCTGTGGGTTTTCGAATACATCCGCTATCCGGAAAAGTCGGCCCGTTTACTAATGATGGGCGACGGGCCGGGTCGCGAGAAAATTGAGTCGGCCTCGCATGGCTTGGCTCCGGAAGGATCGCGAGTCATGTTCCTCGGGGCACGTCCGGATGTGCCGAATGTTCTCGGCCTCGCGGAGATCGTCATTCTCCCGCAAAAGACCGGCGGTGTAAACGTGGCCCTCGAAGCAATGGCAGCAGGTCGAGCCGTGGTTGCAACGGCCACTCCCGACATGTCCGCCATCATTCGACACAACGAAACCGGCATCCTGGTCCCGAACGGATCGCCCTACGAATTCGCACGAATCATGTACAAACTCATGCATGATCCCGCCCGACGAGATGCACTCGGAAAGGCCGCCGCGGGGTGGGTGAAGGCTTCGCAGAACCTACCGTGAGCGCTGATTTGGTGGGTGGCGTAAAGCCTTTACCCACCCGGGATGCGACTACTCAAATAACGCGACTTCCACGTTCAACCCGGGCCCGAAGCCAATCGATACGCACGGTAACGGCGACTTCTTGGCCATCAGCTTCTTCAAGATGAAGATCACCGTTGAACTCGACATGTTGCCATATTGATCGAGAATCTCGCGTGAGGCCCAGGTCTCTTCGCCCTTCAAGCCGATCGAAGTCGAGGCGGCATCGAGAATCTTTGGCCCACCCGGATGAATCGCCCACGATTTGATATCGCCGATTTTCTTGCCGCTCTTGGCCAACCATTCATCGAGCCAGGGCCGCAGCTTTTTGCCGATCACTTCGGGAATCTTCTTTGAAAGCGTCATGCCGAAGCCGTGGTCGCCGATTGTCCAAGTCATCACCTCGGCCGCCTCGGGGATCATGCACGAGCCGTTGGCCGTCACGTGCCAAGTACTGGAGGTGCCGCCGCTGGCTGCTCCGACGATCGCACCGGAACCATCGGAAAATAAGGCGTTGGCCACAACCTTCTGCGGATCCCAGCCGTAGTTGTAATGTAGGCTGCACAATTCCACGGAGCAGACGAGCACGCGTGCCTTCGGATCACTTTCCGCATAAGCACGGGCCACGCGAAGCCCGTTCAACGCGGCATGGCAACCCATGAAGCCGACGTGCGTCCGTTCGACCGACGGGCACAGACCCAGATCGTTGATGATGGCGGCATCAAAACCCGGGGCCGCGAAGCCCGTACAGGAAACGGTCACGAGATGCGTGATCTCGTTCGGCAACACGCCCGATTGGGCCAACGCCTCCGCGCTGGACTTGATCGCGAGCAGCGGCGCTTCCGCTTCGTAGATGGCCATGCGCTCGCGAGTCGTCGGCCCTCGATCGCCCGGCTCGCCCGACGGCAGGAACGGCGAGTTCGAAATCCGCGTGTTTTCGACAATGTCCTTGATCACCTGCGTGCCCAGGCAAATGAATCGCCGCGAGATGCCGCTGCCTCCGTAGATCGCAGGGATATACGTGGCCTGCTCGGCCGACTGGGCACACAAATATTCCGCAACCTTCTGGGCATCGTGCTGATCGAGCGTGCCCGTTGGGTTTGCCGTGCCGATGCCCAGGATGGAAAAAGCCATTGATAGTTCCCGTTTCGTCGCGACGCGTTAGCAAAGCGTTACAATAAAGAAAGCAATTCTCGTGCCCCGGCTGACAGCAATCGTGCTGCCAACTCCGAACCAATATTCAGCGGCTCTTCGGACGTGCCACGATGCGTGTCCACGATTTTTCGCGAACCGTCCGGCGAAAGGACGGCCCCCCGCAAGGTAAGCGTGTTACCTTCCACCTTGCTCAACGCTCCAATCGGCACCAGGCAGCCGCCGCCAAGAGCCCACAGCATCGCCCGTTCCGCACGCACCGCACTCAGGGTCGCGGGGTCATTGACGGCCTCGACCAGGTGCCGACTTTCCGCATCGTCCTCGCGACATTCCAGGCCAATCGCACCTTGTCCCACGGCCGGCAGCATCCAGTTCGAATCCAGAATTTCCGTGATCGAATCGCTGAGTCCGAGCCGAAATAAGCCCGCCTCGGCAAGAACAATGGCATCCAGATTCTGCTCAGTGAGCTTACGCAGACGGGTCTCCACGTTCCCACGCAGATCGACAATCCGCAAGTCCTTTCGGCGATTCAGTAATTGGGCTTTGCGTCGCAAGCTGCTGGTGCCGATGGTCGCACCGTTCGGAAGGTCGGCAAATCGGGCATGTCTGGTCGAAACAAGTGCATCGCCATTCGGGCCACGTGGCGGCACCGCAGCGAGCGTAAGGTTTGATATGGGAATGGTCGGCAAGTCCTTCAGACTATGCACGGCCACATCAACAAGGTTCGCGAGCAACGCTTCCTGAATCGCCTTCGTGAATACGCCGAATCCGCCCATGCTGGCAAGCGGACGATCTTGAACCTGGTCGCCGTGGGTTTCGATGATGACAAGTTCGACTGGCCGAGGGTCGAGTATGGGCCGCAAACGATCGGCGATGTAATTCGCCTGCCATAGTGCGAGCTGGCTGCCCCGGGTTCCCAAACGCAATGCGACCATCGGCTTAAGATATGGATGTTGGCGATCATGGCTGAGCAAGAACGCGCGGCATCGTGGCACGATTGCATGCGAAACCAGGGTGCATTCCCTGCGGAGTCGATGGCATTCGCCAGTGGAACTGCGTTTTCGGAACGAGCGCGAACAATGTTTTCGTTGGCGGTGCGGGCTGAACCGGCACGAGGAAGGAGTGTGGTTGCTCTCATTTCAGCACCCACTCTCCGCCGATCGCAGAACGAGACCGTTGCGAGCCGCCACCTCCAAAACAGAACAACAACAGAAAGCGGAACGACAGTTCCGCACTCCAAATGAAAAAACAATCGATCCACTAAGCATCCAGCGGGCTGCGCACCCGCGTGGACGCCTGTTCCATCACGTGGGTGTAGATCATCGTCGTTCGCACATCGTTGTGGCCCAGTAACTCTTGCACGGTACGAATATCCTGACCGCGTTCCAGCAAATGCGTCGCGAACGAATGCCGCAACGTGTGGCAGGTTGCCCGCTTGGTCCAGCCCAGGCCGCGTACAGCCTCGGTCACGGCTCGGGTGACCGCTCCTTCATGCACGTGATGTCGGCCCACCGCTCCGGTGCGCGGATCGCGCGACAACTTCCGCGACGCAAACACAAACTGCCAGCTCAACTCGTGGTCGGCATGTGGAAACTTCCGGGCCAGCGCACTCGGCATCTCGACTCGTCCCTCGCCACCCGCAATGTCCACGGCATGTAGGGCGCTGCGCCATTCCATCCGATGCAAAATCGGCTCGCGCGTGGCGGCCGGCAACATCACAAAGCGATCCTTGTCCCCTTTTCCTTCGCGAACCGTGAGTTGGCCGCGTTCGAGATCGATGTCCTTCATCCGAAGGCGGCAACTTTCCATGAGGCGCAGGCCGGCTCCGTACATGAGTCGAGCCATGAGC
>SIAJ01000046.1 GCA_009691845.1 Gemmataceae bacterium
GTGCGTGGCCTGGGCGGCAACGACAAGATCACGGTGAATGCGAAGATCACCAAGCCGGTCGATCTCTATGGCGGCTTCGGCAACGATGTACTCACAGGCGGCAGCGGCGACGATCGGCTTTTCGGTGAAGCGAATGATGACAGGCTCATAGGCGGCAAGGGGAATAACCTGCTCGGCGGCGGGTCGGGCAACGACAAACTAACCGGCGGCACGGGCCGCGACGTGCTTATTGGTGGAGCGGGTAGCGACAAACTCGCTGGCGGCGGCAGCACGGGGGAAGATTTGCTAATCGGCGGCTCGACGAGTTTCGATACGGACCTGACGGGCTTGACGAACATCTTCAACGAATGGAACTCGACTTCGATCTATGAAGATCGCATCGCGTATCTGCAGACTGGCGGCGGCCTGAATGGAACGACGTTCCTCTCGGTATCAACGGTTCAAGACACCGAGAAAGACACCCTCACCGGCGCAGGAGGGCTCGATTGGTTCCTGGTGAGTTTGCTCGACAAGCTCGACTTGAAGCCAGGCGAGTTGCCGGCATTGATGATTTGAGAAAACCGCTCATTCTGATCGTTTGACGCTCTGCGTCGAACGCGAGCATCTCCGCTCTGCGGAGATGCGAGCGCGTGCCCCTGGGGCGAGCGACCTTTCCTGCTGCCTGTCCACCCTCCGCGGAGCGGAGAAGACGCCCGTTCGACGCAGAGCGTCAAACGATCGCAAATCTCGCCTCCCTCTCGCGGAGTGAGAGGGCTACATTTTTCAAAATCGACTGAAACTGCTCTTACGTTTGCCACTCCGCCGCGCTATCTTCTTTGTGGCGAGCTGCGCTACGGCACAACTTCGGCTTGGAGTGTCGCAAAATGTCGCGAAATGTCGCATCCAGGAAAAAAATCGTTTGGCTCCGGGGGCTGCCAAAAGTGTCACACATCGCTCGTTGCGGTGTACAGTAGTGAACAGTGAAGCGGTCAGTTGCAAAACATGCTATTGGCGAATCACTTGCGTCGAAAATCGCGCCTGATCCACAATTGCAAGTGTCCCAAAATGTCCCAAAATGTCCCATCCAGCAAAAAGATCGTTTGGCTTGGCAACCCCGATGCCGAAAGGGGTGGTTGCAACAATTTGCACCAATTTGCTCCCAAAAGCTAAAGATGCTACGGCGAGCGGCAGGAAATGGCTTACCTAGTGTACTCCTCACGCTCCGCGTGAGGAGTACATTATTTCCTGTCGTTCGCCTAAGCGGCGACCGGTTCGCCTCGCTGGCGCTTCGGCCTCTGACTTGGAATGATTTTGTTGCCTTCACTCGGCAGGATGGGGCACAAAGTATGTATACCGGTTGGGCCTGACGGTATCCTTCCACCTGCCTCGGGCCGAGTTCATTCCTCCTCTCCGCTTTTTCGGAGGCTTCCATGTTGCGTCGTTCCGCTTTCACCCTGATCGAACTGCTCGTGGTGATTGCCATCATCGCGATCCTGATCGGACTGCTGTTGCCTGCCGTGCAAAAGGTGCGCGAGGCCGCCAACCGCAGGTCGTCGATGGACCGTGCTGGCCGCAATGAACGTCCCCGCTTGTCCGACCCCTCCCGTCCGGACGCCGCTCGTTGCCGAGAGGTCGCGGCCCTTGCCGCTGGAATCCGGCCAAACGTGTACTGGCTTGCCGTCCGTCATCGGCAGACGATCTGCCCGATACCAGGCCTGAAGGTTCGGTTGAATTGACTTGTCGTTCGGCTCGATCGAACGAGCGATCTTTTTCGCTGGCTCCGGAGCAACGCTCGGGGCATTCGGCCACACCGCTCCGTCTTTCACCCAGGCCACGAGATCGGCGATCTCCGTCTCCTTCAGTTTTCCATTCGGTGGCATCTTCAGTTCGCCGGATTGCCGCACGGCTTGAATCAGCCGGCTTTCGTTCGGCTTGCCCGGAACCACGACCGGGCCAGACTCGCCCCCCTTGGCGATTCCTGCGGCGTCGAGCCTCAGGCCACCTTTGATTTTCTCGGGGCCGTGACAACTCGCGCACTTGGCCAGCAGCAGTGGCCGGACTTTCTTCTCGAAGTGCTCGTCGGTTGGTGCGGCAGTGAGAACGCCATCAAGCGATAGGATGGTGAGACCACACGCCAGGGAGAAGAAGCGAGCAAGTAGCGAGATGGACATTCGATGGTTCCGGGCAGTGCGGGCAGTGCCTTGCAGTCGTCCAGCGGCAACGTCGATCAGAATGTAAGACCAGAATAGCAGATTTTTGAGGCGAGACGCATATCACTTCAATTGCGTAGCAGAACCGTCTCGGTTGTGTTACGGTCTTTGTCAAACTTGGACACAACTTGCATTTTCTCTCGCGGTCGATCCCCGGATGCGGATAGATTAACCCCAGCCACATGTTCTCCCCTTCCTCTCCCCGAGGCCTCCGATGAATGAGATCAGTCGTCGAACGTTCGTTTCAGGGGCGGCGGCCCTGCCCTTGTTGCTCTCAAACTCGGTCCTCGCGCAGGAGAAGAAGGACCCGGCCAGCAATCGCCTGGGGCTTGGCTTCATCGGCATGGGGACCATGAACCGCGGGCATTTGGGTTTCTACCTCGGCCAGAAGGACGTGCAAGTTCTTGCCGTCTGCGATGTGGACAAGACTCGCCGTGAGGCAGCCAAGAAGAGCGTTGAGCAGAAGTATGCCGACGCGACCAAGAGCGGCACTTACAAGGGCTGCACCGCCTATGCCGACTTCCGCGAGTTGATCGCCCGCAAGGACATCGACGCCGTCGTCATCGCCACGCCTGACCATTGGCACACGCTCGCCAGCCTGGAAGCGATCTCCGCAAAGAAGGACGTCTACTGCGAGAAGCCGCTGACGCTCACGATTCTGGAAGCGAAGTTATTGATCGACGCCTCGCGCAAGCACGAGCGCGTGTTCCAGGTCGGCAGCCAGCAACGATCAAGCGGCGAGTTCAGACAGGCGTGCGAATTGGTTCGCAGCGGACGAATCGGCAAACTGAAAGCCGTTTATGTGAACGTCGGCAGTCCGAGCAAGCCTTGCGACTTGCCGGAAGAGAAGGACGAGGCGGGCCTCGATTGGGACCGCTGGCTCGGCCCGGCCCCGAAGCGGGCCTACAACTCGATCCTGTCGCCGCGTGGCGTGCATACCAATTTCCCGAACTGGCGAAACTACCGCGAGTACAGCGGCGGCATGATGACCGACTGGGGTGCTCACCACTTTGACATCGCACAATGGGGCCTCGGAATGGACGAGGCCGGACCGGTTGAAATCATTCCTCCGGCCGATCCCAAGGCCGAGCGAGGATTGAAATACATCTACTCGAATGGCGTGCCGGTGATTCACGCTGAGGAATACGAGCCAGGCAAAAAGGTGAACGGCGTGGCCTTCATTGGCGAGACTGGAAAAATCTTCGTCAACCGCGGCTACCTGGCCAGCGATCCGGGCGACATCATCAAGGAAAAGCTCGGTGAGAAAGAAGTACATCTCTACAAGTCGCCCGGCCATCAGCGCGATTGGCTTGAGTGTATTCGTTCACGCAAGAAGCCGATTTGTGACGTGGAAGTCGGCGCTCGCTCCGTGACGGTTTGCCATCTCGGGAACATCGCTTACTGGACGCACCAGTCGTTCAAGTGGGACCCGAAGGCCTGGAAATTCGTGGATGCCCCAGCCGAGGTTGAGAAGTGGCTCGACCGCGAACGGCGCGACCCGTGGCAGTTGCCGAAAGTATGAGCTTGATGGAGATGCTCGGCCGCACCCTTTTACCCAGGGTGCGGTCCCACAATACCCTCGAACCATACGAACATCGCAGGCAACGATTGATCGGCTGGGTCACACCGATTATCATCCATTCTCTCGTTTTGAGCCGGAGCACGCCGATGCGGTTGGCCAGTCTGCTCGCCCTTCTATTCGTCACCACGCTCGCTGTCGGCGCCGACGCCCCGATGCCGCGAGTGGTGTTGGATGTCGATGGACAGATGGAACGCCACTGGCGGGAGGCCAGCATTCGGCCTTCATCCGTGGCGAACGGCCCTGAACTCTTCCGGCGGCTCCTGCTGGATCTGACCGGCCGCGTGCCTACCGCCAGGGAAGCTGACACTTTTCAACTGAACCAGTACGCAGCGACCGTCCGGCAACTCCTCGCTGGGCCCGAGTTCGAGTGGTACTTCGCAACAGTGCTGGATGAGATCATCCAGGGACGACATGCCGGCAACGACGCGTTCGTCGGTTATCTCCGCAAGGCACTTCACGATGGTAAGGGCTGGGACATCGTGTTCCGCGAAGTCATGCTCGGCCCGTGGGACACGGACGCTCGCAAGCCGGCCGTGGGCTTCCTCGATAAGCGTGCAAAGGATCTCGATGTGCTGACGGTCGACGTGGCCCGGTCGTTCTTCGGCGTCGACATTTCCTGTGCCCGCTGCCACGATCATCCGCTGGTGCCCGACTGGAAGCGGGATCACTACTACGGCATGGCCGCGTTTCTCGTCCGCACAACGGGTGGCAAGGGCAGCATCACCGAGAAACCGGACGGCGAAGCCAAGTTCGCGGGCAAGGATGGCAAAGAGCGAGTCGCCCCGATGATGTTCCTGACCAGCAAGGTGACGGAGCCTGAAGCGCAAGCGAAGGGAAAAACAAACCGACGCGAAGCACTCGTCCAAATCGCATTCAACGAACAGAAATTCTTCAGCCGCTCATTCGTCAACCGGTTGTGGGACTACTTCTTCGGCCAAGGCCTGGTTAACCCGGTCGATCAAATGCACACCGGCAACGTGGCCTCGGTCCCGGCTCTGCTCGATCGAATCGCAGAAGACTTCGCCGTGACTGGCTACGACATCCGCAAGCTAGTGAGTGCGATCGTCTCGAGCCGCACGTACCGACTCGATAATCACTGGACCGATGGCAAGCTGCCTGCCGCCGGCCACTTCGCCGTGACTCGGCTGCGTCCGCTGTCGCAACGACAATTGGCTCGCTCGCTGGTCATCGTGTTAGGCGATGGCACCTTCGATGGTTCACCCGCACACTTGACCGCCCTCGACAAGCAGACAACCGAGTTGTTGCCAGCACTCGACCCGCGAACGAACGATTTCCAGAGCAGTGCCCGCGAAGCTCTGTTCGTCTCCAACGGCGAGGCGATGCGAAAGTTGCTCACAACCGGCGATCAGAATCTGGTCGCACGCCTGGCCGCAACGAACGACGACCGTGATCTCTTGAAAACGGCGATTCGCACAGTGTTCGCTCGCCCCGCAACCGCAAGCGAACTGGGTAAACTCGAATCGTGGCTGAAACGCCACGGCGGCAAACGGCAGGAGATGTGCGAGGATTTGGTGTGGTCGCTAGTGGCGTCGGCGGAGTTTCGGTTTAATCATTAGGTCGTGTCTTGTAGGGTGGGTGGAGTCTTCGGAACCCACCAGTTCGGACATGCATTGAATGGAGGGGTCGATGGCAGCACTCTGGGTCCGAGTCGATCTTTGGGCCAACGCAGTGGGTCTGCGCTACCGGATCGAAATCCCGGAAGGTCGCGAGCCACTCTACCAATGGGCGGGCCCAGTTTTTCTCGCTCTTGCGATCGTCTCGTTGGGTCTCTGGCTAGTTCGATTTCGATCAGCTCGTTCGGGACGGGTACGCGCCCTTTTGTGGGCAGGTGCCGGATGCCTGGTTGTCAGCTTGTCAGCATGGTGGGTGTGGGCGAATCGAGATGCGGGACTAATCAAGTATGGATGGGTCTCATCAACGATTGCCTACATGCCGTGTGTGTGGGTCATGGTATGTCTTTCAGTATTTGTTGTGAAAATACGATGGTACAAACCACTCGCAACTAAGCCAGTGAGTCCGCCACCCGTTGACGGAGACCTTTCATGAACTGGGGCCATTCCCCCGAACACAGCCTCCACCGCCGAGCCTTCCTCCACGGATCGCTCGCCGGCCTCACCACCGCGCTCTCCTTCGGCAACATCGGCATCTCCGCTGCGAAGCCAGCGGCGCAATCTCTCCGCAAGCGTGGCCGGCGCGTCCTTTTCGTCTGGCTGGCTGGTGGGTCGAGTCAGTTTGAAACCTGGGACCCGAAGCCTGGACGCGAGACAGGTGGTCCGTTCCGCACCATTGCCACTGCGATCCCTGGCTACCATGTTTGCGAGTTGATGCCGAAGCTGGCGACGATGATGCGCGATATCACCGTGATCCGCTCGCTCAACACCGGCATCAGCGAGCACGAGCAGGCGGCCGATCTGATCAGCACGGGTCGGCCGAAAGAGGCGGCACTCGATTATCCGGAGATCGGCGTGGTCCTGGCGAAGGAACTGGCCGCGAAGGAAAGCCCGCTGCCGGACTACATTTCTTTCTTCACCACGACGGAAGGGCGGCGAAGACCGCGAGCCGGTTTCCTGGGCGCGAAGCACGCACCGCTGTTGCTGGAGAAGTCGATCCGCCCGGAACACGTCACGCTGGCCGACGGCTTGACCGAGACTCGCCACGCCGAGCGCGAGGAACTGCGAGCGCTGCTCAGCGATCGCTTCGCGGAGAATCGGGCCGGCTCCGAAATGGTCAACGGCTACAACAGTGCCTTCCAGAAAGTCCGCGGGCTAATGCGGGCCGACCATCTCTTCGACTTGAACCGCGAGCCGGCAGCGATTCGCGATCGCTATGGCCGCACGCCGTTCGGCGAGCAGGCACTCCTGGCTCGGCGACTGCTCGAGGCCGGCGTTCCAGTCGTGAAGGTGGCAAAGGGCTTCTGGGACAGCCATCACGATAACTTCGAAAGCCATCGCGAACTCGTGCCCGACTTCGACCAGGTTCTGAGTGTACTCCTTGGTGATTTGAAGGACCGTGGCCTGCTCGAATCCACGCTGGTCATTGTGCTCTCCGAATTTGGCCGCACGCCGGTTATCAATCCGGACGTTGGCCGCGATCACTTTGCTGACGCGTGGTCCGTGGCGATGGCCGGGGCTGGGCTTCGTGGCGGGGCCGTTTACGGCAAGACCGATGCCGACGGGAAGACCGTGACGGAAGGTCGGGCCAATGCGAGCGACCTGGCGGCGACGATCTACAAGGCGGCTGGAATCGACCCACGCGGGGACTACCAGGTCGGCCTGCGACCCGTGCCGCGAGCGAAGGAAGATGCCAAGGTCATCAAGGAGATCCTGGCATGAGTATGATCGATCCGAAAAACGCCCGGCTGATCGCCTCGGCCAAGACACCGGGCATTCTGTACGGTATCGCACTCGATGAAAAGCGGCGCATGCTCTACGGGGCCGGCATGGATGGTGCCCTGTATTCTCTCGACTTGTCGAATCCGCGAGCATCTGCGGTGAAGAAGTGGAACCTACACGACAACTACGTCTCCTCGCTTATTCTGAGCGGAGACGTTTTGATTTCCTCGGGCTACGACGGCACGATCATTTGGTCCAATGTGTCCAACGGAGAGGTCATCCGGAGCGTGGCGGCTCATGATGGTTGGGTCCGCAAGCTTGCCGCGAGCGAGGGTGGCCTTCTGCTCACGTCCGTCGGCGACGACATGAAGCTAAAGATCTGGGACGGAAAAACTGGCAACCTCGTTAGCACACGGACGGGACATGACGCGAAGGTGCCGGAAGGCTATCTGTCGGCGATGTATGCAGTGGCCGTCAGCCCGGACGCTCAGTTCGCAGCCACCGGCGACCGTGCGGGCTTCGTACGCGTCTGGGACCTTGTCGTCTTCAAGCAGATCGCCGCGTTCCGCGCCGCAGACTTCTACACCTTCGATTCCACGAAGCGTGCCCGCGCCATCGGCGGAATTCGCGGCCTCGCGTTTTCGCCCGATGGCACGAAACTGGCGATTTCCGGCATCGGTGCCGTCACGAACGTGGATGGATTCGTCGGCCCGTGTCGAATGGAACTGTGGGACTGGCGTGCCGGCAAGCGTATCGCGTTCGCACAGGACAAACACCAGGCGATTCTGAATCACGTCGCGTTCACGCCGGACGGCAAATGGCTAATCGCGGTCGGTGGCGGCGACGGTGGCGGTGCGATTGTATTCTGGACGGGAAACGAAACGCCTCCGCATGTCGCCAAGCCGAAAGGCCACCTGCAAGCCTTCGCACTCGGGGCCAATTCGCGGTTGTATGCTGTCGGCCACGGCGGGTTTCAGGTCTGGCAACTCGACTGACGTGTCCCACCTCCACGGAGCACAGGAAGACGTCCTGCTGAACCCGCCCAAGAAATCAAAGGCGACGCAGTTCGTCTCCAACTCGTCTCTTCTCCGCACCGCTCACTTCTTCCCCAGCATCCGATCCAGCGAATCCGAAGTCTGGTGAATCAGTGCTTCCGGGTAATGAAGGTACGGATGAAAATACTCAAACGTCAGATAGCCGCGGTAGCCGGACTTGTCGAACGCTTCCAGCACGGCCGGCCAGTTCGTGGTTCCATCGAGCAGCGGTCGAAATGCTTCGAGCGAATGATCGGTTCCCTTCTTCGTGAACTCCTTGAGATGCACGTTTTTGATTCGCTTGCCGAGCTGATCGATCCAGTGTTCCGGGTACTGATATTCCATAATGTTGCCGGTATCGAAATGCACTTTCACGAACTCGCTCTTGAACGAATCGACGAAGGCGACCATCTCCATCGGCGTCATCAGGTAGCCGTTGAAGAAGATGTTCTCGATGTTCAGATGCACCTTGTGTTTCTCGGCCAGAGGCAGCACCTTGCC
This sequence comes from Gemmataceae bacterium, assembly GCA_009691845.1. GTDB lineage: Bacteria > Planctomycetota > Planctomycetia > Gemmatales > Gemmataceae > SIAJ01. The sequence goes on from SIAJ01000046.1 coordinate 8,660, forward strand.
GACGGCCTCACGGGCGCGTTTATCGCACACGTCGTTCGGCACCGGCTCGTGATCGGTTCGCCAGGGAATGCACACTGCACCCGGCACGACGAGCAGGTTCTCCGTTCCCAGCAGATGTGCGGCCTCGACCATCTTCGCGGCCAGTTCCATGCCACGGCCACGCTTGGCCGGATCGTTGCTTGATAGTGGATACGGCCAAAACAGGAACGAGCAGAGCCCGCTAATCGCGATGCCGATCCGCTCGGCCATCTTGCGAATCGCTTCGAGTTCCTTCGGCCCGGCCTTGGGTGAGAGGTCGCTCTCCAGATCGTAGTTCAACTCGATGCCATCGAAACCGGCATCTTTCGCGAGTTGCAGGCATTGTTCCAATGACATGCGATCCGGATACGGAAAGGCCCAGAGGTTGATCGACTTCTTCATGTCGTACTTCTTGCGCGGCGGGTCCTTCTTGTCCGCACCATGTGCGCTCGTGGCAAGAAACGTCGAACCAACCGCGGCCGAGTACGCCAGGAGTTGACGACGGCCAATGTGTGATGAAGGGTCGAACATGGAGAGGTTCCCTTTCAATCATTAACCCGACGCGTAACCGAGGGCGATGACATGCTCCCTCGCTTACGCTTCGGGTTAGTATCACTCGCATCGCCAGCAGTATATCTATTCGGATGTCGCCAGTCCCGACGAAGGCCTGCTCGGCTTCTCGGTCCGATCCTTGCGGCTTCTGCCGAATTCTGGTATCGTCACTCAATCCCACCTTCCTGCACGTTGACGGCCGCCCCTGAGTGATGTCATGACTTCCGCCAGACGATGGTTCCTGCTGCTCGCGTTGTTGTTCATGGCGACGCCGGCCCGTTCCGACGATGCGGCCACCCTTGAGAAGTCGTTCGACCTTAGCGTCAAGCCGTTTCTGAAGTCGCACTGCGTGCGCTGCCACAATGCGGACAAGATGACATCCGGCGTCCGTGTCGATCATCTCGATGCGAAGTTGGAAGACCGCCATCTCAAGCTGTGGGAGCACGTGCTGAAGCAAACCAAATCCGCAGCGATGCCGCCGGAGGACGCGAAGCAGCCGAGTGCCGACGAGCGCAAGCGAGCGGTCGAGTGGATGGAGCAGGCGATAATGGTGGCTCGTTCGCGGCCGACGCCGAAGAACGGCAGCGTGCGCCGGCTGACGGTCGCGCAGTATCGCAACACGCTTCGCGATCTGCTCCGGTTGGACGACAACATCGCGGACATTCTCCCACCCGATGCCGTGTCTCGCGATGGGTTCGTGAACAACTCGGAAACACTGCAACTCTCGCCGCTGCTTCTGGAAGCCTACTTTGACATTGCCGACCAGGCTCTTTCTCGCTGCCTGGTCGATCCGAAAGCAAAGCCGACGATCCAGAGCTTCCGCGTCGATCTCGGGGCGGGAATCAACGCCAAGCCGATCAAGGACAATCTCGTTCTCGGTGCGGACAGCTTGCTGATAGACAAACGCGACTTTACGGTCGAGGAACGGAAGCCGAGCAAGTCGTTCGCCTTCGAGCCGTTCAAGATGCAGACAAAGTATCGCTTCATCGAAGGATATGCGGGCAACGACACTGTCCGCGGCTGGCGCGAGTACGAAAATATTTATCACTCGGTGTTCGCGTGCATGCGTGGCAGTCACGGCTACCCGAAGGGGCGAGCCTATAGCACGGTGCCGGAGGGATTGCTGCTGCGGCCCGCCATTCCAAGTTCTGAACTGTTTGGTGAATCAAGTACCTACGGCCCGCGTGCGAACTTCAAGATCGCCCTGCGAGAACTGCCTGATGCTGGCCGCTTTCGCGTGACCGTGCTGGCCGCGAAGTACGACGATGGCCTGATGCTCGATCCCGGCACGAAGCCGCTCGAAACCCCGGACTCCCTCGTCTGCCGCGATTTTAAGAGCGTGACGGTCAAAACGCCCGGCGTCTATCAGGTGGATATTCACGCGGCCAAAATGGCCAAATCGGCGGAGGTGACCCTGAAGCTCGGCGAGCGGTCGTTTACCGGCACGCCGAACCAACCCGCGTTCCTCACGGTTCGCCTCCCGGCCGGGCCACTGCTTGTGGGCATAACCGGCATGACACTTGAGCGGATCGTCTTCACTCCCCTCGCGGCAGAGAGCGATCTGGCCAAGCGCTTCACATCATTCGAAAAGCGCTTGCCACAAATCGGCGTACACATGGGCTTCCGCCGCGACTGCGGCAGCACGCTCTCGCCGGTCGGTGTGCCGCAAACCGTGACAGGCGAGAAGCTCATGAAATACGTGTTCGAAGGGGCGGTCCAGAATTTTCCGGACCCGAACGTCGAGAAGGACAACGTCAACTACCTCGCCGGCGTTCGCGAGATCGGCGTGCGGAGCGAATACACCGATGGTCGCGATATGCCGCGATTACTGATCCGTTCGGTGGAATTCGAAGGCCCCCTCTACGACACTTGGCCCCCCGCAACGCACCGGAACATCTTTCCCGACGACACGCAGGACGCGAAGAAAGTGATCCGCGAGTTTGCAGGCCGTGCCTTCCGTCGCCCGATCAATGCCCAGGAAGAGGCCTCGCTGTTCGCCGTCTTCGAGAAGGCCATCAAGGGCGGAACAAGTTTCCAGAACGGCGTGAAGGATGCGGTCCAGGTCGTGCTCACTTCGCCGCAGTTCCTGTTCCTGATCGAAAACAGCAGCACGCCGGCCGCCGAGCCTTTGGACCAGTACGAGCTTGCCTCGAAGCTCTCGTACTTCCTGTGGAATGGCCCGCCCGACGCGACAACGCTGAAGCTGGCAACGAGTGGTGAACTAACAAAGAAGCTGGACGCCGAGGTCGAGCGGATGATCGCCGATCCGCGGTTCTCGCAGTTCGCCGGCGAATTTGCCAACCAGTGGCTGGCGCTCGATAAGTTCGCCGTGCTCGAACCGGATCGCAAGAAGTTCCCCAAGCTCACGCGGGACGCCCGCACGCAATTGCGGGAAGAGCCGGTGAAGTTTCTCGAATATGTGATGCGTAACAACCTGCCGGTTCGAAACCTGATCACATCCGACTTCGTGATGGCAAACGAGGTCGTCGCGAATTATTACGGGCTCACGTCGGAGAGTGGCTTCAAGTTCGAGCCGATCCGACATGGCCGCCGTGACCTGGGTGGAATTCTCACGGAGCCCGCGATCCTGGCCGGGCTGTCGGATGGCCGCGAGTCGAACCCGGTGAAACGGGGCGCCTGGCTCGCTCGCCGGATTATTGCCGAGCCGCCCGACGACCCGCCGCCGAATGTGCCCGCCCTCACGGAAGACACCAAGAAGCTCTCGCTCCGCGAACGGCTCGAAAAGCACCGCAACCAGGCGGGCTGTGCCCAGTGCCACGCGAAGATCGACCCGTGGGGCGTGCCGTTTGAGGAATTCGACGCGGGCGGTCTGTTCAAGACTGCGAAAGTAGACGCCCGCTCCAGGTTGCCGGATAAGACGGAAGTAGCCGACTTCGCGGCCCTGCAGAAGTATCTTGCCGAAGACCGGATCGACCAGGTGGCCTTCAGCGTGCTCAAGCACCTGGCGATTTACGCCACCGGGTGCAACTTGACCTACAGTGAACTTGAGTTCATGCGTAAAGATGGGTTAAGATTGAAGAGCGACGGATACCGGATGCGTGATATGATTCGGTATGTTATTAGCAGTAAGATGTTCCTGGAAAAATAACATCGCCTCGAACGTGAGCCGCGAATGAGCACTTTGCAACTCGACCGCCGAGCTTTTCTCTTGGGCCTCGGCGGTGCCTCACTTGCCCTGCCGGTACTCGATGCGATGGGAACGGAAGTCAGCGAAAAAATCCCCCGTCGCTTCTGCGCGCTCTACACCGCCAACGGTATGTCGCTGCCGCAGAAACAGCATGGCATCGACGAGTGGAGCTGGTTCCCGACGGCCGAGAAGGATGGCAAGTTCGTCTTCGGCAAGTCCACCGAACCGCTCGCCCCGTACCGCAAGCACCTTAGCTTCATGGGCGGCCTGCACCATCCAAGCGGCCCGAAGGCAGACCCGCACGTTTGTTCCGACATGTGGCTCACCGGCGCGCCGCTGCACAACCCGAAGCCCGGCACCTACAACTCGGTCGGCCTCGATCAGGTCGTGGCCCTGCACACGAAACAGTTCTGCCGGCAACCATCGCTGGTTCTGTCGATCGACGCGGGGACCGGGTTCCTCTCACGCACGGGTACGATCTCCTACAGCCTCGAAGGCCGGCCGATTCCGGCGGAGAACAATCCGCGGCGAGTTTTCAATCGCCTCTTTAGCGGCGACAAGGACTCGATCGTCGCCGAACGCGAACAACTCAAACGGAAGATCAAGCTCGTCGATGCCGTCGGTGAAAGTGCTCGAACACTAAACAAGCAACTCGGCAAATCCGACCGCGAAAAGATGGATCTATACCTGACTTCGCTGAACGAGGTCGAGTCGCGGCTGATCGCGTCCGAGAAATGGATCGACATTCCGCTGAAGAAGCAGGACCACTCGAAACTGAACCTCGACGCCACGAACGAGAGCAAGCCGGCCGACTACTACCGGGCCATGTTCGACCTGATCGCCCTGGCATTCGATGCGGACATCACGCGCTCGGTCGTATTCATGCTGAACCGCGAGGACGGGATGGGCATCAGCGACACGTTCCCCATCAAGCTGGGGCTGGGCAACACGCACCACTATCTTTCGCACGCCACCGACAAGCCCGGGCAGTTGGCGTTCGCGAAGTACGACCTGTTCCTCAGCGAGCAGTTGGCCCACCTCTTCGCTCGCCTCACGGAGTTCAAGGACCGCGACGGCACCTTGCTCGACAACACGATCGTGCTCTACGGCAGCGGCGCGAGCACCACGCACAATCCGAAGAATTTGCCAACTCTTGTGGCCGGCGGCTCGAAGCTGGGCCTGAAGCACGACACCTACTGGCGCAAAGACGACGCACGGATGTCGAACATGTACCTGAGCGTGTTGCGATCTCTGGGCATCGAGCAGGAAACTTTCGCGGATAGCACGGGCACTCTTGGCAACTCGATCTTTGGTCGCGCATAGTAACACGCAGGCGTTCCTCGCCAGGATAGAACCCCCGAATGGCTGCATTTCCGGGTACACTACAAACGAACGAAGCCAACCTGCCTCCAGACAATCGCCTGTACCCCATGCGACCTCTCGTACTCATCGTCTCCCTTGTCGCGGTTGCAGCCGTGTTCTCCGCTGAGCCCGAGACACATTGGTCGCTGCGGCCGGTCAACCGACCGACCGTCCCGACCGTTCGGAATGAAGCGTTCACGATTCGAAATCCCGTCGATGCCTTCATCCTTGCCCGACTGGAGAAGGGGGGGCTTTCGCCGGCTCCCGAGGCGGACCGGATTACTCTGATCCGTCGAGTAACGTTCGACTTGATTGGCCTGCCGCCGACGCCCGCCGAAGTCGCTGCGTTTCTGAAGGACACTTCGCCTACTGCTTACGAGACGCTGGTCGAGCGCCTGCTCGCCTCGCCGCACTACGGCGAGAAGTGGGGCCGACACTGGCTAGATGTGGTGCGTTATTCCGAGTCCGAGGGGTTCGAGTACGACCGCCATCGCTCAGGAGCGTGGCGATATCGCGATTACGTGATTGACGCGTTCAATCGCGACAAACCATACGATCGGTTTGTGCTGGAGCAACTCGCCGGCGACGAACTCGACCCCCATAGCGATGAACTGCAAATCGCGGCCGGGTTCAATCGCCTTGGCCCAGTTCGACGTAACGCGGGCAACCAGGAACTCGCGTTCAGTCGCAACGAGGTGCTGACCGAAATGGCCGACGCGGCCGGGGCCGTGTTCCTCGGCCTGACGGTTGCGTGTGCTCGCTGCCACGATCACAAGTTCGATGGCATTTCTCTGGACGACTACTACTGCTTCCAATCGTTTTGGGCGGCGACACGGGAACACGATGTTGTGAAGGCGAACCTGACTGTCCAAGCTGCGTGGAAGGCGAACACGGACAGGATTCAGGCCGAGATCAAGAAAGTGCAAAAGGCGTTGGAGGGATTGACCGACGACGCACGCATTCCACTCGAAGAAAAGGTAACGGAGTTGGAGCGGAGTCTACCGCCGGCGTTGCCGGCTGTCAGCACCGTGAGAAATGCGGAGCGAGCGACGGTTCACGTGCTGAAACGTGGGAACACAGACAAGAAGGGTCGGGAGGTCGGCCCAAAGTTGCTGGAGATTGGCTTCGCGGGAAAGGTCGCGGAACTGCCTGCCAACGCGCCGAATCCCCGGACAATTTTGGCCAGGGCCATCATTCATCCTGACAACCCGCTGGCGGCACGTGTGATGGTGAACCGCATCTGGCAATGGCATTTCGGCACGGGAATCGTCAACACGGCAAACGATTTTGGGATGAACGGAGGCTTCCCGAGCCACCCGGAATTGCTCGACTGGCTCGCGAGCGAATTCATGGCACCCTCCAAACCCACAGACGGCCGGCTGTATGCTTGGTCCATCAAGAACTTGCACCGCCTCATTGTGCTGAGCAGTACCTATCGCCAGGCGTCCGCACATCCCGATGCGAAGGCGGGCCTTCTCAAGGATCCAGACCATCGCCTCCTCTGGCGCTTCCCTCGCAAACGCTTGACGGCCGAAGAAGTTCGCGACTCGATGCTGATCATCGCCGGTCGATTGAACCTCCTGGCGAACGGGCCGAGCGTGGCCCTTCCGGTGGACAAGGATCTGGTGAAGCAACTTTACACGCCATCGCAATGGACCGTCACCCCGGATCGGCATGAACACGATCGGCGTTCGGTCTATCTGCTTGCCAAGCGGAATCTGAAACTGCCGTTCATGGAGGCATTCGATCAACCCGATGCCTCGACGAGTTGTTCCCGCCGCGAGTCGAGTACGCACGCCTTGCAATCGCTGGAGTTGCTGAACGGGACGCTCGCGAACAACCTGGCCGAATCGTTCGCCGACAGACTTCGTCGCGAGGCGGGGTCCGACCCGAAAGCACAGGTCCAACTGGCATATCGGTTCGCCGTCGGCCGACCGCCCACCCCGAGAGAAACAGAATTGGCCATCGCGTTCCTGAAAACACAACCGCTGCGTGAGTTCGCGCTCGCGATCTTCAATCTGAACGCCTTCCTCTACGTGAACTGACGATGCATCCGCACCTTGGCCGATCCCGCCGTGACTTCCTGACCGATTCATTCGGCGGCTTCGGGGCACTCGCACTGACTTCGCTGTTCGCGACAGATACTCGCGGCTCCGATCCGCTTGCTCCAAAGGTTCCACACTTCGCGGCGAAGGCCAAGAGCGTCATCTTCCTGTTCATGGCCGGCGGACCATCGCACATCGATACCTTTGATCCGAAGCCGCTCCTGAACAAGCTGAATGGCCAGCCACGTCCCGCCGAGTTCGGGGAGGCGAAATACCAGTTCGTGCCGAAAGGGGCGAAGTTGCTCGGCTCGGCCCGCACGTTCGGGAAGCACGGCAAGAGCGGCATCGAGGTTTCTGATCTGTTCCCGAACACGGCGAAATGCATCGACGACATTGCCGTCGTCCGCTCGGTGTACTGCGACAAGGTCGTCCACTCCGCGGCGCAGTACGAACTGTTCAGCGGGCGAGTGGTGCCCGGGTTCCCGAGCATGGCGTCGTGGATCACCTACGGCCTCGGTTCGGAAAGTCAGTCGCTGCCGGGTTACGTCGTCATGCCCGACCCACGCGGCGCACTCGAGGCCGGTCAGCCGATGTACTCGAACGGCTTCCTGCCCGCCGTCTACCAGCCGACCATGCTCGGCAGCGGCACGCGACCAATCCGAAACCTCGATCTTCCGTCCGGCGTCACCCCGACGGAACGGCAGAAGACAGTCAAATTGATCCGCGACTTGAACCAGGCTGGCGAAGAGGACGACGAGTTGGCCGCCCGCATTCGCTCGTACGATCTCGCGTTCAAGATGCAGACCGAGGCCCCCGAGTTGTTTGACATTTCCAAGGAGAAGAAGGAGACACTCGATCTCTACGGCGTGGACACGAAGCCGACGGACGATTACGGACGGCGATGCCTCCTTGCCCGCCGATTGGTGGAGAAGGGCGTCCGGTTTGTGGTTGTCGTGTCCGGCGGCGGAGCGGGGAACATGCAATGGGATGCCCACAAGGACATCGAGGAGAACCACAAACGGATGGCCGGCCAGACTGACAAACCGGTCGCCGGGCTTCTGACCGACCTGAAGCGGCGAGGCCTGCTCGATTCCACGCTCGTGCTATGGGGCGGGGAGTTTGGCCGATCGCCGGAGGCCCAGGACGGCGTGGGCCGCGATCACCACAACCTCGGATTCACGATGTGGCTCGCCGGCGGCGGCGTAAAAGGCGGGCAAGCGGTGGGAGCAACGGACGCAATCGGCCTGCGAGCCGTGGAAGAACCCTATCACGTCCGCGACGTTCACACGACGATCCTGCATCAACTCGGACTCGACCAGGAAAAACTTACCTTCCCGCACCTCGGCCGTCGTGAACGGCTGACGCTCGTGGAGGGGAAGGTTATCAAGCGAATTGTGTGAGGCTTGCCAAGCACACCGCGGATTTTTACTTGCGGTCCAGGGGCGGGTACGCAGCGAAACCCGAGACCTCAACCGGAAACCGATACAGAGTCTTGCCCGCCGTCACGTAGAGCGTCTTGCGTTCTGGCCCGCCGAAAGCGACGTTGGTAATGAGGTCTTCCGGGATGGGAATGAGGCCAAGCAGCTTGCCTCCAGGTGAAATCGCGTACACCCCTGCCGGTACTTCGAGCGATTCGTTCGGGTTGCCGCGTGACTTGTTAATCCCGGCCGCCACCCAGAGATTGCCGTTCATGTCCACCCGCATGCCGTCGCCGCCACGGCCCTTGCCGAAGTCGTAGACGAGACGCTGCTTCGATAGCGAGCCATCGCCAGCCAGGTCGAACGCCCAGACCTTGCGATTTCCGCCTGCCTTGGGATGGCTGTCGATCACGTACAAGGTTTTGTCATCTGGCGAAACAGCGATGCCGTTGGGGCGGTCGATCTCCTTCTGCGTCAGCATCCGCTTGACCGTGCCCGCGCTGTCGATGTAGTAAACGCCCTCGACGTCCATCTCGAGATCGGTCCGATCGACACCATAGCGTGGATCGGTGAACCAGACCCGACCCTTCGCATCGACGCAGCAATCATTGGGGCTGTTGAATCGCTTGCCGTCGTATTTCTCGGTCAGAACCGTGACTTCGCCGGTCTTCATGTCGGTACGCACGATTCGTCGGCGACCGGGGCCTTGCTCGCTCCCCTCGCAACTGATGAGCCGGCCATCCGCATCGAAGCAATTGCCGTTGGTGCGCCCGCTGTCGGCACGGAAGGTGGTCACCGCTCCCTTCGCATCCATCTTCAAAATGCGATTGCCGGCAATATCGCTGAAGAATACGTTGCCGGCGGCATCGACGGCGGGCCCCTCCAAAAAGCAGACCACCGCGGCTGGTGCCGCAGCAGTTTTCCTGGCGACCAATCCTTCCGGAATCGCCGTCTTCGATAGGTCCTGGGCCATGCACAAGTACTCCTCTGGGACAAGCACTGCGAGCAGCGGTAGCAGGACTCGGACAGCGCCAATCGATTTCTTTGCCATGCCAACTCTCCTTAGCGATCAGCCCGCAATTCCTCTTGGAGCCTGACCAGAACCTCATTGCCGAGCCTATGCCGACGCTCGAGCATCTACTTGACTTTATATTTAAGAAAATGAGCTTGAGGATGCGATGACACAGATGCTTGCACGGCCACATCCCGTGAACTCGCGATAGGCCTTGATCGCTTCAATGTTTTTGCCCTCCTTTGCCAGTCTCGTCGCCTCCTCAAATGCCAAGGCCGAGGAATCGATGCCCGATTGTTTCAAGAGCGCATTGATACGTCCGTCAATCCGCTTGATTGCCACGTGAGCCTCGGGTTCAGCTTTGGGATCTGCGATCGATCCGGAAGCGATTGGAAGCTCTTGGGCCTGGATTGGGATCTACCGGCCTATGTTGAGGAGAGTCCGGGAGCGGACCAGGTACGAGTTGTAGTGCAGGGCGAAGAGAAATAAAAAAACCCCGCCAGTCTTTCGACTGGCGGGGTTCAAGAAAATACCCGGCAACGACCTACTTTCGCGCTGAAAGCACTATCATCGGCCCCGAGGGTTTTACGGCCGTGTTCGGAATGGGAACGGGTTCACCACCTCGAGTAATATCACCGGGATACGCATGAAATCGAAATAGTATTCGATCACAATTCGGTTGGGTAAGAAGTTACATCCAAAAAGCTTGATAACACGATCCTTCAGCAAGGTTCCAGTGAATGGAGCCGAGCAAGAAAGAGAAAAGTGTGGTCAAGCGGTCGCCTGTTAGTATCGGTTAGCTGAGACCATTACTGGCCTTACACACCCGACCTATATACCCGATGTTCTATCGGGAGGCTTCAGCAAAGCAAGGATACCTTATCTTGAGGGAAGTTTCACGCTTATATGCCTTCAGCGTTTATCCATTCCATACGTAGCTACCCAGCGGTGCGACTAGCGTCACAACTGGAACACCAGCGGTATGTCCCTCCCAATCCTCTCGTACTAGGGAGGAAGCCTCTCAAGTATCCTGCGCCCGCAACAGATAGGGACCGACCTGTCTCACGACGGTCTAAACCCAGCTCACGTACCGCTTTCATTGGCGAACAGCCAAACCCTTGGGACCTTCTCCAGCCCCAGGATGCGATGAGCCGACATCGAGGTGCCAAACGACTCCGCCGCTATGAACGCTCAGGAGTCATAAGCCTGTTATCCCCGGAGTACCTTTTATCTGTTGAGCGATGGCCCTTCCATTCGGAACCACCGGATCACTAACGCCGACTTTCGTCCCTGCTCGACCTATCGGTCTCGCAGTCAAGCACCCTTATACGTTTACGCTCGATGCCCGATTGCCAACCGGGCTGAGGGTACCTTTGCGCTCCTCCGTTACCTTTTAGGAGGAGATCGCCCCAATCAAACTGCCCAGATAGAACTGTCCACGTGGTTGTGACACGAGTTAGAATTCAAACACAACAAGGCTGGTGTTTCATCGACGGCTTCGTGGGCGCCGAAACGCTCACTTTATAGCCTCCCAGCTACGCTACGCATGTTGGGTCTAAACCCAATACTATCCTACAGTTAAGGTTCACGGGGTCTTTCCGTCTAATTGCGGGTACGTCGCATCTTCACGACGACTACAGTTTCACCGAGTAGCTTGTGGAGACAGTGGTCCAGTCGTTACGCCATTCATGCAGGTCGGAACTTACCCGACAAGGAACTTCGCTACCTTAGGACCGTCATAGTTACGGCCGCCGTTTATCGGAGCTTCGGTTGCGGGCTTCTCTTGCGATAACCCTCTTCCTTAACTTACCGACACCGGGCAGGCGTCAGACTCTATACATCTTCTTACGAATTCGCAGAGTCCTGTGTTTTTAATAAACAGTCGCTAGACCCTTTTAACTGCGACCCCCATGAGCTTTAACACCCTCAGGGGCACTCCTTTTCCCGAAGTTACGGAGTTAATTTGCAGAGTTCCTTCACAAGCATTCTCTCGAGCGCCTTAGAATATTCATCTCGCCTACCTGTGTCAGTTTTAGTACGGACGCTTATCTTGTCCGGCAGCGGCTTTTCTTGGTTGAACTTCAGAGGACTTTGGAATCGTATGTGTCCTCGGGCTTGCGCCTCCCCCTAATCTAACAGGGGGTACCCCTTCCATTCAACGTCCTGCTGCCATCGACCGCCATAAGCGGTGCAGGAATATTAACCTGCTATCCATCGTCTACGCCTTTCGGCCTTGACTTAGGGCCCGACTAACCCTGGGCGGATTTACCTTCCCCAGGAAACCTTAGGCTTTCGGCGAACGGGATTCTCACCCGTTTTATCGTTACTCGTTCCGACATAATCACTAGCCAGCAGTCCACAGCCCGTTGTCCGTACTGCTTCGACCCACTGGCTACGCTCTCCTACCGTACATTACTGTACCCGCCGCTTCGGTACCATGCTTAGTCCCGTTCATTATCGGCGCAGAAACCCTCGACCAGTAAGCTATTACGCACTTTTTAAATGGTGGCTGCTTCTAAGCCAACATCCTGGCTGTCTTAGGATTTCAACTTCCTTTCGCACTGAGCATGGTTCTGGGACCTTAGCGGGCGATCTGGGTTGTTCCCCTCTCGACTACGAAGCTTATCCCTCGCAGTCTAGCTGCCTGAACTTGGTACACTGGTATTCGGAGTTTGGTATCGACGGGTAGCCGGGTAGGCCCCCGTTCGATTTCAGTAGCTCTACCCCCAGTGCCAACTATTCAAACGCTAACCCTAAAGTTATTTCGGAGAGAACGAGCTATCTCCACGTTTGATGATACTTTCAATCCTCCACACAGCTCATCCCCTAGTTTTTCAACACTAGTGAGTTCGGTCTTCCAGAGAGTGTTACCTCTCCTTCATCCTGGCCATGTGTAGTTCACGTGGTTTCGCGTCTACCGTATTTGACTTAGCGCCCTATTCAGACTCGGTTTCCCTACGGCTCCGTCCCTTAAAGACTTAGCCTTGCCAACTACGGTAAGTCGTCGGATCATTATGCAAAAGGCACGCGATCAGGCATAACCATTGCTGGTCGTAGCCCTCTCACCGCTTGTAGGCATGTGGTTTCAGGTTCACTGTCCTCCCCTTGTCGGGGTTCTTCCCATCTTTCGCTCGCGCTACTGGTTCACTATCGGTCACTAGAGAGTACTTAGCCTTGCGGGATGGTCCCCGCAGATTCAGACCACGTTTCACGTGCATGGTCCTACTCAGGATACCTCTCAGCTCTCTACCTTGTCGCCTACGGGGCTATCACCCTCTATGGCCGGTCTTTCCAGGACCGTTCGACTAAGATATTGAGTCCTAAATGAGGTCCTACAACCCCGACGAGACATGTCCCATCGGTTTAGGCTGATCCGCTTTCGCTCGCCGCTACTGACGGAGTCGATTTTTCTTTCTTTTCCACCGGGTACTTAGATGTTTCAGTTCTCCGGGTTGGCACGGGTATCTCGGGATCAATATTCGTTTGACAACTCCCCCGAGCTTTTCGCAGTCTTCCACGCCCTTACGCCTTCTAGTGCCAAGACATCCCCCACACGCCCTTACTAGCTTGGCCACACTTTTCTCGCCCTCGGTCGGCAACATTGCTGCTGCTCTCCTCGTTTGATCCAAGTGATCCCAACCTAGCCATAGGTGCATTACGCCCATGGTTTGGTAACGAATCGCTTTTCTCTTCTTCTAAAGGCTCGTGTAATCAATCATAACTCGATGCATCCCTTTCAACGCTTTCGCGCCTTAAGAAATACATCCAGTCGTCTTGGATGCAACTTTCTTACCCAATCCGAATTGTCAAAGAACGATCGACGGCTCATCTCTGAACCGCCTATCACGGACCTTTTCAGGCCCGCCAACTTCACCAAACTGAGTGGCATCGGCCGCAGAACGGCGTCACCCCCCAATTCAGGAAAAGTATCCTAGTGCCCACCAACTGCCTGTCAACCTTGCTCCGGAACTTTTCCGGAACTGGGGCCACACACCAGCAACCTTAAACGGCTGCTGGCAGAGCCTCTGACAGGCGGGAACCTCAGATGGAGATGAGGGGGATCGAACCCCTGACCCCCTGCTTGCAAAGCAGGTGCTCTCCCAGCTGAGCTACATCCCCGATGGGACAACCAACTGTTTCTCGCTCCAAGTCTCAAAGCGACTCGGATCTTGTATTCTTCCAGTGCGCGTACTTGGATTCGAACCAAGGACCTCAGCTTTATCAGAGCTGCGCTCTAGCCAACTGAGCTATACGCGCGACGGCCAACCGAAAACCCTTCACTCAACCAGAATCACCAAACCGCCCCAAACTTCGGCACTACGATCAGCACAACCATTGAGAACAAAAAAGCCAAACCTTTCGGTTTGGCCTCTCGCGACTTGCATCATATTGCATCGTACGAGAAGCTACCGTGGTGGATGGGTGATTCGGGGAATGGCCATAGACGAATTTTCGTTGGGGTCGCGGTGGGTCTTTGCAATAATATGGGGACAACGACTTGGCGTCAACCCGCAGCACCTGACCCGCACTGTTGCTGAAGAGAAATCCTACGCAGGCGAGGTTCGCGTGACAAGCTTCTTTCTCGCTTTTTTCCTGTTCTCTTCACGATATTAGCGCCTTGCAGCTTCGGCATTCCGAGCGTATGGACTTTACTATGCCTTCCGAAATATCATCCGCCACTCCAGGCCGGCGACTTCGAAACGCCTGGCAGGCGAACACCATCGCGATTCCAGGGGCCTTCAACGCCCTCACGGCCAAGCTCATCGAACGACTGGGTTTCCAGGCCGTTTACCTTTCCGGCGGGGCGCTCTCCGCGGCCGCCGGCGTGCCCGATGTCGGGCTGCTCACGCTCAACGAATTCACCGATGAAGCCCGACGACTCGCCTCTGCCACCAGCCTTCCGCTGCTCTGCGATGCCGACACCGGCTTCGGTGAGGCCCTGAACGTCGAGCGCACTGTACGGCTTTTCGAAAGCGCCGGAGCGGCCGGCATTCATCTGGAAGATCAGCTGTTTCCCAAGCGCTGTGGACATCTTTCCGGCAAGACGCTCGTCGAGCCCGCGGTGATGGCCGCGAAGATTCGCGCCGCTTGTGCCGCGAAACGCGAACAGGACTTTGTCATCATCGCTCGCACCGATGCTCGCGGAGTCACCAACTTCGACGACGCCGTTCGCCGGGCGAAACTTTACATATCAGCAGGCGCTGATGCGATCTTTCCCGAAGCCCTGGAGACACTCGAAGAATTCGCCCGCTTCGCGAAGGAAGTCCCCGTGCCGCTTCTCGCCAACATGACCGAGTTCGGCAAGGGCCCGTTGCTCACCTTGAACGAACTAAGCACTCTCGGCTACAAGATGGTCCTTTATCCCCTGACGGCCTTCCGTTCCGCCATGAAGGCGGCCGAGGAAACGCTGCGGCAATTGCAAACTGCGGGCCACCAACGCGACTCACTGCCACGCATGTTGACGAGAGCCGAGTTGTACGACTTGCTGGAATACTCGGGCTACGAGGAACGCGATCGGGCGTACTTTGGCGAGTCGGCGAAGTCATGAGCCGAGCTGGGAGCGATCGCTGAACGCCCTGAGGATGTGACGCAGAGCGATTGTGAAAGAATCGCCTTTGCGTTCCCAGGCGATGGCGCTAAACTCCGTCGGTGCCCGGAGTCTGCCGACTACTATCAAGCTGAATCATCGCTTTGGCTTCGTCTCGGCCTGCAGGCCGACGCCATTCACCGGTATCACACGGTACTCGGTCTTCGCGCCCGGCTTGGCGGTCTTGTCCGTGTAACGCATCTCCGGCAGCGGTTTCTCGGGCGTGTCGTGATAGGACATGCTCTGGAACAACGCCCGGCCAAACTTGCCAACGGGCTTCTCCGGCACCTGAGCGATTTCGCGACCATCGCGTTGAATGATGAACGCTCGAATGCCGCTTTCAAAATCCACGTCCGCGTCCCAAGTGAGAGATGCCGAACCGTCCTCGTTTCGCGTTACTTTCAGGTTCGTCGCTGCGGGCGGAGGCGTAATATCCGGCACGGCCCCCGTCTTCACGTACTCGGTCCACGCTTTCGCCACCTTCGCGTTGGGGAACCAGCAAGCCTCGGACTTCACGCCGCTGTAGTCTTTCCACGCCGCGGCCGAGTCACTCAGGGGTGTCGCCAGCCAGCCGGTCGCCCGGTCCACAAGATTCAACTTGCTCCCGGATTCAGGGAGGCGCATCCCGAGGCAGGCATCGAAAAACGGGATGGCCAAGTAGCGCGAGTCGCCGCACTCATGTCCCGTTTTCGGGTCGGGGGCGAACCCAACCGGAGAGCCTTTCCTGCGATAGGCGTAAAACATGGCCAACGAACCTGTCCATGCACCGCTGAAGCGTTTGTCGTTATTCTCCTTGGCTCCCGGGTTCATCATCATCGGGATGCCATAGGCCTCTGCCGGAATCTCGGGCTTGGGGATCTCGCCTTTTTCCCACGTGGCGAAGGCCGTTCCGGATCGGAACCAGATGGCCACGATTCGTTCCGGGAACATGGTCTGCATCAGACTCGCCCAGAAGCCGCCACCGGAATGCCCCCACAGGCACCACGGGGCGGCCTCGATTTCCGGATGCTTCGACTCTCGTGCGAAGTCGTGCAGGGCGAGCTTGAAAGCCTTGGCCGAACCGTTGCGAGGATCGCACCACAGCCGGCAATTCTGTTTGTCGTCTTGTTGGTACGACGGACCGAGCAACGCACAATCCCACTTCTTCGCAAGGGCCTGCCAGTGCAGGTCATACGCCGCGGTCTCGCCCCCTTTGCAGGCCCCGGCCCCGCAGCCGTGCTGATGGACAATCACGCCGCGAATCGTCTTCACGCCATCCGGCAACCAAAGCGTGTACTTCACGCCGAGCGTCAGTTCGCCAGCCGCATCCGACGGAGGGTACGCGACCTCGAAATACTGGCCGGCCGCCAGGGTTGGGGACGCAAAGACTAGTGCGATGAGCAGACGGAACATGGTCGATCTCGCTTGCGGAATGAAGTGCGTTCAGGCTTCCCGAAGACGTTCTTGCCACTGATCGAGCAAAGTCCCAATATCCCGGAAGCCAAAGTCGATGTTGGCCAGATCGTGGCCCAGGTCGATGGCTTTTTGCAATTCGCCCGATTCTGCAGAGCCGATCGCAAGCTGGTAGAGAATTTCCTTGCGGCCCTCTTCCTCGTTCGCGGGCAGGGCAGCGAGTGCTTCCTCGAAGTTCCGCTGGGCCAGGCGCCAGTTGTTCCGCTTGTTAAAGCAGAGCCCCAGATGCATGGCCACCTTCCAGAGCAGCCTTGGCTCCTTGCGAACTTGCTGCAACTCGACGATGGCCTCGTCGAGCATTTCCGCTGCCGCGAAACGAATGCCCAGTTCGAGCCGATAGCCCAGGTCATGCGGAAAGCGGTCGGCCCGCATTCGGCACAGTTCAATTTCGCGCGCGTTGATCTCGCGGGCCAGCTTGGCGCGGATTCGCCGCAAGTCTTCCACGGAGTGCCGACCGTCATCTTCACCAGCATCGGCCTTGGCAATTTTCTTGTCGGCAAGAGCCAGGTTCTTGCGGAATGTCTCGAGATCCATCTCCATCAGTTCGAGTTGGAGACGAAAATCGTTGCTCGTGGGGCCAAGACCTTGTTCCAACGCGGCCCGTGCCCGATCGGGCTGGTTGCCACGCTGATAGACCGTCGCAAGCTGGATGTACAGATGTGCGTCGGTTGGGTTCGAGTCCAGCCGAGCCAGGATCGGTGCTGCCTCGCGCGAAACGCGGTCGGGCGGCTCGGCTGCCTCTTGCGGGCTGGCGTGTGCTTCCGCTTTCTGGCTCAGTCGGCTCGATTCGTGCGCTCCGGGTTTTCCGTCTGCGTCCTTGTACCCACCCCGAGCGATCGTCTCGCTGGCGGCCAGGTCTTTCGCCTTGTGCTGGGCTTCCACATCACTTGGGGCGACTTCTCTGACCAGCTGCCAGAGGACAATCGCGTGAGCAAAATTGCCTCGCTTTTCAAACAATCGGGCCAGTGCACGATTCAGCGTGGCATCCTTGGGGCTCTTCTGCCGAGCTTGATCGAGAAAGAAAATGGCGTGATCGAGCAACCCGAGAGCGTCGGCGGACTCGGCCATGTCCATCTGAGCGCCAATGTCCCACGGGTTGCGGGACAGAATCTGCTCGCCGTGTTGCAATACCCGTTCGTAGTCGCGGGAGCGCTTGGCCGATTTCAGTCGCGTCCAGTGGCGAAACGTCGTCAGGAACGCGAACCTGCTTCCACGCAGGTTATTGTTGAACTTCGCTTTTTGAGTTCGCCGCAGGGACTGGCGAAACAGGAAATTGCCCGGGTCCAGCTTGCAGCAAATCAACAGGAGTTGGATGGCGTAGTCGAAATTGCCGCTCGCGGAAACTTGATTGGCCCGCTCGAACCGTTCGGCGGCAATTTGGCGAGACTCGGCTGAGATTGTCGGCAAAGAGCCGGGAGAGACCATTATGGACGAACCTGAACAGCGCCTAAGCAGGCGGGGCGGAACCACCCGTGGACGATAGCCTTGGTTTTAGCACAATAATCCGTCCAGGAACAACCATTCCGGTGGATTCTCACAACTCCTACAGTGAATACTTGGGAGATTCTCGTGAGGACCAGTGCCCCGTGATCAGTCGCCGCACACTCATATTACCGATTGATCCGAACGGCCCCGAACCAGGCGGCGTCCGACAAGCCGCAGACGTGCTTCGCTCGGGTTGGCTGGTCGCGTTTCCCACCGAGACCGTGTATGGCCTGGGGGCCAATGCCCTCGACCCGGATGCTGTCAGCCGAATATTTGAAGCCAAGGGTCGGCCAGCCACCAATCCCCTGATCGTTCACGTTTGCGATGAATCGATGCTTAGTCAGGTCGTGGCCGACTGGCCAGCAGTCGCTGCCAAGCTCATCTCGCGATTCTGGCCAGGCCCGCTCACGCTTGTACTACCGAAGAATCCAGCCATTCCCGACATTGTGACCGGGGGCGGCCCCACCGTCGCCGTGCGGATGCCTGCACATCCCGTCGCACTCGCACTCATCCGCGAAAGTCGGATGCCGTTGGCCGCACCCTCGGCGAATCGATCGAGCGAACTGTCCCCCACAACCGCGGAGCATGTGTGGAAAGGGCTCGAAGGTCGCATCGACTTGATCCTGGATGCTGGCCCAACCCAGAGCGGTATCGAATCGACCGTCCTCGATCTGACCACGCATCCACCGACATTGCTTCGGCCGGGACCGATCGGCGTAGCCGAAATCGAGGCACGGATCGGCCCGATTCAACGGAAACGGGACACGCCTCGAACTGGGCCGCTACCATCGCCGGGTATGCTCGAGCGACACTACGCACCCAATACGCCGCTGGAACTTTTCGCCGACCGAGCAGTCCTGGAGGAACGAGCCAGCGCCTTGGTTGCGTCGGGTCAAACCGTGAAGAAAGTCCTTCTCGGCGGAATCGATCACTCCGCAAGCGTCATGCCAACCCATCACGATCAATATGCCGCCCGCTTGTTCGCGGAACTACACGACCTCGATTCGTTGTGGTTGAATCGCATCCTGATCGAGATGCCTCCGGAGACAGACGACTGGCTGGCCGTTCGCGACCGATTGACACGGGCGGCCACGGAAGGTTCGTGAGCGGGCGAGCCGCCTGCACTACGGTTGAGCCAAAAATCCCCGGCTTCGCCACAGATACCAGGTGGCCACACTTCGATAGGGCCGCCAGGGTTCCGCGAGTTCTTCTAACGCCGTCGTGTGCGGATAATCCTCGTACCCGTAGATGTCGCGAACACCTGCTTTGAAGCCAAGATCGCCCGTCGGCAACACGTCGGGGCGTCCGAGGCAAAACATCAAGAACATCTGGGCCGTCCACACGCCCACGCCGCGAATCGGCAACAACGCTTCGATCACTTCTTCATCGGGCATGCGGTTCAGTCCGCGAACCACGGACACGTTTTCGAGGAAAAAATTCGACAGCGAACGGAGCGAAAGCAGTTTCGAGCCGGACAAGCCCGCACCGCGCAACTCCGCGTCCCCCAGTTCAACCAACCGTTTGGCCTTCAAGCCACCGCGACCACAGAGAGCAGAAACTCGCTTGTTGATCGATTCGGCCGCCTTGCCGGAAATCTGTTGCGAGATGATCGACGAAGCCAGCACGCGGAATTTGTCTGGATGCGGCTGCAAAACACATGGGCCAACATGAGCAATGAGCGCCTTCAACTTGGGGTCGCGCTTTGCCAACCGGGGCCCGAATTTGGCGAACGGCGTTGTCTCGACCTTTGGCATGTCAATCCCCATCACTGCGAAGGAGCAAAGATCAAAAAACGAACAAACACGAATCGCAACTCATCCTCACTAATACCGATTGATCAACATCCTGAATTCGGATCAATGCTTAGTGAAGATCGGTGCAGATTAGCGTTACTGGCCTTTTGCTTTTACACCCGACGCGAGGAACGACGCACACGCCGAATCAACTCACGGCCCTGATAATAAACGAGCAATACCCCCAAAGCGACACCGATCGAAAGTATCCACCAGAAACGCCTCTGACGTTCGCTCTCGAGCTGACGTTCCTCTTCCGCCTCGCGTTCCCGAGCGGCTTTCTTTTGTGCGGCAATCTCCTCAACCCCAAAGAGCAAGATCTGTCGATGTCGAATAAGATTCGGATTCGAGTAACCCATGTTGAACGAACAGGCATCCAGAATGCGTGCGGCGATTTCGATCTCCCCCTCCGCGTTGTACAACTCTCCGAGAAGCCAGTAGAGCCGGGCGTCCTTCGGGTGCCACAGGATCATCTGCTGCACGATGGCCAGGGCGTCTGCCGGAAGCTTTTTCCTTTCGGCCTCCGCCAGTTTTCCCGGTGTGTACTCGCCATTCTCGCCGACAAATCGCACCGGTTCTTCCGTGCGCTTCCGGTCTGCGGAAACGGGAAACAAGGCATCGACATCTTCACGCAATTCGCTCGGCCGGCCGCCGCGTGCTTCCTCGGCACGGCGCACGAGAAATGGTCGATAGTACTCGCGTTCGATGCGTTTCAACCACGCGAGTTGCTCCTTCGTCAGCTTCGCGAACTTGGTTGGAAATTCGCTGTACTGGTTGGCGACCTGTTGCTGATCGGCCGCGTCACGCCATTCGCCACGCGCGGCGTGGGCTCGTGCCAAGTGTGCATAAACGAGGAAACCGCCCCGACGCGGATCCCGCGCCAACGGCTGCAACAGATTCAGCACTTCGTCTGGCCTGCTGAGCCGAATCAGATCGGCTGCATATCCCGCCATCTCTTCAGGACTGAGAGCGGACACTCCCATCGCCTTGCGGTCGCGGACTCTCGCTTCCAGGCGTGGGGTCCAATTGCTCTTGGGTGCTCCGATATCACGGAAGTCGGCTGAGATGCCTTCGAAGCCACCAACGTATTGGATCGGCTTCGCGATTCCGTCCGAGTCGATCTCGAACAAGAATGGCTCGTCTGGGCTGTAAATCCCCGCAAAGCTTGGGACCGCGAGGAGAAAAATCCCGACGATCGAGTAGCCTTTCATGGCTCATCCTTCGTCAGGCCTTCGCGGCTTCGTAAGTACACGTCACATTCGTGCTGATGCCGCCACGCGGGGTGAACGCTCCGACTACCTTGCAACGGCGAGGCGAACAGGCACGTACGAAATCGTCGAGCAACCGATTCGTGACCGCCTCGTAAAAAATCCCCTGGTTGCGAAAGCCTTGCAGATACAGCTTGAGCGATTTCAATTCCACGCACAGGCGATCCGGCGTATAGGTATACGTGATTGTGCCGAAGTCCGGCTGGCCCGTTTTCGGGCAGACGCTCGTGAACTCTGGGCAAATAATCTCGATGATGTAATCGCGGCCCGGCGACGGATTCGGAAAGGTTTCGAGTTCTCCGGTCGGGACAGTCAAGTCGGCCATGCGTTCCTCTTCAGACTCCGGGGACATATTTCAACAGTGTAAGGTGGGTGTAGCTTTGCGGAACCCACCATATCACATGCGGCGTCTGGTGGGTTCCGCAAAGCTTACACCCACCCTACAAGAGTACAAAGTGCATCTTGAACAAGGCAGTTCTTCTTCTCAGCGGCGGGCTCGATAGTGCCACGACCTTTGCGATCGCGAAGGAGCAGGGCTTCGCAGTCTACGCGCTCAGCATCGATTACGGGCAACGGCATCGCGTCGAACTCGAACGGGCTACGCAAATCGCTCATCGTCTTGGTGCCGTTGAATATCGTACCGTGAAACTCGATCTGCGCTGCCTGGGTGGTTCGGCTCTCACGGATGACATCTCGGTTCCGAAAGGACGAACCGCGGACGAGATGGATCACGGCATTCCCGTGACCTACGTGCCGGCCCGCAATACGCTGCTGCTTGGACTGGCACTCGCATTCGCGGAATCCATCGGCGCGTTCGACATTTTCTTCGGCGCGAACGTGCTCGACTACTCGGGCTATCCGGATTGCCGACCCGAATTTCTGGAAGCCTTCGAACGACTCGCGAACCTGGCGACCAAGGCCGGCGTGGAAGGAACAGGTCGATTTCGTGTTCATGCTCCCCTCCTCAAATTGACCAAGGCCGAGATCATCCGCGAAGGCACCCGACTCGGCGTCGATTACTCCATGACACTCAGTTGCTACGATCCCGACCAACTAGGCCAACCCTGTGGCCAATGCGATTCCTGTCAGTTGCGAAAGAAAGGCTTCGCGGAAGCAGGCCTTGCCGATCCTGCTCAAATCGCAGAATCATAACCACGGATTTCACGGATCTACACGGATAAAAACCAAGCATTGTTTTTTGCATTTATCCGTGTAGATCCGTGAAATCCGTGGTCAAAAATCTATCCCTCACTCCTTTTTCGGCGTCGACTTGGGCGGGTTCAACAACAGGTCAAAAAACTCGTTCTTCGAAGAGAGCAGCAGCACATCGCGCGATTCTGACAGCATCGCCTTGTAGGCTGCCAGCTTTTGCAAGAACGTGTAAAACTCGCGGTCCTTGGTGTGGGCCTCGTTGCGAATGCCATCGGCCTCGGCATCCGCTTCCCCCTCGACACGTAGGCGTTTCGCCTTGGCTTCCGCAACCGTCTTGGCCGCATCGCGGCGGGCTTCACTCACGATGCGCGTGTATTCGCGGTTGCCTTCACTCTGATAGTCCGTCACTTTTCGCTGACGTTCGCTGCGGATTCGCTCGGCAATTCCCGCTCGCACTGCTTCCGGGAATGTGAATCGTCGCAAGCGCACTTCCACGAGTTCGATGCCGTACTCCTTCAGCACCGTGGCTTGCAGATCCTCGGGTGTCGGATCATCGTCGCCGACTTTTTCCAGCCCCATGATCTGCCGACGCAGCTTCTCGGATCTCGCATCCACGGTCCCGGCGTCGGCCACGCGGATGAGTTCTTCCATCGGCAGGTTGCTGATGACCGCGGCCAATCGTCCGGTGATTCGCGGGGTCAGCAATCGTCGGGCTTGCTCGGGCGTGCCCACCGTGCGAATGAAACGGTCGGCAGACTTCGCGTCGGGGATTTTCCAGCACACGAACGCATCTACGGCAATGGTCTTGTCGACGGTGCGTCCCAGCTTGTCGCGCGTGAGTGTTTCCGTGGACGGCAGATCGAATACTTGCAAGCGACGATCGACGCGTTGAACCCCATCGATCGGCCACGGAAGCTTCATGTGCAGGCCGGCATCGTCCTTGCCATCGTGCGTGACGGTTGGATCGCCAAAGCGCGTGACGTAGCCAAACTCCGCCTGATCGACCGTGTACATGGCCGACTGACCCCAGGCGAGGAACAACAGAACGGCGATTACTAGCCAAATTCGGTTCATGATTCGTCTCCCACAGTCATGCAGTCGCCAGAGTAGCCCGCACACTCCGGGTGCGGGCGTTCGGCACACGGAGTGTGCCGACTACTATCAATTCAAGGTCCTTCATGGGCTCCGCTCTTCGGCACCGTCAACAATGGCCGCAGAAACTCCGGTTCCACCAGGTACAAATGCCGGCGGCCCTTCGGTGCATCGCCGTCGAGGATCACCTTGTCGCGGCCGCGCATCACTTCCACCAACACTTCCCAGGCCAGACGCGATTCCGTGAGTCGCTTGCGTCGGGCGATGGCCTCGCGGCGCGAGGCCTCGTCTGGGTAAGCCGCAAGCTCGGCGGCCGAGAGTTCGCTGCGCAACTTGTACCAGAACAAGAACGCATCGCGGCCGGCCTTGGCGTTCTCCACCTTCTCCGTGCGGGTCACATCGCCCTCGGCCAGCTCGCGGAAGGCTTCTTCTTCGGCCTGTTTTCGGAGCAAAGTCGCCTGCGATTCGGCCCGATTAATCTGCTGATCGCGTGCTTGAATCGCCCGGGCGACGTCGTGGTAGGCGCTCACGACTTCCGTGGGCGGATGCAGATCGTGAACGGTCAGGCCTTCAATCGAGACACCCACGCCATCGGGCGCGAGATCATGCAATCGAATCAACAAACGATCCGAGACTTCCTTTTGGAAGGCGGTTCGTCGCGTCGTGAGCAACTCCAGAAACGACTCGGCGGCAACCTGCTCGCGCAGGGCCGACTCGGTGGCCGAGCGCACGAGTGCGGCAGGGTCCTGGACGGCGAACAAAAACGCTTGCGGATCGGAAACGCGATACCGCAGCGTGGCCGACACTTCGACGAGATTGCCGTCACCCGTCACCATCAGCGATTCATCTGAAACACGTTGCACGCCGCCATGACTGCTCGACCAGGTGAGCCCTTCGCCCGGTACACTGCGAAAGCCGACCTCGATGGTTCGCACGTCGTTGGGCCGCACACGCACGACGGATTCAATCGGACTCGGCCAACGTACATGTATCCCCGCCTCAAGCTGCCCGCTCGCTCGACCGAACCGCTTGAGAACTCCGACTTCCCCGGCCACGATCTGCGTGACGCCGCTTGCGGCGTAGCCAAGACTTGCCAGCAAAAGAACGGCGACGGTCACCGGCTTCCAGCGATGCGTCACCCAGTGCAGCAGGTCGTCGAAACGCAACCCGCCGAGCCATTGATCGAAATCCTTCAGCCGGCTGCGTGCACGTTTTAGAGTTGGGTTCGTGGTCGTTCGCTCAAAGCCCAGCAAGCGCATCGAATTGAGCAGGACCAGCAGCGAACCGAGTTGATGGTACAGCACGGCCACCAGCGGGGCCCGTTCGTACCAGTCCGCACTCGGGGCAAAGAGTGGCCACAACCAACCAGTGAGAATCACGCCGACGATGTTCACGCCGAACGCGAACCAGACGATGTTCTGCCGAATGACCTTTGTCGTCTCGCGGGAGAGCCGATACAGAAGCGGCAGGTGCCGAAGTGGTTCGCCCATCAGCACCACATCCCCGGCCTCGGCCGCGATGTCCGTGCCAGCCACAGCGATGCCAACGGTTGCCCTGGCAAGGGCCGGGGCGTCGTTGATGCCATCGCCCACGAAGCAAGTCCCCATCGTAGTCCGCACACTCCGTGTGCGGACAGTCGGCTCATGGAGTGTGCCGACTTCTACAGGTGAGTCCAGTTTTTCTGCCTTCTCGGAAGGCAACAACCCAGCATGGACTTCCGTGATTTGCAAAGCCTCCGCAACACTCTTCGCAGCAGCAAGACGATCGCCCGTGAGCATCGAGATGCGTTCCACACCCGAAATGCGCAGTTCGGCCAGCATGTCGGCGGCATCATTCCGGATGCGGTCCTTGGCACCGATCAGGCCGAGGAGTTTTCCATCGCGTGCAACGAGCAGCGCCGTTTGCCCGTCCGCATCCAATCGCGCGAAGGGCGCATCCGCCTCGGCGGGGATCGAGACGCCTTGCTCTTCCAGAAATCGCCTCGTGCCGATGACGATTGCCGAGTTGCCGATTCGCGAAGAAACGCCGCCCCCCGGATGAGCCTGGAAAGCGTCGGCCGTCGCAATCGGCAGGTTGCGAGTCTGGGCCGCAGAGACGACCAGTCGCCCAAGCGGATGCTCGCTGCCCTGTTCCGCCGAGGCCGCGATTCGCAAGAGTTCATCCTCACTGGTCGCGAACGGAATGACCGCCCCCAGTTCGAGACGCCCTTCGGTCAACGTGCCAGTCTTGTCGAAGGCGAACGACTTCACGCTGGCAAGCCGTTCCAGCACGGCCCCACCTTTGACCAGCACGCCGGTCCCCGCGAGTCGGCCCAGTGCGGCAATCACGGCCGCGGGCGTTGCCAAGACCAGGGCACACGGACACGCGACCACCAGCACGGCCAGTGTGGGATAGACACTTACACGCATGGCCGGGCCGAGTGCCAGCCGTTGCGCGGCCGGCAGGAACGGCCCCATCTGATAGAGAACATTGAACACGAACGTGATCGCGGCCAAGCCCAACACGGCCGGGAGAAAGTAACGGGCCAGTCGATCCGCTTGCCGTTCGCTCGGGGCCTTGTCCTTGAGGGCTTTCGCCGTCAGTTCGATCACGCGGCCCGCCACGGTCTGCTCGTTCACCCGCTTCGCTTCAACCGTCAGCACGCCAAGCTGGTTGATGCTGCCGGCCAGCACTTCATCACCGACCACTTTTTCGTCAGGCACGCTTTCGCCGGTGAGCGGACTCGCATCAACGCTCGATTGCCCCTCGACGATGACGCCATCAACGGGAATTTTCTTGCCCGGCTTCACCCGCACTCGGTCGCCGACGCGGACTTCGTTCGTATTGACCGCGACTTCCTGACCATCGCGAATGAGCCAGCACATGCGCGGGAAGACTTCAACCAGCTTGTGAATGCCTCGCTGGGTGCGGGCAAATGTCCACGCCTCCAGACACTCGCCGACCATGGCGATGAAGACGACCTCGGCGGCCACCAACGGCTCGTCGATCAGAATGGCCGCGATGCAAGCGAGAGCCACGGCCAGATCCGCCCCCAATCGCCCCGCGAAGAGCGAATCGAGCGCACCATAAAGGATGCGAGCCCCACCGAAGACGGCGGCGATGAGTGCAAAGCGATAGCCAAAAAACTTGTTCGTCCAAACGGGCAGATCGGCCCCGAGGCCAGTCAGCCATCCCGATATCGTCGGCCACAAGTCGCGAGCGATGAGGAACCCCAGCGTGGCCGTAAACGCGTAAAGCCCGGCCACGGAAGGCCGAGAAAACACGGAGTCGGCATGGGAGATCTCGCGATGCATGATGCGACCAAGGTGTGAGCCAGCATTCTAAGACGGGACAGGAGAAACGGTTAGGCACGCCAACGGCAGATGAAGACTCCTTTTTCTGGTGCTGCAACATGTTGCAGAGTTTTGCCTCCACACGGTGCAGCCTCAGGATCTTTTCGTGTTGTGACATTTTGAGACATTTTGGGACCCTCCAATCTGACGCTGTGCCACGAGCACACTTTCCATACATGAGGTAGCGCGAAGTGTGCAAATGTAAAGCGAACTTTGGGTGGAATTGTCGGATTTGTGGGTGGATGTTCGCCGTCACGGCCAAGCCCTCCCGCATCCCCGCGTAGACTATTACCTATGTCGCTGGAACGTCTTCCCCATCTCGATACGTTCGTTCATGCCGCGGAGCGTGGCGGGTTCACGGTGGCCGCTCGGCACCTTGGCATCACGCAGGCGGCCGTGAGTCAGCGGATTCAGCAATTGGAGAAAACGCTTGGCGTTTCGTTATTTCGTCGCCAGGCTGGGGGAGTGCTGCTCACGAAATCTGGGCGGGATCTGTACGAGTACGCGCGGCGAATCCTGAACCTGGCCGAGGAGGCCCGTGCAGCCGTCACGGGTGTATCACTCGAAGTTCGTGGCGAACTGCTGCTGGCCGCCAGTTCCGTGCCGGGCGAACACCTGCTGCCGAAACGCCTCGTCGAATTTCACAAGAAACATGCCTCGATTCAGATTCGCGTCTCGGTTTCGGACACGGAGACGGTGTTGCGTGGCGTCGAACAGGGCGAGGTCCATCTCGGGATTGTCGGGGGGATGGATGGCCGTGCCCACTTCCAATTCCAAAGTTTCGCGAGCGACGAACTGGTCGTGGTCGCATCAAAAGGACATCCCTGGTATCGCCGACGGACGCGCTCGCTCGACGAATTTCTCTCACAACCGCTCATTCATCGGGAGGCCGGTTCCGGCTCGCGGCGCTGCCTGGAACGCTCGCTGGAAAGCCTGGGCGTTCATGCTCCGCTAAACGTGGCACTGGAACTCGGCAGCAACGAGGCCGTCAAGGAAGCCGTGCTGCAAGGCCTGGGAATTGCCGTGCTTTCGCGGCACGTGGTGCAAGAGGAGATTCGCTCCGGTGGATTGCGTACCGTGCCGGTCAAGGGTCTGAATCTGAAACGGGAAATATCGGCCGTCCGCGATCGCCGACGAGCCATGCCGCCGGCCGCTCAACTCTTCTGGGCCTCGATCGAGCCTCGAGCATAAGCCAGGTTGATTCGGTGCCCGTTGGGTATTAGCGTTCGTCCATCCCGCTTCAATCGTCAACCGCCTAGCCTTGTTTTGGCCCATCATGCAAAGGCAAGGAATGAAACGAACCATTTTTTTCGTGTCGTCGATCTTGATCTCGAGCGTCTGGCTCAATCAGCCAGCCGATGCTGACGATCATGAATCGCGAGCCTCCCTCTATCAGGCCGATCGCTTGAAATGGAACGACGGGCCAGCATCGCTACCCGCCGGTGCTAAGATTGCGATACTCGAAGGAGACCCCACGAAGTCGGGGCAATTCGTCATGCGCATCAAACTTCCCGATGGTTACAAACTCCCTCCACACACGCACCCGAAGCCCGAGCGTGTTACCATTATTTCGGGGAGTTTCCATCTGGGAATGGGAGAGAAGTTCGACGCGAAGAAAGGTGTGCAGCTTCCCGCCGGAACCTACGGTACTTGGCCGGCAGGCATGAAACACTTCGTGTGGGTCGAAGGGGAGACGGTGGTGCAGTTCCACGGCGAAGGGCCGTGGACCATCAACTATGTGAATCCTGCGGACGATCCGAGGAACCCGAAGAAATAGGCGACAATTAGGCCTGCCTCACTGCTTCCCCTTCTCCACCAGAACCACCGGCCGCAAGATCCCGCCCAGGAACAGCTCGCTGATCTTGCGGTTATCGACACGCACGGCAATCACGTTTTCGCCCGGCCCTACGGCCACTTCGAAGGGGGCTCGTCGCGGGACGCTCGGCGGTTCCGCGGTTGCTTTCTTTTTCATGGGGACCGCCAGCACGGCTTTCGGTTCGACTGCCTTGCCGTTCACATAAACGGTTACTGATCCGTCCACTTCGGGAAAGAGCAGCGTGAGCGGGCCGGATTTTTCCGGGGCCTTCACGCTCGTGCGATACCAGAGAACGGTGTTGGTGTCGATTCCCTGGCCGCTGAGTGTTGCGGTATAGGTCGCCTTGTTCGGCCATCTGGTGTCGTCGAACTTCACGGCATGGAACTCGTTTGCCTCGCCGATGTCCTGAGTATCGCGGACGAATCGCCACTGATCAGGCAGCACTTGCAGCACCTTGTTGGGTGCAGCCGTTGCGGCCAGGCCGCCTTCGATTGCCTTGGAGAGGAATCGCCTCAAGTACGACGTGCCATATTCGCGGTTCGCCTGGCCCTTCGCAATCAGCCCCTCGATTCGTTTCAGCATCGCGTCATACACGCTCTTCGCCTTTGGATAGTCGGCCTTGGCCATCGCCTCGCAGATCGCGAGATAATCGACGATGTTCTGAAAACCGCTCGCGTGCATGGCGACTCGTTCCGCGTAGGCCCCCTCCTTCGCGGCTTCTTTTGCTTTCGCCAGCCTGGATTCGCAGGCTCGCACGAACTCGGGGGAGTATGCACTGGCCAGCCCGTAGAAGCCGCCGCTGTGGCATTCGAGTTTCTTGGTCGCCTCGTCGATGCCCATCCAGTATGCCTTCATCGGCTCGGCCGCGGGGCCGTAGAACTTCTCGAAATAGTCGTCCATGATGGCCGTCGCGTCTGCTTTCGGGTCGTAAGCGAGACGCAGGCTCAAGTAGATTTGTGGGCCGTAAATGTACCAGTTCGACAGGACCTCGATCGTCATCATCGACAGGCCGCGTTTCGCCAGGGCCGGGTATTCTTCCTTGCACGGCGTGAACTTGAACATCGGCAATGTCGCGTCGGCGAGGTTGTACATGTAGTTGTAATAGCCGAGCCGCGAGGCCACCTTGCCCCAGCCATCGACCATTTCGACCTGCTGTTTACGGCTCGGGCACATCGGGTCGCCGAGCGGATGCAGCCGGCAATAACGGATCGGGGCGATGAACGCACACAAGTTCGGCGGCAGCTTGCGATCAATCGTCGGCGGCTGCGTGTAGTCCGCGTAGCAGTAGAAACTGAGCACCGAATCGGGTTGTTCCTTCATCACCCGCCGGCCGATGTCATCGAAGAAATCGACATAGCGATTCGTGATGGAGACCGTGCCGCTCGAGGGTTCGAGCGATTTGGGATCGTCCTGGGCCTTGCATTTTTCGCACTGGCAATAACCCCGACCGTCCGGCGGTGAGATCGATGGATGCTTGGCGCCCGACTTGATGGCCGCGATCACATTGTTCGCGAAGAACACGCGAGCTTCCAGATTCGACGTGCAGAGCCAATCGCCTTCCTTGCGTTTGCCGTCAGCCCCCATGGCAAAGTATTCGGGGTGCTTTTCAAACGTCCCCTTCGGGATGTAGCGGCCCCACGCGTGCGAGTGGCCAAAGTTCTCGCCACCCGCTCCGTTCCAGGATTTCCACAACACACCGCCCCAGGTCGGCCCTTTGGGATTGCGTTCGAGCAGCCCTGGCTTCTCCGTGATCGTGATCGGCTTCACACTCAGATCGGTCGTGCGTGGGAAGACTTCGCCGAGCGGAGTGTCCATGAGATATCGGCAACCGAGATGCTCCAGGAATCGGCACACGGCCTTGATCGTCGCCGCCTCGTTCTGCCCGGCGATCAGGATGCGATTCTCCTCGACGACAATCCGCACGCCCTCCTTTGTGGGGCTGTCGATGTCGTCGAGTTTCAAACCCGCCTTGATCGCGGCCGAACCGACATAGATCGTCGGCCCATCGGCTGCCTTGGTTGAAACTGGCAACTCGGCATCGGTGATTTTCTTGATCCAGTCGACTAGCAGGCGCGTCGCAGGCGTTTCACCGGCTGCTTCGGGGCCTTTCTTCTTCTTGGGTGCTGGCTTCGCCGCAAGCGGCGCATCGGAGACAATCGTCGCCACGGGCTTGCCGGCCTTGACGAGGTCGATCGCGAATGTTGGACTGACGAGAATGGAGAGGACTGAAAAGATGCAGAAAAGGAATCGCGGCGTCATGTTTTTGCTCCGTTCAGACAATTCATCTTTACCACGGATTTACACGGATAAGAAATACAAGGACATTCTGTCTTTATCCGCGCAAATCCGTGAAATCCGTGGTAAAAACTCTTCGTTAAAAAACCGGTTGCAACGCCCCGCCGGCCTTGGCCGAATTCATGCAGGCATCGAGCACGCGTTGCGTTTTCAGGGCGATCTCTCCCCACATCGGATCGAGTTTCTTGGCGACAACCAGATCGGCGAAGTTGCGGATCATGTTGGTTTCCTGGGCATCGCTTTCGCCGTCGCTGTATTCGAAGATGCTGTGATTGCGAGCACGGTCGCGCATGTGGAAATCGCAGCCCTCCACTCGCAGGGTCGGGGCGTTCGTTTCGAACGTAGACTCGTTGCCGAAGAACGGCACGACAAAGTCGCGGACCATCAGGGAGCCTTTCGTGCCGCTCACGTGGGCCCACTGTTGATTTTCCGTACGGAACGAGCAGTAGAAACTCGCACTCACTCCGTCCGCAAACAGCAACTCGCCGGAAAACTCCGTGGGGACCGTGCCGGAATGGGACGCGATCATTCGCCCGTGGACCTTCTCCGGCATGCGGTAGCCCATGACCCACAGACAAAAGCGCACGTTGTACCAGCCGAGATCGCCGAGGCAGCCGAGCGGTTCAAGTTGCGGACTCACGCGGATGTTGCTTGAGTAGAAATCCCCCGTGCCGGCAAAGCAGAATTGCGTGGCGATGCGGCGTACGTCGCCGATGGTGCTGCCATCGTCGAGTACCGCTCGCATGAGTTGCAGTCGCTGGCCGTGCATGAACATCACGCCATCCATGAACTGCACGCCGTTCTTGGCGCAGGCCGCAATCATGGCCTTCACCTCGGCCGCGTTGGTTCCGCACGGCTTCTCGCACAGTACATGCTTGCCGGAGTTCGCGGCCCGGAGAACCCACTCGGTGCGAATGCCTGTCGGCAGGGGAATGTACACGGCATCGACATCGTCGCGGCGAAGAAGTTCCTCGTAGGTGCAGGGTGCGGGTGCTTGAGGGAAGGGCACGGCCGCCTGGCACTCGTTGATGAAGGCCTGGGCCTTCGCGGGATCGCGGCTCGCGACGGCCGAGATCGTCGAGTTCCCGGACTTGCGAATGCCCTGCCAGTTCTTGCGGGCAATGTTGGCGGCCCCGAGAATTCCCCAACGGCAGATGCGTTCCGGCATGATGTGGTTCCAAGGTTGGGAATAACAGGGTCCGTTCTGGACGAATTCTCTTCTGCGCTACCCTGGCCACTATCATACGTCCGGCCACGAGCACGTGTATCCAGGACGATTCCAGAGCGTCTCGATTCTGGACGATGGCCGGTTTCTAGCAAACGCTTCCCAAATACCTTCGTTGCAATCAGATCGAACTTCGTTTAGCATCTCCACACCCGACTCATCTCCACAACCAGGAAGGACGCCCATGACACGCTCAAACAGGAAGAAACTCCCGTCCCTCCACGTAGAAGCTCTTGAAGACCGAACGGTCCCGACGGCAGAAGTCTCCATTGCACCAGTTCCGTACGACCCCACTGCCGAAGAGGGCGGCACGTCTGCCTATTTTGCCTTGCACCGCACGGGCAGTACTTCCGAGGCTCTCCCGGTCTATCTCGACCAGGGCAGCATCGGCATGTTTCCTTATCAGTACACGCTAACCGTCGATGGCTTCGGCACGATTACGCCTGGAATGCCCGTATCGATGGGCATGGGAATTAGCGATCTCACTATCACGATGACCGCTGTCGACGATTTGGTGCCAGAGGAAACGCTCGACCCAACGATTGCAATCCTCCTGCCGCTAGATGGCTCGTACAACCTCGGTACACCCGATTCTGCTGTGTTTCACATCATTGACAATGATGGCTTGCCACCCGGCGACGGATCAACGATCGTTGTGGGAGATCGCGTTTGGCTGGATATGAGCGAGAACGGCAGCCAAGAGGCGGCGGAGGCCGGCATTCCAGATGTGACTGTAGAGTTGCTGGATAACTCTGGATCAGTTCTTCAGACGGTGCAAACCAACCTGACAGGAAACTACGCTTTTTCCGTGCAGCCTGGCGAGCAATATCAAATTCGGGTCAACTTGCCTTACGGCTACTGTACGACCTTGCAACTGGTGGGCGATCCTGCACTTGACAGCGATGTCGATTAAGATGGCGTGACCGATCTGTTTACCGTCGGAGCAGCATCCGACTTAACGCTGGATGCCGGCTTGGTTTACATTGAGGATCCCGCGAATAACGCTCCCTTTCACATTTACCCGGAGCTACAGGTTACCGGAATGAATACCCCTCTGCTGTTTTCAGACGAAAGCGGGAACCCGATCTGGATCGGAGACTACGATGCGAATGGCGAAGAGGTCGAGGTCACGATCGAGATAGGTGGAGCATCTCTGGAAGGGGCGTCGCTAACACTCGGGAGTCTCGATGAATTGACCTTCCTTGTGGGAGACGGCACGACGGATGAGGAGATGACATTCCGTGGCACGCTCCTGGATATCAACGAGGCACTACAGGGCTTGTCCTATCTGCCCCCGCCGTTGTATTCCGGGCCTGCGGGCTTTTGGCTGACCACAAACGACCTGGGTAATACTGGGACGGGTGGACCTAGCCAGAGTTCGACGCTCGTCGAACTCTTTGTAGGGAGCACTTATCGCGTCCGGTCTCCCGACCCAATTGCCTACGCGGCGGAGGCGGATACCAGCGAAATCGTGATTGAGTTGCCAGGCCCGAGTTCGAGCGACTTGGAGATGTACTTTGCCTTCGGCCTGAGCGGCATGGCCGAGTATGGAGTCGATTATTGGGCTGAAGCTAACGGCTTCGCCATGCCGGAGTTAGGGATATTGACCCTGCCAGCCGGGACGAGCGAGTACCGCATTAGCGTGCATTCGATCCTTGACGCAATCGCCGACGATGAAGAGTTTTCGTTTGCTATTACCGCACCGTTGGGTCTCGCGTCGCCACTCGGAACCATGGTGATAATGCAAATTAAGGATGAGCCGTTTGGGTTGAATAAGACGAAGCTGCCAGAGGGGAACAATCATGCGGCGGCACACCTCTTCTCGACTGCGTATCGGTTGCCTCTGGCCGCACGAAGAAACCCTTGATAAAATCTGAATCGTTGAGATTCAGCCATTTTATCGAGATTTCCCGTGTTTGTCGCCGGATACTTGGCATTGCGACAGTCAGGGCCAAAAGGGGCCAGAAAACTTTTCTGAAAATCCGTGGCCCTTTTCCCCGGCGACCGTCGCAAAGCAAAGAAACCCGAACGACCCGCACTTTTGCCGAGGAGCGAGCGTCATGAGCCAACAACCTCCACCCAATTTCAATTTCGACACGTCCGGGGGAAAGGACAACTCGGCATCGAAACAACCAGAACCCCAATCAGGTGCCAAGAAGCTCCTTAGCTCGCTT
>SIAJ01000128.1 GCA_009691845.1 Gemmataceae bacterium
TCGCCGAACTGGCCACGACCGTACTGATCGCGAATTTTGTCCGATTCCTGGCTGACGTCGAACAGCTTGTCGCTGGCCATCAGCCCGCGAACGCGTTGGTAGGCTTCGTTGTGGCTGCCGAGAGTCGTGGAAACCCGCCCCTGGGCGAATTGCTTGCTCATCAACTCCCGCAAGTCGGCTCGTTGCTGGTGATCGAGTTCGGTGATGCCGTCGAGCCGTTTGATGTTCTCCGGCTTGTTGTTCATCACCAGTTCCATCGGGGCATAGCGGCTGCCCAGAAAACCCGAGTTGCCGGGGGCCATGCTGCGGCCTTCGGTCTGCGTGTAAAAGGTCACATAGTCGGGCACCTGGCTGTCGGCCCGACCCATTTCCTTCGCGATGACGGCCCCGAGGTCGGGGTACTTCACGTTGGCTTCGTCGCGTCGGCCACGCATCATGGTTTGGGCCGCACTGCCGTGATCGCCGTTCTTCGTGTTCAACGAACGTATGATCGTGGTGTGCTTCATCCGGGCCGCCATCTTCGGCATCAGTTCCGAGATGTGCACACCCGGCATCGCGGTTTGGATCGCCCGGAATGGACCGCCCGTGGCTACGCCCGGCTTCGGGTCAAAGGTTTCCAGTTGGCTTGAGCCACCAGCAAGGAAGAGCAGGATGACGCGCTTCTGCTGCTTTTTCAACTCGCCCGCCAGGGCGGAGTTGGCGAGCATGTCGAGTTGCGTCATATCCGTGAACGCGGCGGCCCCTGCGGCAGCAGCGCCGAAGAACCCACGCCGGGAAAACCCGTGCTCGGCTGAACCGCAGAAGTTTTTGAACTTGTTCATGGTAGGCCCCTAAGTAGCAGGCACACTCCGTGTGCCGTTTGGTCCGAGGGCACACGGAGTGTGCCTACGACATTAATAATTGAATCGGAACTCTGCACCGCTAACCAATGCCCAAATCACCTGTCGATAAGCCTCGATCGTTCGATCGCTTCGGCGACCCAAGTACTCCGTCAACGATTTCGTTTCCTCAGGCGTCGCCGGCCGCGAGAGGACGGTTCGTACAATCACGTCCACGGCCTTGGCCGGGTCGGTCTGCGATTTTGCTTTTGTCAGCAACCTGTCGTTCCCTTCGACGAGTAAATCCTTGATGATCTTGTCGCTGTTGCTGAACAGCAGGGCCTCGTTCACGCCGATCTGGAAATCGTCGGTCGGCTGGGCAAACGAGCCTGCCATGCCACGTGCGTTGTTCTCCACTGCTTCGAGACGCTTTTCCAGTTCCTCGGGCTTGATATTCTCGAACTGCGTCGGGTCGGTGGTCGCGATCTTGAGCGACGTGGCCATCTGGCCTGGAGTCAACGGCTTCAGGCGGGCGACCGCGAAGAGCGAGGGGGCCGGCACTGCCTCGCCGGTCCACTTGGTTGAACGCGAGTACGTCTTGCTCAGCACGATGCCGCGAATGGTTTTGCGAAGATCGTACTTGTTTGCGGCCACATCGCGGGCCATCCACGCGAGCAATTCCGGGTGGCTTGGCTTATTCTCACTATGCATCTGATCGAGCGGATTCACCAGGCCGAAACCCAGGAAGCGGTGCCACAGGCGATTCACGATTGACCGCGAGAAAAACTCGGATTCCTTCGACTGTAACGCTAATTCGACCAGTTTAGCCCGAGCACTAAAGCTCGGCGGCGGCGGGGCTTTCTTGTCCTTTTTGAACTTCTCTAGCAGTTCGCGTTCTTTCTTTTCGTCGTCCTTGCTCGGTTCCTTCGTACCGGCTTCGATGGCCGATCCGGTCAGGAACATCATCTTTGCGATCTTCTCGGCCCCCTTGGTCGGCTTGAATTTCACCACAGTAAAACTACGTTCGGCCAGGAAGCCGCCGTTATCGAATGAGGGAGCGAAGAACGACTTCATGCCATAGAAGTGATCCTGCTTCCAGTCGCTGACGAGTGGATGATCGTGGCACTGGGCACACGAAACGTTGACGCCGAAGAAGGCAACGCTCACCTCGTTCGTAACGCGGTCGAGATCGGTGATCCGCGTCTTGAGAAACTCACCTGCCCCCTTCGTGTTCGGGTCGTTGTCGTCGGGTAGCAGCAGTTCCTTGAAGATCTGATTCCAGGGCCGATTGTCGCCGAGTGCCTTGACGAGATAGTCGCGAAGAGCCCCCGGCTTGCCGTTCGGGCCGGCGAGCATGGCGTCGAATTGATTCGCTTGATGACGAACAAACGCGGACGAGGCCATGAGCCTCTCGACCAGCTGTTCCCGCTTCTTGGTATCCTTGGATTCGACGAAGGCCTGAGTTTCGGGAGGCGTAGGAATACGGCCAACCAGATCCAGCGTCAGTCGGCGAATGAGTGTGTAGTCATCAATTTGATCGGCCGGCTTGGTCCCGGAGCGAGTCAGTCGTTCATCCACGTAGTGATCGACAACCTCCGCAAACGGCCTATCGGCCGGCAAAATTTCCGCGGCGTAAACGCGTAGTGCGAACAGCGGGAGTATCAGAAAAGCCAGGCGGAGGGACCGCATGGAAGAACCTCAGTCAGGAAGAACCGGCGGAGATCCCGTGGACGCGGGATCGTTCACCCTGTCGGAGAGGGGCAGGGCGGGTAGGTTTAGATATCATCGGTTAACCAGGGGTAGGTTGCAACTAGAAATTTACAGAAATCGGTTTTGGAGATTCTCATCACTGTCGCTGTCAATGGAGTCGCGGCCGAAAGGGAGCGTTCAGCCGTCCGCTCCCTTACGGTCGCGGTTCCGTCGCGTCGCGGCTCAAAGAAGGCTGGCTCACGGATCGACCGATTTCACCAGTTTCTTCACCGCGGCCGAGATGCGGTCTTCAATGTCCCCTTGCCAGCGCAGGGCCGGGCGGCCGTATTCGAAGAGATTGGAACCGCCTTCATAGCCCCCCTCGGCCCAGACCCGACGCGATGGGATGTACGAAATCATGTCGTCCGCGTAGCCGCACACCCAGGTGTTCGTGCCGAACTCGGACTTGAAACGCAGTGCGTAATCGACCACGGTTTCCGCACCCATGCCAAGCATCAGCGTCTCCTTGCCGAGTCGCCAGGCGTGCAGCGGATACGGATACTCCTTCTCGAACTTGTCGCCGGCATCCAGCTTCTTCAGCATGCGCTCTGCCCAGCGTTTCTTGATCGCGTTCTGCTCCTTCGCCAGGACTTGTAGTTCCTCGCGGCTCATGACTTTCTCGTAGGGGAGGTTCGCATACTCGAAAGCCGTCTTCAGGCCGGGCGGAATGGGCTTGAACTCCTTCTTCACGGCTTCGATCACCGAGTCCGCGAGCATCTGGCCGTATTTTTCGCACAACTCGACCGATCGGCGTGGCAGTGGGTTTTGGTCGCCGCCGCAGGTGTTTACAAACATGGCGGTCGCTTCGGGGTACGCCTTCTCGAGCGCGATTTGCGCAAAGCCCGGATAATCTCCACACCATTTCGTGAAGCTCAAGGTTGTCGGATGGCACGCGTAGCCGAAGAGGATCCCGACGATCCCTTTGCCTGGACGCGTGATGGTCATGACAGGAACGGTGTGATCGACGGGCCCTTTCAAGGCTTCACCCTTGGCAATGATCGCCGGCACCTCGGCCTCGCGATTGTTGCGGCGGTTCACGGCAAACGTACACGTGCCGTGACCGGCCGCGAGATTCGCCGGAGTCAGATCGGCAATGGCCTTGCCGATCATCTCCACCATCTTCTTTTCCATGAGCGTGGTGTATTCGTCCACGAGCTTGACCTGGTCACCTTCGATTGGGTAGTAATCAACGAGATCGAGGCCCAATCTCGGGCCACAGTGATTGTGCGAGAACGTGATCATCACTTGATGGCGATCGAGTTTCAGCGTCTTCTTGAGTTCCGCGAAGATGCGGTCGCTCATTTCCTTGGGCACGCCCTGGAAATCGCTGGTGACGAGCACGACCCGGTTTCCCTTGGGATCTTCGAGCGCGAGAGCCTTCATCCACAGGTCGTGCAGCTTGCCATCCGGCGCTCGTTTTGAGCCGTAACCCGCGAGCCAAACGCTCTTCTCGGGAGTGATGACCTGCCTGGCGATGCCCGCCTTCCAGGTTTCGTCTGCCGCACGAGCGAGATCGACGAGAGCGATCCAGGCAATAAGAGCGACGAGATACCGATTGGAGAGAGCCATGCTTCAACTCCGAGAAGGGCATGGAATGCCTGTAGCACGTCGGAGTAGATAAATTCGTGAGAATTGATTTACTCCGCCACGGGCGAAGAACTGAATTCTTACGAATTCAGCTACCGACTAAGCGGACGGCGACCAATCATTCACGTGGTTGATCGGGATTGTGTGGAAATCCAACCACAGATTTCGCAGATTACACACATCATCCCTTTCGACTGCTTCGCGTCATCCGGGAGTCCCCGTGTTCTTCATGCTTCTCGTGGGCCATGCGGTCATGGACTACGCCCTGCAAACGGAAGCGATTGCCCTCGAGAAGGATCGCCATAGTCGCACGCCACTTCAAAAGGCCGTGCCGTGAGTAACCCTTCAGCCTTCTGAACTGCTCTTCCGCGATTTCTGCATGTCATGGTACTTTCGCTTTCCATGACAGCATCGGCTCCGAATACTGCTGCAACGCAATCAACGCGCGGCTCGGTTTTGCGACGTTCGCGTGACGGCAACGGAGGACGGAGCGAATCGAATGGAATGGTCGCGTTGCGAACCGGCGTGGAACCAGGCTCGCGCGTGCGATGGCTGTTATGTCCTGCGTAGCAACGTGACCGACTGGACGGCTCAGGAACTTTGGCAAGCGTACATTCAACTCACCGAGGCGGAGGCAGCGTTCCCCATTCACAAGGAGTCGTTGCAACTGTGACCGGTCTGGCATCAAACTGCGGAACACGTAACGGCACACATTCTCGTATGCCTTTTGGCTTATGTGTTGCGGAAGACGCTGGACGGCTGGTGCCGACAGGCCTGCTTGGGTTTGAGCGAGACGGCCGTGCTGGGGGAAATGGCCCGCATCCAGAGTACCGATGTCGAGTTGCCAACTCGGGATGGTCGCCAGCTACGCCTGCGATGCGTAGTGCGACCGGGCCAAGCCCAATCGATCCTGCAACTGCCGCAGCGATTGCGCCTCCCCGGAGGCTTGGCGAACCCTTTGGCCCACGCATAAGCCAACACTAGGATGTAGTGCCAACTTCCCGGACCTGTTTGCTGCGGCGTAAAAAGGTATGTCAATTCGAAGGGCCTAAGTGCGAAAGTTGGGCTGAGGATTTTGACCCCGACCGACTTCCTTTCCGCGAACTGCTCCGATCGCGAGCAAGCCAGAATTGAGCGGCCAGCAGGATCGCATTCCCCTCAAATCGCTGGTCGAGCCTCAGTTGACCCAAATCAGACTCGCAGTGTGTATGGTGCCGATCCAGCAGCGGCTGGACTTCGGCTGGCGACCTGATCGCATGATGTGTGGTGGCCGACCGGAATCTGTTTGCTTTCCAAAATGTGGACGCCCGCACCAGCGACGTCGAAGGGGGCATTGACAACTTACTGCCGCTGGAACCGAACACGATTGGCAGCCCGATCAGCCAAATGCGAGTTTCGAGACAATCGCGTCGGCCACGCAATAGCCTCGCCGCGTCAGGGAAACACGCCGGCCATCGTCCGCGATGAGTTGCTCCGCGAGAAGAACATTCGGCCGCGATTTGACCAGCCCATCGTAAGCGAATCCGGTTCGTTCGAGGAATTGCAGCCTGTCGATGCCGTCCGTTCGACGCAACTGGATTGCCAGGGTCTCGCGGGCTGAGTCCTCGGCATTCAAGGCCTCACTTTGGGTCGTTGCCTCACGCCCATCCATGATCCGCTTGATGTAGTCGGCGGTATTCCGGCAATTCAGTTCGCGCTTCCCTTGCACATAACGGGCTGCACCAACCCCAAATCCAAAGTAGGCATCGTTGGCCCAGTACACCTCGTTGTGGCGGCAACGGCGATCACGTTTTGCGAAATTGGAGATCTCGTACTGCTGATAATCAGAGTTCGACAGCCGGTCGATGCTCGCAAGGTACATATCCAACTCGGCTTCCTCGGGCACGGCCATGATCAGCCCCTTCTCGCGTCGCTTCCACATCGGCGTTCCTTTTTCATAGGTCAGGCCGTAGGTCGAAATGTGCTCTGGCGCGAGCGAGATCGCGTTTTCCAAGTCGCGTTCCCAGTCCGCGAGAGATTGATCGGGAACGCCAAAGATCAGATCCAGAGAGACGTTCGCAATCCGCCTGCGCACACGTTCGAGAGCAGGGATCACATGTTGTGGCCCGTGAATTCGATCGAGTTGTACGAGTGATTCCTTCTGGAAGGACTGCACGCCGAGGCTCACTCGATTGACCCCATGATCCGCAAGCACGTCGATCGTTTCGTCGCTTACACTTTCCGGAGTGGCTTCAACCGAGAACTCGCCGGCGGAACCCAGAGGGAGCCACTCATTGATCGCCTGAAGAAGCCGTTTCAAGATCAGCGGGGGGAGGTAAGTCGGTGTGCCACCGCCAATGAAAATTGAATTGACCGGAGCAGGCTCTTTCATCTCCGACAGTTCGATCATCACAGCGTTGACATACGGCTCAAAAAGATGATCTTGGCCTGCAGTGACTGCAAAATCGCAATACCCGCAACGATGCGCACAAAAAGGCACGTGAAGGTAAGCCGCTCGCGGCCAGACCCAAGGGTGAGAAGACGGATCCCGCATGTGTAAATGATACGACCGCGAGAGAAGCGGCTCTCGCGGCCGAAGAATCGCTCGTTCGGCTGAATTAGAATGTTGGGTAGACGAGACCCGGGGGGGGGGGAGTGGCTTATTGCAGGAATACATTTACCCGGACTGTCGGACGACAGTCTTTGGGGGTAAATGCGTCCGTGCGAGCCCGGGCGGCACACCACTTGACCAACCCGGGTTCTACCACGAAATCGTAAAGGAACACAAAAAGGTTTCAGACGTTTCGAGCCTAATCCGAAAAATCTCGGCCGAAAATTTCCCCGGCAACACACCTGAGTATTTAACCTGATATTCAGATTGTTATGAATTCGTCTGTTCTACTCGGCGACGACCGGATTTCGAAGAATTCCCAGTCCATCAATCTCGACCTCGGCGACTTCGCCTCCCCGGAGATAAACCGGAGGTGTCAACGCGTGTCCGATTCCCGGAGGCGTGCCTGTAAAGATCAGATCACCGGGTTCGAGCGTGAAGACGATCGAAAGATAGGCGATAATCTGCCCGACGGAGAAGATCATCTGTGCCGTGTTGCTATTCTGCATCGTTTTGCCGTCGAGGCGAAGGCGAATGCCGAGTTTGTGAGGGTCGGGCACCTCATCTTTGGTGACAAGCGTCGGGCCGATCGGAGCGAACGTATCGAAAGTTTTGCCCGCCATCCATTGTTTGCCGTCCTTTTCGAGTTGCCAATCCCGGGCCGAAACGTCGTGGCCAACGCTGTAGCCGGCAACGTAGTCCATTGCCTTGCCTTCCGAAATATGGCGGCCCCGTTTGCCCACGACGATTACCAGTTCCGCCTCGTAATCAACCTTGGTGCTGACTTTCGGGACGATGATCGCTTCGCTATGACCAATGAGGGCAGACGGAAACTTGCTGAACAAAACGGGCTCTTTCGGGATCGGCATTTTGCTTTCCAGGGCGTGGTCCCGGTAATTTAGGCCCACACAGATGACCTTTTGAGCATCCGGAACAGGAGCATGCAGTCTGGCTGTCGCAACCGGCACTTTCGTCGCGTTCGGTTTCGCCGCCGCCGCCTTGGCCGCAGCCATTGCAGCCGGATCGGCCAAAATCGCGCGAACGCTACGGGGCAACTGATTGTCCGTTGCCAAAAGGTCGACATAGGAATCGCCGACAAGCACAGAAGGGCGAGGCCCTGCTGGGGTATTCAGAGTAGCCAGACGCATAGTTTCAAGTCTCCAGATCGGTATGGGTGGCTATTGAATGAGTCCCCTTGTCGCGGGGCCAGTGAGAGGGTAAAAACTAAGGGGCTGAAGTCGAAATTCCCCGATAGCTCAATGGTAGAGCAACCGGCTGTTAACCGGTTTGTTCCAGGTTCGAGTCCTGGTCGGGGAGCTGATTTGTCCGGGTTCGAGTACCCGGAACACACGAGTTGACAAAGAACGCCGAGAGCACATGCTCTCGGCGTTTTGCGTTTACCGCCTTTCCCGCAAGGGTTTCGGTCCACGTCGCCGCATGGCCAAAACTCTCCGTTTCGAGAGAGACAAGTCGGGGTTCGAGAGGAAGCCTGTGGGTTCCTCTCGCACCCCGACATTTCCCGGCCAAAACTCTCGACCTCTCTGGTTACCACCCCTCTCAAAGTTACCAACCCGTTTCCTCTCGGACCCTAATGCGTCAATTCGAACCGGTTTCGCAAAAGCCTACTGATAGTGACTCTCGTTTCCCGTCCGCCAGACAGCCGATCGGCCGCGCCGCGTAGGTCGCTGTGGGCAACTCCCCGTGGAGGTGTCCCGCCATGCATGCCGATCTTGATCCGTCCCTGATGACTCCCGACGAACGCTGCCGCGAAGTCGCGGCCATCCTCGCCAGCGGCCTGCTGCGGCTCCGCGACCGGGCCGCGCTCGCGTCCGATACCGCCTCAGAAAACCCTTCCGAACCGGTGGGAAACTCCCTTGAAGCTGTTCCCGCGAACCCGCTCACTGTCCACGTCGGTTGACGATTTCCGAGACCCTGAGACAACGGAGCGAACGCATGGAAACTATGAACGTGGGACGGGAGGTCGCCGCCTTGCTGCGGATGACCGTGAAGCAACTGCGGCAGAAGTACGCCGAGGTCTTCGGCGAAGAAACCAACGGCCACAACAAGGCCTGGCTGG
>SIAJ01000047.1 GCA_009691845.1 Gemmataceae bacterium
CCCGTGCCCGCGCCAGCCGCACAATCAACCGCTCCATGAGCATCTTGTCCGGCAACGGATTGCCGCCTTTCAGGCCCGAGTCGGTTTCGAGCAGCCAGTCGTACAGCTTGTCCAGGCGATTCCAGCCGAGGTGTTTCATCTGCTGCTGAGCGGAGACTCGGGCTTGCGGCCAGTTGGCAATTCCTGCGATTGAGAATGCCTCATCAAGATTCATGCCTTGCTTGTGCATTCTTGCCGCTCTGGCGAGCTTGCGTAATTGCGAGCTGAGTGCGCCAAGCACCGCCAGCGGCACTTCGCCTTCTTCGAATAACTCCGTGAGGATCTTCAGTGCCGTGGCCGGCTGACCGGCAGCCATCGCATCGAGAATCTTGAAGACGTTCGCCCCGCGGCTGCGGCCGGTCAGTTCATGAACGTCCTTCGGCTCAATCGTGGCCCGTTCGCCGATGAAGTCTTTGAGCTTCTGCAATTCCTGATCGAGCACGCCCATGGTCGCGCCGACGAGATCGACCAGCAATTGGGCGGCCGCCGTCGACAACTTCTTGCCATACTGCGATTGGCACCAGGCCACGCACCAGGCGGGCAGCTTCGCTTCGGCCGGGGACTTACAAACAATGTGGGCCGCTTCCGGCACTGCCTTCGCCAGCTTGGTGGTCGCGGGAAATGTCTTCACATCCAGCACCAGCGTGCCGACTTCGGAAGGGGCGGTCACGAATGCTTCGAGTTGCGTCCGAAACT
Source organism: Gemmataceae bacterium (assembly GCA_009691845.1). Lineage (GTDB taxonomy): Bacteria > Planctomycetota > Planctomycetia > Gemmatales > Gemmataceae > SIAJ01. The sequence continues at coordinate 736 of SIAJ01000047.1, forward strand.
TCGTGACGAATGGATCGGCCTGATCGACGATCACGAGCCTGCGATCGCTGAAGAACGAAACCGAATCGAGTTCGTTGCGGACCGTCGAGAAGTCGGTCTTGTCGCCGGGAAAGTTTGTTACGGCATATTCGGGATCGGCATCGCCAATTACAACCGGAACCAGCTGTGCAAGGACGTGCCGCTTGAGAAAATCCTCGTCGCCCGAGAGGACGTAGTAGGGCTGCCGGCGAACCTTTCCTTGCTTTTCGATGAATGCGAGGCCATCCATCAGGGAGTCTTACGCCCCCTCTCCGTTTCGGGGAGAGCGAATTTCTGAGCCGCGACCATTAGGGAGCGGGTGAGTTGACCGCTCCCTAATGGTCGCGACTCAGAAATGGGCTGAGTTACCGCCCTAGGAATGTGTTCGCCTGTCCGGACTTACACCATCTTGACCGATTCTTGCCGAGATTCATCATTTCGTGCGTCCGGTTGTTAAAATCTTGATTGACCAGCAGCGAATTTACAGTTGTTACCGGCTGCGACGTTCGAGGTGCGGATCATGAGGTTCACCTACCGATGGGGCCAACGCCCACTTGAGGGCTACACGATCAAGCGTGGCCTCGGCCAGGGCGGCTTCGGCGAAGTCTATTTTGCCGTCTCCGATGGCGGTAAGGAAGCCGCGCTCAAGCTTCTCCTGCGTGGCCGCACGGACACGGAACTGCGTGGCATCAGCAATTGCCTGAACTTCAAGCACCCGAGTCTTGTTCACCTGTACGACTTGCAAACGGACGAACGCGGCGATCACTGGCTCGTGATGGAATATGTCCACGGCGAGCCGCTCAGCGCCGTTCTGAATCGCAATCCCAAAGGTCTTCCGGCTGAGCAAGCCCGCGATTGGTTCTTGCAAGTTGCTCGGGCCGTCGCCTATCTGCACGACCACGCCGTCATCCACCGCGACATCAAGCCCGGTAACGTGTTCGTCGAACACGGCGAACTCAAGCTCGGCGACTACGGACTGAGCAAGACGGTCAGTTCGACCTCCCTGGCCCAGTCGGCCAACGTGGGCACGGTCTACTACATGGCCCCCGAGGTTGGACGCGGTTCGTGTACCAAGCAGGTGGACATCTACGCGTGCGGCGTAATGTTCTACGAGATGCTCACGGGTGAGGTCCCCTTCCGTGGCGATAGCTGGGCCGAGATCGCCCTGCGGCATCAGACCGACAAGCCGGAGTTGAGCCGGGTGCCGCCCGAGTTCCTGGCCATCATCGACAAGGCACTGAATAAGAAGCCCGAGAATCGTTACGCCGACATGGGTGAAATGATCGAGGCGATCGAACGTGTGAGCCGTGTCGCGGAAAAAGCCCAGCCGGAGGAGCCGATATTGATTGTGGCCGAGAACAAGACCGAGAAGAAAGCACCGGCTACACCGCCACCGTTGCCGAAGCGACTCCCACCGGTAATTCCGAAGAACGGCTCCGGTTCCCTGGCTGCGGTGCCAACGTTTCGCGAACGGTTGGGCGAACTCGCCACCTCGGTCGCGACTGCTCCACTGGCAGCCGTCGCCGTCGTCGCCGCGTGGACGTTGTTCCAGGCGATCTTCCGCGACCGAGTCGATTGGTTCGGCCTGATGCCGCTCTATGCTCTGACGGTGCTGATGAGTTGGGCGGTGCTGGTGCCCAGCAAGCTTCGCGAACGCAAGCGGCCGCTGCTCGGAACTTGGTCGATGATGATCATCGGTGCGGCCGTCGGCCTCTCGGCTTTCTGGTTGGAAGGCTGGGCGTTGCCGACAATCGTGCCGGATGGCTCGGTTGCTCCTGCTCCGAATGAGTCGTACCTGGCCGGCACGGTTCGTTCCACGTCGGGCACGATGGAAGCCTTGATCGGCTACACGGTGTTCTTCGCGCTGGCTCTCGGAATGATGTCCTGGACCGACCACACGAAACGTCGCCGCAAGGATCGCTTCAGCCTCGGCCCCATATTCGCAACGGCCTTCTGTGCCTTCCTGCTGTGGGTGGGCTGGAACATCTTCATCCACAGTTACGATCCGCCGGGCTACATGTTCGTGGCCCTCGCAGGAACCGCCGGCGTCGTGCAGATGGTCAGCCCGTGGACGCCTCCGCCGCCCCCGCAACCGAGACGACGGCGTTTGGAGTATGCGTGAGTTTGGTTCCCCCTTCCCTCTTGGGGAAGGAGGAGGGAGAGCAAGATCATGACCCGAATCGAAACCACCATCGTCGCTTGTGCCGCCTTTTTCGTGGGGCTGGTTCAGTCCCCAGTCTTCGCCCAGAACGTGACGTTTGATGGCCCGGGCGGCAAGACGATCGTCAAGCAAGTTCCAGCGGACGTGACGGGCAAGCCTTCCAAAAAGAAAGAGAAGAAGGAACTACCGGCAACGGCTCAGACCGCGAAGGAGCCGACCTTCACGGCCACGGGCGGCTTCGAGTCCACCATAGACAAGGCGCGTGAAAGTGCGGTGCGGGTGGCCGTCGAAAAACTCCACGGCCACATGAAGCAGCAATACCCGAGCCTGCATCGTCAGCCAACGACCGAGCTGGTGCAGCGGATGCTGATTGCCGACCAGGAGAAGGTGACGGAAGAGCCGATCGATTCCGAAACCGGCAAAAAGGAAACGATGTACCGCATGACCGTGGCCGTCCACGTTGACGAGAAGCAGGTCCGCGAATTGCGGTCGCGAGAACGGTCATCGGAAGCACTGTGGGTTCTCGGGGGCCTCGGCGGGCTGGCAGGCGTGTTGGCGATCTTCTTCCGGATCGACGTGTGGACGAAGGGCTATCTCACCTCGTGGGTCGTACTCGGCACCGTTGGTGCGGGTGCGCTGCTAGCCGGGCTTTGGTGGATGGCGAAGTAACGAACGTACAGACCAGAGGCCTGTGCCCACCGGACATGTGGGTACGGACCTTTGGTCTGTACCTCGGGTGCCGTCGCCACCATTCGCCTTTATTCCACCTCATGAATATCGTTCAACACCCCACGCGGAATGCAGACCGTTAGCACCGTCAGCTTGCCAATTGCCTTGTGCTTCATGCCGCGTGGGACATAGACAACGACGCCCTTGTGAACTTCGATGGTTTCGTCATCGAGGACCATCGTCCCTTTGCCGTCGATGATGTAGTAAAACTCGTCCGTGTTCGCGTGGTAGTGCAGCTTGGCGTGGTCGATCTCAACGTGATGGATCTCTGCGGCCGCTCCGTCGGCTTCCTCGACGAGTGGGCGAATCTGCCCGCAGGTCTCGGCCCAAGGTTTCACCTCGGCGGGATCGCGACGGATGAAGGTCGTGGTTGAGGTCATGGAAAGTCTCGCAAGAAGAGGTAAATGAAGAATACTCGAGCCTGATCGCGAATGCAACTTCCAGGATTGCACAATCCGATCGAGCGGACTTACTTACCCTGGCGTGCCCTCCTGACGGCTTGAGGACGATGGCCCTGGGTCTCGTATTCCCAGGCTTTTTCGAGGGCTTTGGTGGGCGAGCGTGTACCCGCCAGATACACGGGCGACGAATAGCGCAAGTCCGACGAGTCGGTTTGGCATGATCGTCCCGGATCGATCGTGTAGAATTAGCCTGGCCCAGACCTTGAGATGCCTGCTGCCACAACGCGACTCGAAACCGGAAAGCCGCAGGAGGAGACCAGCATGTCTCAAATCAGAACGCTTTCCGAGTGGATGCTCAACAAAGAGCTCCCGTTAGCCCAGCTCGTCGAGGCTGCTGCGCTCGACAAGCGCGTCGTGGAAGCGATCGCTCAGGGCCGGTACACTCCCAGTCCGGAGCAACGGCGACGCATCGCGACCGCTCTCGGCGTCGAGCCCGATCGGATCGCCTGGGGACACTCTGCACAGGTTGAACATATACAGGGTCACGGGGCGCAGTTTGGCCGTAGTCCTTGAGGAGCATTCACATGGCTGAAGGATCCAAAACCGTCGAAGAACACTGCGTCGAGCAAAAGATCGACCTGCGCCAGCTTGCGACGAAGGCCAACCTGGATGAGTCGCGTGTCTTGGCCATCGCCATGTGCCGCTGGACGCCCAGCCCGCAAGAACGCGATGCAATTGCCAACGCTCTTGGAACGACGCGCGATCAGGTGATTTGGGGCCACAAGACGCCGATTCAGCACATCTATGGCAGCGGGCCGGGGTGATCAAAACGTGGGCATGAGATTCCGATTTTGTGCATTCTGACCGACAAGATCGGAATCTCGTCGCCACGAAATCCCTGCATCGACCGCCTTCGCTGACGCTTCAGGCTCCCACGTGCATCGCTCCAATTGCTTCTCGAACGCTGTCGCAGCCAAGCACTTTCAGTGCCGCTGGCAACTCGCTAACAATCCTGGTACTCGCCATCGGATCGTAAAAGTTCGCGGTTCCGATCTGCACGGCACTGGCACCGGCGACGATCATTTCCATCACGTCGTCGATCGTCGCGATGCCTCCGACAGCCACGATCGGGAGAATTTTCGCACGAGCGACTTGCCAGACGATCCGCAGGACCACCGGCTTGATAGCGGGCCCGCTCAGGCCGCCGGTCCCGTTGCCGAGGACCGGTCGCTTTTCCTTCCAATCGACCGCGAGGCCAAGCAGCGTATTCACGAGCGATACCGCGTCGGCCCCGCCGTCGGCCGCGGCCTTGGCAATGCTGACGACATTGGTCACGTTGGGCGTGAGCTTGGCGATCAGCGGCACGGGGCAAACGTCGCGACAGCGTTTCACGATCCGGCGTGTGATTTCCACATCGGTGGCGAAATCAATGCCGCCGGCGACGTTTGGGCAGGAGAGGTTCAGCTCGACGGCCGCAATACCGCTCGCCTGGCCCATCTTCGCGGTGAGTTCGACGAACTCGTCCTCGTCCTCGCCGGCCACGTTGCCGATGATTGCCGTCGGCAGAGATGTCAGGTAGGGCAGGTGATGTTCAAGGAAGTGGTCGATGCCATCGTTATCGAGGCCGATGGCATTCAGGAGACCCGAGGGTGTTTCAACAGTTCGCGGCGGCGGGTTGCCGACGCGGGGCAGTGCCGTGACGGTTTTGGGAACGATGCCGCCTAGTTGTGCGAAATCGACCAGCCCCTCCATTTCACGCGCGTAGCCAAACGTTCCCGATGCGACAAGAATCGGATTTCGCAACTTCAGGCGGCTGAGTGTAACGGATAGATCGGGGCTCATAATCGCCAAGTTACGGGTCGGAAAGGCGAATTGCAACAGGTGCTGTGTTCGGAAATGACGCACACCGTCCGAAAATCGACCACTCGCAAATGCGGCAGAACGGAACACGTAACGAGAGTGTTGCAATATCTGCGTGAAATTGCGAAAGTTGCAAAAATGCGGAGGCCCTTTGGCTTGGTGGCACGCCTGTTGCTTTATTATTTACTCGTGACGACGGTTGCGAGTCCCGAGTCACAATGCAAATTGGCGAAATGCCAATTGACCTTTCTACAAGGGCACGAGAGCCGGGCGGTTGCGAGTCCCGCCCGGGACAACTCTCGTGCCCTCACCTCTTTGATAGCCAAGCATTTTCAATTCAAGCGTGGTGATATATAATTTCTGGATGATACGCAACCTCATTCTCTCCGCATTGCTCGTTCCCCTTGGCATCGCCCACGCCGACGAGCGACTCAAGGGCATCGCCTGCCGCTCGGTGCATCTCGGCTATCCTGCAGCCGAGGGGACTTCGTTCTACAACGAGGTCTCAGTCGAGAAGTCGGCCGACGGGACTTACTTCATGGTCTGCGGCTGGTCGAAAGGATATTTCGGCATCCAGGAACTGGCCAACGGCAAGAAGTTGCTGCTCTTCTCAGTCTGGGATCCAACCTCGGGCGATGATCCCAAGAAGGTGAAGGAAGAAGATCGCGTCAAGATGCTACACAAGGACGACGACGTTCGTGTGGGTCGTTTCGGCAATGAGGGAACCGGCGGGCAATCGTTCTTCGACTACGAATGGAAGCTGGGCCAGACTTACAAGTTCCTGGTGACGGCAACATCAGACGGCGAGAAACGAACCGCCTACTCCGGATACTTCTTTCATCCGGAATCGAAGGCCTGGAAACATCTCGTCACGTTCTCGACGATCACGAACGGCAAGTTGCTCGAAGGCTGCTACTCGTTCATCGAAGACTTCCGACGCAACAAGGTCTCGACGACCAAGGAACGCACGGCCAAGTTCGGCAACGGCTGGGTGAAAGGCAGGGACGGCACCTGGATCGCTCTTACGAAAGCTCGCTTCACAGCAGACGCGAACCCGGTTGAGAACATCAACGCTGCTGTTGAGGGGGATCGGTTTTTGCTTGCAACGGGGGGAGAGACGAAGATCAGCGGGACGAAGCTGAAGGAAACGCTGAACCGCTTGCCAAGCGGGGTGGTGCTGCCCGAAGATCGAAAGTAGCCCTCGCGCGGAGCGAGCGGGCTACTTTCTTAAGCCTTCTTCAGGAAGCTCATCTTCTCAAACTTCTCGCCCAACACCATCTTGCTATCGACCTTCATCCAGTCTTCGAGCAGCGTGGCATACACGCGGCGGAAATCGGTGTGGTGTTTGAGATCGCCATCGTCGAGGTCGGTCAAACTTGGGTGGCGACCATGTGGGCCGGACTTCACGCCTGGGCCGACAATGAACATGTTGGATGCGCTGCCGTGATCCGTCCCCTTCGAGCCGTTCTCCGCGACGCGTCGGCCGAACTCGCTGAAGGTCATCAACAACGTGCGCTGATCGTCCCCCGTGCGTTGCAACCTCTGGAACAAGGCCCCGACTGCCTGGTCGATTTGTTGCAACAGGGTCTGGTGCGATTGGGCCTGTCCACTGTGCGTGTCGAATCCGTCGATGGCCACGTAGAAGACCCGGGTGCCGAAACCTTGTTCGATGAGCCGGCCGACGAGATCAAGTTTCGAGTACAAGCTGCCCGGCCCGAAGCCGAACTGGGCGGCTTGCTTGCCTTGATCTTTCAGGATCGCCTTGAGCTTCTCGACCGAAGTGTAAGTCTGCAAATGCCGGCGTTGCACGAACGGCAATAGGTCATCTCCCTTTTCATCCGGGCCGACGGCCGCGACGTCGGCGAGCAACTTCTTGCGTGCAGCTTCCTCCACGCTGCCGGACATACCGAGCTTGAGTTCGAACGGCTGATCCTGGTTAATCGTGAACACGCCCTGCGACGTGCCTCGGCAAGCCATCGGCAGTTTTTCGCTGCCGACGTGCATCACGGGAACGCCGCCCCCCTTGCCCTTGGCGAGATCGGGCACGCTCTTCGCCAACCAGCCGCTGCCAGAAACTTTCGCCGTGACTTCGCCACACTGCCAGCGATCCATGGACTCGAAGTGCGAACGATCCGGGTTCGGATAGCCGACGCCCTGGATGATCGCGAGCTTGCTCTGTTGCAGGAGTTGGCCCATCTGCTGCAAGGCAGGATGCAGGCCCAGTTCGTCGTTCACTTTGACGAGCTGATTCGCCTGGAATTTCAGCGTGGGCCGAGCGCGGTTGTAGGCATCGTCGCGATGTGGAATAACGGTGTTGAGCCCGTCGTTGCCGCCAGTCATCTCGATGATGACGAGAATCGGGTCCTTGCCCGGCTCCGCGGCAAACGCGGTTCGCTCAACAAAGCCAGGCACCAAAGGCGTGGCTGCAATGAGGGAGGAACGCTTGAGGAATTCGCGACGAGTAAACATGGAACCACTCTCAATGGGGTGAACCTAGTTCAACTGATACTCCGGCAGCGTCAGCAACACGAACACCGCATCCCGGCATCTTTGGGCGAATGCCTCGGTCTCGGGCTTCGCATTTTCGATGTGGGCGATGAGTTTGCTACGCACCTCCGGCCGGAAGTCGCCGGGCAGCAGGAGATTAGCGTAATAGTTGACGATCTCGCCTGGGTCCGTGAGTCCTTCACGCAACACGTAAGCCAGCGGATTCACGGCCGGGAAGAACGTGTTCAGGTTGAACTTCTTGGCGTGCTCGTTGAGATCGCCCATGCCGTTCACGAGCGAGTGGGCAAAGTTGTGTCGTGCCAGAACCGTGGCCGTGTTCAGCCAAGCCTTGCCCGCCTCCCAGCCCTTCACGTTCGGCGGGGCATACAGATGCTGGCCCATCAGTTCGAGTGTGCCCAGGAGCGAATACGGGTTCACTGTAATGCGTCCGGTCGCCCCGACGCCGATCATGCGGACCACGCCGACCGCGTACTCGACCGGCCACTTCACCTTCTCGCGATAGGCATAGGCCGAGTAAAAATGCTTCGAGCGCAGAATCATCCGCACGGGCACCGCGATGTCGTAATCGCTCTTGCGGAAAGCGTCGGCCACCGGAGCGAGAAATGCCTCCGGCGGCGTGGCATTCTCGTTCACTAGGAAATGGTACATCTTTCGCACGATGAACTTGGCACAGGCGGCCTGTTCCAGCAGAACGCGGAGAACATCCTCTCCACCCAGCTTGCCGGTTTGGCCGAGCACGGACTTCTCGCCGTCATCGTGCTGGCCACTCACGAACGTGAAATTGCCGTCGGACGTGTGCCAGCCCGTAAACGCCCGTGCCGCATCCTGGATGTCCTTTTCCTTGTAGTTGCCGACGCCGAGCGAGAACAACTCCATCACTTCACGGGCGAAGTTCTCGTTCGGATGGCTCTTGACGTTCTGGTTCGAATCGAGCCAGATGAGCATGGCCGAGTCCCGGCTCATGTCGCGAAGCATTTGCCGAAAGCTGCCGAGAGCATGCTTGAAGATCAACTCCCCCTGCATCTCCATGAGGGGGCCATCGTTCACTTTCTTGACGCTGGTGGCAAAGTGGTTGTGCCAGAAGAGGGACATCTTCTCGCGCAGCGGCTCGACGCCGTCGATCATCCGCTGAAGCCAGGCCGCCCGCAAGATCGCGGCCTGTCGGCTCGCATCCGGCATCCCCGTCATGAGGTTCTTCGGCGCGGGACCTTCGACGGCGGGTATGCGCTTGCGTTCTTCTTTCGGGGCAGCAAAGAGCCTGTTAACCGTGGGATCGAGGCCGCCAAGAACGGCTTCTCGCAATTCCGGACGCGTGGCACCAAACCCGGCCCGTCGATACAGGTGGGCCGCCCACTTGGTATTCCACGGATTTTCCTTTGACGGCAGCCACGCGGCCCATTCCACGGCAGGGTCGAGCTTTTCGAGTGGGGGGAGACTGGCCTTCGACACACCAAGGCCCTCGAAGGAACGAACGGATGTTAAGACGAGCGAAGGGAACGAACACAACACTTATGATGGCCGAACCGGGGGCGATCCACAAGAGGCTGGGCGAAAGTTGTTACGGAAGCCTCTCTTTTCACCGCCCATTCACCTGGGATCGCTCCGGTGTCTTTCTGGGAAGCTTCGCGAAGAGCTTACGGAGCGGCAACCTGAAGTCAGGAAGGACATCACCCACATCGAGGGTTTCTTGCTCGGTGAGCGTCAGCGGATTCACCATCCAGACGAATCAACGCGTACTATTCCCCGCATAGCGTTCGCGTGATATGCTTCCTACCACATTGACGATCCTGCCTGCCCCCTCCGCCTTCTCGGATTTGGCCAATGCTCACACTTTGGGGTTCCTCACAACGATTCTGCGATCGCGTAAACCGGCGTGACTTTCTCCAGGTCGGCGCGATGGGACTGGGCGGCCTTACCCTGGCCGATGTGCTGCGTCTGCGTGCGCAATCCCCCGAGGGTCCGAAGCCACGTGCGGTCATCATGGTCTACCTGGCCGGCGGACCTTCGCACATAGAAATGTACGATATGAAGCCGGACGCACCGGCCGACTATCGCGGCGAATTCCGTCCCATCCGGACCAACGTCCCCGGCTTCGATATTTGCGAACACATGCCGCTTCAGGCCAAGATCGCGGACAAGCTGGCCGTGGTTCGCAGCCTGCAATTCGTCGAGCCGATGCAGCACGAACTCGAAGAAGTCTTCAGCGGCTTCCCGAAGTCCGCCAAACGGCCCTCCTTCGGGGCAGTGGTCAGCAAGTTCCGTGGCCACGACAGCAAGCTGCCCAGCTACGTGAGCCTGGACTACGGCGAACGCACGACCTCCTACGAGAGCCCGCAATATCTGGGTGCCTCCCACGCTCCCCTGCAAATCTCGGGCACGTCGGGCGTGCGGAACATGAGCCTGCCTTACAACATTCCGCGAACCCGCTTCGACGATCGCCGCGGCCTGCTGAACTCGTTCGATTCGTTCCATCGCGACGTCGATCGGCAGCGCGAAAGCCAGAACATGGACGCGTTCTCGGCCAAGGCGATGGACATCATCACTTCGCCCCGAGCCCGCGAGGCCTTCGACCTGAGCCGCGAATCGGACAAAACACTCGCCCGTTATGGCCACAAGAGCGACAAGTACATCTACGTCGGCAAGACCCCGGATACGCCTTGGGACGGGCACAAGTTCCTTCTCGCCCGTCGCCTGGTCGAAGCCGGCGTGCCGGTCGTGACACTGCGGGCCGGCGGCTGGGACCATCACGGCAACGTCGTCTCCGGTGCGGGGGGCACAATCTTCATCAGCCTGAAGTCGGCCCTGCCATTATTGAATCGCTCGATTCACGCCCTGGTCACCGATCTACACGATCGCGGCCTGGACAAGGAAGTGCTGGTCCTGGTCTGGGGCGAGTTTGGCCGCACGCCGAAGATCGAGCAGAACGGCCGCGACCACTGGCCCGACGCCAGCTTCGCCCTGTTCGCCGGTGCCGTGAAAACCGGCCAGGTCATCGGTGAGACAGATAGCCGAGGCGCACGCCCGAAGAGCCGGCCCCTCGGCCCACAAAACGTCCTCGGCACGGTCTATCACGCACTGGGCATCGACTGGAAACAAAAGCTCAACGACTTCTCGGGCCGGCCCACGCAGCTACTCGATGATGGGGAGCCGATCGAGGAGTTGGTGTGAAATCAAATCGGGGCGACGCACGCTTTGAATTCTCCGCTCTGGCTATCGCCCGCAGATGCCAACAGAGAAAGCAATCAGACCGGACCTCTCTGATCGCTCCTCTCCCCGAAACGGGTAGAGGGGAGTAAATGCTGTTTCAGCCGGTATACTGCATACATCCTACCGCCAGCACCACTCTCTCTATGAACCGAATTACTCTCCTTTTCCTCGTGATGCTTCCCATCGCAATGCCGGGAGCAGAGCGTGTCGATTTCAATCGCGATGTGCGGCCGATCCTCTCGGATGCGTGCTTCCAGTGTCACGGGCCGGACAAGGCGAAACGCAAGGGGGACCTGCGCCTCGATTCGGCCGAGGGGAAGAAGGCGCTCGTTCCGGGGAAGCCCGCAGAGAGCGAACTCTTCAAACGCATCACTTCGACCGAAAAAGACGAGATGATGCCGCCCGCGAGTTCGGGCCGCAAACTCACCGCACGTCAAAGGGACGTGCTCAAGGCCTGGATCGAACAGGGCGGCGAATGGCAGGCCCACTGGGCGTACATCGTGCCGAAGCGGCCGGAACTTCCCAAGGTCGGTCGACCGGACCTGGCGAAGCATCCAATCGACAGCTTCGTGATCGATCGCCTCTTAAAAGAGAATTTGCGACCCTCGCCGGCAGCACCGAAACACACGCTCATTCGCCGTCTGTCGCTCGACTTGACCGGCTTGCCGCCGACACCCGAGGAAGTCGAGGCCTTCCTGAAAGACACATCGGTGGATGCTTATGAGAAGCTGGTCGCCCGATTGCTACGTTCGCAACGCTTCGGCGAGCGACTGGCTTACGATTGGCTCGATGTCGCTCGGTACGCGGACTCCAACGGCTACCAGCAGGATCGCACCCGGACGAGTTGGCCCTGGCGCGACTGGGTGGTGCGGGCGTTCAACGACAACAAGCCATTCGACCAGTTCACTATCGAGCAGATTGCCGGCGACCTGCTGCCAGCAGCGACGACGGACCAGAAGCTGGCAACCAGCTTTCATCGCAATCACATGCTGAACGGCGAAGGTGGGCGAGTGGCGGAGGAATCGCGGATCGACTATGTGGTCGATCGTGTCGACACCACGGCCGCGGTCTGGATGGGCCTCACGCTTGGCTGTGCCCGCTGCCACGATCACAAGTTCGACCCGTTCTCCCAGAAGGAGTACTACCGGCTCTTCGGCTACTTCAACAGCATCGCCGAATCGGGTTCCGTGGATAAAGGGGGCAACGCAAACCCCGTGATGCGCGTGCCGACAAAAGAACAAGAACAGACGCTGTTCAATTCGACTCGGACCATCGCGGAGTTGGGACCTGTCGTGACGGCCACAGCCCCGAAAGCGACACCGGCCGATCTGCAACGGGCTGCTTTGCTCGGACTCTCACGGCGGCCGAGCGTGTTGATTGCCGAAGCGATTCTTCGACCATCGCCCGCATTCGAGGACGCATCCATTGCCCTCGCGAAGGCCCGAAAGACTCTCGACGATACGAACAAGGCCATCGTCGAAGTGATGGTCATGGAGGATCAACCCAAACCACGCGACACGTTTCTGCTTATTCGCGGGACCTGGGATCAGCGCGGCGAGAAGCTAACGCCCGGAGTGCCAGAACTACTCGGCAAGTTGCCGAAGGACGAACCGGCGAATCGACTGGCACTCGCAAAGTGGTTGATGTCACCAGAAAATCCGCTGACGGCCCGAGTGATTATCAACCGCTACTGGCAGATGCTCTTCGGCATGGGGCTGGTGAAGACGACGGAAGATTTCGGCGTGCAAGGCGAACAGCCGATTCACGGCGAACTGCTCGACTGGCTGGCCGTCGAGTTCCGCGAGAGCGGCTGGGATCTGAAGAAGTTGCTCACCACGATCGTGACCTCGAACACCTACAAGCAGGCATCCAAAGTCACGGTGGAGGCGATCGAACGCGATCCGGACAATCGGCTGCTGGCGCGTGCGGCCCGATTTCGGGTATCCTCGCACTCCCTTCGCGACCAGGCCTTGTTCGTGAGCGGCCTGCTCGTGGACAAGCCGGGCGGCCCGCCGGTGAAGCCATATCAGCCGCCGAACATCTGGGAGGAGATGAGCTTCAACCAGATCCGTTTTCAGCAGGACCACGGCGAATCCCTCTATCGGCGGAGCTTGTACACATTTTGGCGGCGTACGGTCGGTCCGCCGAACCTGTTCGACACGGCCACCCGGCAAGTGTGCGTGGTGAAACCCTCGCGAACGAACACGCCGTTGCACGCACTAACCACTTTGAACGATATCACTTACGCGGAGGCGCACCGCGTGTTGGCCGAACGGATGATGAAGGAGGGCGGGGACACACCGGCTCGACGCATCGCCTTCGCTTTTCGTCTGGCAATGTCGCGCGAGCCGAGCACGGCAGAAAGCAAAGTGCTGACCAGCGCCTTCGAACGCATCCACAAGCAGTATGAGAAGGATCGCCCGGCCGCGGAGAAGGTAGTCCTTCAAGGCGAAAAAGTCCGCGACGCAAAGCTGGATGCGATTGAACTGGCCGCGTACACCGGCGTGGCCAGTGTTATCATGAACCTGGACGAAGCACTGACACGGGAGTGACCATGAAAAGCCCGTTTCCGGGGATGGCCCCGTATTTTGAATGACATGGGCGGTAACCCAAGCGATAGGATCCAGAGCCAAACCCGAATTGGAGGAAGCCAGGCCAATCACGCTTCCTGCCACGAATCGAGCCGTTGGCAGAAGATGAGTTTGAGTCCGTAAAGGAGTTGATTCGTTCACGAAAGCACAATGACATGGTGAAGTAGCCATGGCAACCATTCGCCGACTACCGTTCCGTATCGATTAAATATCGCTCGCGGAAGAACTCGCTGACGTTGATGAGGAACCCTTCCGAGATGAACCCTCTCCACCAAGCCCGCCTCTTGCACTCGCGGCGCCAGTTCCTTGGCTCCGCGAGTTATGGCCTCGGCACGGCCGCACTTGCCGGCTTGTTCGGCAACGAGGCAATTGCGCAATCCCCGAAGCCGGTTGGCGGAATTCCGGGCCTACCGCACTTCGCTGCCAAGGCCAAGCGCGTCGTCTACCTCATGCAGGGCGGGGCACCTTCGCATATCGATCTCTTCGATCACAAGCCGGAACTCTACAAGCGGCGTGGCGAGGAACTGCCAGCCTCGGTTCAGATGGGGCAACGCCTCACCACCATGACGGCGGGGCAGAAGAATCGGCCGCTGTTGCCGGGCATCACTGGTTGGAAAGAGTACGGCAAGTCGGGCATCAAGTTGTGCGATTTTTTGCCCCACACCGGCTCGATTGCGGACGAGGCGGTCTTCATCAAGTCGATGTACACCGAAGCAATCAACCATGCCCCTGCCGCCACCTTCCTGCTGACGGGTGCGGAAATTCCCGGTCGGCCCACGCTCGGGGCCTGGCTTTCCTACGGGCTTGGCTCGTTGAACGAGAACCTGCCCACGTTCGTCGTGATGACTTCGCGCGACAAGGAAGCATCCTGCGGCCAACTCTTTTACGACTACTACTGGGGCTCCGGATTCCTCGAATCGAAACATCAAGGCGTGAAGTTGCGGAGTGAAGGCGATCCCGTCCTGTATCTCTCGAACCCGGCCGGGGTCAGCCGCGAAATGCGTCGTGGCCTGCTCGACGATCTCGCCAAGCTGAATCAGATGAAGCTCGACGAGGCCGGCGATCCGGAAATTGCCACGCGCATCAGCCAGTACGAGATGGCCTACCGCATGCAGATGAGCGTGCCCGAGGCGACCGATCTCTCCAAGGAACCGAAGAGCGTTCTCGATCTGTATGGCCCGGACGTGACTCGACCCGGATCGTTCGCACGCAACTGCCTGCTCGCCCGGCGATTTCTGGAGAAAGGCGTCCGCTACGTGCAACTCTTCCACGCCGGTTGGGATCAGCACCAGAACTTGCCGACGCAACTGAAGGTGCAATGCCAGGACACGGACCAGCCGTCGGCCGCGCTGGTGAAGGATCTGAAACGGCTTGGCTTGCTGGAAGACACGCTCGTCATCTGGGGCGGGGAATTCAGCCGGACGGTGTTCGTGCAAGGCGATGCGAAAGCGAAGACCTATGGCCGCGATCATCACCCGCGTTGCTTCAGTATCTGGATGGCGGGTGGAGGCGTGAAGGCCGGCTCGTCCTACGGCGAGACCGACGACTTCGGCTACAACGTGGCCAAGGACGGCGTTCACGTTCACGATCTGCAGGCAACGATTCTGCACCAACTCGGCATCGATCACACAAAGTTGACCTTCAAGTTCCAGGGCCGACACTATCGGCTAACCGATGTGCATGGGCGCGTCGTGAAGGGACTTTTGGCTTAGGGAATCGCATGAATCACACGTATGAATCGCCGGTTTCACGCTTGCTGTGGATCGGCCAACCGGAACGCCGTTGGCGAAGTTATCGCGGCATGGGCCTGACTGAAGCCGATGTTCCCGAGTTGTTCCGCCTGCTGCGCGATCGATCCGCCGAGGAATGGAATCCTCCCGAATCCTGGGCTCCGGTCCATGCTTGGCGGGCGCTTGCCGAGTTTCAGATCCCAGAATTGATTCCCGAAATTTTGAACCTGATCGATGAAGGCGATGGCCTTGAGATTGACGACGTGCTTCTGGAAGACATGTTCGAGATCGCAACGCGCGTTGGCCCAGCAGGGATGCCTTTTTTCAAGGCCCATGCGAAGGACACTTCGAAGGACGCGCTCAATCGCAGGACCGCTTGCACGGGGGCAGCCGCAATCGCGAGACGCCATCCGGAGACGCGGGCGGCAGTAATCGCCCTCCTGGAATCGATCCTGAAAAAGGCGGAGGATAACTTCGTGCTCCTGAACACGGGAGCAATGACGGAGTTGGTGAATTTGGGCTCACGGGAATCGATTGACCTCATTCGGAGAGTCATGAATGCTCGGCTCGCTGACGAAGGATTCCGAGGGCCAATCGAACGAATCGAATTCGATCTCGGCTTCCGCGATCAGCCGCCTCAGAGAGTCGAACCCGACTTGTTGCTCGATGATGCGGATAGTCCCGAGGACATCGAGGCGATGAGGAGTATGGCCGAAGCACTGGCTGCTCAGGCAAAAGCAGAAGGGCCGGGCTCAAGTTCCAAAGCCCGGGCCGACCGCCGCCCCAAGGTCGCCAAGGCGACGAAGAAGCGCGGGCAGGGGAAGTAGTTTGTCATTTGCGGAGAGGTCTGAGGATCAGGTAAGATCGAGAGGCGCAAAGTGAATGTCGTGAAAGCCGAAAGAAATTTCACAAGACTCGTGAACAAGGTCTACTCGGAGGGCATCAGCGTCGATTTGGAGCGTGACGACATTGTGATCGCGCGACTGACGCCAGCCAAACCGAAGCGACCTTACTGTCGGTCAACTGAACGCGTTCTTGATCAGCCTCCCTTCCCTGGGGGGGGATGCAGAGGACTTCTGCAAGGACGTGCGTTCGATTCGCACCGGATTTTGACGGTAAATTTCAAGCAGACTCTCGCATCTTGTGCTTCCCCAGCCAGGCCTCGTACCGCTTGATTTCTTTCAAGTACTCACGAATCATCATCCTGTAAGACTTTCGCACGCTGGCCATGTGATCGGGGGGCAGGCAGACGTCTCTGACAAAGCCAGAACCAATCCGCGAACTATTATGACTTGGTGACCATTTCAGGGAGAAACACAAATGCGACTGACACCATCGCGACAACTCGGGTTTGTCTATCTCACGCTCCTGGTCGCATCGGGTCGTGCGACCGCCGATCCTGTTGTTCTCCCGACTGGCTGGCAGACCGTGTCGCCACGTGAGGAGATTGCTCCCAAGTTTTCCTTCGAGCCAAACGGCGGACCGAAGAGCGATGGCGCATGGGTGATCACGGCCGATGAACGTGAAGGCCTGCACGGCTGGTTTCAGAAGTCGTTTTCGGTAACGGGCGGGAAGCACTACCACTTTCGCGTCGTCCGCAGGCTCGACAATGTGGCCGTGCCGCGGCGTAGTGTCGTGGTTCGCATCAAGTGGCAGGACGATCACGGCAAACCCGTCCTGGCCGATTCGCCGATCGAAGGCGACCGTGGCAGCATTCCGCGTGCGGAGGCAGAGCATCCAACCGACGGCAAGTCGGACGCGAATAACTGGACGACCGTAAGCGGCACCTATCGGGCGCCATCGAAGGCGACCCATGCTTCAGTGGAACTGCACTTGCTCTGGGCGACCGGTGGCACCGTTCGCTGGGCTGAGGTCGCGCTGAAGGAATTCGAAGCGCCGCCGGCCCGCCCGGTCCGACTGGCGACCGTTCACTTCCGGCCCGAGGGTGGCAAGACGCCGATGGACAATTGCCGGATGTACGAGCCATTCATCGCCGACGCGGCCAAGCAAAAAGCCGACCTGGTTGTGCTGGGAGAGACCATCACCTACGTGAACATGAACAAGAAGCCGGATGAAGTCGCGGAGGCGATTCCTGGTCCGTCAACGGAATATTTCGGCGGACTGGCCAAGAAGCACAATGTCCACATCGTCGTCGGCCTCTACGAGCGCGACCGGCATCTCGTCTTCAACGTCGGCGTTCTGATCGGTCCGGATGGCAAGCTCATCGGCAAGTATCGCAAGGTTTGCTTGCCACGCGATGAGATCGCGAACGGAGTCGCGGCCGGCACGGAGTATCCGGTTTTCGAAACTCGCTTCGGCAAGGTCGGCATGATGGTCTGCTACGACGGGTTCTTTCCCGAGGTGGCACGCGAACTTTCGAAGGCCGGGGCCGAGGTGATCGCCTGGCCCGTGTGGGGCTGCAACCCGCTCCTCGCTGCGGCCCGAGCCTGCGAGAACCACGTTCATCTCGTGAGCAGTACGTTCACCGATGCAAAAAGCGGTTGGACACGCAGCGCCGTCTATGGGCACGATGGCAAGCCGATCGTGCAGGCGGAGAAGTGGGGAACCGTGGTGGTGGCCGAGGTCGATCTGAGTCGCCGGCACTTCTGGCGGAACAATCTCGGCGACTTCAAATCGGAGATCTATCGGCATCGACCGATCGCTCAGCCGGAGCCTGGCGTGAAGGCGAAACCATCGACGCCCGTCGGACGAAAGGAAGAACCAAGCAAGATGAAAACTGTGGCCGTGCTTTTGTTCGACGGCGTGGAACTCATGGACTTCGCCGGTCCGGCCGAAGTGTTCATCGTGGCCGATCATGGCAAATCGTTTCGCGTGATCACGGTGGCGGAATCGACCAGGCCTCTCAAGACGATGGGCGGAATCACGATTACGCCGGACCACGACTTCGCATCCGCACCGAAGGCTGATGTGCTCGTGGTCCCTGGCGGAAATTTGCGAGCCGTGGGGCCGCCTGCTCACGCATGGATCAAGAAATCCGCAAAGGACGCAGAGATAACCATGTCGGTCTGCTTCGGCGCGTTCGTGCTGGGCGAGGTTGGGCTGCTGGACGGCATCGAGGCCACGACGCACCACTGGGGCGTTGACGGTCTCAAAAAGGTCGCCCCCAAGTGCAAGGTGGTGGAAGGAAAACGCTTCGTCGAAAGCGGCAAGATCATCACGACGGCCGGAGTCACGGCCGGGATCGACGGGGCATTGCGAGTGGTCGAGAAACTGCTCGGCGCGGAGGCCGCGAAATGGACGGCCGACGAATGGATGGAACATCGCACAAAGTAGCCCTCTCGCGGCGACTCTGTGTGGGAACAGGCCTCCAGGCCTGTTCCCAGGCATTCGGTGGCGGCGAGTGACCCTCGTTCCTGGCCAGTCGCCTTTCGGCAGGCCTGGAGGCCTGCCGCCACAGGTTGAGACTTGCACACCCTCTCGCTCCGCGAGAGGAAAGCAGTATGCTGGCATCATTCACATTTATCAGGGGTTCCCATGTTCGCTCCCCGATTTTTTGGTTGGATGATTCTTGTGGCCGTCGGCTTCGCGTGCATCGAAACACGCACGGAAGGCCAAGGCACGCCCAAAGCCAAGCCGAAGCCTGGTGCGCCTCTCGTGGGCGATCCGAACGATCTGGCCAAGATCGGCTCGGCACTCAGCCCGGTGGCAATGGTGCCGAGGCCGTCCACGCTGAAGGGGATTCGTGCCTGGAGCATCGAGTCCAAGAAGCATCGCTGGAGCGTGGATTACCTGAGCGTTCGACCGGACGGTAGGAAACTCGCGACCAGCGGGCACGACGGCATCGTGCGCATCTGGGACACCGAGAGTGGCACATTCGAGCGGGCCCTCATGGGACATGAAGGCCGCGTGTCGGGTCTGGCTTGGTCGCCCGATGGCAAGTATCTCGCTTCCGCTGGATACTACACCGCCCGCGTTTGGGATGGTGCGACTGGACTGCCGGTGCGTGTTCTGCGTGGGAAATACGGCGTGTCGCTGGTTGCCTGGTCGCCGGATGGCACGAAGCTGATGACCGGGGGCGGCGGCAGCGGACAGATCGCGATCTGGGACGTGGCCGCCAACAAAATGCTTGCCGATGTGGAGTACGGCCAGCCGGTTGGCAGCATCGCCTTTTCACCGGATGGCGAGAACGTTGCTGCAGCGGCCAGTCGGGCGGGTACCTACATCGCCGATTCGCTGAAGTTGAAAACCGTGCATGTGTTCAAGGATGTACTCGACACGGATTACGCGGTCGGTTTTTCACCGGATGGCAAGCAACTCGCGGCTGGCAGTGTCAAGCAAACGGTGATCTACAACGTCGATTCGGGTGCGGTGATCAAGAAAATCATGTCCCCCGGCTACGCGCTCACCTGGACGCCGAAGGCAAGCCTGATTCTGGCGGGCACCAGCTACCTCCTGACGCCGTACGCACCAGGCGAACTGCTGCCGGGCAAGCCGCTCGACGGGGGAGCGTCCGTACTGGCATTGCAGGCAGACGGCACGAATCTCTTCGGCCTTTACGGCGGGCAAGTCATTCAGTGGGACCTCGAAAAGGGAACCAAGGTCCAGACGATCACTGTCGGCGAATTCATGACGGTGACGGCGGGACCTTCAACGAGCGTGCTCGTTCCCACGGCAACGCCAGCCTTGTGGGATGCGGTCACTGGCAAGAAACTCGGCGGACTCGATGCACACAAGGGCGGCATCGTCGCCTCGGCCTGGGGCCCGACGGGCAAGACACTCGCCGTGGCCGCGGCGGACAAGAAGATACGCGTCTATGACCCCGCCACCGCGAAGGAGTTGCGAACCCTGACTGCACCCGCGTATGTCTCGGCACTCTCCGTCTCCGCCGATGGCAAAGTCGCGGCTTCGACGATTGACAAGAAAGTCGTGCTCTGGCCGGCGATGGGTGACCAGCCATTGCAAACACTGACCGGCTTCTCGCATGTCGTGCGTATTCTTGCCTGGGCTCGCGATGGCCGACTCATCAGCACTCTGGATGGAAACGAGATCACGACCTGGATGTCGGATACGGGCAAGAATCTGAAGACGGTCGAGCATCCGCGTCCAGTCCATTCGCTAATCTGGTCGACCGATCATGGACGCCTCGTGGTCGGCAGTTCGGAAGAATATGTGCTCTCGGCCTATCAGGCTTCGACGTGGAAAATCCAGCAGCCTGTCCTGGAAAAAGGAACCTCCGCCTTCGCGGCCGTGACTTCGATGTGGTCGCCGGATGGCACCGTCCTGCTGGGTTATCGGAACTCGACGATTCAACAGTGGGACGGAAAGACCGGCAGGCTCCGCACAACGGTCGGCTCTTCGGGTCATGCCTCGACCATCGCTTACTGGCAGGACGGCAAAACCGTGGTCGGCGGCTGCATCGATCGTGCGGCCCGTTACTGGGACTCGGCAACCGGACGATTTCGCATGACCATGGTGGTCGAGGGGAATGAAGTGTTCGCGGTGAATGCAGAAGGGCATTATCGCATTCCCGAAACAATCGAGTCCGAGGTGATTGTCGTGGCGATGACGGACAAGATTCAAGAATCGTTGTCGCTCAAGGATTTCGCGACCAAGTATGGGTTTCGGAATGTGACCGCCAATGTGAAGTAGGTTCGGCTTGCGGTTTATCTGGAGGGCTCGCCATGAAATTGCTCCGTGCTGCATCCGTGCTGATTCTCGCATTGCTACTCGTTGCACTGGTTGAGTCGGACACGAACGGACAGCCCAAGGCGAAACCCAAGCCGAAGCCCGGCGAGCCGCTGGTTCATGATCCTGCGGATTTGCCACGAATCGGCGATCCGCTCAGCATCCGCACGCCCGTGCAGCGTCCTGGTCCGCTCAAGGGCGTTCGTTCGTGGACCATCGAAACGAAACGGCATCGCTGGTATCCGACCATGCTCGCACTGAGCCAGGATGGCCAGCACATCGCCACGGGTGGTTATGACGGAATCATTCGCATCTGGAACGTGGAGACCGGCGAGTTTGAGCGGGCACTCGTGGGACACGATTCGTACGTCTACGGGCTGGCGTGGTCGCCCGATGGCAACTACCTCGCCTCGGCGGGAAGCCACAATGCCACCGCTCGCGTTTGGGATGCCAAAACGGGAATGCCCGTGCGCGTGTTCAAAGGGCACAAGGGCTACGTCAGCCACGTCGCCTGGTCGCCGGACGGCACGAAACTTCTCGCTGCCGGTGGTTCGAGCGGGTTCGTCACACTTTGGGATGTGGTCGCGTCGAAGCAACTGCAAACGGTCGAATACGGCAATCCGATCTACAGCATCTCCTTCGCCAAGAGCGGCGATCACATTGCAACCTCGGCCGCGAAGGCCGGCACATACATTGCCGATGCGGTCTCGTTGAAGACCATTCACGCCTTGAAGGAAACACTCGACGATGCCACGGCCGTCGCGTTCTCGCCCGATTCGAAGTTGCTGGCAGCCGGTAGTTCGAAGCAGACCCTGGTGTACGATGTCGAATCTGGAGTGGTGAAGAACAAATTGACGAGTCCCGGCTACGCTCTCGCCTGGACGCCGAAGGGCGGGCTGCTCGTCGCTCCGCAAAACGGGGCAGTCGTGCCACATGCCCCGGAAGGATTGGCCGCAGGCAAGGCCCTGGCGGTCTCGGCTTCGTCCATTGCACTTTCGAGTGATGGCACCAATCTCTTCGCACTGCTTTCGGGGAAGATCACGCACTTCAACATGGAGAAAAACAGCACGGTCAAGACGATCGAAGTCGGCGAGGCACAATGGCTGTCCTGGGGCGTGAATCGTCCGATGCTGAGCGGCTTGAACACAACCAAGTCGCCGACGCTCTGGGATCCCGCGACCGGCAAGTTACTTGCGACGCTGACGGGCCACACGTCCACCGTGACGAACGTTGCCTGGGCTGCCACTGGTAAAACGCTCGTGACCGGAGCAGCGGATAAGACCGCGAACGTCTGGGAAGTGCCGAGTGGAAAGCTCTTGAGGCCCCTTGGCGAACATACCGGGCCCGTGACGGCCGTGGCCATGTCCTTCGACGGCAAAATTGCAACGGGTTCCACCGACAAGAAGGTTCGCGTCTGGCCGGTGATGGGCGATCAGCCCACGCAGACACTGACGGATCATCGCAACACGGTGACCGCCCTTGCCTGGTCGCGCGACAATCGCACGCTTGCTTCCGGCGGGAACGACCGCGATGTCATCATCTGGAACGCGGACACAGGCAAGGTGATCAAGTCGTTCGATCACCCAAGTGAAGTGCAATCGCTGGCCTTCTCGCCGGACGGCACACGCATTGCCGTCGGCAGTGCGGACGATCGCCTGCGCATTTACCAGGTTGTCACGGGCAAGGAACTCGCGGTGCTGGAGAGGCCGGGTAGTCCCCCGAACGTCTCGGCCGTGGCCTGGTCCTCGGATGGCCTGTTCGTTCTCGGAGGGCGGGGCAACCACACGCTGCAATATTGGAACACGAAGACTAACAAGGATGTGCTCAACATCGGCACGATGGCCCCCGTCACCAGCGTGGCATTCTCGACCGACAACCGCACACTGATCGCGGCGTCGTACGATCGCAGCGTGCGCTTCTGGGACGTGGCCACCGGGCGGGTGAAGATGACGATTATCGCCGACAAGGAGCAGATGTTGGCAATCGGTGCCGACGGAAACTATCGCTGCCCCAATGAAGCCGAGTCTGATTTGATCGCGGTCGTTCAGACCGAGAAGGGCCAAGAAACCGTGAGTTTGAAAGACTTCGCCACCAAGTTTGGCTTTCGCAATTCGCCGGGACTCGTCAAGTAGGGGCCGTAAGCCGCTCGGCTCGCCTGATCTCATTCCAACCATAACCTCTCATCATGCTCGACATCGTCAAGTTTTCCGAAATTACGCCCGTGATGGCAGATCTGGTCGGCGGTAAGGGGCTCAGCCTTGGCCTCACGGCCGCGGCCGGATTGCCGGTTCCCGCCGGTTTCTGCGTGACCTCGAAGGCGTATCGCCGGCTGGCTGGTTCCGCAATCGATTCAATGCTTCTTGATGCGTTGTTGCATGCCTATCGCGAACTGGGTTCCTGTGTGGTCGCAGTGCGTTCCTCCGCGACGGATGAAGACGGTGCTGAGACGAGCTTTGCCGGCCAGCAGGAAACCATCCTCGGCGTGGAAGGCGAACCTGCCTTACGCGCTGCCGTCGAGCGTTGCTGGCGTTCGCTGCACTCGGAGCGTGCGAAAGCATATCGCGAACGCCAGGGAGTGAACGAGGCTTCGGTGGCGATGGCCGTGGTCGTGCAGCAATTGATCGATGCCGATGTGGCCGGTGTGATGTTCACGAAGGACCCGCTCGATGCAACGGGAACGCTGATGCGGATCGAATCGGCCTGGGGCATCGGCGAAGTGGTTGTGTCGGGTCGAGTCACGCCAGATCGCTTCCAGGTCGAACGAGATTCGGGCCAGCCGCATTCGCGGGAAGCCGGCGAAAAGCACGTTCAGGTGACACGTCACGGCGAAAGCTCGGTTCCCGAACATCGCCAACGAGAGTTGAGTTTGACGGATGATGAACTGGCCAAGCTCGCGGACCTTGGTCGACGCGTCGAGCAGTTCTATGGCGACCCGCGCGACATCGAATGGGCGATCGCGAATGGCAAAGTCTGGCTGCTGCAAGCCCGGCCGATCACGACGTCCGGAGCTGCGGATCGTGAACAAGTCCGAATGGCGACGATCGATCGCTTGGCGAAATCAGTCCAGCCCGGCGGGACAGTTTGGAGCCGGACGAACCTCATCGAAGTTTTGCCCGAACCGACGCCGATGACCTGGGCCATCGTTTCCGGCAAGCTGCTCTCCGGAGGTGGCGGAACCGGCGGCATGTACTGCGATTTCGGCTTCCATCCAGATCCGGAACTCAGCAACGAATCCGCATACGATTTGATTGGCGGTCGGCCTTTTTTGAATCTGAGCCGCGAACCACATCTGGAAGATGCCAGGCCGCTCGCGGGCTATCCGCTTGCCAGTTACAAGGCAAACCCGCACCTGGCCCTCGATCCCAAGCGTGAGAATCCGCGTGGTTTGCGAAGGTTCCTCAAGCTATTCGGCATGATCAAGGTTGCGGCAAAGGTGGCCGGGGCCAGCAAGTCGTTCGCAGAAAAGTTCAGGAAGAAGCACATCCCCGCCCTCGCGGTCGATCTCGATCGGGCAGCCATTGAAGATTTGACGACGATCGCTCCGACCGCGTTGCTCAAGCGGCTAGATTTTTGGATCGAGCGTACCCTCGTGCAATTCGCTCGACAGAGTTTGAAGCCCACATTGCTCGCCCAATTTTCCTGGCAAGTCGTGGAGACACAGATTGCCAAGACCTTCGGGGCGGATCGGGCCCGTGAAGCGTTGACCGCTCTCAGCCAGGGAGCAAAACCGGATCCGGACGCGGACATGCCGGGAGCGGTTGTCGAACTTGCAGCCGGGATACTTTCACGCGAAACATTTGTGCGCCGGTTCGGCCATCGCGGACCGAATGAGATGGAATTGTCTTCGCCACGCTGGTCCGAGAATGCATCGAGCCTCGACCAGTTGTCGAGTGGAATGCCCTCGCCTTCAAAAACTACTGAGAAACACGGGCTTTCTGCCCTCGCGGCCGAGGCCAAGTGGAACAGCATCGTCGCCAAGTCGATGGCCGGACGTGTCGAGAGAATGCAAACGTACCTGGGCCTGCGCGAGACCGGCAAGCACTACCTGATGCGTGGCTACGCGGAGATTCGTCGAACCCTCGTGGAACTGGACCGACGCTTCAAGTTGGAAGGCGGCATTTTCTTCCTGTTGCCCGGCGAACTGCCCGAGTTGATCTCCGGCAAAGACATGAAATCTCTCGCGGGCAAGCGGCGCAAGACTCGAGCGATTGAGTTGAGCCTGGAGGTACCGGCCGTATTGTTCGGCGATGATCTCGAAGCAATCGGGCGACCGCTGCCAGTGCCGGAAGGGATCGTGCAACTTTCCGGGGTACCACTTTCCGCAGGCGTCGCGGAAGGGCCGGCTCTCGTACTTACCGAACCATCCGCTTCCTCGGTGGAACCCGGCTACATCCTCGTGTGTCCTTCGACGGACCCGGCCTGGGTGCCGCTCTTCGTGAATGCGAAGGGGCTGGTCATGGAATCGGGGGGCACGCTGTCACACGGCGCCATCGTCGCACGGGAGTTTGGCTTGCCTGCGGTCGCCGGTTTGCCGGGGGTGCAGCATCGCATCAAGACTGGGCAACGATTGCGAGTGGATGGCGGGCGGGGGACGGTTGCCGTGATTGATTAGAGCTTCAATTGGGCTGGGACCCGCCAACATTTTGTCCTCGCAAGGGTTCTACCTGTAACAAGCCTGTAATCGAAACGTTCAACTGGCACTGACACTCCCCGTCGAACCGGGTAAACTATTTTCTCCACATTCAAGTCTCTCCCGAGGTACGATCATGTTGAAAAAACTGGCCGCCGGCCTGCTGCTGGCGTCGCTGACCACGACCGGAGTCGTCGCCTGGCGCGGCGGATTCCTGCGAGCGGAGGTTGGCCCCGAGCCGCGCATCGTTCCAGTGCAAGACGAAGTGCCCATCAACGGCAACAGCCAGCTGAAGCCCGCACAAAAGCTGCCCATCACGCAAGTCGTGCTGTTCAACAGTGGCGTCGGTTACTTTTCGCGCTCGGGCGATGTCGAAGGCGATGCCCGCGTCGATCTCCAGTTTTCCGCGGCCGACATCAACGACCTCATCAAGAGCCTGATCGTTCAGGACGCCAAGGGCAAATCGGTGCCGTTGCGTTACGACAGCCAGGAACCAATCGAGAAGACGCTCAAGAGCTTCGCGATCGACCTGAGTTCAAACCCCTCCTACGGGCAGATCCTGAACCAGATGCGAGGCCAAAAGGTTGAAGTCACGCTGAACACGAGCAATCCCGCCCTCAACGGCCTCCCGGCCACCTTGAGCGGCATGATTGTTGGCATGGAGACCGCTCATCGTCCGCATCATCCGACGGCACCAAATGTGTCGGAGATGGAACTGATCAATCTCGTGTGTGCCGAAGGGCTGCGAAGTGTCCCTCTCTCGGCCGTGCAAAAGGTCCGCTTCCTGAATCCGACCGTTGAGAACGAATTTAAGCGCGCCCTGGAAGTGGTCGCCGTCGGTCACGACAGCCTGAAGAAAACCGTACATCTTGGCTTCAAGGGGGAGGGCAAGCGTGAGGTAAAGGTTGGCTATGTCGTCGAGAATCCCATTTGGAAGACGAGCTATCGCCTGGTGAAAGACGAGGCCGGGAAGTGGCGGCTGCAAGCGTGGGCCAATGTCGAAAACACCAGCGACGACGACTGGAACGACATCAAGCTCACGCTCGTTTCGAGCCGGCCGATTTCGTTCCAGATGGATCTGTATCCGCCGTTGTTCATCCCACGACCCACGGTTGAACCGGCCCTGTTCGCATCGTTGCGTCCGCCGACCTACGGCGGACCGGTCACAAACGCGGCCATCAACGTGCCAAACTTCGGCCTACAGGGTGGAGCGGGCTTCGGTGGCGGCTTTCAAGGTGGACAGGGACAGGTTCTCATCAACCCGAACGGCATGCCGATGGCGCAGAATCCAAATTTCGCCAACCTTGCTCAACAGAATGGGCAGGTGGGAAATCTCGGCGGCCAGTTCGGTCAGCAAGGCGCGCAAAACAACTTCAATTCCTTCGGCAACAACCGCTACCAGAACACACTGAATGTCGACAACAATAGCCGCGCTCCGCGCGGCATCACGTTCAACGAAATGCAGGATCGCCGCAATAACGAGCTGAACAATAAGGAGCAGCAGAAGAACAATATCAAGGGACAGGCTCAACAACTGGGTAGCGCGCTCACCAGCGTGGACCCAGACTTCATCGAACGCATGCGGGCCGCCGACGAACTGGGCCAACCGGCACGCTACACAATCGACCAGCGTGTGAGCCTGCCACGCCAGCAGTCGATCATGTTGCCGATTCTGGACGAAGAAATCGAGGCGACCAAGGTCAGCATTTACAACGAACGCGTTCATGCTGTCCGCGCCCTGCATGGCCTGAAGATCAAGAACAAGACCAGGCAGGCTCTGATGTCCGGGCCGGTGACGGTGTACGAAGGCGAGCAGCCTTACAGCGGCGATGCCCGCATGTTGGACCTTCAGCCGAACGAAGAGCGTTACTTGAGTTATGCCCTCGATACGGGCGTGGAAATCAAGCCATTCGACGTGGTCCGGCCGGGCCCGGAGATGACGGCCAAGATGGAGAACGGCCAGCTCAACGTGCAGTACAAATTGCGAAGCACGCGGACCTATGTGATCGTGAATCGTTCGCCGGAAAACCGCAAGGTCGTCCTCGAGCAGCCATTCCGGACCGGTTGGAAGCTCGTCAAACCCGAGAAGCCAGCCGAGTTGACGACGGAACTCTACCGCTTCGAAGTGGACGTGAAGGCCGGCGAAACCGTGAAGTACGAGGTGAGCGAAGAGTTGCCGCGGATCGATCCGTTCGCGGTTAGCAAGAACGCCGACTGGACCGGCTTCGCAACGTCGCTCGGTCTCGATGTCTGGACCGAGATCAAGCGGACGCCGGAAGATTCGTTCCTGATGCAGATCGTGAATAATGCGTTGCAGGTCACGCACAAGGATCGCCGAACGACGACCTACTTCTTCCGCAACCGAGCCGATGAGGATCGCATCGTGTGGCTAGAGCACAATGTTCTTTCCGGTCGACAGCTCATGGGGAACAACGAGCCCATCGAGAAAAACACGAACCGCTATCGCTTCAAGCTCGACCTGAAGAAGGGTCAGACGCTGAATTACACAGTGACGGAGGAACTGCGCGTGGCCAAGCCGGAATCGTTTGCGTTGCAAGTGCTCGCAGGCTATGCGGCGGCGAAGCCCACGGAGGACGATGGCCCCGCTCAACGATTCGTCACGGAACTCGGCTTCGAACTCTGGCAGACGCGAAAAACGGCGCCCGACGAACTGGTAAGTGGCCGGTTCATCAAGGGAGAACTGCACACCACGGCACGCGAAGTGGAAACGGTGACCTATCACATCCGCAATCTGGTTGCCGGCGAGCGGACGTTCATCCTGGAGCATCAGATTCGGCCGCTCTGGGCCGTCCAAGGCGAGAAGAAGATGGTGGAAGGTTCGACGCGGTGTTGTCAGTTCACCGTGAAGGCCGAGGGCGAAAAGCTCGTGCGGCAGCCGGTGAACGAAGAACGCGTGATCGTCAAGAAGGAGAACGTGAACGAACTGACGGAGGATCGTTCGAAGGTGCTACTCGGCAGCCCGGCCATTCAGGATGCCGTGAAGCAGAGTCTTAAGAAAGCCCTCGAAATGAAAGGCACTCTCGAGCATACCGCAACGGCACTGAAGGACCTGCGGGCTCAGAGCAAGGAAACTTCCGAGGAACAGGCACGGCTGCGGACGAACATGGACAAGCTGCCGCAAGACAGTGAGTTGTACAAGCGCTACCTCAAGAAGCTGGACACGGAGGAGACGGCCCTTGAGAAACTCCAGAAGCAGGTCAAGGATCAGGAAGGCGAAGAACGGAAGCAAAAGAAGGAACTCGATGGGTTCCTGGAAAAATTGAACGTGCAGTGATTGTGGTATTCGATGAATGATCGCAAGAAGGTTTCGTGTGCCAGCTTCTTGGCCGGATACACGAAACCTTCTGCGATCATATCGCCATCTCCGATTCGGTTCGTAGGAGTAAGTACAACTCAACTCTCCCCGAGTTTCAGCATGCCGCACATCCTGTCTCTCGACGAAGGCACCACCAGTGCCCGTGCCATTCTCTTCGATGAACACGGTGCCATCCGCTCGGTCGCTCAGAAGGAATTCGCCCAGCATTTTCCTCAGCCGGGTTGGGTCGAGCACGACGCGGAGGAGATTTGGGACACGCAACTCGCGGTGGCTCTCGAATCGCTGCGTGGCGTCGACGACGTGGCCGCCATCGGCATCACCAATCAACGCGAAACCACGGTCGTGTGGGATCGCGAGTCCGGCCAGCCCGTTTGCAACGCGATCGTCTGGCAGGATCGACGCACGGCTCCCTTGTGTGCCAAACTCCGGGCTGACGGCTGCGAGTCGCTGGTTCGCGAACGGACCGGCCTGGTCATCGACGCCTATTTCTCCGCCAGCAAGATCGCCTGGATTCTCGACAACGTTTCCGGCACACGAGCAAAGGCCGAGGCCGGCAAGCTCGCATTCGGCACGATTGATACCTGGCTCGTTTGGAAACTGACCGGCGGCAAGACGCATGTGACGGATGCGAGCAATGCGTCACGAACGATGGTGTTCAATATTCGCACTGGGCGGTGGGACGACGAATTGCTCAGGCTGTTCCGTATCCCAGCGAGCATGTTGCCCGAAGTCCGCTCGAGTTCCGAAGTCTACGCGGAAACCTCGATTCCCGAATTGGCTGGCATTCCCATCGCTGGTATCGCGGGTGATCAGCAGGCCGCGTTGTTCGGCCAACTCTGCCTGTCGCCTAGCCAAACGAAAACGACTTATGGCACCGGCTGCTTCATGCTGCAAAACACGGGGACGAGTCCCGTCGCTTCGAATAATCGTCTGCTGACCACGGTCGCGAACCGCATGGGCGGCACAACGTCCTATGCCCTCGAAGGAAGTGTCTTCGTCGGCGGGGCCGTGGTGCAATGGCTCCGCGATGGACTGGGTATCATCCCATCATCGGCTGAAATTGAGCAACTTGCGATTTCCGTTCCCGACTCCGGTGGCGTGTGCATGGTTCCCGCCTTCACGGGCCTGGGGGCACCGCACTGGGATGCCAACGCCCGGGGCTTGATCATCGGCATTTCGCGTGGAACCACGAAGGCTCACATCGCTCGGGCGGCACTCGAATCGATCGCCTTTCAAGTGGCCGACTTGTTCGACGCCATGAACGCGGATGCTGGCCTGCGCGCCAAAGAAATGCGTGTCGATGGCGGAGCCGCGAGCGACGATTTTCTGATGCAATTTCAGGCGGACCTGCTGGACGTACCGCTCGTGCGACCGATCGTTTCGGAGACAACGGCCCTCGGGGCGGCTTATCTTGCAGGGCTCGCAGTCGGTTTGTGGAAGAAGCCAGAGGACTTGATCTCGCAGCAGCAGATCGCCCGCAGGTACGAACCACGCAATGCAGTGAGTCGGGCACGTGAGCAATGGCATCGGGCCCTCGAACGAGCCAAAGATTGGGATCGGGGCGAGACCTCATGAACCGCGACGAAATGATCGGCGGCGGTCTGGCCTAGCGCGGACCGTGGGCTGCTGCGGCCGAATGCACCACATCTCGTTCGCGACCTCGCCTTCACCGTGCCGAGTTACACGTCGTGGGAATCCCCCGTCGATGGTTCGGATGCTCCGGCGATTCGGGACTTGGTCCGAGAGGATTCTGAGTTGTCGGATCGGAAGTCGTCTGGGCGATCTGGCGTTGCCTGGCTCGCTACGCGAAGCACGCGTTACTTCAAATAGACAAATTCGTTTGCGTTCAACAGAGCCCAGCAGACGACGTGCAGCCCGGTCTCCTTGATGGCCTTCAGAGCGAAACGGCTTTCTGCTTCGTTCGGCGATCTTCCCAGTGCTAGCCGATAGGCCGACGCAACTTGCGTTTCCGGGCTCTCGCCCGCCTCCCGCTTCACGCGTTCCGCGAACGATTTTGCCAGGCGATTGGTGAACGGGTTGTTCATCATCGTCAGGGCTTGCAACGGCGTGGTCGTCGTGCTGCGGCGAGGCGTTTTCACGGATGGGTCCGGACAATCGAGCACGTCCAGCACCGGATCGCGCGACGAGGTCACGTTCATTCGATACACCGAGCGACGATTGAAGTCCGGGCGATCCTCGTCGAACGGAAGGTAGAAAGCGGAGTTGAACGACTCGACGCGGAACGGTCGAAAGCTGGGGCCGCCGGCCTCGCGATTCAGCTTGCCGCTCGCAGCCAGCATCGCGTCACGCACGGATTCTGCTTCCAGACGTCGGGGGGCAAATCGCCACAGGAGTTGATTGTCTGCGTCTTTCTCTGCTGCCTTCGGATCGAAGGTCGCGGCCTGCCGATACGTCGCGGAGAGAACGATCAGCCGATGCAGGGCTTTGATGCTTCCGCCCGAATCGCGGAACCAGGTTGCCAGCCAGTCGAGCAACTCGGGATGTGTCAGTCGTTCGCCATTCTGGCCCAAATCGCTCGGCGAGCGTGCTAGCCCTGCCCCGAAATGATGTTGCCAGATCCGATTGACGATCACCCGCCAAGTGAGCGGATTCTCAGGGTGAACGACCCACTCCGCAAACGCCAGGCGACGGGCGGCCTCGCTGATTCCTTCCGGAGCATTGAATGCGGGAGGCCCCTTGACCACGGCAGGCGAACCGGCTGTGACGGGATCACCCGGCTTCTCTACGTCGCCGCGTCTGAGAATCACCGTCGGCGGATGTGGCTTCGGGTTGGCGGAATAGGTTAGCGAAGTGCGACGCAACTGGGCGAGTTGCGACTCGATGCGAGTGTTCGCACTCTCGGCTTCGGCATGTGCGACCCGATCGGCTGGCGTCATGACCGCACGAAGCTCTTCCGAACTGATTCGCTCGATGCCGCCGCGATAGGAAGCGAGTACCTGCTCTGCAGACAACGCGAAGTCGTAGAGCCGAGCTTCCTCGATCTCTCCTTGCAGAAAGGCGTTTCCGCCTCGGCTGTGCCGCATCCCGAACACGATCTGCGAATCCTTGGCCGGGAACGAACTTTTTCCATGCGGGGCCTCGACTGTGTAAGGCTCGCCGTACGGTCTTCCATTGCGGAACGCAGTAATGCGGCCCAAGCCATCGTAGGTCATCACGAGGTGGATCAGTTCGCCCGGCTTGGCTGTTTCGTCGGGGCCCTTCATGTCGCGAGTACGAACGAATCCATTACTGCCTGCGATCCACTTCAGCGGCTTCTGCTCGCCGAATACGATCGTGTCGAAGATTTCGCCGTTGAGAGTCTGCACGCCGATCACGCCACCTCCGGCTTGTTTCAACGTGGGCAATGCCACCCAGGCTTCGAGTGCCTTTGCCGTCAAATCGCGAGCGAGCGGTTGGGTGGCTGCGAAGGATTTTTGCCCGTCAACAATAAGCCTGCCTCCGACAATCTTCGCACCATTCTGCAGTTCGGCGTGCAACGTGCCTATGGAATCCTTGCCATCCGAATCGAAGGCCCAGCGGGCGATCGGCCTGGGTAGCGATTCATCTTTTTTCACCGGAGGCTGTCCGCGTTGCGCGAGAACCTTCTCCCGCGCCGTTGATTCCAGTTTGAGCAAGAGCAATTTGGCTTCACGAAACTGTCGATCGAGACTCTGAAAAGTCTCACCCCGAACACGGTCGTCCACGTTCGATAACACGGGACGATCGCCCGGAGTGATGCCCGCCAGGACCGCCTTCACGCGATAGTAATCGCGGGCCGTGTACGGATCGAACTTGTGATCGTGGCAGCGGGCACAGTTGAGAGTGACGCCCAGGAAGGTTTGCGAGACCAGGCCGATCATGTCTTCGAGTTCGTCCTCGCGGGCTTTCAGCCGGATTAACTGACTGACGGCCCCCATGCCGGCCTGATCGTAAGGCCCGGCCACGAGCATCCCGGTCGCGATCACGCCATCGCTACCTGCTCCCGGCAACACATCGCCTGCGAGTTGCTCGCGAACGAACTGGGCATACGGTTTGTCGTTGTTCAAGCTGCGAATCACGTAGTCGCGATAGTTCCAGGCGTGCTCGCGTAGGCGGTCGTACTCGAAGCCGTGGCTTTCGGAAAAGCGGACGACATCGAGCCAGTGCCGCGCCCAGCGTTCGCCGTAGGCGGGAGACGCCAGCAATCGATCGACCAGCTTCTCATACGCGTTGGTTGAAGTGTCCGAGTTGAAGGCATCGATCTCGGCGGGAGTTGGCGGCAGGCCGGTCAGGTCGAACGTCAGACGGCGAATCAGTGTAGTGTTGACGGCGGGGGGTGCCGGCCGCAGTCCTGCTGCTTCCAGCTTGAGCCGAATAAATGCGTCAATCGGATTGGCTGTTGCGGGCAGATCGCGAACCTGGGGCGGACTTCCTTTCCCCAACGGTTGCAGCGACCACCAATCCGGCCCGGCACGACCCGGCTCGGCTTTCACGGGCAGCGTAATGGCGAGCATCATGACGGCGAACAGCACTGCACGCATCGACGGACCTCGTTGCTTGGCCAGACCGATTCCACCTTCCATATTAGTTTCGCAAATCGTGCGGCCTCTGTCGATGGCGCGGATCGTCGCGTAGCGTGGTTTCCGATTGTTCCCGATGCGGCAAGTCGACTCCGGTGAATTATCCGACTTTCGGTCGAGGATCGTTCGACGGAAGGAGCCTCATCGGGCAAGATTAGTTGCCGGGCAAGGGGTCGGGGACATAAGAGCCCCCAGCGGTCCGGGCGCTCCACGCACAAGGAAATGGCGTCCTATGAAGAAGATTCTCCTGGCAGGCGTCCTGGCCGCGGCGGCCCTAGCGATTCTGCCCGAACGGTCGCTGGCCGGCAACCGCGATGGGAACAGTTATGGCTTCGGATGGCTCGGCGGTCTCGCCTTCCGCACCAAACCCTGGATTCATCAGAACGGCCCGCTCTACAACTACGGCCCCTACAACACGCAGGGCCTGGTGACGATGCACATTCCGCAGCCGTACCACGGCACGTACATGCCGGCCGACCAATCGTTGTGGAACCGTACCAATTACGGCGTTCCGGCTTATCCGGGCTATGGCCCCCAATCTAGGCCAGCAATGGGCTATCCACAATATCAGCAAGCGGCTCCGGTCGCACCACTTGTCGTCCCAGCCAAGTAATCGGTCCGCCAACAAGCCAGTCTTGGCAATCGCTCCGTGTTCCACGTCCGTGATTCGTCGCGGTTCGTAAACGCGGGGCCGCTTGAGCCTCAATCGTGAGGCACTCTCACAGTACACGCAAGGTGGCGCCCTCAGTGGGAGCAGCGCCCATGTTCAAGGATTGGGACTTCTACCGAGCAATAATCATGATGAAATGGATGTTGGCGGCACTCGTTGCTGCCGGTTTGGCAGGGGCGGAAGCCCAAGCCCAAGGGCCAGGCATGGTCGGCGGCGGAGGCTATGCCGAAGCCGGCGGCTCGAGATTTAGCTTGGGCAGATTCTGGTCGAGGTCGTTCTTTGGCAGTCCGTCGATGTCCTCGAGCCAAAATCTGACCCGCATGCCAACGCTGCCGGTCTTCATGGCAGCCCCGTGGTATCTCTACTACCCATACGACGGCCACTTCCAAACCGTTGCTCCACCAGCACAGAACCCGGCCTTCTATCCTCCGCCAACATATACGGGCAACCCGTATCTGAGCGGCCGGTATCCTGGCTACGTGCCGAACAATCCGGTACCGGAATCCCCGATGTTGAAGAAATAATTGGTCGCGGCTTAGGCGAGCCTAGCACCGTACGGTGCCGGGTTCAGTCACAAAACCCGGCACCTTCCGGTGCTCGGCTCGCCTGCTTGAAAACCCTCACTCCACATTCCCCGAATTCACGCCTGCCTCTTTCGGAAGCGTCGCCCCGTTCGCGAACACATTGTTCGCGAAGACGTTCCCGCTGCCGCCTTCGACCACGATGGATTTCACACCCTTCGCACCAATCATGTCGTTGCGGATCAGGCAATCCGAAACGCGGCTGTTGGTCAGTTCCTTCAGAGACAGCGATGTCCCCTCACAATCGAGGATCGAGCAGTTCGTCACGTTAAAACGGCTGCATTTCTCGATGGCGATGGCCGCGGGTAAGCCACGAACACCGTGAACATGCAGGCCTGTGAGCGTGCAATCCTTGCAGTCGCGGAACAGGATCGCGTTCGTGGTCGTCGTGGCGTTGCCGTAGTCGTACCGGGGATTGCGTTGAAAATCGTTCGGGCCGACGACGATGTGCTCCGAATTCACGACCCGCAGATTGTGTTCATAACCCATCCAGAAGGTGTTGCCGGTAATGGTTACGCCACGAGCCGCTTCGATGTCCACGTTCACCTTCACGTCCGAGAACACGTTGCCAGTGATCGTGACGTGCCCTTCCTTGGTTTTGCCAGGTGCGTTCTTCAATGCACCAACTCCTTCGCCGAGAATGCGAACGTTCGCGGATCCAGGCGAAGGCGATTCGTGCTGAATCGTGCAACCCGTGATCGCAACCTCCGCAATGCTGCCTCCGGTCGAATCGAGAAGGACATTCGCTGTGGGTTTGTTATCGGAGGACATGTTTCCTTCGATGTCGCAGCCGGAAATATGCACGTTGCGAACTTCGCCGCCGACGCTGACTACGCCCCCCTGTTTGCAATAGCTGATGTGCGAGCCGACGATGTTCGTCTGATGCAGATTCACGTGGTCGAGATACACGCCGATGCCGCGATTGTTGTAAATATGGCAAGCGGAAATGAGCACGTTGCGGTTACGCTTCACGAGATGGATGCCATGCCGGCACTCGCGGATGGTTACGCGCTCGACGGTCAACTGCATCGTCCCCTCGGCCTCAATCGCGTCCGCTTCCGCATGATTACCGACGATTTCCAAGCCCGCGACCGTGGGGGTTCGCTGCTTCCATACGTTGGGCAACACGCTTTTCGGAGCGGCCGTGCCGGCGTGCGTGCCGATGAACTTGATTGCAGGACCGGGACCGTCCATTCGCAGTGATGCATTACCGGAAGCCACGAACGCGACGGGACCCAGCTTGTCGAGATCGACGACAATCGTTTCGGTGATTCGGAAGACGCCTCGTGGGAACGCGAGTGTACCATCTTTCTGAAGAAGTTGCCGAATGGCATCCGTGTTATCGGTGGTGCCATCGCCCACGAGTGTCGGCGAGGGGGCCTCTTTGCCAGTAGTGGGCATGGGACGGAGGACGAACCAGCTAGCAACCGCGATGACGACAATCGCCGAAGCTATTAGGGTGTAGTTTCGCATGAAGGTGCTCGAAGAGATGAGGCACGATTGGGAACGCCAATCTCCAGAGTGGCGATGGAGAAAACGCCAATCCGGAGATTGGCGTTCCCAGACGATCGGGCAAGCTTACGCCATCACCGCATGAGTCTGCAACTCGTCCAGCGTCACGAATTCCAGCGTGGACATATGCGTGGCTTCCAGGATTACCGGCGGTGCGACGCCCGCGTCCCTGGCTTCCTTCCAGCGTTCGACGCACAGGCACCAGCGGTCACCTGGCCGAAGCCCAGGGAAGCCGAGTTGGGAAAATCGCGTCGTCAGGTCGTTGCCACGCGAAGCAGAGAAGGCCAGAAACTCCCTGGTCATCTCGGCACACACAAGGTGCAAGCCGACATCTTCGCCACCCGTATCGCAGCATCCGGTGCGGAAGAAGCCAGTGATCGGATCGGTCGAGCAGTTTTGCAGGGGTTCATTTAATACGTTGCGTGCGCGTGACATGATCGTTCGGTGGTTAGGTGTGTCAAGAGATTCTATGCTCTTTCTCGTCTTCAGACTTCATCCCAGCACCATGGCCGCCAGGCCGAAGTATGCGGCGAGAGTCAAGATATCGGTGAGTGCCAGTGTAATTGGCCCGGCCGCGATCTTGGGATCGAGTTTCAGCGCGTGCAATCCCGTCGGCACGGAGAGGCCAAAGAAGCAGGCCCCGAGAATCGAGCCGGCAATCCCCGATCCAATCACCAGGGCCGCCAGCCCATCGTTGCGCCAGGCAAAGACAACCCCAGCAACGACGAAGCCGCTCGCCAGGCCAATCAGACTGGCCGTTCGCAGTTCACGCCAGACGGCACGCAGGTACCAGCGCAACGTTGGCTTCACGGATCGTAGCGTCTGAATCGTCACGGTCATCGACTGAATGCTGACGCTTTCGCAAAGCCCCAGCACGAGAGGCAGGAAAAATGCGAGTACGACATGCGCCTGCAAAGTTAGTTCAAAGAAGCTCGTCAAGATGGCCCCGCCGATACCGCTGATGATCGTGGCCATCAGCCAGGGGAAACGAAAGCAAAATGCTCGGAACGGTGCAGCGTCGCGAACCTGGTGAATGCTGAAGCCGAGAGCCTCGAACACCTCGTTGCCCGGCACCTCCCCGCCGCCGAGGACGAGAATCTCAGACGTGAATTGACTCAGGTCGATCACGCCAATCACGATTCGCTTCTCATCCACAACCGGAAAGGCAAGCAGCTTGTGCAGCACAAAGAACTCGCAGGCATCCAACATAGTCGCCTGGCGCGGGATGGCGATCACGCGGGGATGCATGACTTCGCGCAGAGGTTTATCGATGGGAAAGGTAATCAGCCGGCGCAACGGCAGAACGCCCATTAGCTTGCCGGAATCATCGACGACGTAGTAGTACTGAATGCCATTCCCGCCCGAGGCCTTGCGGATCATGTCAATCGCCTCGCCCACTGTCATGGATTGGTTCAAGGTGGAGAAGTCGTGCCGAACGTGGGACGCGACTGTTTCACCCAGAAGCTGCGATTGCGATGCATTTGCCATAATTCACCTGGTGATGCCAGAGTAGTCCGCCCACTCCGTGTGCGGACTACTCTGGACCGCGTGCATACGATACAAGCTAATGATGAGGGCAAACTATGGCGAGTGAGACATGGACTGTCCGCCGTCTGCTGGAGTGGACCGAAGATTTCCTTCGCAAGAAGGGCTTCGAGTCTCCGCGTCTCGAAGCACAAATCTTGCTCGCTCACGCGCTGGGCTGCCAGAAGATCGATCTCTACGTGCGCTTCTCGGAAGAGCCGGCTGAAGACAAACGCAGCACGTTCCGTGAGATCATCAAGAAGCGTTCCGAAGGAACGCCAGTCGCTCATCTCGTTGGCTATCGCGAGTTCTACTCACTCGCGTTTGCCGTCTCGCCGGATGTCCTGATTCCGCGACCGGAAACCGAAACGCTGGTCATGGAAGCCTTGCGCTTGCTGAAGCCGCTGGCTGCTCCGCGCGTCCTGGACATCGGCACAGGCTCGGGCTGCATCGCCGTGACGATCGCCAAGCAACACAAATCGGCCCAGGTGACGGCCATCGATATCAGCCCGAAGGCCCTGGCCATCGCACGCACGAACGCGGAGCAACACGCGGTCACGGAACGTGTGACCTTTCTGGAAGGGGACCTGTTCGCCCCGCTTTCTCTGCAATCATTCGACCTGATCGCGAGTAATCCGCCCTACATTGCTCACGCGGAATTTCCGACACTCGATCCCGGCGTGCGCGACTTCGAGCCTCGCTCCGCCCTCGATGGCGGACCCGATGGCCTGGGGTTCTATCGGCGACTCGCGACCGAGGCCGAGCGGTTCCTCAGACCCGGTGGAACGACCCTGGTCGAGATCGGTTCGACGCAAGAAGACGCCGTCCGCGATATCTTCGCGGCTCGAATGGAAGTTGGAGCCACGATTCGCGACCTGGGTGGCCGACCGCGAGTGATCTCGGCCCGTGCGCGATCCTGAAGGCGATTCGCTTCGACACAATGTGGACGTTCGCTCCGCGAACGTAATGGCACGCCAAACTTCAAGAATCCGCGTATCCGGGGTAAAAGCCTCACGTTCGCGGAGCGAACGTCCACTTTGCCACTAACTCTGCCGCAACAGGTTGCATTGCATAACTTAAATCTAGCTCTTCAAACCAGAACCGTGGAATCTCTTCATGGCCGAGACCATCTTGATCGTGGACGACGAGGAGCCCGTCCGCCGTACGTTTCGCGATTGGCTCACTGGTTCCGGCTTGAACGTCGACGTTCAAGCCGTCGCCGATGCCGAGTCCGCGCTGCTGTTCGCCAATTCGCATTCCGTCGATCTGGCCGTGCTCGATTGGAACCTGGGCACCGGCTCGGACGGTTTACGCTTGCTTGAAGACCTGGTCGAGTTCCACCCGGACCTCGTGGCCATCCTCGTCACAGGCTTTGCTCATCAGGCCACGCCACTCGAAGCACTGCGAATGGGTGTCCGCGATTACCTGGATAAGAACCAGGACCTGAATCGTGAGACGTTCATCGCAGCGGTTCGCAAGCAACTCGAACGCATTGCACCGGCCAAGCGGCATCGAGAGTTCCAGCGCGGGTTGCTGCAGTTCCGCCAGTCGGTCGAAAAGATCCTGCCGCTCGTGCAATCAACGGCGGCCTTGAACGATCCGTTGCCTCTGCCGGACGCTGTGCGCAATCTGTTTCGGTTCTTGATTCGTTCGACCGGCGCAGTAGATGGCGTGCTGCTCGCCCGCCATCTTTCTCCCGAGGGTGCCGAGCGTTTCGTGGCCTATCGGCCGGATGGCCAGCCGCTCACGCAGTTGGCCGTGCCGTTCAATCGCTCGCTCGCGGCCACGGTGTTGAGCATGAACGAGGTATGTGTGATGAGTGCGGCCGACCTGGGCACTCTGGGGCCGGTCGAGTTACAGCCGGTCGAGAAGAATCGGCAGCACATCCTGGCTGCCCCGATTCCGGTCGCGCAGGGAACGCACGTGGTTCTGGAGTTGTTCGATAAACCCGGAGGCTTCACGGCCGAGGATCGCAAGCTGGTCGCGGCAGCCGCGGAGTTCAGCAGCGAACTCTTGCGGCAAGCGATGGCCGAGCGCCAGAATCGCCGTCTGCTGTTCGACGCCGTCGAGGCCGCATTGCACGCGAGTGAGCAAGCGGTCGCCTCGCTTCCAATTGGTCATGAAACCGAGGCGGACGAGCCATTGCCCACGACCATCATGGATCGCCTACGTGCCAGCTTGAAGGAAT
This sequence comes from Gemmataceae bacterium, assembly GCA_009691845.1. Lineage (GTDB taxonomy): Bacteria > Planctomycetota > Planctomycetia > Gemmatales > Gemmataceae > SIAJ01. The sequence continues at coordinate 40,588 of SIAJ01000047.1, forward strand.
CCGCCAATCCGGTTGTCGATTCGGAAACGTCGTTACAGCTGGCGGAGGAAGTGCGTGAACTCGCGATTCGCCATGGTCCCTCGGCCGTTCGGCACTGCATCGGTTTGGTGAAGAGTGTCCGGGGTTTGCTCGATGAAACCACGGGAACGTAAACACACTTGCGCATGCCAGAGACCGAAACCGTGTTCGACGAAATCTTCCGGCTGCTGACGCCCGAGAAGTTGCTCCGCGACCCACGGGCGACCGGCGAGGGGGTTTCGATCGCGTTGATCGACAGCGGCGTCGAACGGTCCGTGTTGGAAAACAAGTTCGGCGACGCGATTCATCCGATCGAAGGGGCGGTCTTCCGGGCCGATCAGGCAACGCCTTCTCCCTACCTGGGTCGTCAATCGAGCCCGCACGGCACCACGGTCGCGGACATTGTGTTGACCATTGCCCCGCGAGTGAAAATCTACTCGGCCGATGTATTCGGCCCGACCGGCACCTGCGAAGTCGAAACGGTCATCAAGGCCCTGCAGTACGCCAGCGACGTCTGGAAGTGCAAGGTCGTGAACCTGTCGCTGGGTGTGCCGGAATCGAAGATGCAGCAACTCCCCAAGCGGCATCAATTCCTGAAGGCCATCGAGGAGGGTTATTACAAAGACGTGCTGATCTTCGCGGCCGCCCACAACGAGCATCCGCTCATGCGGAGTTATCCGGCCGCATTTGCCCCGCCACTCATCTCGGTAGATAAAGGACTGTTCGAGGATCCCACCCAGTTTGCCTACAAGTTGCGAGACACGGTCGAATTTCAGGCCCACGGCCGTGGCTATCTCGGCCCGTTCGCGAGAGAGCCAGCGACCAGTTGGGCAACCCCGCACCTGGCCGCGATCGCGGCACGACTGTTGTCCTTGCGGCCCGAGATGAAGCCCTTCGAGATCAAGACGCTCTTGTACTGGATGTTTGAGGCGAGGAAGACAGCCTCAGGAGAGAAGGAACCAGAGAATTAGGTGAAGCCTTCACGCCGGGACAAATCTTCACTTACCGCATTCCGCTCGCCTTTTTGTTTGTATCACCCCCCTTTCTCGCTTATACTCCCTCCACCTAACTTGGGGGTGTCGCATGAGTTTCGGCGAGGGGGTTGGCATGGATTTTGACACGGCACATGGCCGTGATTGGCCGAGCGTGCGGCAGTTCAATGTGTTCCTTGCCAATCGAATTGGTGCTCTCATGGACGTCGTTCGTCGTTTCGAGACGACCGACATCAAGATCGTCTCGCTCATGGTCGTCGATTCAGCGGATTGTGCCATCATTCGCATGGTGCTGAGCGATCCCGAGCGGGCCAAGGAAATCTTCGCGCAGGCAAAGATGATGGTGACCGAGAGCGACTTGCTCGTCGTGAAATTGCCAGGTGGAAGTCAACCACTGGCGACGATTTGCCGGGCTCTTCTGACCGCCGAACTGAGCATTCATTACGCCTACCCGCTGTTGATTGGTGTCGGTCCGGAAGGAAGCACGGCCCTGGCGTTACACGTCGATGATCACGAAACCGCAGCGGCGACCCTGAACGACAAAGGCTTTACGTTGTACACCGAAAACGACCTGACCTGGTGAACCCGGGTAACTCGACCCGGCCGCCTTTATCCCTTTTACGAGGCCACTATTCATGGCGAAAGATTACGACGACGATGAAGACGATCGTCCGGCACGCAAGCCGAGGAACTCCCGGGACGATGA
>SIAJ01000129.1 GCA_009691845.1 Gemmataceae bacterium
TTCGGCCTCTTCGCAGACCTGGGTTTTACCAACGTCACGGTAACGATCGACGGCGTGACCATGAAGAAGGTAAAGGCCGGTGTCGGCAGCCTGACGCCTGTGGCCAACTTCCATTTCGACATGGTTTGATGCGGGCACCGGCCGGCGGGTTTGGGCTCAGGGGGCGGGTGGCGCGGTGTTCCGGGACAGGCGGCTGAGCGCCGCGACGACCGCTAACGCAGATAGCCCCTCGACTTCATCAACTCGATAATGCGGCTGACGCTCTCGTCGACGCTGACCTGGTCGGTTTGCAGCACCAGGTCCGGTGCTTTCGGCTCTTCGAACGCCGCCGTCACGCCCGGCATCTGCGCGATCTTGCCCTCGTCGGCCAGCCGGTACGCGCCGCTCTGGTCGCGTACCCGCAGTACCTCCATCGGTGCCGTGCAGTACACCTCCAGCACGCGCCCGATGACCTGCTTCGCCTTCTCACGCACCGCCTCGTGCGGGGCCACGAACGCGGCGATGGCGATGACGCCCGCGTCGTTCATCAACTTCGCCACTTCGGCCGACCGGCGCAGGTTCTCCGATCGGTCGTCGGCAGTGAATCCCAGGTCGCGGTTCAATCCCTGCCGCATGTTCTGACCATACAGCACCGTCACGGCCCGGCCTTCGTCAAACAGACGGCGCTCCAGTGCGTAAGCAATCCGGCTCTTGCCGCAGCCGGTCAGCCCGACCAGCAGCACCGTCACCGGTGCCTGGCCGTAGCGCTGCTCACGCTCGGCCGGTGCGACCAGGCTCTCACGCACCTTCAGCCGCACCGCAGGCTCGGCCGCCCAGACGTCGCCCTGCGGCCGGCCGCTGCCCGCTTCCAGGATCATCCCCGCCCCGACCGTGCTGTTCGTCAGCCGGTCGATGAGGATGAACGCTCCGGTTGCGGCATTGGTGCGGTAGGGGTCGCAGGCCAGCGCCTGCGTCAGGCTGAGCTGGACGTGCCCGACTTCGTTGAGCCCCAGCCGTGCGACAGACCGGTGCTCGAGGGTGTTGACATCCACGCCGTAGCGGAACGACGCGACCTCTGCCGACACCTGCCGCGTGGCATGTTTCAGCGTGTACGTTCGGCCGGGCACGAGCGGCTGCTCGGCCATCCACACCACCATGGCCTCGATCTGGCTGCTGACGTGCGGCGGGCTGTCGGGTCGCACCAGCATGTCGCCACGGCTGACGTCCACTTCGTCGGCCAGCGTCAGCGTCACGGCCTGCGGCGCGAATGCTTCGTCCAGCTCGCCGTCGTACGTGAGAATCGACTTCACCCGGCTGCGTTTGCCCGACGGCAGCACCATGACCTCGTCGCCCTTGCGGACGATGCCGGACGCCACGGTGCCGGCGAAGCCGCGGAAGTCGAGGTTGGGGCGGATGACGTACTGCACCGAGAAGCGCAGGTCGGTCAGGTTGCGGTCGCTGGCGATGTGCACCGTCTCCAGGTGATCCAAGAGCGGCGGGCCGGAGTACCACGGCATCGCATCGCTCCGGGACACGACGTTGTCGCCCTTCAGTGCCGACATCGGGATGAAGGTGATGTCGGGCAGGTTGAGTTTGGCGACGAAGCCGGTGTAGTCGTCCTTGATCCGCTCGTAAACGTCTTGCGAGTGGCCGACAAGATCCATCTTGTTGATGGCGACGACGAGATGCCGGATGCCCAGGAGCGAAACGATGAACGAGTGCCGGCGGGTCTGCGTCTGAACGCCGTGGCGGGCGTCGATGAGGATAATGGCCAACTGGCACGTCGAAGCGCCCGTGGCCATGTTGCGTGTGTACTGCTCGTGACCGGGGGTATCGGCGATGATGAACTTGCGGCGGTCCGTCGAGAAATAGCGGTACGCCACGTCGATGGTGATGCCCTGTTCGCGCTCGGCCTTCAGGCCGTCGGTCAGGAGCGCCAGATCGATCTCGCCGGGACCGGTGGTGCCGACCTTCTCGCTGTCGCGTTTCACGGCGGCGAGTTGGTCCTCGTAGATCATCTTGGTGTCGTGCAGGAGCCGGCCGATGAGCGTGCTCTTGCCGTCGTCGACACTGCCACAGGTGAGGAAGCGCAGCAGCTCTTTTTTCTCATGGCGGGCGAGGTAGGCGTGAATGTCTTCTTGACTCAGATCAACGGCTTGCATCTCAGAAATACCCCTCGCGTTTCTTCTGCTCCATCGACCCCGTCTCGTCGTGGTCGATCACCCGGCCCTGACGCTCGGAGTTCTTCGCCAGCAGCATCTCCTCGATGATCTCCGGCAGCGTCGTCGCGTTGCTCTCCATCGCGCCCGTGAGCGGGTAGCAGCCCAGCGTGCGGAACCGCACCCGCTTCATGATCGGTTGTTCGCCGGGCTTGAGCCGCATCCGGTCGTCGTCCACCATGATGAGCGTGCCGTCGCGGTCGACGACTGGGCGGACGTCGGCGAAGTAGAGCGGCACGATCGGGATGTTATCCAGGTGGATGTATTGCCAGACGTCCAGTTCGGTCCAGTTGCTCAGCGGGAAAGCGCGGATGCTCTCGCCCTTGTTCACCTTCGAGTTGTACAGGTTCCACAACTCCGGCCGTTGGTTCTTCGGGTCCCACTGGTGCAGGCGGTCGCGAAAGCTGTAGACGCGTTCTTTGGCCCGGCTTTTCTCCTCGTCGCGGCGGGCGCCGCCGAACGCGGCGTCAAACTGGTAGTGGTTGAGCGCCTGCTTCAGCGCCGCCGTCTTCATGATGTCAGTGTGCTTCTTCGAACCGTGGTCGAACGGGTTGATGTTCTGGGCCTTGCCCTCCGGGTTGGTCCAGACCTTCAGGTCGAGGCCCTGCTCGCGACAGAATCGGTCGCGGAACTCGATCATCGCCCGGAACTTCCAGGTCGTATCGACGTGCAGCAGCGGGAAGGGGAGCCGGCCGGGGTGAAACGCCTTCTGCGCCAGCCGCAGCATGACGGCGGAGTCTTTTCCGATCGAGTACAGCATCACCGGCCGCTCGAACTCGGCAGCGACCTCGCGGATGATATGGATGCTCTCGGCCTCGAGAACTTTTAAATGGCTCAAGTTATAACTGCTGCTGATCATCCGCCCTCCTGTTCGGCTCTCCTATCGATCCTATGAGATCTGTGCCCACTCCATAATCCCCGCCACTTTCGGTTTTGGAATCTGTGGGCGAATTCGCCTCTTCTCAATGACGGCCCAGGAGGTAACTGCTGGTTCACGAACGCAATTTGACGGGGCTAAGCATAGCCCTCAGCGAATTGGCACCGCGATCTAACGCGGCGACGCGAGCCCGCCAGGACGGACCTACTCGCACGCTGGCAGACGGATCGCGGAATCGTTCGCGAGGCACAGAGCAATGAACAACGCTCGATACCTTACTTTTCGGCTGTTGGTGGCTTGGTCGCGGGTGGCGTTGGCCCCTTGAGATAGCGATCGGCGAATTTCAGAAACGTTGGCCAGTTCGGGCCGGTGGTGTGCCCGCCGGCATGTTGACGAAAGGCGATCTCGCCGTCGACCAGGGCTGTTTCCTGCTTGGGGAACTTCGAGGTTCCAAGGCCCTTCTTTCCCAGCAACTTGTAGACGGGTTCGGCAGCGGCACCAGCCATGAACATGCCGCGGGCGTCGACCCAGCCCCCCTCGACCTGCAGCGACCCGACGCTGATGAACACCGGCCGCCGGGCGCACATCGCGACCAGTTCGTGTGCGTCCACCGGGAGATCCTTCGCCGTCAGTGGGCCGGCGTACTTGATGTAGTTCCCGGCCATCCAGCGGTACTCGCCGGAGCCGGCGACGTTTTCCAGGCCGAATTCGCTGCGGCCGAGCACACCGGGAATGCGGCCGTATTGGTTTTTGGGACCGCGATAGATTTGGTAGGCGATCAACACCGCGCGGCCGTGTTCCAGTTGCCACGCCACCCGAGTGTGAGACAGAGAGCAGTCACTTTCGGGAACATCGTTGGGGAAAACCGGCTCGGTTCGCTCGGCCTGAGCGATCTTGTCTTGGGTCTGGAGCCGACCGCGCCGTTCCTTGCGATTCGGCTTGCGTTTCTTCTTCTTGCCACGCGCCTCCTGACGTTTCTCTTCCTCACGCATCGAGAAGGGCTGGTCGAGCTTGGGCGTGCCGCCGCCGATCGTCTTCTCGAGTTCCTCGATGCGCCGGTTGGCGGCATCGAGTCGACGCAAAACTATCTCGAGCAGATCGAGAAGCCGTTCGGCTCCGATCCGGCCCGCTTGCAAATCCGTTCGCAGCGTCTCGAGCGCCCCCATGCCCGAGCCGCCCTACCAAAACCCGCTCATTCGGAAAACGCCAATTTCGTAGAATGGACCGCTACGCATTACACGGGTCCACACAGATACCAAGTCGAGGAAGCCAAGATGCAGAACAAAAACCTGAACTTCGGGTCTCTCGGCTTGCTGATGGCGTTGGTCTGCACCAATGGCCTAGTGTTCGCCGATGTTCCTCCATCGACCGAATCACTCCTCACCATTGATCGCCTGTTTGGGGCACGTGAGTTCGAAACCGAATCTCTACCCGAAGTGCATTGGAGCAAGCGATCTTCGACATACTTCACTCTCGAAAAGGTCCAAAACAAGAAGGAGCGAGACCTCGTCCGATACGATCCCGCGACGGGCAAGCAGGAAATCCTTGTTCCTGCTTCGGCGTTCGTTCCGAAAGATTCGAAGGTGCCACTCAAGGTCGAGGCGTTCGAATTTTCTGCCGACGAGTCGCGGTTGTTGATCTACACGAATGGCAAGAAAGTCTGGCGTCGCAACACTCGCGGCGATTATTGGCTGCTGGACGTGGCCTCACGCGAACTCACGGAGCTGGGTGGGAAAGCAGCTCCGTCTACGCTGATGTTCGCCAAGCTGTCGCCGGACGCGTCGCGAGTCGCCTTCGTGCGTGAGAACAATCTCTACGTCCAAGACCTTCGCAGCCTTTCGATCACGGCCCTGACGACCGACGGTTCTAAGACGCTCATCAACGGCACCGGCGATTGGGTCAACGAAGAGGAATTGAGCCTGCGCGACTGCTTCCGCTGGAGTCCCGATGGCCGCCACATCCTCTTTTGGCAGTTCGATACGACGGGCGTGTCGGAGTTTCATCTGGTCAACAACGTCGCAAGCATTTCGCCGAAAATCACCACCTTCGCCTATCCGAAGGTCGGCGAGAAGAACTCGGCCACCCGTCTGGGTGTGATTCCCGTCACTGGTGGAGCGGTGCGATGGGTCAGCCTTCCCGGCGATCCACGCGAACACTACCTGCCACATACCGAGTGGACTCCGGACGGCTCGCAAATTCTGGTGCAGCAGTTTAACCGGTTGCAAACGGAACTCCGCGTGTACTTAGCCGATCCGAAGGATGGTAAGGCTCGCGAAGTCATGACCGAGAAGGATGCGGCGTGGTTGGAGAACGAGAACCCAGTCCGCTGGCTAGCAGACGGGAAGAGCTTTCTCTGGCTCAGCGAACGAACGGGTTGGCGTCAGGCGTATCGAGCCAATCTCGATGGCTCGCCGCTGGTGCCGATCACGAAGGGCGAGTTTGACGTCATGGAAGTAGAGGCCGTCGATCTGTCGGGTGGCTGGCTGTATTATTCGGCCTCGCCCACGAATGCCACGCAGCGATACTTGTTCCGTGCAAAACTGGATGGCAGCGCAACCGAACAGCTTTCCCCCAAGATGCAAACCGGCTGGCACAAGTATGACATCTCACCCGATGCCAAGTTGGCCGTGCATACTTGGTCGAACTTCACCACGCCCCCGGTCGTCGAACTGGTGAAACTCGGCGATTACTCGGTTGTTCGCACGCTGACGGACAATCCGAAACTGCGTGAGAAGCTCGCCGCCCTGAAACGACCGGACGTTGAGTTCATCAAAGTTTCAATCGAAAACGGCATGTCTCTCGATGGCTGGTGCATGAAGCCCTCGGGAATCAACTCCTCCGCAAAGTTGCCGCTTGTCATGCACGTCTATGGCGAGCCACATGGCCAGACGGTTCGAGATGCCTGGCCGGGATCACGTGGTCTCTGGCACTGGATGCTGGCGCAACAGGGCTACGTCGTGGCGAGCGTCGACAATCGCGGGACGAACGTTCCACGTGGTCGCGATTGGCGGAAATGCACGCATCGACAAATTGGTATTCTCGCTGCACAAGAGCAAGCCCAGGTGGTACGCGAGCTTGTCAAACGCTGGCCGTTTGTCGATGCGACGCGAGTCGGCACTTGGGGCTGGAGCGGCGGTGGCAGCATGAGCCTCAACGCCATATTCCGTTACCCGGACCTGTATCGCACGGCTATTGCCATCGCACCAGTTGCGGATCAGCGGCTGTACGACACGATCTATCAAGAGCGATACATGGGTCTGCCAACCGACAACGCAAAGGGCTACCGAGACGGCTCGCCGCTCACGCACGCTCGCAATCTGCGCGGCAACCTGCTGCTCATTCATGGCACCGGCGACGACAATTGCCATTACCAGGCGACCGAACGACTCATCGATGAACTGATCGCAAAGGGAAAGCGGTTCACCGTGCTCCCGTATCCCAATCGGTCGCACGCGGTAAAGGAAGGCCCGAACACGGAGCGACACTTGTGGGAAACGATGACCCGCTATCTGCGCGAAAATCTTCAAGCCGCCCACGCCCCAGCGCCGGAACCGGTTGCGGAAACGCGAATGGTCCGAGGTTGGACCCTGCACGTCAACCGTGAACTTCTCGCCACCGAACCGCAACTCACGGCGAAGGCGATCGAACTACTGGACAAGCAACTGGAAGAAATCACACGGGTCGTGCCGAAACCGGCTGTCATCGAGATGCAAAAAGTGCCGCTGTTCTTCAACCCCGAGTACCAGGATGTTCGCCCGGTGGCCGAGTACCATTCGGGAGCCGGTTGGCTCCGTGCGAACGGCCGCGACCCGGCGATGGCCCGGAGTGTCGAGTTCACGAACATTCGCATCTTCGAGGCCGAAACTAATCGCATGCCGAACTTCGCGCTGCACGAACTGGCGCATGCCTACCACGACCGCGTGTTGCCCAAGGGCTTCAGCAACGTCGAGATTCAAGCCGCCTACGCACGGGCGAAAGATTCGGGGAAGTACGACAAGGTCGAACGTCATTTCGGCAACGGCAAAGCGAATACCTTCGAAAAGGCATACGCACTGTCGAGTCCGATGGAATATTTCGCCGAAACCACCGAGGCGTATTTCTCACGCAACGATTTCTTCCCCTTCACGCGAGACGAACTGAGGAAGCACGACCCGGACATGCTGGAACTGTTGGAAAAGCTCTGGAAAACGAACGAGAGGCCCGTGCTCCCTGCCAACCCGAAGGGGCTGACCCAACAATTGCAGAAGGAACCAGCGGCCGATCGCGACTTCAAACCCGATCAGAGCAAACTCCCCGTCCCGCCGCCGAAAGGCGCAACGGTGCTCCTCGACGACAAAGGGAAACACTCGTTCCTGAGCATGGCGGGCGAAAAAATCAACTGGCCAGTCGAAGACGGCGTGATTGTCTCGACGCCCAAAAAGAACCAAAATCACATCGTCTCCAAACTGCACTTCCGAGACGCGGACATTCACGTCGAGTTTCTGCTGCCTGAAAAGGGACCTGCGAACAGCGGGGTCTATATCCACGGGAACTACGAAGTGCAGATTCTGAACTCGTTCGGCAAGGAGAAGATCACGCAGGAAGACGCTGGCTCGCTGTACGGGTTCTCGCCGCCACTCGAAAACGCCTGCCGGAAGCCGGGAGAGTGGCAGGTCTTCGACATTCGATACCGAGCGCCGCGACGAGACGAGTCGGGAAAGATCACCGAGGACGGGATCGTCACGGTGTGGTTCAACGGAAAAAAGGTCCAAGACGGAACGACGTTCGGCGAACCGAAGTCCACGTTCCACCCCTTCCGATTCGGCAATACCCCTTATCTGGACAAGATCCGCGATCGGCAGAAGAAGACAATGATCGGGCCGGTGTTCCTTCAGGACCACGGCAACCCTGTGAAGTTCCGCAACGTGTGGGTCCGACCCACGGACGACCACGCCGCCGTCTACGACCCCGGCGAAAAATAGCCTAACACCCGACCATCCATGGACACTTCGAGTGTGTTTTGAAACCGTGGTCTTATGCGATGGCCGAGGTCCCGAGTCTACAACTCCGTCGATCCCGAACCGCGGGCGCGGTTGTGGCGTCTGGACCGCAAGCCTACTTGTGCTGACTGTGGAGCAACCTCTGTTCGCATTCGCTACCCTCGCGTACGCGATTCCGAAGTCCGGGTCCGAGCCAAACAGCAAGCCAACCGAGCGGCTCGTGATTAGTTCCCTCCTTCAGACCTGCACGCCGAACGAATTTAAGAGTGTCGCAATGAAGGCGAAGAACGACCCCTCTCCTGTCGACGACTGAAACCACGGCTGGCGGGACTGGTACGACTCATCGCCGCTAGGAGTCCTAGTGCTTCGTCACACTTGTAATTTCGGGTAGCGTGTTTGGGTGATTGTGGTCATTCTTGGCCCAACCAAGGAGGGTTGGGTCATGCAGAAGAAGTATATCGTTCGGCTGACGGATGCGGAGCGAGAGACGTTGAACCGGTTGATTCAGAAGCGTCAC
>SIAJ01000048.1 GCA_009691845.1 Gemmataceae bacterium
CCAAACGCTTGCGTGAGGCACACGAGTGCCTCTTCGCCCCTAGCGGCTTCGACGACCACGCTCACGCAGACCTCACTCGTGTTGATCATGGCGATGTTGATCCCTCGGCTCGCCAGGGCTCCGAACATGGTGCGGGCCACGCCGGTGTGGGTTCTCATACCCACGCCGTGAACGAACAGGATCGCCACGTCGGATTCGCCGGCGACGCGAGACGAGGGGTCAATTAAACGTACCGCATCCTGGGTTCGCTTGAGTGCTCGCGTTAAATCGCCTTTCGGCACCGTGAAGGACAATTCCGCTTTTCCGGGTGCAGTGAGATTCTGCACGATCATATCCACGCTGATATGCCCGGCCGCGACGGCCTGGAACACGGCCGAGCAGTTGCCGGGCCGATCGGGCAGGTCGAACACCGTCACGCGTCCGTAGCCGGTATGCAACTTCACGCCACTGATGACGATGTCTTCCATGCCCGACAGGCGTGCGATCGCGCTGGCGAAATCGGCCTGGGCGTCGATGCGTGCGGAGGATTTCTGCGTTGACTCGATGGCCGAGGCTCCGGTGGCCTCGCCGGCACCTGGGCGTGCCTTGTCCAGACCGAAGACGGCATGGACCGCCTTCAATGCTTTGATGCCGTCGGCCTTGTCGACCAGAACCGAAATCTTGATGTCGCCGGTGGTGATCATCTTCATGTTCACCCCCTCGGCCGTGAGAGCGGCGAACATTTTCTCAGCCACGGCCGTCTGCGTGCGCATCCCGGCACCGACCACGGAAACTTTGCAAACGTCCTCGATGGGGCCGATCGTGCCGCCGAGTTCCGCCATGATCGGCTGCATGATGGCGATGGTTGCGTTCAAATCGTTCCGAAGCACCGTGAAGCCGATCGAGGCTCGGCCATTCTGCCCCACGCTTTGGCCGACCATGTCGACGGCAACGTTCTTGCTGGCAATGGCCGTGAAGATGCGATGGCTGACACCCGGGCGGTCGGGCACGTTCTCCAGGAATACGCGGACTTCGTCTTTCGCGAGAGCCGCGCCAGCCACAGGAAATCGGGACATCCACTCCGCCTCGGGAACGATCCAGGTTCCTTCCGCGTCGGCGAAACTACTTCGCACCATCAGCGGCACATCATACTTCTTCGCGAATTCGATCGATCGCGAGTGCATGACACCGGCACCCATGCTCGCCATTTCGAGCATCTCGTCGTAACTGATCGCGTCCATCTTGCGGGCTTCGGGAACCAGGCGCGGGTCCGTCGTGTATACGCCGTCAACATCGGTGTAGATTTCACATTGGACTGGACTTGTCTTGCTGCCGTCCCCGGATTCAACCGGACGGGCGAGATCGGCAAGGATGGATAACTTGAGCGCTGCCGCAAGCGCCACCGCCGTAGTATCCGAACCGCCCCGGCCCAGCGTGGTGATATTCGCTTTCTCGTCCACGCCCTGAAAGCCAGCGACGATGACGATTTGCCCGGAGTTCAGGGCCTCACGCATACGATCCGTGGAAATTTCCTTGATGCGAGCCTTGGTATGCGTGGAGTCCGTGCGAATGCCGACTTGCACGCCCGTGAAGCTGACAGCCGGTTCGCCGAGTTCTTGAATGGCCATCGCCATGAGTGCGATCGAGATTTGCTCGCCGGTGGCGAGCAGCATGTCCATTTCGCGGGCCGGAGGATTCTCGCTGATCTCGCTGGCCAGTTGGATCAAGTCATCCGTAGTGTCGCCGCGAGCGCTGACGACCACGACGACCTGATTGCCCGCTTGCTTGGCGCGTACGGCTCGACGAGCCGCCCGCATGATGCGCTCGGCATTAGCCACGCTGGAACCACCAAACTTTTGAACCACAACTGCCATGAGATCCCTCAACAGACGGAGAACGCGAAAGGGTAATGGTATGATCGAGGGTAAAAGCGGCGATTGCGATGTGCGAACAACTATCCCCGCGGTCAATCAAAGTAGTTTGCGAACACGATTGTGCTTCCGCCGGTGTAGCGGTAGCGATTCGTGATCGTCAGGACCCGATAGACAACGTCCATGGGAATTTCCTGATCGTGAGCCCAGCTCAGAATACTGTTGTCGTAGGCAGGAGGACAACGGCACACGGAGTGTGCCTTCTACTTTGAGTGCGATCCGCTGAGTCGAGTGGCTGCGACGATGGCCGCGGTTTCAACGCGGAGCACGCGGGACCCTAACGAAAACGTTTCCCAGCCTGCCTGCAATGCGGCTTGAATCTCGCTAGTGGAAAATCCTCCCTCCGGACCGATGGCCACGATCGCGTCCGCACCGGTTGAAGTTAGACTCTGGCTCGCATCTGGATTTGCAAGGAATCGCAGCCCTGGTTGCTTCACGCACCATTCGAGCCAAGGAGCGGGCGGATGTACACGCATCACCACATTTCGGCCGCACTGTTTGCTTGCTTCAATCACGGCTCGACGCAGCTTTTCCGTTTTCGCGTCGTCCAGTTTCACGATGCTGCGTTCGGTCATCAAAGGCGTAAAGTCGGTCACGCCGAGTTCCGTGAGTTTCTCGATCAGGAAGTCGCCACGGTCTCCCTTGGGCAAGGCACTGGCAATGTGCAACGCGAAGCCAAGTTCGCGTTCGGGCGTCTCCACACTCATGACTTGCAGGCGTATGCGTTTCTTGGCAACGTCCAGAATCCGGGCGGGATACTCGTGGCCATCGCCGTTGAAGAGAGTGACCAGATCGTCGGGCTTGAAACGGCGAACCGAGGAGAGGTGGTGGGCTTCTTGCCCCTCGAGTTCGACGATATCGCCCGGCTTCTGCCCGCCGCAGATGTTCGGGTAGAGGGGGTCGTCAAAAAAGAACCGATCGGACACGTGATAAACTCGGGTTTATTTTGGAACGGCTTTTGGGTTACACTCTGTGGTTGGAAGGACGCCGCCAACATCCAGGAAGGATGACGCCATGACTGCGCCAATGCAACCGGGCCAACTGCCGACCCGCCAACAACTGGACGAGATCGACGCTCTCCTCCGTCGCATGTTGTCGCTGCCCTCGATGACTCACGAACCGGAGCCGACGCTTCCCGCCACGTCTTTTGGTAGCACGCCCGCGGTTCGCGAAGTTGCACCGCAGCAACCACCCACAAGCAGCGAACCGATCATCCGCTCCTGGCGGGTCGATTGGCCGCAAACTCCCCCGCCGGCGAGCCAGCCACCGCCTGCGGCGGCATGGGGGACGCCTGTTTCTGCTCCCGTTCAGCATACGCCTTGGGTGCCTCCGACACCTCCCACGGCAACCAGCCTGGGACCACAAGTCCCATTCGCACTGCCCGTGCACTCGAACGGTGCGCATTTGCTGCCAGTCGCGACGACCGTGCCATCGAGTTTCGTTGCACCTGCCACAGGCGAGAAAACGACCTCGTTATTTGTTTTGGCTCTGCTGCTGCTGAACGGGACCTTCAATTTTTTCACCTATTTGCTTGGGCCACTCGGCACCTGGTTGCGTGGCTCCGGCCGAGGTTCGCTCGGCTGGTTGGGCATTCTAATGGTCCTCGGCTCAGCCGTCTGGGCTTTTGGGAACTGGTACGGATACGAGTGGCCCAAGATTCCGCTCGATCGGCTCCGAATTCCACAATGATGCTGGCCTTTCAGAAACGGCCACATGTTCTAAGATAATGCACTTGCTGGCGAAATACGATTGTCGCCAATCTTTCCACGTGTCTCGAACCCTGGCCGTATGTCGTCTCCTAAGCCGCCGTCACCACCCCCACCGCCACCAATCAAACTCGATTTCGTGGCTGGGCTTCTCAGTTACCTGGTCCCAGGTCTCGGCCAACTCACACAAGGTCGCGTGGGCAAAGGGCTCCTCTACCTGGTCTGCTTGTACACGCTATTCTTCTACGGCATGAACTTGGGAAAGTGGCAGAACGTCTATCTGCCAAACTACGTGGAAGAAGGGAACGTGAATGCGAAGAAGGGATTAGCCTCGAATCTTTACACACGGTTTCAGTTCGTCGGCCAGTTTCCGATTGGCATCGCCGCCTGGCCCGCCCTCTATCAATACTACTCGAGTGGCGAAGACAAAGACGCCAATCCCCCCATGAACGGTTGGATGCGTGCTCCCAGTGTCGTACGAATTAACGAACTGCAGCGCGACACGGATAAGACCTGGGATCTCGGCTGGGTCTATACGATCATCGCCGGCGTGCTCAATGTCCTCGTGATTTACGATGCACTGGCTGGTCCCGCGTTCCGCCAGGCGAAGGCCGCTCCCCCTCAGGAGACGCCACCCACATGAGCATTTACATCCATCTGCCGATCCTGATTGTCGTCGTCAGTCTGGTGTACAGTGCCACACGCCACGACAACTGGAACAAGATCCTCCACGAAGCTCTTCATTGGGGCTTTCGGATGACCTCCTTCTTGGTGGCCATCGGCTTGATCCTGTTTGCTCTTTCGACGTTCCTGTGATTTCTAACGCAACATCGTAGTCGGCACAGTCCGAGTGCCGACCTCCCGCACACGGACTGTGCGGGCTACTTGAGTGCACGCACCTTGAAATTGCGGAAGGCCACCGGCCCGTGGTCCCCTTGCAACATGAGCGGGCCTGTGGCCATCTCCGGCTTGATGTGATTGTGTCCGGTCGGCGATTGCAATTCCTGATTTGTGTGAACGGCCTCGCCATTCAACGTGGCTTTCACGAGCTTCGCGTGTGCCATCTTCTTGCCATCTTTGTCGAAGCGTGGAGCGAGAAAGATCACGTCCAGCGATTGCCATTCCCCGGCGGGCTTGGCAGCGTTCGTCTTCGGGGCGATGCCTTGATCCAGATAACGGTACTTCGGCTTCAGTTCGGCACGCGGATAGATGCCGCCGCAATCGTCGCCTGTTAGTTCCTTCTTGCCGTGGCTATCGGTGATCTGAATTTCGTAATGCCCGTGGAATTTGAGCCCGGAATTCGAGCCCTTCGCGATGCAAAATTCAAGATGCACTTCGTGATCGCCGTACTTCTCCTTGGTGTACAGGTCGGCGGCGGTTCCTTTCGCTCCGTTAATCAGAATGCCGGAGCCTGCCTCAAATTTTAGCTTCTTCGGATTCGCGGTATCGAGTGAAAGGCTCCTTGCAAACGCCCAGGAATCCTGCTTGCCGGTGAAGGAATCGAGCTTGTCGCTCCCGAACAACTCGACCCAAGGTTTCTCGTCGGCACAGAGAGATGAGGAAAAAGCGAGCAAGAGGCCGAATGAACGCATCATGTTGGTTTCTCCAGATTCCTTGACCAAGCAGAAGTCCGACGACGGTAGAATATTGGAAACTCCGGAGGTGGTTCATGGGATCCGTTGCAATGGGAAAGGTTCGGGTCGAAGCTAAAGTGACAAATCTCTCCGACGCCGATGCCTTGAAGACCGGCACCATTGGACCAGAACCGGTTCGCTCGCTTACCGTACCGAACGCTCTCGCGGATTCCGGAGCACCCACTCTTGCCTCGCCCACGAGCGTGATCGTTCAACTCGGACTGGTCCAGAATGGCTCGAAGCGAGGCCGAACCGCGAGTGGCGTGGCGGACATCCATCTTTACGACGTTGTGCAAGGCCGTGAGTATGCGGTCGATGTCATGTAACGGCCCGAGGGTTCACCCGTACTGATTGGCCAGGTCCCGTTGGAGTGATTCGATTTCGTGAGAGACATGCGTGGCCAACGATTGATCGGAACCACCGATCGTGGCAGAGAGCAGATACTCGACTTGTTGTGAGTTGCCTCTCGATCAGATCCGTCATCCAATAACGTAGGCCCCCGACACCCCGACGAGACTGGCATGTCACACCGGTATCCGCGTAGTTCTGGAATTCTTCTTCACCCCACCAGCCTTCCCGGTCCGTTTGGGATCGGCGATCTTGGACCATCCGCTCACGCGTGGGTAGACACGCTGAGCAAGGCGCATCAGAGTTGGTGGCAGATGCTCCCCCTCGGCCCCACCGGCTACGGGGACTCTCCTTACCAATCGTTTTCCACTTTCGCGGGCAACCTGAATCTCATAAGCCCGGAACTGCTCGTTCGCGATGGTCTGATCCGGGAACAAGAGATCGGCAATGTCCAGTTTCGCGATGATCGGGTGGACTACCTGGCCGTAGAGCCGTTCAAGATGCGACTGGCACGCCAAGCCTGGGAGAACTACCGCAACGGACGCACGGCACATTTGAAGGACGCATACGAAGCCTTCGTTCATGACAAGCAGGATTGGCTCAGCGACTACGCCTTGTTCATGACCCTCAAGGAAGCACGACAAGGCGAGCCGTGGTACGAGTGGCCGACCGAGTTTCGTCGCCGAGATACGAGTGGAGCCGTGCTCGCATTCGCCGAGGAAGAGTTGTCCGACGAACTTGGAACCTATCAATTCGGCCAATTCTTGTTCTTCCGACAGTGGCAGGAACTTCGCGAACACGCTCACGCCAGCGGTATCCGCCTCATCGGTGATCTACCGATCTTCGTCTCCCCGGATTCGGCCGATGTCTGGTCGAATCCTCGCCTATATTTGCTCGACGACTCTTTGCGACCGCGTGTGGTTGCGGGAGTTCCTCCGGATTATTTCAGTCGCACCGGCCAGTTGTGGGGGAATCCACACTACGACTGGGAAGCGATGCGAGCCACCGGCTACGCCTGGTGGAAAGCTCGCCTCAAGACAACCTTGGAAATGGTGGATGTCGTTCGTCTCGACCACTTCCGAGGATTCTTGGCCGCCTGGCAAGTCGAAGCCGGCGAAACCACGGCCATCAACGGCAAGTGGGTGCCAGGTCCAGGTGCCGACCTGTTCCGCGAAATGAAGTCGGCTTTCGGCGACCTTCGGTTGATAGCGGAAGACCTCGGCGAGATCACGCCGGACGTGTTTGCCTTGCGTGACGAGCTTGGCTTGCCGGGCATGAAGATTCTCCAGTTCGCGTTCGACTCGCCCAAGAATCAGTTTCTGCCTCATCATTATCCAACGAATTGTGTCGTTTACACCGGCACGCACGACAACGACACGACGCACGGCTGGTATGCGACTGCTCCGGAGAAGGAACGCGATTTCTGTCGCAGATACACCGCCCGCGACGGCTCGGACATTGCGTGGGATCTCATTCGACTGGCGTGGTCCAGCGTGGCCGACCTGGCGATTGCCCCGCTTCAGGATGTGCTCGATCTGGGCACCGCGTTCCGCATGAACTTGCCAGGCACCGCGACCGGGAACTGGCACTGGCGCATGCCCGCGACCGGCCTGAACGACTGGGCCGCGAGCCGACTGATCGAGATGACGGAGGTTTATGGGAGGAAGCAGGTCGAGTCGGCTCAGCCTGCGCCGATCCAGAGTTGACTTCGATGACTGGCAAACGAGATTGTCTCAAACCCGCTTGAACTGCTTGTCCAACTCATGTCTGCTGAACACCAGCGAGGTTGGCCGGCCGTGTGGGCAGTGGTGCGAATCTTCCGCCATTGGCTTTAGTTGCATGAGATAATCGATCTCTTCTCGCGAAAGTCGATCACCCGCTTTCACCGCCGCCTTGCAGGCCATCGTTGCCAGTAAGTGATCGAACAATTGCTCGCGGGTCGGTGGCCGATCCTTGGTTGAAAGCACATCGACTACGCTCTGAAAAATCTGCCCGACGGGTACGCGGCCCAGCAAGGCGGGATAACTCGACACGGCCACCGTTCCCGCTCCGAAGTCCTCGACCTCCAAACCCAACTCGGCCAACTGCGTGCGGACTTCAAGCACCGCACCGGCCTGCTCCATCGTCAGTTCCATCGGCTCGGGAATGAGCAATCTCTGCACGTCCAGCTTGCCTTCACGCAGACGGTTTCGCAGTTGCTCGTACAGGATGCGCTCGTGCAACGCATGTTGATCGATGACCACCATGCCATCGCGAGTCTCGACAATCAGGTAGCTATCGTGTATCTGAATCGCCCGCGTCAACGGCCCGGCGGGCAGTTCAATCGGCAACGTCGAGCCGGGGGCGTCCGCGACTGGAGAGGGCTTCACGTCGGCGGGCGCTCCATTTTCGGGGGGGAGAACCGGATGCGGAATCTGCGGTGCGATGTTCCTTGGTTCCGGAATGGCCGTCGGGATCTGCGAGTACATCCCCGGTGCCGGCTCGTAGCCACGCGGGTACATCGGCTGCGCTCCGCCTTCGGGCACCTGTAATCGCGGTACGAGATTCTTCGACAGGAGGGCCTTCTTCACCGCGGACCGCACTAGGTGATACAGAGCCTGCGAATCGCGGAAACGCACCTCGGATTTTGTCGGGTGAACGTTCACATCCACCTGATCGGGCGGCAAGTTCAAGAAGAGAAACCCGACCGCATATCGGCCCGTCATCAGCAACCCGCGGTACGCCTCCTGCAACGCGTGCCCCAGGCTGCGGTCGCGAATGCAGCGGCGATTCACGAACAGGTACTGCAATTTCGCGTTGCCACGATCGCATACCGGGTCGGCCACATAACCGCTTAGCGTGAGGGGCCCGATCTCGGCCTTTACCTCGATCAACGCCTCGCGGACATCCTTGCCGAAAAACAAGCCGATGCGTTCGAGCAAACTGGCCTCGGCCGGTACCTCGTGAACCATCTTGCCGTTGTGCCGAATGACAACATGCAAATTGGGGATGGCCAGAGCAAGACGCGTGGCAACCTCGACGACGTGCCCCAGTTCCGTGGACACAGTGCGGAGAAACTTCTTTCGCACCGGTGTATTGAAGAAGAGATGCCGCACTTCGACACGCGTGCCGGGCGAACCGTTCCAGGGACGGACTTCACTCAACTCTCCGCCATCGCTGAACAACTCGGAACCTTCGGCATGCCCGGCCGCACGAGACTGAATAGTCACGCGGGCCACACCGCCAATCGAGGCCATCGCCTCGCCGCGAAAGCCCATCGTGCCAATGCGGAATAAATCGTCGGCATCATTCAACTTGCTGGTCGCATGGCTGGCGAAGACGAGCGGCAGATCAGCAGGCTCGATACCGTGCCCGTCATCGACGACGCGAATCAACTCCGTGCCGCCGACTTCGAGTTCAATGTCAAGCCGACGAGCCCCAGCATCGATCGAGTTTTCGAGCAATTCCTTGACAACACTCGCCGGCCGCTCGATCACCTCGCCCGCGGCAATCTTCGTGATAACGGACGACGGTAACTGACGGATTCTCGGCATGTTTCAAGCAACTCTGTTTAGCGTTCGAGCCAACGGCTCGAACGAAGAATGTGTCCTACTCTTCATCCCCGCGTTGCCCGGCCTTGCGGAGTTTTTTATCCAACGCGTCGGCGGTCATGCCGAGCGATTTTGCCGCAGCCGCAATATTGCCATTCACGGCCGCGAGTGTGTCGCGAATCTTATCGAGCAGCTTCCACTCCGTGATCTGCCTATAGAGAGTCCGCTCGCCGATGCCGAGCATTTTGGCAGCCTCTTCCCGGTTGCCGCCGGTTTGTTCGAGGGCCTTTTCGGAATAATAACGCTCGACCTCGCTCAACGGTTTCCCGATGAGATGATCCGCTCCCGACCCGCCTTCCTCGGCCACGACCTTGATCGCATCGCCATCTTGCAGATCGTCCACGTCAATCACGCCATCCTGATCCTGAATGACCAGGCTCTCCACGAGGTTGCGCAGTTCGCGAACGTTGCCGGGCCAGGGATAATTGCGAAATGCATTCCAGACTGCATTCGTGACTTTGGGTACTTTCTTGCCGTAACGCGGCGCGAACTCTTCCAGGAAGTTCGTGGTTAACAGTACCACGTCCTTGCCGCGTTCTCGCAGTGGTGGAATTCGCAACAAGCCAACCCGCAGGCGATAGTAAAGGTCCTGGCGAAATTTTCCGTCCTTGATCATCTGCTCGAGATCGCGGTTCGTGGCCGCGATGAGTCGTACATCCACTTTGAACGTATCGTTCGAACCAATCCGGCTGACCTCGCCGTTCTCCAGAACACGAAGCAGCTTGGCCTGAAGAGCAGCAGGCATGTCGCCGATTTCGTCGAGGAAGAGCGTCCCACCATTGGCGTACTCGAATCGACCCTTGCGGAGTTTTTCCGCTCCCGTGAAGGCGCCGGCCTCGTGGCCGAACATTTCGTCATCGAGCAGATTTTCGTTCAGGGCCGCACAATTCATGGCCACGAACGGCTTGTTCTTTCGCGGGCTATTCGTGTGCAAGGCTTTTGCGACCAGCTCCTTGCCCGTGCCGTTTTCGCCGAGAATCAACACCGTTGCACGAGTTGGCGCATACTGCTTGAGCCCACGCATCAGGTCGCGCATCTTGGGACTGTTGCCGATCAGCCCCTCGAAGCCGAATCGCTCATCGAGTTGTTTCCGCAACTCACGAATGGTTTGCAATCGACGCAGTTCGTCGGCCGACTTGTTGACGACGGCAAGCAACTCTTCCTTGGTAACCGGCTTGAAGATGTACCGCGACGCCCCTTCCTGAAGGGCCTGCACAGCCTTCTTCACGTCGCTCGAACCGCTGATGACCATCACGAGCGCGTCGCCGTGTTCCTTGACGCGCCTGACGATTTCGAGGCCCTCTAGATCGCCCATTCGCAGATCGGTGAGCACCAGGTCGAACTCTTCCTCCTGGATCTTCTTGGCACCGGCTTTTCCACTCGTAGCCACCTGACAGAGGTAGCCAGCCCCCTCCAGGATCTCGGCCACGGTCTCGGCGTGGTCGCGCTCGTCGTCGATGACGAGGACGCGAAGATGATCGTCCATAGACTCGGTCAGGGTGCTCTCGGCCTTCATTCGTGAACTCGTGTTGCCCGCAAGGTCAGGCCATTTTACCGAGACAGCCCCAAGTTGACACGCTCAACGGACCATGTTCGCGCGGCGAAGCCCGGACAATCGGTACTTTCGGAACGACAGTCAAGTCCGGTCGATTCGGACTCCGATTGCTTCATAGTAGTCGGCACACTCCGTGCGGCGACCGATCGGGCCTGGAGGGCACGGGGATGCTCTCGGCTAGGTCCGCACACGGAGTGTGCCGACTACTTTGATCAAAATGCCGGGCTTCGAGGAGCGAATACCATGAATGACACCCGAAAATTGCTGAATCGGATCGCGGAGTTTCGTCAACGTCTGGAGGCCATGCCGCGATTGGTGCCCGCCGTTGGCGAGCGTGTTCCCGAGCCTGCACCCCAAAAAACGAAACCCGTTGCCGTGGAAGCGGGCACGCGAACGCAGGCCATCCTTGAGGAATCGTTGCGACAGCTCGGCGGGGCCCCGGAATCGTCCCCCGTGGCGTTGTCAAATCGAGCGCGACGTCTGCTGGTCGATGCACAGGGCCTGGTAACGCGGCTCAAGATCATGGCCGACGACCCACTGTTGGCCGGACCGCCACCCTCGTCGCAAACGGACGGAGCCGATCCCTTGGCCGTCCATTTTCGCGAGACGGCGTCGATGACCGAAGCAGCCGTGCGTTATGCACTGACCATGCCGGAATCGGCCAGCGAACAAATGCGCCTCTGCGAAGGGCTGGAAGGCATGATCGACGCGGCCCGGCGGCGATTCGAAATGTTGGCGAATGCGCTCGAACGACGACGATGCGAGAACACTCGGATCGACACGCTGACGCGGTTTCTCTGCAACCTGGATTCCGGAAGCAGTCCGCTTGATCCTTCGCCGTTGCTGTCGCTGGCCGACGAATTGTTGAATGAAGAACCGGGTCGGCCCTTGCGATTCGCGACCTGTGGTGCGGGCGAAACACAAGCGTTTCTTGGGAGCGAAAAGTTTCCTGCCCCGGCCCGCTTCGTCGCCATGCATTCGCTGAATTGTGCGTGCGTGGCCGCCCGGCTCGTCCAGCACGATCCGGAATGGCGGATGCAAGCCCGCGATGTGGTCCTCGCTGCTCTCTTGCACGATGTCGGCATGTTGCGAATCGACCCGGCGTTTTTGGCAGAAGAGGCGAAGTGGGACGAGGAGCACCGTACGGCGATAAAGTTTCACACGCGGTCTGGTGCCGAGCGAATTCTGGGGCGGCTACCAGGATTTAGCGGGTTGGCGGGCATCGCGGCAGGCCACCACGAACGGGCGGACGGCAGCGGCTATCCGGCCGGGCTGCACAACGATCAGGTGTCCCCGCTAACGCGGCTGATCGCGGCCATCGATGTGTACGTGGCCATGTGCTCCGCCCGTCCGCACCGCGAGCCGATGGATTCGCGAGCCGCCTTGACTGATGTGCTCCTGATGGGAGAAGCCGGCCAGCTCGACCGCGTGGCGACCGACAAGTTATTGAGCCTGGGGCTTTATCCGTCCGGCAGCATCGTGGAACTGAGCGACGGATGGACGGCCCTGGTGTTGACGGCACGTGATCCGCGGAGTGAAATGCAGAAGGCAGCGAGGCCGCAAGTCGCTTTGTTGGCCGATCCTGCGGGACGAGCGTTGGCGAACCCGCGTTTTCTTGATCTGGCCGGTTCCAACTCCGGCAATGTGATTCGAGCACTGAGTGGCCACGATCGGCTACAACGATTGGGCAGGAGCTATCCGGAATGGGCTTAATGGGCGGCTATCGTGTTCATCACTGGTGGAGGCGTCCCGACCTTTCCGAAAACCGTCCGCCCGTAGGTTACTTCGCCAGCGTGCGTCATCCGTGGATCGCGCTCATCGTTCTGATTCCGCTTCTCGCCGTCTACGAAATCGGCGTACACAAATCGACTTCAGCGAGTGGCTCGCTACGTGCCGGCGTTGAACTTTGGCTTCAGCATTGGCTCGAACAAACGAGCAATGTGCCCGCGTTCGTGATTCCCTCCGCCCTCGTGGGATTACTCCTCCTCTGGGCTCTACTCCGCGGGAACGACCGCCCCACACACTTCATCGTCCCGACACTCGGCATTCTGTTCGAAGGCGTCGCCGCGGGCATCGGCCTGTATGCGTTGTGCCTGAACACACCGCTGCTTCTGGAAAAAGCCGGCGTGCCCGTCGCGGCCGTGAACATCCAGGGATCGCAGGTTCTCACCTACCTCGGCGTCGGCCTCTATGAAGAAGCCATCTTCCGGCTCATCGGTTTCGGCATGTTCTCCTGGATCATGCGAGCGGTCTTCATCCCGGCAATCGCCGCGATCCCGATCGCGATGCTCATTTCCGCAGCCGCCTTCGCCCTCGCCCATGAGTTCGTCCATACCGAGCCGTTCGTGCCCTTCGTCTTCTTCACCCGCATGTTGATTGGGGCCACGCTGGCAATGCTCTTCTGGCTAAGAGGTCTCGGCGTCGCAGTCGCCGCGCACATCGTTTACGATGTGGTGGCCTCGGGACAGATGCAAGGGTAGATCGCTTTTAGACGTGTCGCTGTTTTGTCCCAAGGTGTCATTCCAGAAGGAGATCGCAACGGCGAGGCTCCACGAAGGACATTCGCACCAGCATGGCCCGAGTTGTGGGCACGATCCGCAACCCGAACGTCGTGGGCAGAACCTGATCGCTCGCTGGCAACAGTCCGGCGAGACCATTCGCCGCTTCTATCGTCAACACGCGCAGAGCGAAGCCAGTTTCCACTTCTGGCGGGACGACCATCGGTAGCGTGCAGCCAACAAACAGCGAACAATGCCTGCTCTACTCGGCGGCAAAAAGTAGAATGCCCCCGATACACCTGCGTCTGATTCAACCTTTCCAATTCCCTACCTTCTTGTTTTCTTCGTCTGCGATAGGACTCACTAATGACTGCTTTCAGAACGCGCCTGCGGAACCGAGAGAGCCTGATCGGGCCGTTGCTCACGCTTGGTTCACCCGAGGTGGCCGAGGTCTTTGCGCTGCTCGGGTACGATTGGTTGTGGATCGATCTGGAGCACACGTCGCTGAGCCTGGAGCGAGCGCAGATGCTCATCCAGGCCACGGCCGGGCGGGCTGGAACTGTCATCCGCGTACCCTGGAACGACCCGGTTCACATCAAGCATGCCCTCGATCTTGGTTGCGATGGCGTCATTGTGCCGCAAGTGAAGACTGTGGGAGAGGCTGTTAAAGCAATCGCCGCATCGAAGTACCCTCCGGCCGGAGTTCGAAGTGTCGGCATCGCGCGAGCGCAGCAATACGGCTTGACGCTTCAGGACTGCGTATTGAAGGCGAACGATCGCGTGTCCGTGATCCTTCAGATCGAACACGTCGATGCTTTGCCGAACGTCTCCGATATCCTTCAAGTACCGGGATTGGACGCGATCCTCGTTGGACCGTACGACCTATCGGCCAGCATGGGAATGCCCGGACAGATCAGCCACCCGGACGTGTCGGCCGCGATCGACACGATTGCTGCCGCGTGCAAGAAGCACAACGTCGCCTGGGGGGCCTTCGCTCCCAATGTCGAAAGCGCAAAGGCACACATAGCACGCGGTGCAACGCTGATCGCACTCGGAACCGACACGATTCACCTGTGGACAGCCGCACGCTCGGCACTGGCTGAGTTGAAACAAATCACACGCAGAGACGCAACCTCGTGAAAATTCATTTATCGCTCGCCCTGGTATGTGCCCTGACGATCGGTGGGCCTGCATCGGCCGACTACCCCGGCTGGAAGCACACCGGCTCGATGTTTCTCCTCACCACGCCCGAAGGGGCGAACCTGCCGGCTTCCGCTTCCGTTGATGGCTTTCCGCTGCTCGTCCGCTTGCACAAGGACTTCTTCGATTTCAGCCAGGCAAAGGCGAAAGGGGAAGATCTGCGCTTTTCTTCAGCCAACGGCGAGTCGCTGAAATATCAGATCGAGGAGTGGGACGCGGCCAGGGGGGTCGCGAGCATCTGGGTGCGAATGCCGAAAATCACGGGCCATTCGCGGCAAGAGATCAAGCTGCACTGGGGCAAGGCCGACGCCACGAGTGAATCGAATGGCAAAGCCGTATTCAACGAAACGAACGGTTACCTCAGTGTTTGGCACATGACCGATCCGGTCGAGGATGAAGTCGGCACGCTCCCTTCGAAGGATGTCGGCACGACCGCGACTCCGGGAATCGTTGGCCTGGCCAGACATTTCCCCGGGCAGAAAGGCGTTTTCAACGGCGACAAGATTCCGAACTACCCCTCGGGGGCGAGTTCACACAGTACCGAATGTTGGTTCCGAGCGGAGAAGCCGAACACAACCATCATCGGCTGGGGAAACGAAGGGGGTGGCCGAGGCAGCAAGGTGCGAATGCAGCTTCGCAGCCCACCGCACATTCACATCGATAGCGACTTCTCGGACGTCCGCGGTGAAGTCAAAACGCCGCTCGGCGAATGGATTCACGTGGTTCACACATACAGCAAGGAAGACGGCAAGATCTATATCAACGGCCGACTTGATGCATCCGCGAAGCCGCTCTTGAACATCAAGACCCCCGCCCGAATGTGGATCGGCGGCTGGTACAACAACTTCGACTTCTTCGGCGACATCGACGAAGTCCGCATCTCGCAAGTCTCTCGTTCGGCCGACTGGATTCGCCTGCAATACGAAAACCAAAAACCCTTGCAAACACTGGTCGGCCCGCTGGTGCAGGCGGGAAACGAGTTCTCCGTTCCCGAAACGGAAGTGGCCCTGCCGGAAGGCAAGAGCATCACGCTCACGGCCAAGGCCGGCGGAGCCCAGAAGGTTTACTGGGTCGTGAAACGCGATGGCAAAGAGACCGTGGCCACCACCGATCGCTTCTCGTTCACGTTCGATGCGGGCCGGGTGGTCGGCAACCAATCACTCACGCTGCAATTCAAGGCAATCTATGCGAACGAGGTGAAGACAAAGGACATCCCGATCACGATTAAAGAAGAAATACCGGAGCCGGAATTCACGCTCCAGGCACCGGTGGAATGGGACGGACGCAAGACGATCGAAGTTGTGCCGCGAATTACCAACCTGAGCGAGATGCAGGCCAGAAGTGCCGGCAAGCTGAGCTACACCTGGTCGGCTACTGACATTGCCGTGATCATGGAAGCCACTCCAGGAAAACTCATCCTGAAACGATCCCAGAATAGCGGCAAGCTAACGGTTATTTTGGCGATCAACAACGGCGGCAAGGAGACCGTGCGTTCGACGACCATCAATGTCAAGGAGCCATTGAAAGATGAGTGGGTTTACCGCACGCCGGGCGAGGATGAGAAGCCGGAGGAGGGCCAGTTTTATGCCCGCGACGACCAAAACTATGGGAATCTCCTGTACAACGGTTCGCTTAAGGAATCGACCGAGTTGGTCTTCTTGAAGCTCTACGCCGACGACAAACTGTTAAGCACGATCCGCAAACGACCGAGCAAACAGAATACCTACGCATTTACGGTGAAACTCCATCCAGGCTTGATCAAATACAAGGTTGAGTTTGGAACGCTCAATGGAAATACCGAAAAGCTCTTGCACACGGTTGGCAATCTGGTTTGTGGCGACGCCTACATCATCACCGGGCAATCGAATGCCGTCGCCACCGATTTTGGCAAGGACGATCCCGCTTTCCGCAGCGACTGGATCCGTACATTCGGCAGCATGTCGGGCAGCCAGAAGGGCGTGTCCGTCTGGGGCAATGCCGTGCATCGCAGCCGCGACGTGGAGAAGCTTCAGATCGGCTACTGGGGCATGGAACTCGGCCGACGCTTGGTCGAGAACCACAAGATGCCGATCTTCATCATCAACGGGGCCGTGGGTGGAACGCGCGTCGATCAGCATCAGCGCAACGAAGCCAATCTCGAGGACATGACGACCATTTACGGGCGATTGCTCTGGCGTGTGCGACAAGCCAAGCTAACGCACGGCATTCGTGGCATCTTGTGGCATCAAGGCGAAAACGATCAAGGCGCCGACGGACCGACGGGCGGTTACGGCTGGGAAACATACCGGAAGTTGTTCATCGAACTTGCCGCATCGTGGAAGCAGGATTTTCCGAATGTCCAGCACTACTACATGTTCCAAATCTGGCCCAAGTCTTGCTCAATGGGCATCAACGGCTCGGACAATCGCCTGCGCGAGGTGCAGCGAAACTTGCCGACCGCGTTCTCGAGGATGAGCATCATGTCCACGCTGGGGATTAATCCTCCCGGTGGCTGTCACTTCCCGGCCGCCGGCTATGCGGAGTTCGCCCGCTTCATTTGCCCACTCGTGGAACGCGATCATTACGGAAAAATCCCGGCAACCTCCATCACGCCACCCAATCTCAAACGGACCTACTTCACGAGTGATAAGAAAGACGAAGTCGCGATGGAGTTCGATCAGCCCGTGAAATGGGACACTTCGTTGGTAGGCCAGTTTTACCTCGATGGCGAAAAAGGCAAGGTCGCCTCGGGTGTCGTGACCGGTAGCACGATCACACTGAAGTTGATCGCTCCGACCAGTGCGAAGCGGTTGGCCTACCTCGACAGTGCCGCCTGGAGCCAGGATAAATTGCTTCGCGGAGCAAACGGCATCGCGGCACTCACGTTCTGCGAGGTGCCGATTGCAAAGTAGTCCGCACACTCCGTGTGCGGACGTTCGGCACACTCAGTGTGCCGACTACCATGGAGTCCTTGACATGAAGCGCATGCTCATTTTTTTGGTGCTCTGCGGAACGACCGTGGCCGCCGAACCCAAGCAACCGAACATCGTCGTGATCATGTCCGACGATATGGGCTTCTCCGATCTCGGCTGTTATGGCAGCGAAATCGCGACTCCGAACTTGGACGGCCTGGCCAATGGCGGCCTGCGCTTCACCCAGTTTTACAACACAGCCCGCTGTTGCCCAACGCGGGCGAGTTTGTTGACCGGCCTCTATCCCCATCAGGCCGGCGTGGGGCACATGATGGACGACAAGGGCGAAAAATTCCCCGGCTATCGAGGCAACCTAAACAACTCTTGCCGCACCATTGCCGAGGTGCTGAAGCCGGCCGGCTACCGCAACTATGCCATCGGCAAATGGCACGTCACGCGATTTGCGGGCAAGGATGGGCCGAAGCACAACTGGCCCATCGCACGCGGATTCGACCGCTATTACGGCACCATCCACGGAGCGGGCAGCTTCTTCGATCCATCGTCGCTGGTTCGCGATGAGACGATGATCTCTCCATTTGCAGACGCGGAATACAAGCCCGCGACCTACTACTACACCGATGCGATGTCGGACCATGCCGTTCGCTTCGTCGGCGAGCATGTGAAGGATCACGCGCAGAAGCCATTCTTTATGTACGTCGCCTACACAGCCGCCCACTGGCCGATGCATGCGTTGCCAGCAGACATCCAAAAGTACAAGGGAAAGTACGATGGCGGCTACGAGCCGATTCGCAAGGCCCGTTTCGAGAAGACCGCAAAACTCGGCCTGATCGATCCCAAGCAAGGCATGAGTCCGCAGACCGGCGACTGGGACAAGGTCGCCGACAAGAAATGGGAAGCAGCCGGCATGGAAGTGTACGCCGCCATGATCGATCGCATGGATCAGGGCATCGGCAAGTTGGTGGCCGAACTCAAACGAACCGGCCAGTTCGAGAACACGCTGATTCTGTTCCTTCAGGACAACGGCGGCTGTGCCGAGGCCCAGGGACGTGCGGGCAACAAGGATCATCCGAACATCGAACGTCCGGAGAAGCCCGCATTCCCTGCTATGAAGCCCGACGACTTCGCCACGGCCGGCAGCGTCCCGAAACAAACTCGCGATGGGTTCCCGGTTCGCATGGGGCCAAAGGTGACGCCGGGTGCCGCGGACACCTATGTTGCGTATGGCCGCGGCTGGGCAAACGTGTCGAACACGCCGTTCCGCGAGTTCAAGCACTGGGTTCATGAGGGGGGCATCAGCACGCCGTTGATCGCCCATTGGCCGAATGGGATCAGGTCGAAGGGCGAGCTTCGCAATCAGCCAGGACACCTCATCGACATTGCCGCGACCTGCGTCGATCTAGCGAAAGCCGAGTATTCTTTGAAAGTCGGCGAAAACACCATCACGCCGCTGGAAGGCAAGAGCCTTGGCCCCGCGTTCGCGAACAAGCCTATAGAACGAGACCTGTTTTGGGAGCACGAAGGCAACCGGGCCGTTCGATCTGGCAACTGGAAACTTGTCGCCAAGGGACCCGGAGCGAAGTGGGAACTGTATAACATCGACCAGGACCGTGTCGAATCAAAAGACCTCGCGTCGAAGCATCCGGAAAAAGCAAGAGAGCTGGCTTTGAAATGGGAAGCCTGGGCGAAGCGAGCGCTGGTTCTTCCGTGGATTTCGACGCCGGAATACAGACTCATCGAGAAATGACGTCGGCTTCCGCGACGACGATCCTTCAAGAGAAATCCATCATGCTGCGTTGTTACGGAATCGCCTCGTGCCTGCTGCTCACCCTCACGGCCTACTCTGCCGAGCCTCCAACCTTGCTGGGAAAGCTCTCTCAGGAACCGCTAGCGGTTCTGGCGAAGGATGCCCGCGAACGGGGCGATGCCGCCCGCGGAGCGATCCTGTTCTTTCAGCCATTTTTCACCTGTGCGAAGTGCCACGATGGCGACACGGGAACGCAACTCGGCCCGGACATCGCGAAGACTGGCAAGGAAGGAACCGCCGAGTATCTGATCGAATCCGTGCTGCTGCCATCGAAAGTCCTCAAGAAGGGCTACGAAACGGTTGTGATTACGACCGTCGATAATCGAACCATCACCGGTCTCGTTGTCGAAGAGAAAACTGGAAGCATCACGCTCGTCGACCCGGCCTCCGGCGGCAAGCGGCTGGTTCTGCCTATCGCCCACATTGAGCAACGCTCTGCCGGCAAGCAGTCGCTCATGCCCGATGGGCTGGTCAACCTGCTCTCCGATCGCCAGCAATTCCTCGACCTCGCGAAGTATCTCATCGAGGTGGCCGAGCAAGGGCCGGCCCGTGCCAAGGAACTTCGCCCGGCTCAGACGGCATTGGTGATCCCCGAGTATGAGAAGGAGATCGACCACGCCGGGCTGATCCGAGCGCTCGACGACCGAGCACTTCGCCGTGGCGAGGCGATCTACACTCGAGTCTGCGGCAACTGTCACGGCACCAAGGACGCACCTGGCTCGATGCCAACCTCGCCGCGATTCGTGGCCGACAAATTCAAGAACGGCTGCGACCCGTTCAGCCTGTATCAGACGCTCACACGCGGCTACGGCATGATGGCCCCGCAGACGTGGATGGTCCCGCGACAAAAATACGATGTGATCCACTATCTGCGTGAAACCTACCTCAAACCGCACAATCCGACACAATTCGCGAAAGCGGACGCGGGCTACCTGGACCAACTTCCCAAGGGCTCATCGTTCGGCCCGCCGGCCGTGAATGTCGAACCATGGGTGACGATGAACTATGGCCCAAGCCTGATGAACAGCTACGAAGTGGGCGATGTCGGCGGACCGGGCCCGAACATCGCCTACAAGGGAATCGCGATTCGACTCGACTCCGGCCCGGGCGGCGTATCGCGAGGCAATCGCTGGGCGTTGTTCGATCACGACACCATGCGCTTTTCGGCAGCCTGGAGCGGTAGCGGCTTCATCGACTGGAAGGGAATCCACTTCAATGGCCAGCACCAGATTCATCCGAAACTCGTCGGCGACATCCACCTAGCGAATCCGGTCGGCCCGGGCTGGGCGAATCCGGAGACCGGCAAGTTCGACGACCCGCGATTAACGGGACGTGATGGTCGACGTTACGGACCACTGCCGAAATCGTGGGCGCAGTACAAGGGAACCTACTATTTCGGGGACCAAACGATCCTCTCTTACACCGTTGGTGGAGCCAGCGTCCTGGAATCATTTGGCCTTGAGAACGATCCGAATCAGCCAAACGTGCCGATCTATAGCCGGATCATCGACCTCGTCAACGATGGGAAAGAACTGCTCGTTCGCCTGGCCCCTGCCGCGATTGCGATCGAATTTGTCGGCGACGGGCGAGTTTCGCTCATTCGCAATTCTGACTTTACGCTCCTGAAGATTCCCGCCGTGAAGGAGCCGGTCCGGATCAAGGTGTTGATGGCCAAGTGCGATCAGAAAGCCCTGAGCGCTTATCTGAACCATTCGCCGCAACCCCGACCGCTGAAGCCTCTCACTGAAGGCGGGCCTCGGCACTGGCCGGAGATCCTGAAGGCACCTACGACGCTGGGCAAGAACGACGGGCCGTTCACCGTCGATACTTTCGAACTGCCGTTGAAGAATCCGTGGAACGCACAACTCCGGCTAACCGGCTTCGATTTTCACCCGGACGGCAATCGGGCGGCGGTCTGTTCCTGGGACGGCGATGTCTGGATGGTGTCCGGATTCGACAAGCCGGCCGACGGACTCACCTGGCAACGCATCGCGTCCGGGCTTTTTCAACCGCTCGGGCTCAAGTTTCGCGACGGGCAAATCTTCGTCTGCTGCCGCGATCAGATCGTGCGTTTGCACGACCTCAATGGCGACGGCGAAACCGATTTCTACGAATGCTTCAACAACGACCACCAGGTAACGGAGCACTTTCATGAATTCGCCATGGGCTTGCAGGCCGACGCGGATGGCAACTTCTACTACGCGAAGAGCGGCCGACATGCTTTGACCGCACTGGTCCCGCATCATGGTACGTTGCTCAAGGTCAGCAAGGATGGGTCGAATACGGAAATTCTTGCGACCGGCTTTCGAGCAGCCAACGGCGTCTGTCTCAACCCGGATGGCACATTCTTCGTCACCGATCAGGAAGGTTTCTGGACGCCGAAAAACCGCATTAACCTCGTCGAGAAGGGGGGCTTCTACGGCAACCTCTGGGGCTTTACGGACATCAAGGACACGTCCAATTCCGTGATGAAGCAGCCGCTCTGTTGGATCACGAACGCCTTCGATCGTTCGCCGGCCGAGTTGCTCTGGGTGACGAGTGACAAGTGGGGCCCACTCAAGGGTTCGCTGCTGAACATCTCGTACGGTCAGGGCAAAATCTTCGTCGTTCCACACGAGAAAGTGAATGGTCAAACACAGGGCGGGATGTGTGCCTTACCGTTGCCGATCTCCCCCACGGGCATCATGCGTGGCCGCTTTCATCCGACCGACGGCCAACTTTACACCTGCGGCATGTTCGCGTGGGCCGGGAATCAAGTCCAGCCCGGTGGCTTCTATCGCGTGCGCTATACCGGCAAACCGGCCGACCTGCCCGTCGGCTTGAAAGCGAAGTCCGGTGGCGTGGAAGTCACGTTTACCGATCCGATCGACCCGGCGAATGCGGCCGACCTCAAGAACTACGAGATCAAGGTCTGGGGCCTGAGCCGCAGCCAAAATTACGGTTCCAAACATATCGATGAAAAGCCACTGCCTGTAACGAAGGCAACCCTCCGCCCCGATGGGAAGACCGTTCGGCTCGACATCGCCAACCTGTCGCCAACATGGGGCATGGAAATCAAATATCGCGTGAAGGGAACCGATGGCCGGGCGATTGTCGGCACCATTCACAACACAATCCATGAAATCTCTGACACAGCCAAGGAAAAAGAAAAGGCCGAGCCGACCAAGCCGACATCACGCACGGAGCGAAAACTCGAAGGCTGGACCATCCGCGTGGACGACCGGCTTCTGAAAGGGCCGGACGAGGCGCTCGGAATCAAATGCCTGCGTTTCCTCGAAGGAAAGCTGAGCGACATTAAGGTGGTGGTGCCGGAGGATAAGCTCAAAAAACTGCAAGCGGTGGCGATCGTCCTCGATCTCACGCACGGCAACCTTGGCCCGATGCAGTATCACCCCAGTGCGGGCTGGTTGAAAGCGAACGGCTACTCGACCGACCTGGCCAGGTGCGTCCACCTGCCAAGGGCCACGGACCTGCCGACGAAGCGCAACATCAACGAGCAACCCTGGGTGATTCTTCACGAACTGGCCCACGCTTACCACGATCAGGTTCTCGACTTCGAGGAGCCCAGAATCAAGGAGGCGTACGAAAAGTACAAGAAGAGCGGCCACGGCGACAAGGCGTTGCTCTTCAACGGCAACCGGGTGAAACACTACGGGTTGACGAACCACAAAGAGTTCTTTGCCGAGATGACCGAAGCCTATTTCGGCGTGAACGACTTCTTCCCGTTCAACCGGGGGGAACTAAAAGACGCCGAGCCGGAGATTTTTGAACTGATGAAACACGTCTGGGAGTCGCCCAAGTTGGCCAGTCCGAAAGGGAAGCCCTGAGAGAGCAAAACGGCCGAAGAAGGCGAATAGCTCGGACTGAACTGCGCCCCTAAAAATCGACCGGGAAAAATGCCTACTCGGGGCCAGGGCGAGTCACCGGCAGCATGCTGCTTTGATTGATCGCACTGTGCCAGGCCGATGGGTTCGAGACCTGGAAGGCAAAAATTCATCCCCTTGTTCTGCACGTTCGCTCGCATCTTTCTCCCAGATTGCCCAGTCTCCGACCACCTGGACTGATCGTGCCATCCTTTCCGGTTTTGTTCAAAGGTTGGAGTGTGCGCAATCCGACAATTATTCTGAGTTGTAGAGCATCCCACCAGGCCGGTCGGGCGATTCCCGTCGGCGATCAACCTGGGCGCATCGTCCGGAGTAGGTACGTATGAAGCGAACCGCCGCTGCCCTCATGTTTCTCGCCGGTCTCGGCGGGTGCATGACCCCCGACAAAAAGTCGGAAAACCCTGTCGCCAGCCGAGGTATCAAGCCCGCTAGTGGGCCTGCCCAGGCGACGGGCTACGTCGGCCCGAATGGCGAGCCGATCACCAGGGCTTCCGCAATCCGAGGCCAAGAGCCCGGCATCATGCGGGCCGATGGTCGAAATATTTCCAAGGGAGGCATCGTCGCCGTCGGTGGCGAAGAGTTTGCCGACCCGGTCGGCCGCACCGCTCGCGGTGGCTGGGTTCCGACCGGCACCGATGGCGTTCCAGGCTTCACGCCTGGGCGTGGCATCCTGCCCGTCCCTGCAATGGGGCCCTACGGTGCCGTCGCCGCCATCGGCGCAATGCCTCCTCATGGTCTGGCCGCTCCGATCAACGCACGCACCTCGGTTCGCTTCAGCGATCCGCTGGACATGCGAATTAGCTGGTTCGGACTGGACGGCAAGAGCGACACGGTGCTCACCACCCCGGCCAAATACAACTTCGCCCAGGGCGGCATTTATCGCCTGAAGCTGTCGAGTATCGGCAAGGGTGCAACGGACTTGTACCCGACACTCGAAATCGCCCCGGCCACGATGAAGACCGCGACGTTCTTGGCTCACAGCTCGGTCCCGATTTCGTTCACGGACGAAGATTTCGAGCAAGTGACCTCGGGCAACTTCCTGGTCAAGGTGATCTATCTGCCCGATCCTCAGTTCCAGGACATTGCGATCGTTGCTGGCCCGGCTGAAGTCATCTCGACTCGGCTGGAGCCGGGTGTTGATCCGGTTGCGGAGGCTCGTAAACGCGGTGAAATCTTGGCGATCATCCGCCTCGGCAACATCGATCTCGAAGCCAAGGGTACGCCGGCTCTCGACGCCCCGAACCCGTTCGCCATGCCGCCGCGAATGCTGCCGGCTCCGATTCCGACCGGCCCAGGCGGGTCGGGCGGTCTCTCGGAATTCGGCCCGGTTCCGGAAGGATCCGGTCCGCGTCCAGTGCCGACAAAGTTACCGTAGTCGTGATTCAAAGTAGCTCGCACACTCGGTGTGTGGGGGTCGGCACACAGAGTGTGCCGACTACTATGACGCGGAATTCGCAAGGGTTTAGGATCTAGAGTCTCGGGTTAAGCAGAAACATGGATGTGACTGCCTAACTCGGGACCCTAAATCCTAAGCCCTCTTTCGGTGAACAGAGGGGGAAGGTCAGATGAACATCGGCATCTTAGCGTTGGCCATGAGTGTGAGTCAGCCGACGGCCTACCCGCCGGGAATCGCTGGCCCGCCGATCATGCCCGCATCTCCATTTCTGTTCGTCAAAGTCACGGGCGAAAAGGGCGATCAGGCCGAGGCCCCCAAGGTCACGTGGCATCCGCTTTCCTCGGAATCGACTACCACGAACAGCACGGTCGGGCTGCGTCCCGGCTACCTGTATCGCTTTGCGTTCTCCGATTTTCCTGATGCCAAGGGAACCGTTCTTTATCCCTCGATCGAAATCCGCGGCACGTTGATTCCACGGCCAGGCATTCCGGACGTTGCAAAACATCCGGTGCCGATCGCCATCACGGAACGCGACATCGACCAGATTCTCAATGGTCGATTCATCACCAAAATCTACTACCTCGAAGATCCCGAGTCGGCCATTCCCATCGAAGGCAAGGCCGGCGAGGCACTCGAAAACTCCGCGAACAGCGAAGAAGACGCGATTACCGAAGCCCGGCTGCGAGGCCGGCCGATGCTCATTCTGAGAATCGGCGAACGCCCGTCCACGAAGGAAGAACTGGCTCGTGAAAACGTCCCCGGCACGATTCTCTTTCCGGGTGCCAAGCAAATGCCCATGCCTGCCGCGCCGCCAATCTTCCCATTCGGCGCGGTCATGCTGTATGACCCGTTGCTCGGACCCAAGGCCGCCGCAGAAGAATGCTTGAACGATGGTGGCGACATCGGTGCTCGTCTCGGTGAAGGTCCCAATCGAACGATCAGCGGGCTCGATCCAACCGACACGGCCATGATGTACACGACCCGCAAGGGCACGCGCGTCGTCGCGTCGAACCGGGTTGGAATTTGTGTGCCGAGATTCGTGGCCGCCCGCGTGGGATCGGGACCAACCGGGCACCACTCGATTCATGGGCCGGAAGCGAAGCACACGCTTCAGCCCGTCTCGGCACTGGACGTTCGCATGTTGCCCGGCAATATTCGCGGCACCGAACGACTGGTCGGCCTCATCGGTTCGAAACGCATCAACATGATGCAGAGCCAGGAAGGCCCGGCCTCGTTGATTCAGTGGTCCGGTCGACCGGCCGGCCTGGCGAGCATCAAGGGCGTGTCCTCGATTGCGATGGCACGTGGCCCGGAAGAGATCACGGCCTACAAGGGCCACGTGTTACTCTTGGAGAAGAGCATCAATCCGAAACATGCCGAGAAGATCGGCGACGTGGTGACGATCACGCTCAAGTTCTCGAACCCGACCACGGAAGAGATGAGCGACATCTTCATTGCGGACAGTTTGACTGGCCGGCTGGAGTATGTCGAGGGCTCAACGAAGTCCACGTACCCGACGACGTTCACGGCCACCGCCAACAAGGCTGGTTCCGTCGTGCTGCGTTGGTCGGTGGACGGCACCCTGAAGCCCGGCGAAAGCGGCACGATCACCTTCCAGGTTAAAATTCGCTAGACGGACACATAGTAGTCGGCAGACTCTGAACGCCGACTACTATGATGCCGGCATTCGCGTATCATTCACTTCAGCGTCCAATCCCAGTTTCGCATCAAGGATCACTCATGCGTTCCCTACCTCTCCTGGCTGCGCTGCTGCTGGCAGCGCCGGCCATTGCCGAGCCGAAAATCACCTGGAAAAAGACCGTCTTGGACGACAAGTTCCGCTCGGAAGGCGTGGCCATCGCCGACGTCAACAAGGACGGCAAGATCGACGTGCTCAACGGCGAGTACTGGTACGAGGCACCGGACTGGAAGAAGCACGAGCTGCAAGCGCCGAAAGATCACGGCACGGGCGAACGAGGCTACAGCCGATCGTTCGCGTGCTGGAGCGACGACTTTAACGGGGATGGTTTCCCCGATCTGATCGTCATCGATTTTCCCGGTGCTCCGTGTTACTGGATGGAGAACCCCAAGGGGGGCAAAGGCCATTGGACCAAGCACACAATTTGGCATAGTGCCTGCAATGAGACGCCGACGTACGTCGATCTTTTCGGCACCGGCAAGCGAGTTCTGCTAATGGGCTGGCAGCCTAAAGGTAAGGAAACCGAAGGGACGATGGCTTACTTCACGCCTGGCGAGGATCCCAAAGCACTTTGGCAAATGCACGCCATCAGTGAATCCAGCGTGCCGCCTGAGATCAAAGAGGGCAAACCGGTTGCTAACACGGGCAAGGAAATTCCTGGCACCCGAAAATTCAGTCACGGTCTCGGTATCGGCGACCTGAGTGGCGATGGCAAGATGGACGTCATCTGCACGGGTGGCTGGTGGGAACAACCCAGCAAAATCGAAGGCAAGCCTTGGACTTTTCATCCCGCGAATCTTGGCCCCGAAGCTGCCGACATGTACGTTCTCGATATGGATGGCGACGGAAAGCCCGACGTGCTCTCTTCGAGCGCACACAAGTACGGGATTTGGTGGCATCAGCAACGCTCAGGCAAGGATCACCCGACATTCGTACGGAATGATCTCTTCAAGGAACTCGTATCCGAAACCCATGCCATGCACTTCCAGGACATCGATGGCGATGGCCAGAAGGATCTAATCACCGGTAAGCGATTCTGGTCGCATGGCCGGGGCGAACCCGGTGCCGACAAAGCCGCCATGATTTACTGGCTTAAGGCCAGCAAATCGAAGGACGGGCTCGTCACGTTCACGCCCGTTGAAATCGACAACGATTCCGGCATTGGCACGCAGTTCGAGGTCGCGGACATCAACGGCGACAAGCTGCTCGACGTAATCGTGTCCAACAAGAAGGGCGTTTGCGTCATTATTCAGGAACGCAAGTAATCCCCTTCCCGTTTAGCGGGCGACCCAACGGGTCGCCCGAATTCTGTCGGAGCCTTGCCATGTCTCCCCGATTTCTCGTAGCAGCGATTTTCATTGCCTCGTGCGTCGGCGCATCTCCAGCCCAAGACCTGCCCTCGATCGACAAGCTCGTCGAACAACTCGGCAGCAAGTCGTTCCCCGAACGGGAACGGGCGTCGAAAGCTCTTCGCGAGCGTGGCCCGGCAGTCCTGACCGCATTACGAAAAGCGCTTGAAAGCAAGGACGAAGAAGTCCGCAAGCGAGCCGAGGTTTTGATTCCGCCGCTGGAAATCGACGAAGCCTTGTTGCCCAAACGCGTCTCGATCAAGCTGGACGATCAACCTCTCAGCGAGGCGATCAAGCAACTCGAAAAGCAAACCGGCTACCGGTACGCCTGGCTTCCGCTCGTACCTGGGACTCCCACCAAGTGGACTCTCGATCTCAAGGATGTTTCCTTCTGGGAGGCCATCGATCGGCTCGGTACGGAGAAGGACC
Organism: Gemmataceae bacterium; assembly: GCA_009691845.1. Taxonomy (GTDB): domain Bacteria; phylum Planctomycetota; class Planctomycetia; order Gemmatales; family Gemmataceae; genus SIAJ01. Next base: position 27,915 of record SIAJ01000048.1, read on the forward strand.
GGATCGTCTGTATTGGTAATGGCCGAACGAACATGGACCGAGACAAACGTTCATCGCCACACTTCAATATCCGTGGCCCGTTTCGACTGGATGCCGGATGGCTGCACGAAGATCGGGACATTGACTTCACTCGCGATGGCAAGGCCGGATTCCGAGATAGTCGGCTAACACTCTCGGTAGCTGTAATGGTCGAGCCACGGATTACTTTCACCAAGATCGATCCCGCCAAAATCGACGAGGCCATCGACTCGGACGGAAAGTCTCTGCTGGAGCCCAGCGATGTGAAACCAGCCCCGACCCCGAGTACGACTTCTTCGGTCGCTTCATCCGGTCGCGGGACATTCCGCAGCGAATCACTCTTATTCTCGGACGTTCGACTGAAGCGAGCCAGCGAATCGGCCAAGACGATCAAGCTGTTGCGTGGCACGATTCCCATCAAGGCCATCGTGATCCGCAAGCCCGTGGCCGTCACAATCAAGGTACTGGATTCGGCAGGCACAACCTTCCGGGCTGGAACCGAGACGATCAAGATCACTCGCGTCATCACTCAAGGGGGTGCCAACTTCCAGGTGGAACTTCTGGTTCCATACGAGCAAGGCAACGGCCCTCGCGAGTGGCACGAACGCTTCCACGTCGAGGACGATGCCGGCAACAAGTTTCAGATGAACGGACGCGGCACATCGTCCAATGGCCGCGAATATCACATTAGCATGTACTTCGCACCTCTGTTCAACAAGAAGGATGTCGGCCCACCAACCAAGCTGATCTTCGAGGACTGGATCGTCCACGACTATGCGATCCCGTTCGAGTTCAAGGACTTGCCGTTGCCGTAATCCAAATTTATCTGCATCAATCGCGACCATGACCAATCCATCGCTACTCGCCATCGACACGAGCGCTCTGCCTTGGGAAGAGCGCTTCAACGAAAAGCTGGGCCGGGCGCTCTACCGCAAGAACCTGGTGACCGATCCGGATACCGGCATGGAAGTCCGTCTCGTCCGCTATCCAGCCGGAGTCATCAACGTCAGCCATACGCACCCATGTGCCCATGGCATGTACGTGCTCGAAGGGACGCTCGTTACCCACGCCGGGCGATACGGACCGGGCTGCTTCGTGTGGTTTCCTGAGGGCATGGTCATGGAGCACGGTGCCTCGGCCGAGGCTGATGTCACCGTGTTGTTCATCACGAATAAGCCGTTTGAGATTCATTACGTCGAAGACACCCTGCCGCCCTGATTCTGGCAGCGGAGGCCAAGGGAAAGCAAGGCTCCGCTGCGCGAACCCGCCGGCGTATTCTCGTGGAATTACGCGATGCTGCATCGCTGCGATTCGGACTCCTTCGCTCCACCTACCCCTTTCTTTCTCGCACTACCTCAACCACCCCAATCGGCGTTGCGGGGCTTTGACATCTGACATACACTTCCTTAACGCACGTTCATGCCCGAATACCTTGCCGAGTGAGGAAGTACTGTGTCTACAGGCCAAGCGACAACTGCTCAAGGGGAAGGGGACGGCCCGCGGCGACTCCGCCGGCAGGTTGAACATGCCATCGAACAACTCGGGGCTCTTTCCGGCTCTGCGCTCACGCCTGGCGAGTTCTACCAGGAACTTCTTCGCAAGGGCTTGGGAGGCATCGACGCTCCCGCAGGGGCCGTCTGGATCAAGTCACCTCAGGGCTTCCTACAGCAGCAGTGCCAGCAAAACATCGCTCAGATCGGCCTCGACGATCGGCCCGATGGACGCAACGCCCACAACCAATTGCTGCGGTTTGCGTTCGAGAAGGGCAAGCCCGGCATCCTCGGGCCACGGCAACGAGCCGAAGGCGAACATGCCGCCGGCAACCCCACGGATTATTCACTCGCACTCGCGCCGATCATTGACGAAGACAATCAGACACTTGGTATCGTCGAGATCTTTCAGAAGCCGAACTGGAACCCCCAGGATCTGGTGACCTACACGATCCAGGTGGCCGGGTATGCCTCGAACTACCTGCGGAACACCAGCAACCGCAAGGTGGCCGGGCAGGAACAAATCTGGACGCAGATCGAGGTCTTCAGCCGGCAGGTTCATAGTTCGCTGAATCCGACCGAAGTCGCCTACGTGGTCGCCAACGAAGGCCGCCGACTAATCGGCTGCGACCGCATCACCGTCGGCATTCGGCACGGCCGCAAGGTCACGATCGAAGCGGTCAGCGGTGCGGACGTTGTCGAAAAAGCGAGTTCACACATCCGCAGAATGAGAACCCTGTTCGACACGGTCATCGAATGGGGCGAGAAGCTGGTCTATCGCGGTGCCCGCGATGAGACATTGCCACCAAAGGTGCTGAATGCTCTCGACGAATACCTAGCAGAGCAGAACCCGAAGTTGCTCGTGTTGATCCCGGTTCGGGACGAACGCGAGAAGCCGAAGGAAGGTTCGAAGGAAGCACTCAAGCCCGTCCGTTCCGCGGTACTGATGGAATTGTTCGATCCGCCCGAATTGACCGGCCCTCTCGAGCAGAAACTGGACGTGATTGCTGCCCACTCCGCGACTGCGCTGTACAACGCGGCCGAGATGAAGCGGGTCCCACTCAAGCCGCTCTGGTGGCCAATCATGCGCGTCCAACAGGGCCTAGGCGGCAAAGCGCGATTCTGGACGTCCTTCACGATCGGAACTCTTCTCGCACTGACACTCGCGCTCATCCTGATCCCGTATCCGCTCAAGCTCGATGCGAACGGCAAGCTGGCTCCGCTCGATCGCTTTCACGTCTACCCGCCGCAAGATGGCCAGGTAATGAGGTTCGAGGTCAACCCGAATCAAGACCTGGCACCCGGCGCCCCCGTTGCAGTTCTGTTTCGCTCCGAATGGGCCAAGGAAATTACCAACCTGAAGAAGGACCGGTCCGGCCTGGATGACGCCATCAAGGCTCTCACGCGGAATATCGAAGGACTGCCACCGGAGGTTCGCGAGCAACGGAAGCAGGAACTGGGCAAAGCGCGAGTCGATCGCGAGAAAGTTTTGGGTCAACTCCAAATCTACGAGAGCACGTTCAAGTGCGATCTCTCCAATCCTGGATATTACACGGTCACGGCTCCGAACGTGCGGCCGTCGCAATCGGCCGTGCCGACCTGGCGGGTGCTCACGCAGGATTTCCGTGAACAACTGACGAATCGTGCCGTGACTCCCCGCGATCCGCTTGTTCGCGTCGGCAACGTGACCGGCGGCTGGGAAGTCGTGCTCAAGATTCCACAGAAGCACGTCGGCAAGATGCACAAGGCCTTCGCCGAAGCTGCCGAGGAGGACGACAAAGGGCCCGGCGGAAAGTTCCTCTGGGTCGATGCACTGGTGACGAGCGCCCCCACGCCAGGCTATCAGGGACGAGGCAAACTGTACCTCAAGAACGTGACGGCTCTTGCGGAGCCGAATCGAGACGACCAGAACGAATCCGAACCGGTCGTGATCGCGTACGTCCGAATCAACACGGATGACATTCCCAAGAATTTCCACCTCAATCCGGATCTGCTCGTGACCGACGTGGAAGTCCGCGCCCGCATCCGCGGCGGCGATCACTCGATGGGTTACTCCCTCTTCTACGGTGTGTGGGAGTTCCTGTACGAGAAGGTGATTTTCTTCTTCTAACGTTCTCTCCCCCTCTCCGTTTCGGGGAGGGGGCGTCGAATCCCGATTCGAGGTTTCCCATGTATACTCGACGTTTCCTCAGTGCGTTTTTCGCTGTCGCCTGCCTCTCCATCGCGGCCTGTGGTCCCAACAAGCCAACGGCTCCCGTGACAGGAAGCAGCGACGGACCGAGCGTCGAGGCTGTCGACATCGGCAGCCCGCTCATCACCGCCACAGAATATCGTCCCGTCGCGACAGTCAGGCCGGGCGACGAGGCCATTACCGTTCCGCTTGCCAACGTCGTGATCCTGCGCAAGCTCGATCTGCCGAGCAAAATGGACGGCACGGTCTCCTGGATCGGCGTCGAGATCAACGAAGCCGAAGCCGCCAAATTGAAACCGGCTGATGTTTTCACTCATCCGCGTGACAAGAAGATTTTCCGCCGCCTGATTCCCGGCGACTTCGTCAAACGCGATCAGGTCGTGGCGTTGCTCGACGATGAACAGGCCTTCCTGGAATTCTCGGCCGCACAAACCAAGTGGGACGTAGCCAAGGTTTCCGCGATCGAATATGAGAAGACCGTCGACAGCCTCAAGAAGATCGTGGAACAGACTCGACGTGGCGTCGAACGCAACATCGTTCCGCTGCAAGAGCTTTACAACTCAGAAGCGACCCTCGCCCGTTACAACGCCGACTCGGCTGACCGGAAAGGTGCCGTGGATGTCGCCGCCTCGGAGATGAAAAAAGGCCGCAATATTTGGGATCGGCACACGGTTCGTTCGGTCTTCGATGGACAGGTGCAACAGATCATCAAGCACGAAGGGGACGGAGTGAAGGCGGCCGAGCCGATCATGGTTATTCACGACTTTAGTAGGTTGCGTGGGCTTGGGAATCTGCCCAAGGAATACGTCAATGTCGTCGCGCCGGGCGACGACGTGACCATCGAGATGCCCCGCGATCTTCCGCCGGGCACCGTCTTCGAACAACACACGACCAACAAGCCGATCGTGGCCGTTGCCGTGGCCATGTCCGGTGGTAAACCGATCGTCGTCTCGGCTGCCGACGATGGCTGGGTCTATGCCTGGGACCGGGAGTTGAAAGACCTCGGCTCCGTGCGTCTCTCGGGCGGCGTGCGCTGCCTGGCCGTCACGCGTCCAGGCGTTGAACCGGCCATGACTCTTGTCGGCGGGGCCGACGGAATCGCTCGCCTTTATAGCCTGGCCAATGGCCTGAACGGCGTTCGGGAATTCGAAGGCAAGCACGAAGGTGGTGTCCTGGCCGCGTCATTTTCGCCCGAGGGTCGCTTTTGCGTGACCGCCGACTCACGCGGCATCTACATGTACGACGTGATTAGTGGAAAGCGTAAGTATGCATTCCCGAGCCGCGAACACCATAGCCCAGTCACCTCGCTTACGTTCACGCCGCAAGGCAAGGTCATCTCCGCTGGACGCGAGCCTTCGATCCGAGTCTGGACCGTGGGTGACAAGGGGGCCAAGGTTGACGGCGACGAGTTCCGCATCAACACCCGTTCCGGCGACGTGGCCATGCCCGGCGTGACGGACGATGGCTCGCGTTTGCTGCTCGACGCGGACAAGACACACCTGGACATTATTCATCTTCAACGGATGCGCAAGGAACGCCCACTCGCCATGGCGGGTGAAGCTGTTCGTTTTCACACGTTCGCGATATGGTCGCCTGAACTCGACAAGAAGGCGGACAACCGCTTGATTGCGACCACGGGTGCGGCCGACGGCGTCGTGCAACTGTGGCGAGCCCCGACCGCTCAAGCACGCGGTTCGGAAGTGGCTCGCCTCGTGACTCGCGACGCATCGCCTGCCACCTGTGCCGCCTTCAGCCCGATTGCAGACAGCCCGTTCATCGTCGTAGGCACCCGCAAGGGCGAGGTATTCCTCTGGCCGCTTCCCTCGTCCGAAGCACAGGCCGAGTTCAACACAACGGTTACCTTCGTGGAAAACTCCATCGAATCAAGCGGCCGCAGCGTAAACGTCTTGGTCGATTTCGACAACCCAAAGGGCGAAGGTAACAAGTATCTGCTGCGACCAGGTTCGACGGTGACGCTGGTGATTCGGCCGAAGAAGTGATTCGATGATCGCAGGCCGACGCGTAAGGGAGATGCTTCAAAAACCTCGCTCACGCTTCGGCCTGCAATTGCGTTTTGCCATCCCGGGACTCGCCAAATATACGGGTTTTCCAGCCCACGAATGCGAAAGTGCCAGCACAATCCCGGCGCTCGCCAGTGTCGTGACAACTCCTTTGCCGTCGCCGGCAGACTTCGCAAGCTGTGTTCTTCACATGGATGTTCAACAACTCCAGGGACGACCGTCCCTGGGCTTTCGCTTGATCGATTACCCAACCAGTTGCTTGACCGGTTTGCCTTCCGGGCACAATTCAATCGGCCGGCCATCCTGAGCCTTGTACCACGTGTGCAGTGGCACACCGAGGCAATGGTAAATCGTGGCCGCGATGTCCTGCGGGCCGACCGGACTATCGGTGACGAACTCGGCCAACGGATTGGTGCGTCCGACGATCTGGCCCGGCTTGATGCCTCCGCCCGCCATGCAAGCAACCCCAGCCGAAGCCCAGTGATCGCGACCGGCCGACGGGTTCACCTTCGGCGTGCGGCCAAAGTCGCCGAACCACACAACCAGGGTGTTGTCCAGCATGCCGCGAATCTTGAGGTCCTCGATCAAGGCCGAGAACCCAGAATCCACCCGTGGCAGCAGTCGTTCCTTAAGGCTCTTGAAGTTGGCAACGTGAGTGTCCCAACCGCCGTCGGTCACGGTCACGAATTGCACGCCCCCTTCGATCAGCCGGCGAGCCAGCAAGCAATTCTGCCCGAACGACGTGCGGCCATAGCGGTCGCGGGTCTTCTCGGATTCGGCCGAGATGTCGAAGGCCTTCTTGGCGATGGGCGAAGTAATGATGCCGTGTGCCTTCTCGTAAAAGGCATCGCGTGCGCGAACCGGACTGCCTTCGACGGCTTTCTGATATTTTTCCATGTCGTTGAGCATGGTGTAACGTCGGTCGAGCCGAGTGCGGGCTGCGTCGTTCTCGATGCTCAGATCCCGAACGCGGAACGTGGCAAGGTTCGGATCCTCCGGCACTTCAAACGCATTGAACTCATCACCCAGGAAACCCGCGATGCCACCGTTAAAGCGGCGATCGATGTTTCGTCCGAGTTGCACGAACGGCAACATGCCATCGCGATAGCCACGCTCCTTGGCCGTGACCGAACCAAAACAGGGGAACGGCAGCGACGCGTTGAACTTGTGGCCTGTCATCATCAAGTGGTCGGCCGTGCCGTGACTGCCGTTCTTTGGATCGTGCCCGCGAATGACGCTGAAGTCGTTCGTCAACTTGGCCAACTGCGGCAACGGATCGGCAAAGCGAATGCCCGGCAGCGTGGTTGGAATCGTGCCGAAGTCGCCACGGATTTCGACCGGAGCGTCGGGTTTGGGATCGAAACTATCAATGTGGCTTGGGCCACCCTGCATCCACATGAGGATACAATTCACGTTTTTGCGATCGGCTACCGGCGTGGCAGCACGGGCTCGCAGAAATTCCGGCAGCGTGAGGCCGAACGTCGCGAGGCCGCCGATGCGAATGAACGAACGCCGCGAAATGCTCGCACAGTCAGGCGCTCGGCCAAGGGTGAAGTCCAACATGAGAATCGACCCCAAGGGGGTGAACGAAGCACTATACTGAGGTAGGTAATAAAGTTATTGTCCAGGAATCGGGTCGTGTCAATGGAAAATCCGGGTTCTCGTATTTCATCGGCTCATCCTTCCTCTTCCTGGATCGACTGAATACCTTGCAATCTTCCTACGAATCGGCTTGAATAACAGTCACACCAATAAAGCAGAGCCTTGATCCTACTTGCCGGCTCCTCCTTATGTTTCGATTTCTCGATCCTGCATCGGACTCGTCCAGCCAATTCACTCGGCGTGAGTGGCTGAATGTCGGCTCAATCGGACTCGGCGGGCTGACGCTCCCGCAACTTCTCACTCGACCCGTTCGTGCGGAAGGCTCGACTCCGCAAATTGGCAAAGCCAAGTCGGTCATTATCTTCGGTCTGCTCGGTGGCCCACCTCAACACGATACGTGGGACCCGAAACCCAACGCACCCGTCGAGATTCGCGGTCCCTTCGGCACAATCCCGTCGCGCACGCCTGGCTTTCGTGTTGGCGAACTCATGCCTGAAACGGCAAAGCTGACCGACAAGATCGCGGTTCTGCGCGCAGTGGTCACGAACGACAACGCCCACTCTTCGAGTGGCTACCAGATGCTGACGGGTGTGCCGCACCTTCCTCTGAATCAGGAAAGTGCGACGCCCAAGCCACCGAACAACTGGCCGTCCATCGGTGCCATGGTTCGCTATCTGCAACCGGGCGTCGGCCGACTCCCCTCGGCCGTGACGCTTCCGGAGCACATCTGGAACGATGGGAATTTCCCCTGGCCGGGTCAGGATGCGGGTCTGTTGGGACGCAAGCACAACCCGTGGTTGATTCACTGCGACCCATCTGCGGCACAATTCAAGATCGACGCGATGGACCCGCCCTCGGAGATTCCCGCCCATCGAGTGTCTGATCGACGATCCTTGCTCGACCAGATGAATCAGCATCTCGACAACATTGGCCGCAATCGCTCGTTCGAGACCTACGACGCGAGCATGCAGAAGGCCTTCGAACTGGTGTCGTCGGGTGCTGCTCGTGCCGCCTTCGATATGAGCCGAGAGCCAGAAAAACTGCGCGAGCGATACGGAAAGAGCCGGTTTGCACAGAGTTGCTTGCTCGCTCGCCGGCTTGTCGAATCGGGTGTCTCCCTGGTCCAGGTGAACTGGACGCGAATTCCAAGTCTGCCGAATCAGGGGGGCTGGGACACGCATGCAAAGCATAACGAATCCTTGAAGGGGTTCTTGATGCCAATGATGGATCGTGCATTCTCGGCCCTGGTGACGGACCTCGACACGCGTGGACTGCTCGATGAGACTCTCGTGGTCTGGTTCGGCGAGTTTGGTCGCACGCCGCGGTTCAACGGCAACGCCGGCCGAGATCACTGGGGACATGTTTTCTCCCTCGCGTTGGCTGGTGGTGGGATTCGCGGCGGCGTTGTGTACGGCTCCTCCGATAAAAATGCGGCTTATCCACTCGATGGTCGCGTTGAACCGCGTGACTTGATCGCCACGATCTTTCATTGCTTGGGCTTCGGTCCCGAGACCGAAGTCCTCGATACGGAAGGCCGACCATTACCCGTCAGCCGTGGACAGGTCATCCGAGCGATCGTGTAATCCTTATTTCTCCGTGAGCCACTCCCGCGAAAATCGTGCGAACGAAATCGTCTCGTACGGGTTTTTCGACCCATGCTCGTACAGACAGCCGATCTCACCATTGGCGAGAACTATCAGGCAGGAGTACGCGGCCGGGCCCGAGTGCAACTCTTTTGCATGTGACCACGTGCGCCCCGCGTCGCGGCTCAGGCGAATCGTCATCTTCTCGCGTTTCATGCTGGCGGGATTGGAAAAAAGAATCCCTCCTCCTTCGCCAGGCAAGCGAAGAATGCTCGCCTGACAGACCGGCTCGATCAGGGCCTTGTCTTCGACAGGTTTGCTGAACGTCACACCCCCATCCTTGCTGATGGCCACCAGTCGCCGATTGTTGCCCTGGTAGGAACGCATGTTGAGCATGACCGATCCATCGGGCAACTCCACCGCTTGCGATTCGTTGCACTGCGGACCGACCACGCCACCGATCTTCCAGGATTTTCCCGCATCATCGCTGAAGATCACGTGCGATTCCCGAGTCTTACCGCCATCGGATTTGCTATCGCAAGGAATCAAGAGTCGGCCGCTCTCCAGTTGAATGCCGACTCCTGGCCCGGTGGCATACCACGACCACTCGGGCTTCTTGACATCCTTGGTGATCTCATCGGGCTTCGACCAGCTTCCACCATCGTCCGTGCTGCTTGTTATCCACGCGGTTCGGCTTCCCTTTCCTTTGCCGGAGACGATGGCCGCCTCGCCATCACGGCCGAAGTTATGCGTCAGCAGCAGGAAAATCGTGCCGGTTTTCGCATCAACCACTGGACATGCATTGCCGCAAGTATTCTCGGCATCGTCCCATACGACTTGAGTCTTGCCCCACGTCTTCCCGTTGTCGGTGCTCCGTTTCAGAACCAGATCGATGTTCCCCGCGTCACCCCGCCCCGATTTTCGACCCTCGCAGAACGCAAGCACGGTTCCCTTTTTGGAAACGATGACCGACGGAATCCGGTACGTGTGATAACCGTCCTCGCCGGAAACGAAGACCGGAGCCTGAACGGGTTCTTCCGCACGAACGGGAACGGAGAGTGCGACCAGGAGGAACGCGAACAGAATTCGGATGAGTCGAGGCATGGGATTCTCCTCTTCAGAAAATGCGAAATCGTCTGCAATACGTTGAACACTAATCCGCACTGATCTTCGCTAATCGAACGAGGAGATCAATGAGTATTCACCAATTATTAGCGTAGTTTAGTGAGGATTAGCGTTCAAAATGAATCTCCTCACGCTCAAGGAAACGTCTCCGCCAGCGGACGCAGGTTTTCGAGCTTGGCGTCCTTGCCGAGAACGGGTGCGTACAGAATCACCGGAGCAACGATGCCGCCCGTGCCGAGTTCGTTCACCACGTCGTTGACCACGGCGAAGACGATCTCGTTCTTGCCAGCCTTCACGGCCTCGGTCGCATCGACCTCAAATGGGTAGAACGCGGCCCCCGGACTGATGCCAACTGCCTTGCCGTTCACCCACACCTTGGCTTTCTCGTCCACCCCGCCACACCACAGGAATAGCCGTTTGCCGACAAACTCTTTCGGCACGTCGATCGTTTGCCGATACCACGCCATGCCCTTGTAGTAACGCAATCCCTGGTTGCTCCACGAGGAAGACGAAGTCTTGATCGTCTGCCAGTTTCCGCCTTTGTTGCCAGGCTTCCACAGGCCGATGGCCTCGCCAACCTTCGGCGGGTCGATCAGGAATTCCCATTCGTCCTTCGCGGTCGCTGCGAGGACGTTGCCGCCCGTCACACGCTTGTTTCCCTGCTCGGTCGCCGGGCGGAAGAATCGCTTCATGTAGTTCACATAGGTGCTGAATCGCCCGGCCGAGAGCATCGGCACCGGCTTCATGGCCATTAGCTTGTTGGCCACGGCGTCGAGTCGATCGAGTTCTTTCTGGGCCGTAACGAAGTCGCACTTCGTGCGGGATTCGAGCATGGCGACGAACGCTTCCAACATCTCGAACGAGTCGGCGATCAACTGCACGCGTTGCTCGTAGATGCCCTTGCCTGCCGTGCGCTTCGCTCCTGCCAGAAGCGCACGAGCCTGCTCGCGAAGGGCCGGCGGGTAGTGGTGCGGCATATCCCACGCCGAGCCGGTGCAGCTCGGGCTGTCACGCAGGGCAGTGTCCATCAGCCGGATGTACTCGCCCATAAAAGCCGCCCCAGGCCCGAAGAACTTCTCAGCGAAATCCTTCAGCAACGCATCCACGTCGGCCTTGTGGTTCCACATCAGTTTCGCCGCAATGTAGTTCGACGGCAGCGTGGACGCATAGTTCGGGAAGGTCTCGACACGCCAGCCTTTCACGCCGAGTTCATGGCACACCGGGATTTCATCGCGAAGCCGATGGACGATAATGAACGGAAAACCCGGATCGGCGAGGTTGCTCCAGTAGCCGCGATCGTAGAGTTCGGGCATGATCTTGCCCCATTCCTGATAGAGCCACTTCGCGTAACTCTTCTCGGGTGCGACCGGGTTTGAAAAACCATGCACGCGGTCGAGAGCGATCGGGGCCAGTGCCCCGGTGATGCGTGGGTCCGGCTTCCACTTGACCGGTGGCCTCATGTACGAGTGATAAATGTAAAACGCGAGCTTCACGTCCTTGTGGTCTGGTCCGAGTTTTTCGAGTACCTGATTGAAGAACCAGATGTAGCGGTCGGTGACGGACGGTTCGTTCGAGAATGGATCGAAGTCGCCGCCGTCGAGTTTCTTGCAGTGTTCGCACTCGCAGAACCCTCGGCCATCGTTCGGCCCCATGCCGATCACGGGACCAAGCCCCTTCTTTCGCCGGGCGATCACCTCTTTCACGACGTAGTCGAGCACTTTCGGATTCGAAAGGCAATGTTGCCGCGCTACTCGCTTGTCGCCGACGAGAGCGTAAAGTTCCGGATCGGCCGCAAACTTCGGCAGTCCCGGCAGTCCGTGCCCGCCAGGAAATGCAACGCCGCCACAACGCACACGCATCTGCCAATCTTTGTCCGGCATCTGAAACCAGCGACTTGCGAACGACGGAATCTGTGTCGTTTCTTGTTCCTTGACGATGATCGTCTTCATCTCGGGGATGACGGTGCCCAGGTCGCCGGGCATGAACCAGCGCACGCCTTGCTGTTCGAGAAGTTCGGCAATCGCGAAGCAGGTGCCGTCCCCGATCCCGGCCGCGACCAAATAGTCCGCGTTCACTTGCAGGGTGAACGAGCCGCTCTTACCGTTTTTCAGGGCTATGGCCTTATCGAGCTTGGCCACGGCCGCCCGACCGAGCAGGACCGGGGTCTTGCCGTCCTTCTTCGCTTGTTCCAGCGTAGAGTTCAGATTTTTGGCGTCGATCGTGACTGATTCCAGCCGCACTCCGGACATCTTCTCGACGTGGTCGATCAACTCGCGGGCAGCACGTTTCTCGTGCTCGTCCGGAGTCGTGGGCAGAACGACGAAGGCAATCGCCTTGCCGTCCTTGACGAGCGTGGCCGCCTGCGTCGAACAGGTGGATCCAAACACAAGCAGTCCAATGAGCCAATAGCGAAGTGAATACATGAGGCACCTTCATGGGTGGTTATCGCCGGTAGCTGAAAGCGACCTTTTTCGATTGTTCCAATATCCGTCCTTTTGTCCCGCAGTCCGTGTGAACCCTTCCCGACCAACCTAACCTGTATTTCGGAGGGGGGTGAAAGTGAACTCTATTTTGGAAAAATCTTCGGATTTTTTGACGGGTGTCCGAGGAAGCTGGGCGTGAAGAACTTGAATTCAGCCCGAAGAACGCCAATCTCCCGAATGGCACTCCCAGGCTAACTCGGCTACTTCTGCCCCTTCACGATCTCCAGCATCGACTCGCCCATGGCGTGGCCGATCCGCGTGAACCAGATGGCGCTGCCCAGAAAGTGGTAAGGGAAGTCGCCGCCGACTTTGTCCCACTTCTCCTTGTTCTCCTTCCATGTCGGGAACAATTCCTCGGCCGCTTTATCAACGAGCACGTCGGTCCGGAATGCTTGGACGTTGCCTTTGAACTCGGGCACTTCGTTCATGGCGAGTTGAGCCTTCTGGATCGTGAGCATGGCACCCGCGGCCGGCTTGGAACCGTTTTGGCCCATCGCCGCGATCACGAATGGCAACTTCGGCGCGTTCAAATCCTTGCGTACGTCGTTGATGAAGTGTTTTATGTTCGACTCGTACTCGTTCTCCGCACCATACTGATCGTTCCAACCCTGGAACCATGCGAACCCGGCCACTTCCAGCGACTT
>SIAJ01000049.1 GCA_009691845.1 Gemmataceae bacterium
TTCAGCAGATTCAGCAGATAGCTGGAAATCCGCAACGCCATCGATTACGATTGGCGACATAAAAGTCTCTATAACCTAAGCTGGAATCGAGCCAATCCACGTGAGTGGTGTACAAAATCACACGGAAATTTTCGCTATTCGCTTGTCGATTTCAAACATCAGCTCTTCCAAGAGATTCAACTACGGCACCTGGGCGGATAATGCCACACTGGTTGATAACTTCGACAATCGCTACAAGCTACTTTCCAGACCGCGCAGCGTGGGAGTGCAGAGCGCGTCCCTCGACCCGGCCACCCCGGTGAGTGACATCCTGCTGTTTGAAACACCGATCAAGACCGCAGGATCCGTGCGACTACAACTACCCGCTGGTAACGTCGACCAACGTGGTTACTTTACTCTCCATATCAATCTGCATTCCACCGGTGCTCGTTTGGATGCAGTAACCAAAGCGGCGGCGGCAGTCGCGGCTGAGCACAAAGCAAATTCTGATGCCATTGCTTTCAAGGAAGCGGAGGCAAGACGTAAAGAATCAGAGGCAAGACGTGTCGAAACTCAAGAACAACGTGCTTTTGAGATGGCGGTGGCTGAGAAAAAACGTGCTGCAGAAGTAGAAGCCGAGAAAGCACGGCTGGCTGCAGAGGCGAAGCAGAGGGCTGACGAGGTAGAAGCCGAGAAAGCACGGCCGGCTGCAGAAGCCAAGAGGAAGGCTGACGAAGCACAAGCCGAGAAGGTGCGATTGGAAGAAGAGGAGAAGAAGAGGATAGCTGACCGTGCTGCGAAAATCGCCACTCTCTCAAACCAGTTAGCTGCCACCAAAAAAAGGAAGGAAAAAACCGAGCTTGACTTGAATGCGGTTAAGGACTCTCAGTTTTTGTCAACAGCAAAAAAGTTTCAGAAGGAACTGGACATTTTGATTGCCGAGTGCCTCAAACTCGAAGCCGAAATCAAGAGCCTCAATAAGTAGATTGCTGCAAGGCCAGCGATTCTGCTACGAGGATGCAAAAGGGACGCAGCTCAAAGGGAAAAGGGCTGCGGTCCCTCTGTTTTTTGGCAGATAGGATGGAAGTGCCATTCGGGTCATTGGTCGATTCCCTTTTTCGCCCGTCTGCAGGCCCCCCAACCCGCAAACTTGTTCATCCCGTGCTAGACAAATTTTCCGGACTTCCCGGCACCTGTAGAGTTTTCGCACTTCCTCCCTATAATTCGCTGGTACCCGTTTGGGCTTTCCACGCGCGTGGGAGGGCGGGCGCACTGGTATCTCACTCTCTCGCCTCGCGATCGGGCGGTCCGATCGGCTGGCAATGGAAACCTCTTCTCAATGGCTAACCGTAATCTCATTCATTCAATTGACATTTCCGACCTCGAAGCAGCCGTCGATTACGATGGCGACTGGGAAAAAGAAATCGCGGAGTGGATTGGCAAAGACAACACCGTCTTCGAGACCAACAAGATCGTCGAAGGCAAGGTTCGGGAAATTCGCGGCGAAGACGTCCTCATCGACGTGGGATACAAGTCGGAAGGCATCGTCAAGATCGACGAGTGGAAGGAAGAAGGCGTCGAGCCACCCGCGTACCCGAAGGTCGGCGACCTCGTTCAAGTTCTCCTGGAAACAGTCGAGGACGAGAACGGCGTCATCTCCCTCAGTTACCGCAAAGCCAAGCGGCAAAAAGAGTGGGAAGGGATCCTCGCCAAACACAAGGAAGGCGATCGCGTCAAGGGCCTGGTTACCCGCAAGATCAAGGGCGGCCTGCTGGTCAACATCGGCGTGAACGTCTTCTTGCCCGCGAGCCAAGTGGATATCCGTCGGCCACCGGATATCGGTGATTACATCAACAAAGACATCGAGTGCATGATCCTCAAGATCGACGAGGTCCGGCGCAATATCGTCGTTTCTCGCCGCAAGTTGCTTGAGGAAGATCGCGCTCGCCTCAAACGCGAATTGCTCACGACCATCGAGCCAAAACAGGTTCGCAAGGGTATCGTCAAGAACATCGCGGAGTTCGGTGCGTTCGTCGATCTCGGCGGCATCGATGGTCTCTTGCACATCACGGATATGGCCTGGTATCGCGTGCAGGATCCTCGCGACATCGTCAAAATCGACCAGGAACTCGAAGTTTACATTCTGAACGTGGACAAGGACAAGGAAAAGATCGCGCTCTCGCTGAAGCACAAGACGGAGAGCCCTTGGCAGAACATCGAGGCCAAGTATCCGATCAGCAGTCGGCACACCGGAGAGGTCGTGAACATCATGACCTACGGGGCTTTCGTGAAGCTCGAACCGGGCATTGAGGGATTGGTCCACATCTCGGAAATGTCCTGGACGCGCCGGATCAACGACCCGAAGGAAATCGTCAAGCAAGGCGACCAGATCGAAGTCATGGTCCTGAACATCAACCGCGATAAGCAGGAAATCTCACTGGGAATGAAGCAGTGTACTTCCAACCCATGGGATCTGGTTTCCGATAAGTACGTCCCCGGAAAGATCGTTTCCGGCGTGGTTCGAAATCTCACGAACTACGGTGCGTTCATCGAGATCGAGGATGGCATCGATGGCTTGCTGCACGTTTCAGATATGAGTTGGACCCGCAAGGTAACCCATCCAAACGAAGTCGTCCAGAAAGGCCAAAAGGTCACCTGCGTCGTCTTGAATGTGGACCAGGAAAAGAAGCGGGTCGCTCTCGGGCTGAAGCAAATGGCGACGGACCCATGGGATACAGACATCCCGGGCCAGTACAAGCCCGGCCAGGTCGTGAAGGGCAAGGTCACGAAGTTGACCAACTTCGGGGTGTTCGTGGAATTGCAGCCGGGCCTCGAAGGCCTGTTGCACATCTCGGAACTGTCCGAGGACAAGATCGAATCGCCGGAGGACATCCTCAAGGTCAATGACGAAATCGATGTCAAAGTGCTTCGCGTCGATACGAAGGACCGGAAAATTGGTCTTTCCCGGAAGAACCTGAACGACCCGAACGTTCCGGACGACGTGGTCATTCAGGACGTGGATGAGCCAGCTACCGACACGGCCAGCAAGAAAGAAAAAGACAAGGAGAAGGATAAGGACAAGAAGGAAGATCTACGCGGCGGCACCGGTCAGGCCGGCCCGCTGTTCCAGTTACCTGCCAAGGAATAAGAGGCCAGGAGTCAGGAGACGGGAAACAGGGTTGGATGTGTTCGTCTGCGAAGAACTTGGAAAGTCAAAGAACACGGACCCCTGTTCACTGTCTCCTGTCCCCGAATTCAGTTCCGGTTCTACCGGTCGCGCCTGATACGCTCCTGGTTCACCCCTCCGATTGGGTCCGAAGTCGTTTTCGCGGACGTAATTATCTAGCGGATTCGCTAGGTCAGACGATACGATGAAGCGGACGTTGCCATCCCAACTCGGGTAAGCAACAACGGAAGGGATTCCAGGCTGGAGGCTCCGGGTCACACCGGGCAAAGCTTCCTCCATGATCTGCGGGACCACACATCATGAATCAACCGCGCAAGTTGCGCTCGGATCTCGTTCAGTCTCCCTTGGAAACTTATCTAAGGGAGATCAACGAGACCGCGCTGCTGACTGCGGACCAGGAGAAAGCCCTGGCCCGCAAGATTGGCGTCGGTGATACCGAATCACGCGACCTCATGGTTCGTGCCAATCTGCGGCTCGTCGTCAACATCGCTCGTGGGTACACCGGCAAGGGCCTGGTGCTTCAGGATTTGATCGAGGAAGGGAACCTCGGACTTCTGCGGGCCGTCGAGGGCTTCGACCCGAACATGAATACTCGTTTCAGCACGTACGCGTCCTACTGGATCAAGCAATCGATCAAGCGGGCCCTGGTCAACACGGCCAAGACGATTCGCATCCCCGCCTACATGGTTGAATTGCTCGCCAAATGGCGACGGGCGACGAATCAACTCACTGACGAGCTAGGCCGACCGCCAACCCACGAAGAGACCGCCAAGTTCCTCGGGCTGCCGAAGAAAAAGCTCAACATCATCAAGAAGGCGATCCGCGTTTACAACTCTGCTCCACAGTCCGACCAAACGGAGGCGGGGTGGAGTATCGACGAAATGCTGTCGGATGCCCGCGTGAAGACACCCGACACGGCGATGGTCGAAAACGACGACCTCCGTCAGGTCATGCAACTTCTCGACAAGATGGATGCCCGCGAGGCGACCGTGCTGCGGATGCGTTTCGGCCTGAATGACGAGGAACCCAAAACCCTCAAAGAGATCGGCGAATCCCTCGGCCTGACACGCGAACGCGTTCGCCAGATCGAGAGTGAAGCGCTATCCAAGCTCAGCGAGTATTTGACGGCCGATTGATGTTGGCCAGGCGAAGCCGTGGTCACCACTCCGAGATATGTTGCTGTGTTCCACCAGTTCGGAAACTCGGCATCTCACATCTGCATTCAAGCCCGACGGACCGAACACGGTTGAACCGCAAGCATAGTTGTCGGCACACGGAGTGTGCGGACTACTATGAGATAATTCTCCGCCCCACCGCATTGCAGCGAGTGATTCCGAAAAGGCACAGCCCGCGACCGTCAGGGAGCCGCCGGACCACAGAGCCGCGACCGTCAGGGAGCGGTCAGCGGCATGCTGTGTGTAACCGCTCCCGCCTGCTGTCTTACCCGCTCCCTTACGGTCGCGGCTCTGATGTCGGTCAGTCTGGGCTGTTCGTTGTGCGATCGTCGCACATCTCTGCCCAATCCTTGGGCTTCAGCCAGTACTCGGTCAGCTCGGCCTCCTTCGTTCCTGGCTCCGGTCGATAGTCGTACCAGTAGCGCACAGTGGGCGGCAACGACATCAGGATCGATTCGATCCGCCCACCCGTTTTCAGTCCGAAGATCGTGCCGCGATCGTAGAGCAAGTTGAACTCGACATATCTCCCCCGGCGATACTCCTGAAACTTTCGCTCGTTCTCGCCGTAACTGTCGTTCCTGCGTCGCTCGACGATCGGGAGGTAACTCGAAAGAAACGCGTTGCTGGCGGCCTGGACAAAGGTAAACCAGGAATCCATTTCGCCCACGCCCGATTTGTAATCGAAAAAGATACCGCCGACGCCGCGAGCCTCCTGACGATGGGGCAAGAAGAAATATTCGTCGCAGGCGTGCTTCATGGTCGCATAATCCACCAGCGGAGCGTGTTGCGCGCACACTTGTTTCCAGGTCTTGTGAAAGTGGCTCACATCCTCGCGCACCGGATAGTAAGGCGTGAGGTCCACCCCGCCACCGAACCACCAGTGTTCGCCCTTGGTGAGGTAGCGGAAGTTGGCATGAACCGTCGGCACGTGCGGATTGCGTGGATGGAGCACAAGCGAGACGCCCGTGGCCGTGAATTTCGTCCCCTCGCCGGGCACCTGCTTTGCGAACTCGGGGCTCATCTCGCCGAAGACTTCCGAGAAATTGACGCCTGCCTTTTCGAAGACCGCCCCATCGACCAGCACTCGGGAACGCCCGCCGCCGCCACCTTCTCGATCCCAGGTATCCTCGCGAAAGCAGCCGCCCGTGTCCGCGGCCTCCAGCCCCGTGCAGATACGGTCCTGGATACCGCGAAAATACGCGACGGCAAGCTGATGCAACTCGCTGACATTCATGGAAGATTCACGTGAGATTTCGGGCCCTATGGGATACGATATTCATCATGCGAACAATGACAGGCGAATTCATGCTTGTCGATGAGTTAAGTGAATCAAAGCGGACGCGGCTCGTTACTCGAGTACGAAGTTTTTGTGACACTTCTCGCTGAACGCAACAGGCTTTCGCTTACTGGGCCTCGGAGGGCGACGCCGTTGACGGTTTGACATGGCGAGTACGTGCTACCTGGGAACGCCAAGATCCACTCCGTTTTCACCGCCCGCCGAAATACAGGTTAGGTGGGCATTGCGTCCAGGGTTCGTTTGCGGGGTGTGGAACAGAATGGAACACTTTGGACGTGCCGGACAAAAGTCGGTCGGAACCGATTCTCAACCCGCCGACTGGGGGGGAGGCAACTCTTCGTTTTCAGCGGGTGTCCGGTGATCTTCGCACAGGTAGGCGTACCGCGGGAACAGCGGCACTTTGCCGAAAAGCCTGTGCCAGACCCATTGCTGGACGACGGCCGGCTTGGGACAGCGAACGCAAACCATGGCTGTTCCAGAGTCGTCACAAAGAACCCCGGCTCTGGTTTGCTCGTGTTGGACGACGGACGCGGCGGAGTATCCCCGCGACCGAAGTTCTTCCAGGATAAGGGCTAAAGCTTCTTGCTCGATGCCGGCCCGATAGACGGTCGCCCGATCGAGCAGGTCTTCCGTGGAAGATTCGCGTACATTCAGTCGAACGCGATTCAGGTCGAAGTCCATACGTCTCCATGTTTTGGGAGGGCAAGGCTCCTGCCGAGCCATGTTCGCGGCTCGGCAGGAGCCTCGCCCTCCCAAAGATTCACCCGGGGACATTTTCATGACTCAGAGCGGGATTGGGAACCATCCCGGATCGGATTTCGTCCTAAAGTCCAGGGAGTGTCCAGCTTCCACGGTCTTTCGATCTACAATCGGGGTTGATTGCTTGACAGGATCTGAACTGAAAACGTAAGATGTCTACCTGGGCGACCCTCGGCACCCAGCCGCACACCGAACACCGTCCTGACTCCAGGAGAACGGAACCCATGACCACTCGACTCTTGGCCCTCACCGGGGCAGTCGCGATTTTTGCCGCAACGGGAACCCAGGCGGCCGATACGGTCCAACTACAATCCTTGACGATCAACGAGAAACTGTCCGTCGCCGCGAAGGCTGCCGACCTCAAAATGTCGAAAAAGGCGAGCGATTACGAGTTTGTTCGCCGTGTTTTCATCGACATTGTCGGCCGCATTCCGACTGCGGAAGAAACGCGTGACTTCGCCGAGGGTGGCAACAACCGCGCCAAACTCATTGACCGCCTGCTCTACAACAAGGACTACAAACCCAAGTTCGTCGATCGGACGAATCCCAAGGACACGAAGGTAGTCAGCTACGACTATGCCAGCGAATACGCTCGCAACTTCTCGAACCTTTGGGGCGTTTGGCTCATGACCCGTGGCGGCGTGGCGGAATTGTACCATGAAGCCATCGAATTGTGGCTCGAAGAGCAGTATTCGAAGAACACACCCTGGAACGAGATCGTCAAGCAGCTGTTGACGGCGACCGGCAAGACGAACGACAACGGGGCCGTGGCCTTCATTATGTCCCACCTGGGCGAAGCGGTTGCTCGCGACAAGCAGACGGAAGACGGCCGATTCGATGCGGTGCCGATCACTTCTCGCGTCACCCGGCTGTTCCTTGGCATTCAGACCAATTGCATTCAGTGCCACGATCACCCATTCAATCCGGAATGGAAGCAGGATAATTTCTGGGGCGTCAACTCGTTCTTCCGCCAGGTCGAGCGCGAAGGCAACCCGGCTCTTGCGGAAGGGAACGGCGGCAAGAAGAAGATGGCCGCCCTGCCAGTTGGCCTCAAGGACAACTCGGAACTCAACAAGGCCGCCCGAATTTTCTTCGAGCGTCGTAGCGGTATCGTGACGGCCGCCAAGCCGAACTTCCTGCCGCACCTCGCTGAGCTGGAAAAAGATGGATCGATCCCGAAGCGAGCGATCCCGGTGGGCAGCAGCAAGTCTCGCCGCGAACATCTTTCCGAGTACATCGTGCAGCACGATAACTTCGCGAAAGCCTTTGTGAACCGCATGTGGGGCCATTTCTTCGGGCGTGGCATGAACGAACTGCCAGCCGCGGACGATTTCGGCGGACACAACAAGGTCGTTCATCCCGAGTTGCTCAACCAACTCGCCGAAGACTTCAAAAAATACGGTTACGACACCAAGAAGTTGATCGAGTGGATTTGCAATTCGGACGCTTACAGTCTGAGCTACCAGTCCAATGGATTGGCCGCCGGCAAGGGCGGGAATGGCGGCGATGAAACCTCCCCGTACTTCACCCGCATGATGCTCAAGTCGATGACGCCCGAAGTGCTGTTCGAGTCGCTGGAAGTTGCCACCCGTCTCGACTCGGCCCAGGATAAGGACGCGAAGAAAGCCAAGAAAGAAGCCTGGATGGCCAAGCTGACCCGCAATTTCGGCGACGACGAAGGGAACGAAGTCACGTTCAACGGCACGATCATTCAGGCCCTGCTGATGATGAACGGCTCGGAACTGAACAGTGAAATCAGCCGTAAGGACGGCACCAGCGCAATCGATAAGGCCATGAGCCGCTACAAGAGCGGAAACAGCTTCAACGAGATGGCGATCGTCAATGAACTCTACCTGATGGCCCTGTCCCGCAAGCCAAGTTCGACCGTGACCGTGACCTTGCCTCGCCGCGATCCCAAGACCGGCAAGGAGATTGTAGACCCGAAGACCGGCAAGCCACTCACGGGTGCCACGATGAGCGAGTCGGCATTCCTGGCCCAACAAATCAGCCAGTTGAAGGCTCGTGCCAAAGGGCCGCAGGACTACAAGAACTTCTTCGAGGACGTGTTCTGGTCGCTCCTGAATACGAACGAGTTTATCTTGAACCATTGATCACACGTTGATCTGGATGGTGTTCCGGTCGGCCCGCGAGTGACCTCGCGGGCCGACTGCGTTTTTGATAGGCTTTGCCTGTGAGTTTGTGAAGAAATCGACCCTGTGGCGGTAGGCCTCCAGGCCTGCCAGATGTCATTCGGAAACTTCCGCACAGGCGCCTATGCCACAGTTACGAAAGACGTGGTCCTAGGCCTCCTGGCCTGACGAATTGCACAAGGACGCTGCATGGGTTGGCCCACACTTCTCGAACGCCGCTGGTTTCCTCTGCTTCTGGTGCTGTTGTGGGCACTCGCATATTTGCCCTCCTTGGATTTGCGTACGCTGCGGCTGGAAGAAGGCCGACGGGCGACGCCAGCCAGAGAAATGCTGGCGTCCAACGACTGGGTGCGGCCAACGCTGTATGGCGATACCTACCTGAGTAAGCCGCCGTTCTTCTTTTGGATCATCGCGGCCATCGGTGCCGTGCTCGGCGAAGTCACACCGCTCGCAACGCGGCTGCCCTCTGTGCTCTCGTCGCTCGGCTGTGCCTTGGTTGTGCTGCGCTTTGCTCCGAACGTTCTCGATCGCAAAACCCGATCGCTCGCCTCGCTTTTCGTACTCTCCACCACGACCTTGCTGGACAAAGGCACGCTTGGCGAAATCGATGCGACCCTGTGCCTGTTTGTGGCCGGCGCTTTGAAGGTCTGGTGGGATGGCAACCAGCCGGAAGGCCAGACGCTTCGCAGTTGGGTTCTGGTCGGTCTGCTGCTGGGAATCTCGGGACTATTGAAGGGCCCGGCCGGTCCGTCGGTTTTCTACCTGACGATCGCCACCTATTTGCTGTGGAAGCGGCAGTGGAGAAGACTTTTTTCACTCGGCCATGTTTTGTGCGTCTTGCTCGCCGTCGCCCCATCCGCCGTCTGGGTCGGGGCCCTGCTTCAGCGAGAAGTAAAACCCGCGCTTGAACTGCTCGTGCTGTGGCGCATTCAACTCGGCGCGGATCATGCCGCCAGATCGATCACCGATCCCGGCAGTCAGTCCACCTTTCTCTTGAAGCATTACACCGAGTTTCCGCTGCAAGTCGCGGGGATGTTTCTGCCTGGATTTCTCTGGCTGGTCTTCGGATTTCGCCGACGCTGGGGCGAGGCTCATGGGTTGAACGAAGACCTGAGACGTTTCCTGGTCTGCGGTGCGTTTGTGCCGTTCATCGCGTATTACCTTTACCCGCAATCGCGACCCAGGCACTTGATGGCGGCGTTCATCCCGGCGGAGATTTTAGCCGCGTATGTGGTTGCGGGGCTGGCGAATGTGCCAGGCCGACAGATGCTTCGCTCGCTCCCGAGTGCAATCGTACTGTCCTGGCTGCCTGGTTTGCTCGGAGTCGTTGGTGTTGGGCTTGCAGCCGTCGTTTATCCGATAGGCCTCTGGATCGCGATCCCGACGATGTTGATCTGCATCGCCTGGAGTTGGCGGTCGGTCCGCTTGACTCGAAAGACAGACGCGACTTCTGGGGTGTTTGCCTTCGCATCCACGGCCGCGTGTGCGGCACTCGCGGTTTGGTTTGTGGTCAACGCCGTCGTGATCCCCTGGCGAATCCCTTTTAACCCGTCGTATGAAGGAAAGCTGCTCTCTGAAAAGCTCGCTCCGGATACACCGGTGTACACGATGTTAACCTTTCCAGTCCGTGGCGAAGGCTATTACAACCTGCAATTCCAGCTGTCTTCAAACCTCCGAGCGGTTGGTGACCTGAAGACACTGAAGGAACAAGCGCCTTGTCAGGCCATCGTGGCACCGTTCGAGCGGCAGGAACTCGAAGCGTCGGGTTGGAAGGTTGCAGAGATCGGTCGAATGGGTGGAGGAAAGGGGGGACCAGGCGAGGTCCACGTGATTTGGCTATTCGATCAAAAATAAAGCGGGTTGTCACCCGAAACATAGGCGGGCCGGCCGGGCCAATCAAGCGCCCCGAACCGGCCCGCGAAGTCGCATCAAGCTCGTGATTTGTAAGGCAAATGCATCTTAGGGTGGAGGTCAAGCCCCTCCACATCTCATCTATAGCACACAGATTGGAAGGACACAACGAAGGAGGCGTGATTGTCCGATAAAATCCGCGCCTCACCCACTCAGAGTGGCTTCTTCCGCAGTGCGATCAAGACGCTCAAAGGCCCCGCCTCCGGCGCGTCTTGAATGACCAGCCAGTCCGGATCGACCCGAAGTTGGGCGCAGAGTATCCCGTGCGATTCGATTTCCACGACGATTAGGTTCCCACGATTAGCGGCGACGAAATCTTTCCAGCCCGGATCGCCGCGCTTCACGGTTAGACATGCAGTCCAGTGCTCGACACGAAACACGTGAGCATGCGTGTAAATCAATACTGGCACCTCACGCGGCAATTTCCAGACCAGAAAGTCGCCTTGCGTCTCGCTGACGATGATCGTGCCCTGGAAACGGTGATCGGGATAGCTTTCTCGAATCGCCTGCCGCAGCGGGGGCAACCAGCGTCCCTCGTCTTCCGGCTTCGCCGTGAGTTCGAAGCCAAGACGCCAGGGCGTGCCCTCTGAAACGATCTTCCTCGCTTCGAGTTTGAGGAACGGAGGAAAGATGACCAACGCTCCGAGAACGGCAAGCGTCGCAATCCAGGCATTCGTGCGTGTGGGTTCGCCATCGGAAATCTTTGGCAGTGTTGGGAAGCGATCGGCGAGTCCTGGCCCGAATCGTGCCAGGAGCCAGACGGCTACCGTCCACCACCAAAACATCATGCGTGCCTGAATCCATGGCCACAGGGCGAACGGAATTGCCACGAGCCAGTCCGCTACGCCGACCTTGCGGCCACCCAAAACGCGGACGAACAGCAAGAGCACAAGACTCATCAGGTACGACCAGTGTGAGCCACCCTCGGCCGTCAATTTCATGGGCAGCCACTCCGTCATCGTCTTCAGGTTCGGATGGGCCGAGAAGGCAAAGATATCGCGATAGAGCCAGGGTCCGTGCGGATTCACGAGAGTGGCAAGGCCGCAGAGAATACCGAGGAGGATGAGGCGACGAACCTCGAGATCGAATGCCCGTCTCTCAATGAGCCGGCCCAGGGCATGCAACCCGAGCATCGCCAGGCCAAGCGTGAAGGTCGCGTGCATGTTCGCCCAGAGGAGAAACGAAACAGGCAGCCAAACCAATGCCCGCCGCGACAAGGTGGGCGTGCTGAGTGCAAAGATGATCGCCGTGAAAAAGAACAGGCCGAACGCCTGTGGTCGCTGCACTGCGGAGCCGAAACCGACGGCCATCATGTAGAGGAACACGCCGAGTGTCGCCCAGTTCGCGGAGCCGCCAAATCGCCTTAGAGCAAGCCAAAGCAATACGAAGCGGGCGATCAGCAGCAACAGGTGAAACGAGCGCAAGGCCTCCGCTCCGCCCATCAACTGCGACTCGGCATCTCCGCCCGCGACCTTTGCCCCGAACTGGTAGATGAGGTGATAGGCTGATTGCGATAGCCAGGCGACATCCGGGAATGGGACGGACTGATCGCTAAAGGTCGAGAGCGGCTCAATACCGGGGCTTTTCTGATGCGTGCAGTACCATTCGCCGTACTTCGCGTGGGCCCAGACGTCCGTGTGCCAGAGCGGGTAGAAGGACAGGTATGCGGATAGCCCAGCGATCAGCAACACACCTCGCAACGAGGCGGTGGCAAGTCGAAATCGGCCGAGTTCGTTCATACGCGATCAGGGCCCCATGAGTTCGGCGGGCAAGCGTGGCTCGCGTCGGACCGCAATCAACAGG
This sequence comes from Gemmataceae bacterium, assembly GCA_009691845.1. Lineage (GTDB taxonomy): Bacteria > Planctomycetota > Planctomycetia > Gemmatales > Gemmataceae > SIAJ01. The sequence continues at coordinate 12,262 of SIAJ01000049.1, forward strand.
ACATCGTCTTGAACTGTACGCCATTCCTTCGCTCGCCGCAGCCGCTCGGCCAGCTTTGGGAAGCGTTCAGGAACGATCACAATCAAATTTGTCTGATGTCGGCCGGTGATTTCCCACCAGTCGGAACTGCCATCGAGCACCCGGCGACATTCGGCCCAGTGGTCTCTTCCGAGTGTTTCGGGCCGCGTGTAGAGCATGACGGGCCGATCGTTGTCTCCGTCGAGTACCCAGGCCAGGAAGTCGCCCTGCTCTTCGCCACACAGAATTGCTCCTCGATATCGGCTGTTCGGATATTCGGTGCCGACTGTTTCACGGAGTTCTGGAAGCACGTCGCTTCCCGTTAATTCCGAAGCGAGCTGAGTGGGTGTGTCCGCCGTGGCGATCGCCTCGATTGCTCGCGGCTTGCCAAGGATGAGCCATCGAGCAAACGGAGTCGCGAGCAATGCGATAAAGAAGGCCGCGATCAAAGCCCAACAGAAATAGCCACGGGAATTCAGAGCCCCGAGTGTAAGCGCGGGGGAGACAGTCTCCCCCGCGCTTACACTCGGGGCTCTGAAGGAAGCAAATTCGCGTACGATCACCCAGCCCACGATCAGCCACCAATAATCCACTCCTCGAGCTTGAAGGAGAGGCCAAATTCCGAACGAGAGCACTACAAACAACGACGTTGGCGAGAATGGCCGGGCACGAATCATCTGCACCAGAATCAGCAGAGCGATCGTGCCGAAATACACCCACGGCAACAGATTGTGCCCATTGAAATCAATCGGCTGGTAGTCGAGAAGCGAACCGATGTTCGCATTCTTCGCAGCCAGCACGGCATCCACGAATATCCGTGGGCCGTCCGGGTTGGCGCACATTGCGCCCGCACACAGCACAATCGCAATCAGGAAGCGTGACACGGCCGGACGAGTCGATCCACTTGGGGCCTTCCACCATTCAACCGACCTTCCGAATGTAATGACACCCAACCAAATCAAGCCGAGCAGGGCCGAGGCATGGGCGTTGGCCCAGACAGCGAACAGTACCGGGAGAGCAAGTGCCGTCCGCCTCCAGGGTGGACGTGAACACGAAGTCCCTCCGATCAAGATCGCGAAGAACAGCAGGCCAACATCGCGGTCCGTTTGCCGCGGTGCCCCGAGAAACATCGGCAGGGCGACCGCCATCGTGAACAGCGTGGCTAGCCAACCTTTTCGGCCAAGTCGAAACAGAACGACCCAGAGTACGCCCAACTTCGCGGCCACAAGCAAGGCGTAATACCCGACGAGTGCCTCGGCCGTGGCTACGATCCCAGATTGTGGCGATCGCTTATTCGCAAACGATTCCAAATGGATGCGGACGTCGCGAGCCCAACGACCCGCTGGAGGCATCGTCCCTTCCTCGAATGGGCCACTGCCACGCGAACCGCCCCAGGCTGTGGGGCGAAGCGGCAAGTAGAAGAGGGAGACGAACAGCGCGATCAGGAGGGAGGCCGAGAGAATGGCAGTCCACGACAATCGGCCCGGCAAGTCTGACATCGTCGGGCCATCTTATGAACGAGTCGATTCGATGCCGATTGCCTCTCGAAGTCCGACGCGAAAGTCTGGGTATTGCATTTCCACGCCCAACCCCGAACTCAGCCGTCCATTGTTGATGCGCCGATTGGTTCGCTCGACCGCCGATGTAAAGCGTGGTGCCGGAGCACCGAGTAGCGATGCCATCTCTGAGTAGAACTCGCGGCGTGTCATGGGTTGATTGTCCACCACGTTGTACGTTGCACCCGGTCGGCCGCGTTCTGCTGCCGCGAGGATAGCGTTGGCTCCGTCGTCCACATGAATCAGATTCAGCCACCCTTCCGGGTCGGTCGCGATGGACTCACCTTTTTCGATCGCGGCTCGACGAATGACCCGGCCGGGCCCGTAGATGCCCGCAAAACGCAAGATGATTGATTCCGGCAGTCGCTCTCGAAGTAGCCGCTCGCACTCCAATACGATGCGGCCACTTTCTTCAACAGGCTCCGTGGGCGACGCTTCATCGACCCAGCCGCCATCGTCCTGGCCATAGACGCTCGTGCTGCTGATGTACACGAACGCCTTCGGTCGCGGCAAATTGCTCAGCACATTGGTGAGCCCGCCTAGATAGACTTCACGCATCGACCGACCGGCAGCGCGATCCAGGCCGATGGCGTAAAGGACTGTCGCGACGTGTGGTAGCTGAAGAGATGCCGGACGGGTGACATCACCCAGGATCGGTTCGATGCCCAGCGAGCGAATTTCATCCGCTCGCGAACGGGTTAGCGCGGAGACCGCTTTGCCCTCAGCGATCCAGCGGCTCGCGACCACCCGCCCAAGGTAGCCGCAGCCAAGTAGGAGATGTGTGGCCATGCAGATCGCATTGTAGCCGCGTTCGCCAGAACGCGGGAGACTTTGCGTCGCCAAGAACATCGTAGCCGCGTTCGTCAGAACGCGGGAGACTTCGCCAACCCGCACTCTGACGAGTGCGGCTACAACTTGAAGGCTCGCGTAGAACTTGAGCAATTCCTCCCAAAAAGCCGATTACCTCAAGAAACTATGACGGTCGTGACGATACTACGAGAACTGTGAATCCACGTCGCCGTGCATCGTTCTACGCTCTCGCCTTGCTTGCCATCGTTGCCTCGTTTCCCCGTCTTCACGCTCAGAGCGAACTCGCGAGTTCCAATCAACCCCCTGTACCCGCTTCGCCGGATGAACCCGAGATCAGGAAACTCATCGCCGAGGCACTCCAGGAACGCGATGACAAAACAAAGGAAGAGGCAATCGCTGCCCGCAAAGTCACGGGGACCTGGAAGAACGGCATCACCTTCGAGACCGGCGATAAGAATTTCCGCTTCACCATTGGCGGCGTGAACCAGTTCGACATTGGTTTCTATGGGGCGAACAGAGATCTGAAGCGATCGATCGGTCAATTCAACAACATGGTCGATCCCGGGCAGACACTGCAAGATGGCATGGACTTTCGCCGGGCACGCTTGCGTATGTCCGGCCTGGCCTACGAGCAGATCGAATTTTTCGCCTAATACGAATTCGCCAACGCGATTGATTTGCGTCAACGAACCTTGGGGATTCCGAATAGTGCCGGCGTGGCCGATCCCGCGTTGAACAATTTCGATCCGTCGGAAGGCCCGCTCTTCAACGAAGTTTACATCGGCCTCGTCAAACTGCCTGTGGTTGGCAACATTCGCGTCGGCCGGCATCGCGAGAGCCTGAACTTCGCGACCGCCACCGCCGACAACAATCAACTCTGGATGGAACGCGGCGTGATGTATGATGCCTACAACGGCAACTACAACTTCTCGCAAGGCGTGACGGTTTCCCGAACCTATCTCAACGATCGTGCTTACACCTTGTTCGGCGTGTTCATGCAGAACAACAGTACGGGCCGACTCTACTCCTCGGTCGGGGACGGGGCCTACGCCTACGATGGCCGAATCACATGCCTGCCGCTGTGGGATGAGGAAGAGCAACTCTGGCTGCATCTCGGCGTCGATTACAGCTATCGCAACTTGTACCAGAACGCAGTGCGATATCGGGCTCGCCCAAACGTCCGGGTCGGTACGAGTTTCCAGGTTCCGAACCTTCTCGATTCGGGAACGATATTCTCGCGAGACGCCCAGCAAATCGCAAACCTAGAGTTCGCTTCCGCCTGGGGCCCGTGGACTTTCGCAGCCGAGGGAAGCGTCAGCACGGTGACGAACGCTTACACCGGCGGCCTGCCAGGTCCGGATGGCAAGTTGCCCAACGGAGTCGAGTCACGCGGGACCTTTAACTCAGCCGGCGGTAATATCGAGTTGCTTCGCTTTCTTACGCCCGATCATCACGGGTATGTCAAGGACCGCCCCGGTTATGCCCGTGTTACGCCGACGCGCCGGTTCGTCCTGCTCGAAGGAGAGGATGATAGCTGGACGTTCGATACGGGTGCATGGGAAATTGGTTTGCGCTACGACTATGTCGATCTGACTCATGGCGGCATCAACGGCGGAACCGCTCAAGGGATCACCGGGGCCATCAACTGGTATCTCGCGTCGAACGCCCGAATCCAGATCAACGCAAGCTGGATGACTCGCGAGTTCAATCCGGGCGACAAAGAGGGCCGCGCCGACGGAGAGATCAGAGCACTCGGCATTCGCTTCAACTGCGATTTCTAAGTGAGCGATTCAATAGAAGGCGTAAGCGACTCATCACCTCCCGCCGATCTCACTTGGCGATGCTGAGAAGGTACTCGCCGTGGTCGTCATGAATTGTTTCCTACTTGATTTCCTTCAAGATATCGTCGTCCTTCTTGTCCAGCGGGTTCACCTTGGGGTTGGCTTTCTTGGTGCCGCTTTCGCCAAGGACGTCGAGAATGTCCTTGCTCTTGGGCGACGGTGTTTTGCCAGGCGTGGAAGTGGCCGTGGTTGCAGCTGGGGATTTGCTGGGGTCGGCCGGCACGGAAGCAGCTGGAGCGGCTTCCGGGGCTTCCGGTGCGGCTTGAACTTGTTTCGGCGTCGGGTCCGCTTGCTTGGCAAGAAAATACGGCATGGCCGTGAAAGCCACCAGCATGATCGCCGCGATTGCTGTTGCCAGGAGAAACGGCTTCAGCAAGCTGCCTTCGCTGGAAAGGCCGAGCGATTCTTCGGGCGTTTGATTGCGCATGTGGCGCAAAGAATCGGCCGTGAAACTCGCGGGATTGCGTGAGTTGGTCAGGGTCGCTTGATTGGCTTCGCCGTTCGGTGAGTTCGGAATCATGAAATTGGCCGCCATCGAAAAGGGTGTGGGCCGGGTGGGTTGAGTCGGACAGTTGCCCATTGCTTATGTTAACCGGATAGAGGCACTAGGCAAAGAACCTTCTGGCGATTTTTTCAACCCGCTTGTACAATGGGCGATAGCTTTGTGGAACTCTTTGGCGTCGGCGAGCGTCTAATAGTAGCCTTCCTGCGGGCGGTTCTCCTTGACCGCTCGGCTTTGTGCTTGCCCACCCCGAACCCGCCGCGTTCCACGTTTTTTCTCCCTTCGCACCGGGTATCCGACCTGTTCACCAACTGACGAGGCGCACATGCGATCAATTCCCTCTCGCTGGCGTGTCCTGTTCGCCGCATTCATGCTTGGCGGAGTCGGCTTTTCTTTGCTCGCATTCCACGAGAACAGCCAGGATGCCCTCGCGCAGGAACCCAAGAAAGATAAAGACAAGGACAAGGGCGGCCCGGAACGTGGCTCGATCGTGGAAGACCGCACCGCACGTGCGTTGCTCGCAGCCGGCGATGCCCGCCTGGAAGCCAACGAGCCAGTCAAGGCCATCGAAGTTTGGCAATCGGTCATCGAACGCTATCCGCGTAGCCGGGTTCGTTTCGATGCCCATCTGAAACTCGGCAACCATCTCATCGGCAAAGATCGGGCCTTCGATCGGGCCCGCACACATTTTGAATCGGTTGCCGTGGAAGAAAACCCCAGTGAGGAGCAACGAGCCGAAGCAACACTCAAAATCGGCGTCTGTTTCTTCGAGAGCCGCAATTACGGCAAATGCTTCCGTTACATGCGCGACGTGATCGAAAAATTCCCGGTCAGCCCGCAGGTGAACCAGGCCTACTACTACGTCGGCCTTGGGCATTTCCAGCAAGGACACTACAGCCGGGCAATCGCTGCCCTTGAACGAGTTGGCACCGCCCTGCCACCTCCGGAACCGGCCGGAACGGTCCCTGCCAAAACCAATAACCCGACGGCCGAGTTACTCGAAGCTGGCAAACGCCTTTTCGTTCGTATTGAAGACGCCGATCTCGCCGCCCTGGAGCCGGGCAAGACCGTCAGCGTCAAAGTTCAAACGCTTTCGGGCGATTCTGAAACTGTCGAATGCTACGCCATTGGCCGCAATGTTCGTGTGGTGATCGGCTCGATCACCAGTACGCTGGGCAAGCCAAAACCTGGTAATGGCAAGCTCGAAATTCGTGGCGGCGAAGTCGTCAAAATTACCTACCGCGACATTCACACCGCGGCCGGTGCAAAAGAGAATGTCGTCATCAAGGATATTCCGATCGTTAGCAGTGCGACCGCCGCCGTGATGGACGGTGCCTATGCCGAAACACTTCGCGGTGCGGTACTCGGCCGCGGCATGAACCTGCAAGTTTTCGATGCCGACTTCGATTTGACCGACGGTGCCGACGTCGTCCGTGTGACGGTCGAAATCTATCGCGAGAAAACTCCCGAGGAACTCGCGGCCGAGGCCGGGCCTGCAACACCCGCAACGCCCGCGAAGGTCGATCCGAACAAGCTCGAACGCTTCAAGAAAATCGACAAGGTCGATGTGATCCTGACCGAAGCCAAGCTCGCCAAGCCGGTCGTGGAGAACATTGCCCTGCCGCTTCCGCCGAAGCCGGTGGAGCCAACAAAAGACGGCGAGCCAAAGAAGGATGAGCCCAAATCGGTCGAGCCGAAAAAAGAGGAACCAAAAAAAGAGGAGCCCAAGAAAGAGGAGCCAAAAAAGGAACCACCGCCTGCCCCGAAGCCCGAGGAAGACGATGGCACGATCCACTCCGGCACCTTCCGGGCGGTTGTTCAACTCGACAAGACCGAAGTGGTCCTCCCCGCCGATCAAATCCTTCAGGCCCAGCCCAACGATCTGATCGTGGTGACGTACATCGACACGAAGAATGCCAGTGGCGAACCGAAGACGATCGTCTTCAAGGCTCGTGCAGTTGAGGGAAGCCTGGGTAGCGTTCGCGTCTCGCAGACGCACATTTCCGACCAGGAACTTCGGGTACGCACTCAACTCAAGACGTCGAGTGCGCTCACGAACATCGGCAATCGCTACAAGGAATTCGGCCTCAAGCAACACGCGGAGACCAAGTACGCCCAGGCGATGGCCATGTGCGAAGAAATCAGCACGGAGGCCCAGAAACTCGGGGGCCGAACTCTTGAAGAGACCTACGTGCAACTCTGGAAGATCTACTTCGAGATGGACAAGCTCGACCTCGCTGCCGCCATGAGCCAGCGACTTCAGAGAGACTTCCCCAACAGTGAGTTCGTCGATGCCGCTTTGATCTCCCTGGCACAAGTGGCTGCCAAGCAGAAGGAATATCAGCGCTCGATTGGCATCTACAACAGCGTGCTGCGACTGCAAAAGAGCCCGCTGCGAGGCGAAGCCCAGTTCGGCATCGCCGAGAACTACGAGGAGATGGCCAAAGCAGCCGAGGGGGCCGCGGGCGCCCAACTCTTCGATCAATCGTTCCAGGAATACAAGAAAGTCTTCGACCAATTCCCCGATAGCGGTCGTGTGGGCGAGGCCGTCGCCAAGATGGCAAACTACTACTACGTGCAAAAGGATTACGCCCGGGCCATCGATGTGTTCGAGACGGTTCTGCGGACGCATCCCGATGCCAAGTTCCTCGATGTGATTCTGTTTAACTACGGCCGCTGCCTGTATCGCCTGGAAAAGAAGGGCGAGGCCCGCAAGCAGTTCGACCAGATGATTGCCGACTTCCCGGAAAGCCCACTGGCCCCGGATGCGAAGAAGATTTCGGAAGCGTTGCATAAGGCTGGGTTTTAGTTTTTCTCCCCCCTCTCCCTTTCGGAGAGGGGGAGCCAAGAAAATTCCTCACGCGGTTCACCAATGAACATTCGCACTCTCGCATTCGCCGCCTTGTTCCTCGCTGTCCTGGGTGTGGTCGTCGCTCAACAGACGACGCCGCCTGCTGGCAAGGAGAAGGCCAAGGGCCCCGATGTCAACGAGAACGAGATCGACACGATCGGCAAGCAGGCGGCCGCGCTGGAAGCACAGCTCGCGAAAGCGAGCAGCACCAGCAAGGAAGGCGCGGAAGTCCAACTGAAACTGATCGACCTGTATCACACGAACGGCCGGCCATTTGGCCTCGTGCGTGCTGCGACTCTTTTCGTAGCCCAGCACGTGACGCACGCTCGCCACAAAGATGTGATGCTGAAGTTGATCGACGCTCTTCAAGTCACGGGCCGGAACAAGGAACTCATCGCAACGGGCCGGCAATACCTCACTCGCCATCCGGCCGACCCGGCCTGTGCCGAAGTCGAACGCTGGTTGGCCGCACTCCTGCGTCGTGGTGGGGACTATGCGGGCACCGCCGCGATTCAGGAAGCCCACTGGAAGCGTCTGGGGCCGACGCCCGAAGGACGGCGATCGGGGGCTGATGCGATTGGTCTGTACTTCGCCGTAGCCAATCCGGAATCCTTCGCCAAGGCTGCTGCCCTCGGCGAAGACATGCTCGACAAACTCCCCGCTGGTGGTCCCGCGACTGCAGCCGGCTGGAGTGCCTTGGATGCCCAAGAACGCCTAAGTTTGTGGGCGAAAGCGAACATCGTTGGCACCAAGCTGCTCGCCAAGAGCCCGCCGCCGACACCCTACTATCTGCAGTATCTTAACGCCCGCATGGCCGAGAACTATAGCCGGTTGGGACAACGCGAAAACGCGGTCGAAGGCTGGAAGCGAGCGTTGGCGGTGGTGAATACACCTGCCCGGCCCGACTTGCAGATGCGACTCATCGAAGAGTTGTTCCAGACCAACCCGAAGCCGCCGGCGTTCGAGCCGTTCGTGGCTGCTTACGTCGCCAAGTACCCCGATCGGCCGGATCGCTTTGCGGCACAAATACGGCTCGCCTCCGTTCTCGTCACCAACAAGGAACCGGCACGAGCCGAGCAAATCCTGGCGGCCGTGCTGCCGTTCGATGCTCGTTCTCACAGTGCCTCGTCCGCCTATGTGCAGTTGTTCGGTGCCGAGCCGGACTTGAACGTTCGCAAAGCCCGCCTTGCCGTCGCGGAGCAAACGCTCCGGGCTGCGATCCCACGGGCAACTTCGCTAGCAACCGCCGCCTCTCTACGATACTCCCTCGCCCTGGAATTGCTCCGCGATCGCGCCGTGAACGTCCCGGCTGCAAAAGCAGTGGCACGTGAACTTGCCTTCTCGTTCCCCGTCAACGATGGCACGGTGGGGGGCTCGGTCAACTGGCTCCTCGATGCCGCCGCTGACGACGCCGAGTTCAACGCGGACGTCGCTCAAGTTGTGGCAGCTCGCCGAAGATTCCCCTGGATCACGACCTACCATGCAACACTTGGCGCGTGGGCAACGGCACGAGCGACGAACAAGGAACTCGCCAAGCGAGCCCAGGTTGCCAGGGTCGAACTTGCCAAGTCGGACAAAGAACCGATCAACGCGGATTGGCTGGCATTCGAAAGGGCGAACGCCAACGTCTGGAGCCCGCAAGCCGCCGCCGCTCGCGCGAAGCTCATCGAGCCCGCACGAATTGCCGCGTACCCCGATGATCTCGCGAACGACTTGCTTTACCAGCAGCAGTACTTCTACCGTCACTACGCGCCGGACGCCCAGCGCGTGAAGAGCATCGACATCGCCAGGGACTGGACAACCCGCCTTCCCAAGTCGTTCGATGCAGCCACTTCCTATTTGAACTGGTCGACTGATCACGTAAAGCCTGAAGCGTTTAAGCCCGCTGCCGCCGTCATACTCAAGCTCGAACCAACTTCGTTGAGCACCGATATCTCTCGCCGCTTGTTCACGGTAGCCGGACATTTCAAGGACGTGCCGCTGGCGCAGCAAACCTGGGCGTGGACCAAGAAGATGTTCGAGAAGTACGGTTACGACAACAACGCTGCGGCCGGCATGGGCGATGTGCTCACCGGGTTGAACCTGAAAGTGGAAGCCAAGGAATGCTGGGATCGAGCCCTCACGGGTAATCCGGACACCACCGACTTTTCTCAATGTGCCGCCCGCTTGGTGGCACTGCTTCCTGAACTGGATAAGCCGAAGTTCCTGGACACGCTTTTGGTGAAGGACTCGGGCTTTCACTTTAGCTTTGCCACCGCTCGTGCAGACTACATGGTGAAACTGCTCGACATCGACGGGGCCGCCCGCCTGCTCGGGCCGGCTGCGGACAAAGTTCGCGATCGTGCCTTCGGTGCCCAAAGCCCCGATGCGGACTACGTCACGTTCAATGCTTGGATGAACGCGGCCCGTGCAGACTTGAAGGCCACGCCCGCCATTAAACGCAAGCTCTTCACACTCATTCGCGATCTGAAAATCGCCCGGTCGTCCATGACCGCACAGGCGGCTCTGTTGGAACTCGACGACGCTGCGGGTCAGCTTCCACCGATGAAAAAGCTGCTCGCTCTCAGTGAATGCATTTTCCTCGGCTACGGCGACGCAACTGATTTCGATCTGCTCACGCCCTACGCCCAGGCCGCGATGGGTCGCAAGGATCACCTGGCCGCCGCGACCTTGATGGGCGGAATGCTCGGCATGTTCCAGGGACTTGATGAAGGCCGTCGCAAGACCGGCCGCGATCTGCTCACACAAGCTTATACTCGCCTCGGTGCCGCCGGTGGTGCCGTCATCGACGAGAAGAGCCCGATTGCTCCGCTGCTCTCCGCAGCTTTGCAATTGCGACTCGGCGACCAAAAGCTGGCTTTTGAAACGTACCTTGCCCATCTGAAATTGTTCGACGAGCATCGCGCCGAAGTGCCAGTCGATCTGCTGGTGTTCGTGTGCGAAAGCCACATCGCCTCCGGTGGCGAGGAGAACCACACGCGCGTCGAAGACATTCTGCGAGCCTGGCTCATCAAGAATGCCGAAATCAAGGAAGTGGACGAAGTCGAGAAGGCCCGCGTGCAACTGCTCCTGGGACGCAATTACTTCCGGGCGAAACGATTTGACCTCGCTCGTGCTGAATTCACCACGCTCCTGAATCGCTATGCCAAGACGCCGCAAGCCATCGACGCGGACTTCGGCATCGGCGAGAGCTTCATGGAACAAAAGGTCTACGACCAGGCCGAGCAAGCTTTCGAGAGGCTCGCCGGCAGTCGCGAACGCGATGTCGTGATTCGGGCCGAGTTCCTTCGCGGCGTGCTTGCCAGCCGTCGTGGCGACCTCGATGAAGCACGTGCCATCTTCCGTGCTGTGCTCGAACGGGTGCCGAATCTTGAGTTGGCCAATCAGGCCCTCTTCAACCTGTCCGAGGTGTACGGGGCCGAGCAACGGTATGTCGACCAACTCGAAATGCTCCGCACCGTCGGTCGGCTGGGACGTGCTAGTAAACGCTACCACACGCCGGGCGAACCGCTTTCGATCGTCGTGCAGGATAGCGATCTCGGCGTTAGCCGTGGGCACAGCCGCATTCCGGTTCGCATCACCACGGAGCCAGGTGGCGACGTGGAAACGCTGTTCCTCATCTCCGGCGGAGCAGGCAAGGGGCTATTCCGGGCCGACCTGGAGACGCGCCTCGGCACAGCCGCCAAGAACGATCGCGTGCTGCAACTCACCGGCAAGGACATCATCCGCGTGGATTATCCGCCTGAGTTCAAGAAGGAATTCAAGGACGCCCCATTGCCGGACGCCGAGATTCGTATCGCCTCCGACGGCAAGCTCGACGTCGGCTCGGGCAAGATCATTGACGAGGACGAAGAGACCTTCAGCAAACGGCTGGAGCGTGAAGCCAAGGGCGACAAGGACGAAGACAAACGCAAGGGCCTCGCACGGCCCAAAGACCAAGTGAAACCAGGCAACGTCGTCTACCTGCGTGTCAAGGACGCGGATCGCGATGTTACCGATCAGCCGGATACGGTTACGGTGAAGCTAGTGGCCGCGAGTGGCGATCAGGTTTCCGTCGTCCTGACCGAAACCGGGCCGCATACCGGCTGGTTTGAAGGCACCGCCAAAACGGGCGAACTTCCAGCCGGTGCGTTGGCCACGAACACAGCCATCGACCACAGTCCGCTGATGTCGATCGACAAGGACCAAAAGAGCGCCTGGCTCAGCGAGCCAGACGGGGCTACCCCGAAGATCCTCAGCATCGACATGAAGGACCTGAAGCGAGCCGACCGCGTCACCATCTGGACGCCGGACGCCAAACGCAATGCACCGGTCCGCATGACCCTCGAAGGCAGCGACGATGGCCGCCTGTGGTTCCGTCTGGCCGGCACCCATCCCGACGCCAAGGTCGAACCAGTCGTCGGCATGCCCGATGTGATGTCCGCTCGCATCTACGAAGGGGGCGCTGCTCAAGGCTACACCACCTGGGAACAGGTGGTCGCGCAAACCAAAAACGTGAAAGCCACGGCTGAGGGCAAAGCGGCCGACCTGTTCTGGGCTCGCCTACCGGACGAGAAGGCCAAGAAGGCCGTATCGATCGTGTGGCACGGCAAGATCGTGCAACGCAAGTCCGGCTCGGCCCGCTTCGCGGTGCAAGGTGAGAAGACCGCTGTCATGGTCGATGGGCGCCTCGAATTGCCAGTCGGTGCCGGTGGCAGATTTGCCGATGTCTACCTCGACGCTGGCACGCACGTCGTGACCATTTTCGCCGCGGCCGGCCCGAACACGAACACGCTGGAGGCTCGCTGGTCCTCGGGTGACGCCACATCCGAACTCGTCGAGCCCGTACCATTCCGCGAATTGGATTTTGATCTCGCCCGCCCGGAAGCCAAGAGCGTGGCGATCGCCCGGCCGTTCGGAGAAGGCGTGGCCGACAAGGATGGGCTATCCTGGAACTTCCAGTTCGCACCGATCTCGTTGCGGTATGTCCGTGCCGTGATCCACGAATATCGCGGCGAAGCAGTGGCCATCAACCACGTCGAGATTTCGGATACCGAGAAGAAAGTCCTGCATATCCCAACGGAAGCGGACCTGCTTTCGCTCTCCACGAACAACATCCTGGAGATCGCAGGCGGCGACATCGTGACGGCAACCTATGTAGACGATGTGAACCTGACGGGCGGTTCCCGTTTGCTCTCGGGCAAACTGACGGCCACCTATCACAACGGCTATCTCACGCCGATCGCGTACGACTTCCTCAAGACTTCTGCGGGCGACGTGTACACGGTTCGCAAGGAACTGCTCCGCATCGATCCGGGCGAACGTGTGATCATCGAAGTCACGGACTTCGATGCGGATGAGACGGCAGCCCCGGACAAGATCAAGGTGCAAGTCGTGCTGAACGACGGCACGCCAATCGACCTCGAAGCGACGGAAACGGCCGAGAACAGCGGCGTATTCACCAAAGAAGTCGATACCGCCGCGATGGCGGCCGAAGGCAAAATCGTCGTGAAGCCTGGCGATCGATTGTACCTGCGTTATTCCGATCGGCAGAACACGGTGCCTGGCCACTCCGCCATTCGCGAATCCGTCGTGTACGTGGCCGAGCCGACGCCGGGCCGCGTCCGCGTGACTGAAACCCGAGCCACACGGCCGGTGCAAATGCTGGGTGCTCCGCCGGTCGATCCGGCACCGATTCTTCGCTACATCCCCGCGACGCCGGGAGAAACCGACCCGAATCTGGTGGCCGGCGTTGCTTTCGATGCCCCGTTCACGATCGAAGTGATCGATCGCGACGCGGCCAAGGACAGCCGCAGCAAAGTGACCGTGAAGCTGAAGACCACGGCCGGTGCCGAGATCGAGGTCGATTGCGTGATCGACGACCGCCGACTCGGAGCGACCACGCAGGATAAGGCCGGCACCGCCCTCCAGGAAGGTCGTTTTGTCGGCCAGGTGATTATGCAACTGGGCGGCAAGGATAGCCAGTCGATGGTGCCGCTCACCTCCTCGATGCCTCGCGATCTGATCGGTGGGCCGGTGCTGCCGAAGGAAGAAGGCATGGAAGAGGGTAAGGGCCGCGACAAGACGCTTGTCACCCGCGTGCTCAATCTGACCGGTGCGGACGTGGTCGAGGTCATTTATGCCGACACCCGTCGGCCGATGGGTGCCACGGCGAGCCTGGCGGCGAAGGCCCGCTTGCTAACCGATGGCCAATTGACCTGCACGGACTCCGAGTACCAGAAGGAAATCACGGCCGTCCATGTTGGCGAACGGCTCTTCCTGAAAGTCATCGATGCCGATCTCGATCGCACGCCGAACCGCGATACGGCGAAGGTTCGCATCAAGACCAAACGGGGCGAAGACGAAGTCGTCGAACTGATCGAGACTCTTTCGCATAGCGGCATCTTCACCGGTTCCGTACTGCTAAGCCCGGTCGAGAAGCCCACGGCCGGAAACCTGAAAGTAGAGACATCAATGATCGAGTGCTACTTCGGCGACACCCTCGAAGCGACCTACGAGGATGAACGATCCGCCAGTGGCACGGAGGGGAAATTCATTTCGACCGTCACGGTCGCGGTAGTAATCGGCACCGATGGCAAGCTACAAGCTTTCAGCAAGCTCTTTAGCGATGAGGCGCTGGCCGTCGAAACTCAGTTCCACATCGCGGAGAGCCACTTCGAACTCTTCAAGAGTCACACGGCCCTCGGTCGCGAGCCGGAAGCACGAGCGGATCTGGAAGCGGGTCGTCGCGTGTTGCGAGAAGTGATCGCGGACTACCCGAATCCGAAGTACACGCCGCGCGTGTCGTATTTGCTCGGCCAATTCGCTCAGGAATTGAAGCAGTACGGCGAAGCGGTCCAGGCGTACCAAACCATCGTGAAGCAATACCCGGACCACGTGTTGGCCCCGGATGCCCAGTTCAAGTTGGCCCAGAGTTACGAAGAAGCCGGCGAGTTCAACCAGGCTCTGGAGGCCTACGTGACTCTGGCGGCCACGTATCCCAAGAACCCGCTGATCGCGAACGTAATGGTCCGCATCGGCGAGCACTTCTACAAGGCCGAGAATTTTAAGGTGGCCGCCCAGGTGGGTGAAAAATTCCTGGAGAAGTTCGAAGGACACAAATGGGGGCCAAAGATGGCCTTCCGCGTCGGCCAGTGCCATTACAAGGACAAGTCCTACGACAAGGCCGCCGAGATGTTCGATAAGTTCGTCAAGCAGTTCCGCGAAGATCCGCTCGCCTCGGACGCGATGTTCTGGGCCGGCGAAAGTTACCGAACGGCCGGCAACATGAAGAAAGCTTTCGAGAGCTACAACAAGTGCCGCTGGGACTACCCCTCGACCGAGCCCGCCAAGTACGCCCGCGGCCGATTGGCATTGCCCGAGATGTTGCGGCAGTTCGAAGAAGCATCGTCGGGGTTAGATGGAAAGAATTAAGAGTCCCTTGCGATAGTAGTAGGCACACTTCGTATGCCGTCGTTCGAATGGAAAACGACGTGTGCCTGCTGCATTGAAGCGTGAGATCGTATCGTCGGCACACGGAGTGTGCCGACTACTTTGAAGCCTGCCTGCCGGAATTCATTATGCATTCGTTCTTCGCACAAGCCGCCGCCGGATCGCACACCCCAACGACGCCAGATTTCTGGCATTCGGGCGCGATGGGGTACATGCTCGATGGTGGCATCTTCATGTGGCCGATTTTGCTTCTGGCCATTCTGGGCATGGGGATCGTCATCGAACGGTTTCGCACTCTCTGGATGGTCGGTGCCGATAGCAGTGCACTCCGGGCTCAAGTGTTGCAACTTCTGCACGATGGGCGGGTCGATGAGGCAATGGAATTGTGTGCCAACTCGCGTGGTCCGGTGCCAGCGATCCTGACCGTCGGCCTGCGTCGTTACGAGCTGCTGCGAAAGTTGAACTACGATCCGGCCCGCATCGAAGAGCAAGTCGACAAGGCCATGGACGAATACAGCGTTCACATCACGGCGGCACTGGAAAAACACCTGCCGCTCTTGGCGATGATCTCGAATGTCGCACCCATGCTCGGCTCGGCCGGCACAGTCGTCGGCATGGTGGTCTTGTTCAAGGGCATCGTCGAAAAGTTTGGCACGGAGAACATCATCCTGACGGCCGCGGATGGCATCAAGCTCAAGCTCATCGTCACCATTTGGGGCCTGGTCGTCGCGATTCCGGCGTACATGTTTTACAACCACTTTTCGACGGTCGTAAATCGGTACATGCTGGAAGCAGAGGAAACCGCATCGCAGTTGATCGAGGCCTTGACGTTCAAGCTGGCTGGCGAACCGGTGGAGAGTTCGCCTGGCGTCGCACGTCGGGCGGCGAAGTAATTGGATTTCTCCCCTTCCCGAAAAGGGATGGGGCCAGGGGTTATGTGAATCGCTCGTGGGTACGACGACTTCACCGGACCCCCTCAACCCCCTTCCCGAAAAGGGATGGGGAAGAAAGAACGGATGGCGGCAGGCGCAACGATCGAAGCCGGCAACAAGAGCGGACGCAATAAAGCGTCGGCCATGCAGACCGCTTGGGTGTTGAACTTGCTCACGGATTTGGCGTTTAACCTGCTGATCTTCTTCGTCGTTTGTGCCTCGACGACGCCGGAAAAAGGCAGACCGCAGCACATGCCCAGTGCCAGCAAGGACAAAGCGAACGAAACGAAATCGCAAACCGTGGAAGTGGCCTTAACGCGAACGACGGTAACGATCAACGGGGCCGAGGTTGCCAGCAAGGACTTTACTGGGAAGCTCAAGGAACTGCTGGATGTCAAAACGAAGCCGGAAGACCGAATTGTGGTTGTGAAGAGCACCAAGGACACCCCGTACAGGCACTGGATTCGTGTAACTGGAATGGTCGAGGAGGCAGGCGGAGTCATCACGCTACAACTGGAAGAAGAGAAGGAAATAACGGTTCGTTGACTTAGTGTTGCTCCCCCTCTCCGTTACGGGGAGGAGGGAGGGGGTTGAGGGGACGGGTTTTCGCGAGAGCAGCCCAAATCCCCCTGTCCCCCTCGTCCGAAGCAGCGAGAGAGAAGAAAGAAGTTCATGCGTTTCCAACGGCGAAAACTCGGCATCACCCCGCCATATGTATCGATGGCCGATATCGCCTTTAATCTTGTGCTATTCTTCGTGATTCTTGCCAAGACGCAGGACGATAGCCATATTGTCTGGGAGCCTGCCGATGCACCCGGTGCCAAGCCCGCACCGGTTTCTCGAGTTTCTATCTCCGTGGACAAGGACAATCGGGTATATTTCAATGGTAAGCAGGCAGGGGTTCGCGACCTGGCTTCGCTCGTGGAGAAGGAACTTGCGAACCTGAATCCAAAGGATCGTGCCGTCCTGCTGAAGATTCACAAGGAAACGCTGGCGGCAACCTTTGAGCCGATCCTGGAAGCAGTCAGTCAAGCCGGTGGCGAAGTGGTACATGTGATTGAGGATGAACGAAAGTAGTCGAAGTGAAAAATTGGAAGTGAAATGCGTTTTGCCTTTGCATTGATCACTCTTAGCTTTTTGCTTTCTTCCGAACCAGATGTTTAAGGAGGATATACGGTGAAAGGTCTCTTGTTCTCGATTCCCTTGGCACTGGCAACGCTCGCGTTCCTGGCATCTCCCGCGCTTTCGGCTCCGCCGACTATTGATCCGGGTGTGACGGCCAAGAAGGTCGATGCCTTGCTGTCCCAGGAGAACTCGGCTGCGCCGAAAACGCTTGATGCCGAGGTCGTTTCCGACCTCGCCTTCCTGCGCCGGCTCACGCTCGACCTGTCCGGTCGCATCCCTTCCGAAACCGAGATTCAGAAGTATCTCGCTGCACCGGCTGACAGTCGCCGGGCGAAGGCGATCGCCGAGTTCATGGGTAACGATCAGTTCGCCGACCGCTGGGCCGTGTTCTTCGGCGACCTGCTTCGCGTTCGCTACAACGCGGACGGCGGAGCGGCATTCCAAGCATTCGTCCACGAGGCGATTCGCACCAATACTCCTTACGACGTTCTAACCCGTCGTTTGATCGCCGCCTCCGGCCGAGCCAACACCCAGGCTGAAACCGGATTCGTGCTCAACGACGAAGCCGATGCCATGGCCCTCACCGGCGTCGTTTCGCAAGTGTTCATGGGCGTGCGAATTTCCTGTGCCCAGTGCCACAACCATCCGTTCGATACCTGGACCCGCGAGCAGTTCTACCAACTGGCCGCCTTCTTCGGGAAAACGCAACGCGTGGAACACCGGGTCAAGATGCAGATCCTTGGCATCTTCCTGAACGAACGGACCGAGACCACGATCCTGTGGCCGCCCGAAGACAAGGCTCAGGGCAAGCCACGCACGGTCGTGAAGGCGAAGTTCCCATTCGAGCTGGACGAGACCGATGGACCGAACAAGCACCTCGCCCGCATCAAGGAACTGCGCGACTTTCAAACCGCCGAAGCCAAAGCCAGGGCCGCGAAGGCCGGCACTTCCGTCGATGATCTCATCGAAGGTGGAGGCAAAGTCACGAATAAAGGCGACCTGTCCGACGTGACCGAAGAAGCCAACGCTGCCCGCAGAAAGATCGACCTGCAAGGTGATCTCTACCGTGCCAGCGAATTACGTCGACAACTCGCGGAGTTCGTGACCGATCCCCGCAACCGTTCCTATTCCCGCTCGATGGTCAATCGAGTGTGGGCGGAACTGATGGGTCGCGGGTTCGTGAATCAGGTGGATGATTTCCGCAACGACAATCCGCCAAGTCATCCGAAGACGCTCGACTTCCTGGCCGACGAATTCGTGGCCAGTGGGTTCGACTTCCGCTTCCTGGTTGAGTCGATCGTTCGCACCTCGACTTATCAGCGCGGCCATCTGCCGGGAACGATCGCGGCCCCGGAACGGCTGGCTGCCGAGAAAGCGTTCACGGCTCTGCCGACACGACGCATGAACGGCGAAGCCCTGTTCGATAGCATCGTGGTGGCCGGGCACTTGTTCAAGCCGAAGCATCCGCCCGGATCGAACATGACGACCGTCCTGAGCTACACGCAAGTGGCTGTAGCCGTGAAGGAAGACCTCTCCAAGCCGGGGTCGAAGCCAAAGGCGGGCGATACCGCCATGCCTGCACCGCCGAAGGTCGTGGCTGGTGCTTACGATTTGGAACGTGGTATCGAAGTCGACTTCAAGAAAGCCCTCAAGAAGAACGATGGGCTCGAAGTCGATCAGATGACCGCGAAGTCCGCTGAAGAACTCGAAGCTGAAATGATGATGAAGAGTGGCCGCATGCCAGCCGGCACGCGGGTTCGCTACATCACGAAGGAACTGAAGACGATCGTCGACGATAACCCGCAGTTTGCCAGCTCCATGCGGATGGCCTCGCCGGCTCCGACTGGGCACTTCCTGCGTGTGTTCGGCCAAACGGATCGGGCAACGCTCGACGAACGACGCGACCACAATCCGTCGATGCGTCAGGCACTGATGATGCTCAACGGCAAGCTGACCAACGAGGCCGCCCGCGTGGGCTCGCTGGAACCGGTCTATAAGTTGATCAGTGGTGCCAAGGCCGATGTGGACGCGGCTATCAAATTCGTGTATCGCGAAACCATGACCCGCGAGCCAACGGCCGACGAAGTGGCCGACGCGAAGGCGATTTTGAAAGAGGCGGCCACTCCGGTTGATGGCCTGGCCGACCTGCGTTGGGCGCTTTTGAATAGCAATGAGTTCCGGTTCATCCCATAATGGGTTCGTGCAAGAAACTTTGACCAACCATATGTGTCACGCTCGGCGTGACTTTCACTAAACCTTACACCTAACCAACGAGTACCCAGAAATGCTTTCAGAATCTAATGGTTGCCGCGGTTATCGAGTCAGCCGACGAGGGTTCGTCGGTGCCGCCGCTGGCACGTTCCTCGGCATGAACATCCGCAGCCTGGTCGCCCGAGCCGGTGAAGACCGCAAGGCAACGGCCGAGCACGTCATTCTGTTTTGGAATGGCGGCGGTATGAGCCACATCGATACGTTTGACCCGAAACCGGGCCGCGATGTGCAAGGCGACCTCGAGCCGATCAAGACCAGCGTGGCCGGAATCCAGATCTCCGAGATTTTCCCGGAACTCGCTAAGCAGATGAAGCACATTGCTCTCATCCGCTCCATCGCCGGCACCAACGGCGATCACGGCCGGGCGACCTACCAACTGCAAACCAGCTACGGCCAGAGCAGCAACCTCCAGCACCCGGGCGTCGGTTCGGTGGTTGTGAGCGAGCGAAAAACGCTTGGCGACCTTCCCGCTTACGTCACCGTTGGCGGCCTGGCTCCGAAGGCCGGCTACCTCGGCCAAAGCTGCGAGGCTTACTTCGTCGGTCGTCCCGGCGAAAAGGACCCGTACCTCGCGTTCCCCTCGGCCATTGGCGACGTGCGTGGCAGCAAGCGACTCGACATCCTCAAGCGGATCAACGAGAAGCAGGCTGGCACTCTTCCGACCACGGAAACGGCCGGCACGCAGACCGCTCTCAATGATGCCGTGCGACTGATGCGCAGCCCGGCTCTCGAAGCCTTTGAAGTCCGCAAAGAGAAGCCAGAGGTTCTCGAACGATACGGCGACAGCGAGTTCGGCCGCTCGGCCCTGCTGGCCCGTCGGCTCGTCGAGAAGGGCGTTCGCTTCGTGCAAGTGAATCGTGGCGGGTTCGACGTTCACTCGAACGCCTTCCCCGCGATGCGCGATCACGGCGAAGTGATGGACCCAGCACTGGCCGCCCTCATCGAGGATTTGGCACAGTCCGGTCTGCTCAAGAAGACCATGATCGTGATGCTCAGCGAGTTCGGCCGCACGCCGAAGATCAACCTGACCACCGGCCGCGACCACTGGCCATCGGTCTTCAGTTGCATGTTCGCCGGCGGCGGCGTGAAGGGTGGCCAGGTCATCGGCTCGTCCGACGAGGACGGCATGAAGCCCAAGGATCGCCCCGTGAAGGTCAGCCATCTGCACGCGAGCATCTGCTCCGCTCTCGGCATCGACCACGAGAAGGAAGTCATGACGCCACTGCAACGGCCGATGAAGCTCGTTGACAACGGCAAGCGAATCGACGAACTGTTCTCTTGAATTGAGAAGTGAAAACGCAGCGAGCCGGGTCGTGCAAACGACCCGGCTCGTTTTGTTTTGGTCCCACTCTCCGCTTCGGGGAGGGGGACCAAAACAAGCAATTGAATCCGCCCTCTCGATCGGGGACAAGTCGGGCGTTACTCAAGATCGGAATCATGAGCCACGAAGAACCATGGCGACGAGATTCCGAGCTTGTCGTTTTTCAAGTCCTTCAATCCAACTTCCCAGGCCCATGTACTGCCTTGCCGGGCTTGGCTCCCGTGTGTTCGCCGTCCTTCAGGCACTCGCGGGGGCTTTCCCGAACCGTCGGACCGTGCCTCCCCGAAGAATCGTGTCGAAGGCGACCTATTTCGAGCGTGTGAAGTCTTGTTCGAGGAACTGCAATCTTTCCACGTCCCCGGCGGCGTTAAGCTTGAATACCACATCGTAGTAGGAACGTTGATTGCGAAGAGCATCATCGGCGGGAGCACTCACCGTTCCCGTGAACGTATCGAAGTGCCGATGTTCCAGCTTGAGCGTCCAGCGGCCCCACTTGAGCGTTAACGCGTCCTTGTCGGCAAGCACTTCGGCACGACCGTAGGCGGGTTCCGCGTAGAAGCCCGCGTAGGCAGGAAGTTCACGACTGGGCTTCGTGTCCGCTTTGCGATTCTTCTCGCGCGTTTTCAGAGTGGCGATGCGTGTCGCCTCCGTGCTCTTGTCGTTCTTGGCGTAGAACTCGATCCAGGCTTCATCCGAGAGGCCGAGGATCTTGTCGAGCAGGGCTTTGCTCAGTGCTTCAGGAAACGTCGATGGCGTCAGGTTGCCGAAGACGACGACGCCGAGTTTCTTGTCCGGGATCAGCATTGTCTGTGCTCGAAAGCCATCGAGCGTGCCGCCGTGCGAGACAGCCATGTGGCCGCGATAATCGTGAACGAACCAGCCCAGGCCATAGTTCAAGAATCGCGTGGATTTCTCGGGGAAGAAGGTCAACCAGCGGCCTTCCTGTCGAACGATCATCTGCGGCTTGCGCGTCTCCTTGATCGCGGCCGTGGCGAGCAATTTCTTACCATCGATCTCGCCGTTCGCGAGTTGAAAGCGCAGCCACTGCGACAGGTCGCGAACGCTGGCGTTGATGCTGCCGGCCCCACGCACGCTGTCGACGTCGGCACGGGCAACGGGGCCGATCTTACCATCGACAAAGCGATTGTGCGGCACGGCAAATTCGGGCCGGGTCATCGCTTCGCGGGCCGAGGTGGTTGCGGTCTTCATGCCGAGCGGCGAGAAAATGCGTTTCTGAATCAACGTGGGCCAATCACTTTTGTCGGCCAGGCCGGACGCTACGCCCGCGGTGGTGAACGGAATGTTCGCGTACTCCCAGGTTGAACGAAACGAGGTCGAGGGTTTCGCTTTGCCATAATCGCGAATGTAGCCCTCTGGCAAGTTCGCCGCAGCCGCCCAGAGCATATCGTGTCGCGGCATGCCGGTGCGATGACATAGCAAATCGCGAATCGTCACATCGCGATCGGCCGACGGATCGCTGAGCCGAAACCAATCCACATGCTTGCGAACCGGATCGTCCCAGTTCATCTTGCCCTCGGCCACGAGCATCGCGATCGCCGTGGCTGTGAACGCCTTGCTGCACGAGGCGATGGCGAAGACGGTGTCTTCTGTGACTGGTTCCTTTTCTCCCGCCTTGCGGACACCGAAGCCCTTCAGATAAATCACCTTGTCATCCTGCACGATGGCAACGGCCGCGCCAGGCACGTCGAACGCCTTCATGGCATCGGCAACGATCGTATCTAATGCTGCCGGTTCGGGCCCTGCGGCATGGATGGGGAACGCACCAGCGAGAAGGATGGCCCAAAGAAGGACGTGACGGATCATGGCGCGGAACTCCGAGAATAGCCAACAAGACCGAGAAATGACGGTTCACGATAGAATTACAAATTGCCGAGAGTCATGTCGCCATTTTCTTATTTTGGAAGGCTGCGATGGCGCTACGTCAACCAATCTTTGCGTGCTTTATTCTGGCTTTCCTACTGGCCCCGGCCAGCGGGTTCGAGCCGCCGAATCCGATTGGCATGCCCAAGAAAGGCGATCCCGGCGGCGGTGTCGGGGCATTTCGCATCTGGTATCTCGATGGCAAGTGGCACCTTCGAACCAGTTGCGAGAACAGTGTCGGCAAGAAAGAGAAGCTGATGGTGTTCTCCGGCACCGTTCGCTGCGAGGACAAGGTAACCGCGGAAGGAATTCGCCTGGAGAAAGGGAACGGCAAGACCTCTGACTCGATCGCGCCCCACAAGGATGGCAAAGGGTTCGATTTTCGCTTCGCGACTTTCGGAGCAATCGACGAGGCCGTGTTCACCATCGCGGACAAAGGGAAAACCCTGAAGTTCAAGCTCATGGTCGATGGCAAAGAGGCCCAGACCCAGCGAATCCTGATCGGTTCGGATGGCAACAATCCGGAGAAGGCCGAGTTCACGCTGGGGGCTCAGCCGAAGAAGTAGGCGCTGCAGTAGAGGTTGTACCTCGGACTGGTCACAAAACCCATCGCTCACTTGCGACTCATTCCTCATTACTCATCGGTGTGCCCATCTCCGCTGCGATTTCCTTGAGTTGATCGCGCACAATGCCCATGCGCTCTGGACGGCGTTCCGGATCGTTTTCGAGACACTTGTGAATCACGTCGCACAGCGCCTGTGGCACGGCCTTGTTGAGTTCTCCTACCGGTGTGAGCAATGTCTTGAAGGACTTGGCACCGACTCGCAGTGTCTCAGGACCTGGAACCGTACTCGGGGGTAGCTTCATCGTGGTCAGCCGGTACATGGTCGCACCGAAATTGTACATGTCCGTCCGCTCGCTGATGATCTTGCTCTTCACGGTCTCGGGGGCCATGTACTCGGGCGTTCCCTGGATACGGTCCTTCGGCTCGCCCCTGATCCAGGCCAGGCCGTAATCGATGATCTTCACCCCGCCACGTTTGTCGTACAGAACGTTGTTCGGCTTCATATCGGCGTGAAACACTCCCCGACGGTGCATGTGGGCCAGGCCGGCCGCGATCTGTGCGAACACGACGACCAATTGATCCTGCGGGATCGGGGTGGCATCCAGCGTTTTGCCGTTCACGTACTCAATCAGCATCTCGGCCTTGCGAACGCGGAACATCCAGTCCCGTTTTAGTTCCAGTGCATGAATCTGAATCAGATTCGGATGACCCAGTTTTTGCGAGACCTGGAACTCGTGCTTGGCCTGGTCGAGGAATTTCTCTTCTTCTGCGCTCCCAATCGAAACGAGTTTGAGGGCGTACTCGCGTGAGTCCGCGTTCCGGCGAATGTGTAGGATCGTGCTGTGGGCACCGTTACCCAGCGGCTTGAGAGTCGTGTACTTGCCGATGGAACTAATCGTCGCCACGGGTGGGCCTCTGGGGATGACAAAGATGAATCTTAGCGGGATGCCATTTTATGGCGAGCGGCGAGTCATGAGCCCATTTGCAGCCGGTTCTCAATCCACATAATGGATCAAGAGCGAACTTTCCACTCCCGCTCTGAACTCGATCAGGACACCACGTGAAATACCGATTCCTTCCGATTCTTTGCATAACGATCCTCGCCTCAACTTCCGCGACCTTTGCCGCTGACCTGCCCCGGGGGACTGCGACCGAACGGATCAAGGCCGACATCGCGTACCTGGCCAACGATCGACTGGAAGGGCGTGGCCCTGGCACTCGCGGCGAGGAACTCACGACGGAATTCATCGCGAGCGAATTCAAGAAAGCAGGCCTCAGGCCGGGTGGCAAGAAGAACACGTACTTCCAATCCGTTCCGCTCTTCCGCGTCTTCACCCAACCGAAATCCACGCTGCAAGCGACGAAGGGTGATGAAAAACTCGACATCCTCTGCGAGGAAGATTTCTCGGGCCGAAGCCAAACGCAGACGGAACTCGAACAGTTCGATGCCGAGGCGATTTTCGTCGGCCACGGTATCACCGCCCCTGAATTCGGCTGGGACGACTACAAGGACATCGACGTGAAGGGCAAGGTCGTCGTCCTCTTCACGAACGAGCCACCTTCAAAGGACCCTGCTTTCTTCGGCGGTTCGGCACTCACCTACTATGGCCGCTGGTCGTTCAAGTATGAAGAAGCCGCCCGCCGCGGGGCCAAGGCATGTTTCATCATCCACACGAACGAGACAGCCGGGTATCCCTACTCGGTCGTCAGGCCACTCGACGGGGCCCAGCTGAAGCGGGAACCTGGCGAGCCGGCCTTGGCTTTCGCAGGCTGGCTTTCGCGAAAGGCGAGCGATCGACTGTTGGGAATGTCCGGTCGCACGGTAGAGGGGGCACTCAAGGAAGCTGACACGAAAGGGTTCAAGGCCTACTCACTCGGCGTCAAGCTGAACGGGAACATCACGACTCGTGTCGAAAAGATCACGAGTAAGAACGTGGTCGGCATGGTTGAGGGAAGCGACCCGAAGCTCAAAGATGAAGCCGTCATCTTCACGGCCCATTGGGATCATCTGGGCGTCGGCAAGGCCGTCATCGGCGATGCGATTTACAACGGTGCGGCGGACAATGCCACGGGCTGTGCTGTGTTGATGGAACTCGCACGGGCCTGGGCGGCCCAGACGCCTAAGCCGAAACGCTCCGCCCTGTTCCTTGCTGTTACGGCCGAAGAGCGGGGCCTGCTCGGTTCGAAATACTATTCTCAAAACCCGCTCATCCCGCTAGGCAAGACCGCGATCAATCTGAACTTCGACATGATTCTGCCGCTCGGCGTGCCGGAATCGATTGTCGTCAATGGTGCGGAGCGGACGACCGCCTGGCCGACAGTTCAGGACGTGGCGAAGAAGCATCATCTCGAAATCGAAGCCGACCAGCGAGCGCATCTCGGCGTCTTCTATCGCTCGGACCATTTCTCAATGGCCCGGGCTGGCGTCCCGGCCTTTTCCGTGGCGAACGGCATGAAGATGAAAGGCAAGCCAGCCGACTTCGCCAAGAAGGCCATGCAGGAGTTCAACGACAAGGCCTACCACTCGCCGCAGGACGAGGTGCGGGCCGATTGGGACTACTCAGGCCTGGCCGTCATTGCTCAATTTGCCGCAGAACTGGCCCGCGAAGTCGCCAACGCGGATCGGCTACCGACATGGAACCCAAAGGACGAGTTTTTGCCGGCGCGGGAGAAGAGTGGGGTGAAGTAGTTGCTCCGCGCCCGAATAATGGTTCAGGAGAGCCTTCTTGCCAGACGTGTCCAGTCTCGAACAACGCACGCAGGCCTTCGGCCGCGAGATCTTTGCTCGCGTTGAACGCCAAGCTCCGCAGGTGTTCACGCCGGCTTGGGTCGATCAATTGCTCATGGACTGGACCATGAGTGCCGAGCCGCTCAAAGTTCAGCTCTTTCGCTTCGTCGATGCTTTGCCCCGTCTGCACGACCCGGCCGCGATTGCCAGCCATCTACGCGAATATCTCGGCGAAGCCGGCGACGCGGTGCCGTGGTGGCTTCGCTATGGTGTTCGCATGCTGCCGGCACAGGGGCTTGGAGGCCGGTTGCTCGCCAAGGCTTCTCGCTGGAATGCCGAGCATCTGGCTCGCCGATTCATCGCTGGCTCGAACGTCGAGGAGGCCGTGCGCTCGGTGAAACGGCTGCGCGAGAAATCGCTGGCCTTCACGGTCGACCTGCTCGGCGAAGCCACGATTACCGAAGCCGAAGCCGACGGCGTGCTGAAGCAATACCTCGAATTGATCGCGGGTCTGACGAAGGAAGTGAATCCGCTTCCAGAAATCCCGTTGATCGATCGCGATCCTGAAGGGCCTTTCCCCCGAGTGAATGTCTCCGTCAAACTCTCCGCGTTGAACAGCCAGTTCGATCCGATCGATCCCCAGGGCACGAGCCATGTAGTTCGCCGACGCTTGCGGCCAATATTATCCGCAGCCAAAGAAACCGGGGCGTTCGTCAACTTCGACATGGAGCAGTACGCGTTCAAGGGGACTACACTTCGTATCTTCCGCGAAGTGCTCGAAGAACCCGAGTACCGCGATTGGCCGCACGTCGGCATCGCGATTCAGGCGTACCTGACCGACACCGAGCAGGATTTGCGCGACTTGCTCGAATGGGCGAAACGTCGTGGAACGCCGGTGTGGATTCGCCTGGTGAAGGGAGCCTACTGGGATTACGAAACCGTGATCGCCGCCCAGAACGATTGGCCAATCCAGGTCTGGACCGAGAAATGGCAATCGGACGCGTGCTTTGAACGCTGCACTCGTTTGTTGCTGGAGAACTATCAGTGGCTGCGGCCCGCGTTCGGCACGCATAACGTGCGTAGCATCTCGTCCGCCCTCGCAATGGCGGAAAAACTCGGCGTACCGCCTGGGGCCTATGAATTCCAGATGCTCTACGGCATGGGCGACGAGTTCAAAGACGTGCTGGTAAACCTCGGTCGCCGCGTTCGCATCTATACGCCTTACGGTCAACTGCTGCCCGGCATGGCCTACCTCGTCCGCCGGTTACTGGAAAATACATCCAACGAATCATTCCTGCGAGCCACGCATGGGGGATCAACCCCGGAGGAGACGCTCTTGAAAAACCCTTTGCATCACACCGCCCATCCGTCCTCTCAGTCGCGTGTGTCCTATTTTCGCAATGAACCACCTGGCGATTTTTCCCAAGAGCCAGTGCGCGCCAAGATGCAAGCCGCCCTCGACCGCGTGCAAGGCGAATTCGGCCGCACCTATCCGCTGGTCATCAATGGCGAATCGATCACCACCACCGAAACCGTCGCCTCGATTAACCCTTCGCACCTGACGCAAATCGTCGGCAAAGTCTGCAAGGCGACCACGGCTCACGCGGAACAGGCAATCCGCGTTGCCAAGGCAGCCTTCCCAGCCTGGCGTGATACGGAGCCTGCCGTTCGTGCCGATTACCTGAAGAAGATCGCTCAGGGCTTCCGCGATCGCCGTTTCGAACTCTCGGCCTGGATCGTCCACGAGACCGGCAAACCCTGGCGCGAATCGGACGCCGACGTCGCGGAGGCGATCGACTTCTGCGATTACTACGCAGCCGAGATGTTGCGGCTCGCACGTCCTCAGCGCAGCGACGTGCCCGGCGAAGACAACGAACTTTTCTACGAACCACGTGGCGTCTCCGTGATCATCGCCCCGTGGAACTTCCCCTTGGCGATTCTCACCGGCATGGCCGTGGCCGCCCTGGTGACCGGCAACACGATCATCATGAAGCCGGCGGAACCCTCGGCCGTGATCGGTGCGAAGTTGATGGAAGTGATTCAGCAAGCCGGCCTGCCAAAGGGAGTCGCGAATTTCGTGCCCGGCGTCGGCAGCGAAATCGGCCCGGTGTTCGTGAACCATCCGGATGTCGCGTTGATCGCCTTCACCGGCTCGCTGGGCGTCGGCTTGTGGATCAACGAAACCGCAGCGAAGACGCCGAATGGACAGGATCACGTGAAACGCGTGATTGCCGAAATGGGGGGCAAGAACGCGGTGATCGTCGATTCGGATGCTGATCTCGATGAGGCCGTGAAGGGCGTGGCCGACAGCGCCTTCGGCTACCAGGGGCAAAAGTGTTCCGCGGGTTCGCGGGCCATTGTGCTGGAACCGGTGTATGACGTATTTCTCGCTCGCCTGATCGAGGCCACGAAGAGTTTGACACTCGCCCCCGCCGAATCGCCCGGCTGCTCCGTCGGCCCGGTGATCGACGAGAAGGCCTTCAAGCGAATCGAAAAGATGATCGAAACAGGCAAGGGGGAAGCTCGGCTCGCGTATGCCGGCGACCTCGGTTCGTTGAAAAGCGAAGGCTACTACATCGCCCCGCACATCTTCGCCGAAGTGCCCCCGACTGCCACGATCGCGCAAGAGGAAATCTTCGGCCCAGTGCTATCGGTGATCAAGGCTCGCGATCTCGAACACGCGTTGGAAATCGCCAACGGCACCAAGTACGCCCTCACCGGCGGCTTCTTTTCGAGAAGCCCCAGAAACATCGAGACCGTCCGTCGCCGATTTCGCGTGGGCAACCTGTACATCAACCGCAAATGCACGGGTGCCCTCGTCCATCGCCAACCCTTCGGCGGCTTCAAACTCAGCGGCATTGGCTCGAAAGCCGGCGGTCCCGATTATCTCTTGCAGTTCGTGATCCCGCGTGTCATAACAGAGAATACGATGCGGCGAGGCTTTGCGCCG
>SIAJ01000130.1 GCA_009691845.1 Gemmataceae bacterium
CCCGCGGACAAGGTCGGCCTGAAGTACAAGCTCACTCCGTTCGGCGGCAATTAGTTGGGCAAAGCGTCACTACCGACATTGCATCGGTCTCGCCAACCGCTTGCTGTCGAGTAGGTCAATCGTTTCGTTCATTCGTTCAACGACACCCCCCTCCCCGCTGAATCCATTGAATCCATTAAACGATGAACGATGGCCTGCGCGTAGTTACTCACGGCCTGATGAGTAAGTCGAACGCTTAGAAATTGCCAAAAACGCAGGGGTTCTTGGCCGTTTTCACCCTCGTTACTCACTTCCGGGGGGGCAAGGCGGCACGATGGGTTCCTGTTTTTCTCAACCGACCTATCGACGCCGTGCCGGATCGGTTACAACGGACAGGATGGGAACGCGCGCATTTCACGCTGACGAAAGATGGCTGATGATTCGCCGCCTCGTTAAATCCAGAATCATCAACGTCGAGAAGGAAAGGGGGACGCGGATCACGAAAATGATCCGCGTCCCCTTTTTCTCCTGGCTTCGGGGGGAAAAATCCGGAGGTCACATTGGAGTAAGTGTGTCGGGCGCTGAAGAGAGTCTGCCGGAGATACCTCGACGGGCGACGGCGAACGGATGAGACCGATTGCCTATCCGATATCCTGTGCTACCATCAACATCGCAACGCCGCCGCAAGACGATCCCGGCTCCGACGACCCAGACGCTTACGACGGTTCACTGCGCTGTAGTGTTAATCGGTTCGGACAGTCGCGGCCAGGCGGCGATGAGTGAGGCCAGTCGGGGGTCAATCATGGCCAGTGCGCCGGATTCTGCGCCGCCATGCTCGGAAAGTGTGGGATTCAGCGTTGAAGTCGAGGGAGGTTCGATTCCCATACACTCTCGTTTGTCGACAATCTCCTAAACAGTCACTGCAATCACTTCTCTTTCAACTCCACCACCCGCACGCTCCCCGCTTGCACGGTCAACTTTAATTCGCCATCCTTCATGCTCAACGCCTCGTCGGGAAATAGCCAGTCGGACACGGCAGTTACGGGCCGTTTGGTTCGAATCGTAACCGTGCGGTTCTCGCGAAAATCCGTGGGCGTGATGCCCTGTTGGGGCTTCTCCTGTCCGGCCGGATTGAACAGCGTAACGATCCAGCCGCTGGCCGTGCGGTTGAGCATCCATTCTACATCGCCCTTCACTGTGACCGGCGTCGTGCCGCTCGTCAGGTCGGCGAGCAGGCGGGGCAGAACTGGGTGGGCCGTTTTGTCGATGCCCAGGCCACGCGGAATGCTCAGCACAATCAGCCGCCCCTTGCCGCGATCGAACGTGGAGCAGAAGGATTTGCCGTCGGCCGTTGATGCCAGCGACTTGCCCCCTTCGATGGCTCGATAGCGGAACCGTTGCGACGGGCCTTTCTCGCCGGCTTGCCAGGAGTAGCCATCGGCTTCCGCGATTGGACCCATTTTCGGCAAGGTGAGTGCATCGACTCCTGGGCCGGTGAGATGATCGTCGGCCATCAGCAGCGTGCCGCCATCCTCCATGTATTTTGCTAGCCGCTTGCCTTCGTCTGCCGTCAAGGCAATATCGCCGGCCGCGACGACCACCGGGTACGTGTCGATCGTCTTCCACTTCTTCACGTCGGGATACGCATAAATCACATCGAATATGTCCCCGAACACGCCGGGCACGTTCACTTCGCTCGTACCCGTGATCGGAGCCTCCGCCTTTGCCCCGATTGGGTGGTAGGCAGTCCAGAAGTATTCGTGCAGCATCCGTTCGTGGTTGCCGTACTTCGAGAGGTCGGGCCGTTCAGCATGGCCATCGAACGAGTGCGGTTGATACGACGACGGATCCCAGCCATGTGCATAATCGACCAGGAAGGCCACGGGTGTGTAAGGCGTGCCGCGATCCGGATGGGCAGCCGAGATCTTCATGAAGCGATCGACCAGCTTGCCCTTCGGCGAAAGCTGCACGGGCTTGATGCCGGCTGCCGTGGTTCCACCGGGCATCCAGAACTCGTCAAATCCTTGCTCGTGATAAAACATCGACGCGCCAGCCATGTACTGGTGCCAAATGTCGAACTTATACCAGGTCATCCCGGCCCCCGAGAACACGCTGTAGTAATTATCCAGAATGTTCTTCGGCTTGGAATAATTGCCTTGCTCGCTGAACATGGTGGCGGAATCGCCGAAATTGCACGAGCGATAGTCCAAAGCCATGCCACCGTGTTGCCGGGCCGCACCGCGAAGGAATGCCATCTTCATCGACAGCAACCCGCCCGTGATGGCCGACGATTCGAAGCCGACCGTGCGGGCACCCCAGGAAAAGCAGAGGTTGGCGTGGGCGGTCATCATGACGGACTGGGCCGCGATCACTTCGCGATAGGCGTCCGGCCAATCCTGACCGTAGACCGTCTTGTACTTCGCGGCATTCTCGGCGAGCGAAGTCTTGGTGATCGCCTCGGCCAGATCACGTCGATTCTTCGCACCGGCCGTGGCCGCCTTCATCGTTTCGGGTTTCACGTAGAAGTAGCCGAGGCTTTCGCCGGCCACGCTGCCCACGAAGCGATCGCGGTACTTCAGAAAATTGGCTTTGCCGCCGGGCGAGATCGGATTGTCCGGGTGATAGTTGAGGAGCATGCCAAAATTGCGATCTGGGTTCGCGTCGAGCCACTTCAAAAACGCTCGGCCCTCCGGATTCGGTTTGCCATCTTTCTTGTCGGGTTCGAGGATGTAGGGCCCGGAACCATGAAACACCGGCACAATGCGAGGGTCGCCGAAGATCGGCACGTCTTTCGAGCCGGCATACAGTTGCTCGAACGCCTTGCGTGTTTCCTCGTCGGCCACGTTGTAGGGGACGGGAACGCGCTTCGGATCGTCGCCGGCCCACTTCACTTGCGGGTTCATGTTCCACAGGTACAGGAAGCCCTTGTCGCGGAAAGTTTTCGGCGTCCACGCGGCCGGCACGGCCGTGTCGATCGTGCGTCGTGCCAGTGGCTCGCGCCTGGTTTCGGGCCCTTTTCGGATGGCTTCCAAAACATCGCGTGTCGGATGGGAGGGGCGTTCCTTGATGAGCGGACGATAGTTGAGGTCGGTCGTGAAGACGAGGCAATCGATCTGCCGGCATTCTTTCTCTTTGACGCCGGAGACCAGTTCCACCTGGGCCGCACCGCCGGGCAACTCGACGTCGTGTCCTTCCCAGGCGAAGGCCCAATCCCAGTACAGCTTCATCTCGTTGTCTTCCTCGACGTTCGGCTTCAACCCGTAAGCGAGCGTAGTGGGTGCAACTCCCTTCGGCGTGACCTTCACTTGAAAGCGATTGGTCATGCCGCGATTCTCGCGAAATCGGACCCAGACGCGGTATTTTCCCTTCACGGGTACATCAACGGTTGTTGAGGCAACGGCCTTGTCGTCGTCGGCCCCGCAGCCGATCGACATGAAGTTAGACTCGCCCCCCTGAGCCCATTCCGCGGCCCAGCCGGGGCCAGCGATGCCCCAGTGTCCCGCCGTCTTCTTCATGGCCGGAGTGCCCGAAGGCCAGCAAAAGCCGCGAACGCCATCGAAGTGCTCGGCCTCGATCCAGAGGGATTCGGCGTGGAGCGCGAGGGGGAGAAGGAGCAAGATCGGAAGGGAGTAACGTGTCATTTGGTGTTCGCTTGCAATGGGAAGAACAATGCGACACAATTGGTGGGATGGGAAGAATCTATCGCAAGATCGAGCGTTCAGCAACCAGGCAAGCGTATGTCTTCAGGCCCAATGGGCCGCCCTCCCTCAGCCCAGGCCGACGGCCTGGGTTCAAGTCCCACTCGGTTTGAGGCCCATTGGGCCCGAAGACAAGAACGACCATGGAACTCAGTTCGCAATCTCCGCCTGCCGCGGAAACGAAGCCTGCGTCCCCGCCCGCGTAACGCTGATCGATGCGACTACATTGGCTTTCCTTGCCGCTTCGTGAAGCGAATCTCCGTCAGCCAAATAAGTCGCTAGAGCCCCACAGAAGGCATCGCCGGCTCCGCTCGTATCGATGGCTCGCACTGAATTTCCCGGGACGTGCGTCGATCCTTCTGCACCGACAATCAACGCGCCTCGTGAGCCGAGCGTGACGATCACATGTTTCGGCCCACGCTCTCGGAGCCAGTTCGCGGCGATGGCGATTTCTTCAAGCGTCTCGGTAGGCCGCGATGTGAGTGTTCGTAATTCCGATTCGTTCGGCACACACAGGTCGATGTTCTTCAACAACTCTTCCGGCAACTCTCGGGCGGGTGCCGGATTCAGAATGCACATCACGCCGGCCGCATGGGCGATCGCGAAGGCTTCGGTCAGCGTCTCGATCGTTGTCTCGCAAGGTGCGAGCACGATTCTGCTCCGACGCAGCAAGTCCCCGGCAGCGACGACATCAGCTGGGGTCAGGCCAAGATTTGCACCGGGCACGCCGACGATCACGTTCTCTCCCTGAGCATCCACCAGGATGGCCGCGATTCCGGTCGGTCTTTCTCCATCAATCCCGAGGTAATCAAGATTGATGCCTTCAGTTTCGAGTTGTCGACGAATCGCTTGACCGTACTCATCATCGCCAACTTTTGCGACGAAAGCAACGTTGGCCCCGAGACGTGCAGCCGCCACGGCCTGGTTCGCTCCCTTCCCGCCGAAACCCTGAAAAAAGTCGGTGCCAAACGCCGTTTCGCCCGGTTTTGGCAGATTAGTTGTGCGGAATGTTAGATCGACATTCGCGGAACCGACCACGGTGACGCGGGGACTTTTCATGCTCCTCACAATCAAATTCCTTGCGGAGAGACTCAGCCGGATCAAGACTCATCCCAGAGTTTTTTACCACGGATTTCACGGATTTACACGGATAAAGACACAAAGGCATGTTTTTCTTATCCGTGTAAATCCGTGAAATCCGTGGTAAAAATGCGTTTGGACACTGCATTTCGGCTAATATCTGCCTGGCATACCGCGAAAATTCCCTCTCTGCCACTAGCCGGAAGCGGTCCTGCTCTTCAGAATAACGTCTTCCCCAAAAAGGGACCAAACCACGTGCGTTCCTGACTTCGGTCAGGACGACAGGGATTATTCATGCCGACGATTAATCAGTTGATCCGCAAGCCGCGTGTCGTTCAAAAATCGAAGTCGAAGCATCCGGCCATGCTCGGTTGCCCGCAGAAGCGTGGCGTGTGCTTGCAGGTCAAGACGATGACCCCCAAGAAGCCGAACTCCGCACTGCGAAAGATCGCTCGCGTTCGGCTCTCGACGGGGACCGAAGTGACGGCCTACATTCCTGGTGAAGGCCACAATCTTCAGGAGCACTCGATCGTTCTCGTCCGCGGCGGCCGCGTTCGCGATCTTCCCGGTGTGCGTTACCATATCGTGCGTGGCGTGCTCGACTCACAGGGCGTTCCAGATCGCAAACAGGCCCGTTCGAAGTACGGGACGAAGCGAGAAGGTAAGTAGGCAGTTGGAATCGGCTTGGCACATGAAACTTGAAACCTGAAACGACCAGAAACTATGTCAAAGAAGTTCACTGCCAGTTACACACACTTGAAAGCGGACGTTCGGTTCAACTCCGAACTCGTCAGCAAGTTCATCAATTGCCTGATGTGGGATGGCAAGAAGGCGACGGCTACCCGCGTCTTCTACAAGGCCATGGATCGTATCCAGGAAAAGATCAAGGACGTCGATCCGCTGCAGATCTTCATTGGGGCAGTCGAGAACGTGAAGCCAAGCGTGGAAGTCCGCTCTCGCCGCGTCGGTGGTGCGAACTACCAGGTGCCGATTCCCGTAAAGCCGAAGCGTCAGCTTTCGCTTTCGATTCGCTGGATCATCACAGCCACACGCAGCAAGTCGGGCCGGCCGATGTTCGAACGACTCGCAGAAGAATTGATGGCCGCCTCCCGTCGCGAAGGCGAAGCCATGAGCAAGCGTGAGACAACCATCAAGATGGCCGATGCCAATAAGGCGTTCTCGCACTTTGCTTGGTAGGCCTTCGGCACAGGAGTCAGGTAGCAGGGGTCAGGAGTCAGGGCGTGGGTGTAACCCTCACCCTTGGTCTCTGACCCCTGTCCCTTTAATCTGACCCCTGATCCTTGCTCCCTGACACCTGAACCGAACATGGCTACTGCCGATCTCAAAGTCTTTCGCAACATCGGCGTGATTGCGCATATCGATGCCGGGAAGACCACCACCACGGAGCACCTTCTTTACTACGCCGGTGCCAAGCACAAGCTGGGCGGCGTGGATGAAGGCACAACTGAAACCGACTACGATCCCGAAGAGCAAGAACGCGGCATCACGATCTATTCGGCCTGCGTGCCGCTGCAATGGCTGGGGCACACGGTCAATCTGATCGATACGCCCGGCCACGTCGATTTCACGGCCGAAGTCGAACGCAGCTTGCGAGTACTCGATGGTTGCGTCTGTGTCTTCGATGCGCAAAAAGGCGTGGAAGCCCAATCCGAAACCGTTTGGCGGCAGGCGAACAAATATAACGTGCCCCGGCTGGTGTTCGTGAACAAGATGGATGTCGTCGGTGCGAATTACGCGAATTGCCTGGAACAGATCCGCGACAAGTTGGTCGGACTACCGCTGCCGCTCGTGATTCCGATCGGGGCAGGAAGCAGCCGAGAAACGGCGACTCCATTTGTCGGCGTGATCGATCTCCTGGCGATGAAGGCTCTCTACTTCGACAACGGCGATCATGGCCGCACGATCCGCTCGGCCGATATCCCCGCAGAAAACCTGGAGCAGGCCAACAAGTACCGCGAGGAACTGTTCGACGCGTTGACCCGCCACGACGAGGAAGACAAAATAACGACGGCTTATCTCGAGGGCAAGGAAGTCCCCGTCGAGGTGGTGCGGTCACTCGTTCGCGAGCAAACAATCAAACGGCTCGTCCAGCCGGTACTGTGTGGTTCGGGCCGGGAACATGTGGGTATTCAGCCTCTGCTCGATGCGATTTGCCATTATTTGCCGAGCCCGCTCGATCGGCCGCCCGTGGTCGGCATCAATCCGAAAAAGCAAAAAGAAGAAAAGCGTAAGCCCGAATTCAAGGAGCCGTTCAGCGGGCTCGTCTTCAAAGTGATCGCACAAGATTCGGGCGACCTCTTCTATGTACGTACCTATTCGGGCACGCTGAAAATCAACTCGCGTGTGCTGAACCCCGGCAAAGACGTGAAGGAAGTAATCGGCAAGCTCTACCACATTCATGCGGATCCGAATCAGCGCGATGAACTTGCAGAAACACATGCCGGGGATATTGTCGCCGTCATCGGCCTGAAGGAATCCGTGACGGGCGATACCCTCTGCGAGACCCAGCACCCGATCTTGCTCGAACCAATTACGTTCGCGGAGGCCGTTGTCAGCCAGCGGATCGAGCCCGAATCGAGTGCGGACAAGGACAAACTGGCCAATGTGCTCAACAAGCTGCAGCGAGAGGACCCGACCTTCGTTGTGAAAATCGACAAGGATACGGGCCAGATGGTGATGAACGGGATGGGCACGCTCCATCTCGAAGTCAAACGGCACCGCATGGAACGCGATTTTCGCATGAAAATCCGCGTCTACAAGCCGCAGGTTAGCTATCGCGAGACGCTGAAGAAAGCGGTGACGATCGAGGGGGAATGCGACCGCATGATCGGCGGCAAGAACGTGTTCGCCAGAGTGAAGGTCGAGTTTTCGCCACGCAAGGAGGACCAACCAGTCAGCGTGACGAATAAGCTCAAGCCGAATTCGATCCCGAATCCGTTTCCAGACGTGATCGTTCGCGGGTTGAAGTCGGCCCTGCAATCCGGCGGCCTCGGCTTCCAGGTTCTCGACGTCCACGCCACGCTGATCGACGCCACCTTCGATGCCGAACGCTCGACGGAGCCGGCATACGAGGCTGCCGCGGCGGACGCAGTGGCCAAGGCATTTAGCCGGGAGAACATGCAACTTCTGGAACCGGTCATGAAGCTCAGCGTGACCGTGCCCACAGAATCGTCTGGCAGCGTGTTCTCGTATCTGACCGCCCGGCGCGGCGAGATCGATTGCCAGGAGTCGGATGGCCGGCTCTCCGAGATCCAAGCCCGCGTACCGCTGGTGAAAATGTTCGACTATGCAGATGAACTTCGCAGCCTGACTCAGGGACGAGCGAGTTCCACCATGGAACCTCACTCGTATGCCCCAGCTCCGGACGAAATATTGCGGACGTTTCTCGAGGGGTAAGCGATCGAACCGTATCCGGACTCTCCGGCTAGTCGGGCTCAAATCTCGTTTACTTTGAAATCGCCGGTGATGCCGACGAAGAAGTCGTCGTTGCCGAACCCCACGGCGGTTGGGATCGTCGTGCCGCCGATCTTCACGATGCCGATGCTCTGGGCCACGATGCCAAAGTGATCCACGCCGCCGACCGTTCCCAATGCCTGACCACCGATCGTCAGGCTCGTGATCTTCGACGCGATAGTGGGATTGCCTCCAGG
>SIAJ01000131.1 GCA_009691845.1 Gemmataceae bacterium
GCGATTCCGATTACTGCGAGCGTGAATCGTATGGAAGGCTTCGATGGGCGCGTGCAAATCAAGCTGGAGAATCTGTCGCCAGGCTTTGAGGCACCGGCAACGTTCATCGAAGCTGGCGAGCAATCCACAGCGTTTGCGATGTATGCTTCGCCGCAAGCGGTCAATCCCCCGGTAACCGCACCCAAGCTGAAGTTGGTAGCGCGTGCGATGATCGACGGCAAGGAAGTCGTTCGCGAGGCGATTGGCGGTTTGCCGATGGTCGTCGATCCGGGCGATCTCGTCACGACGACTATGGTGAGTAATCTTTCGATCAAGCCTGGTAGCGAGGCGAAGATTCTGGTGAAGATTGAGCGCCGCAATGGTTTCAAGGGCCGTGTGCCGGTGGAAGTGAAAGGCCTGCCGCACGGCGTCCGCGTTCTGAATGTTGGGTTGAACGGTATCCTGATTACCGAGCGGGACACAGAACGCGAGGTCGTGATTTACGCGGAACCGTTTGTGAAACCGATGGAACACCCGTTCGTGGTGCTTTCGAAACGCGAAGGCAAGAACACGGAACACGCGGCGAAGAGCGTGTTGTTGAAGGTAAAGTAGCCCTTTCGCTCCGCGAGAGGGAAGCGACCTGGCCGTGGTACGGACGTCTAGGATCCATGCGGCGTCTTGCCTCCCTCTCGCGGAGCGAGAGGGGTACACTGAAGAGCATTACCGATTCAAAACCGCCAACTCGCGGACGTTTCGCTCGGCCACCTCGCGTGTGATCTTGCCATCGAGCATCAGCCGGCGAACGGATTCATCGAAGCTGATCATGCCGTCTTCGCGGCCGGACATGAGGTAGTTGTCGATGCTTTCCATCTTGCCGCTTCGGATAGCGGCGGCAATGGGATTGGTGTTCCACAAAACTTCGAGGGCAAGGTGCCGTCTCGATCCCTTCTCGATGCCCGGCAACAATCGCTGACTGACGATCGTTCGCAAGCTCATTGCCAGTTGAGAACGAACGGTGGGTTGGCTGTCTTGCGGGAAGAGATCGGCGAACCGTGAGATCGCTCCTTTCGCATCACGTGTGTGCAGCGTAGTGAACACGAGATGCCCAGTCTCGGCCGCACTGAGAGCCATCTGGGCCGTCTCGCGATCGCGGACTTCGCCGACGAGAATAATGTCCGGGTCTTGTCGGAGGCCGGATCGTAAGCCATCCGCAAACGAACGCACATCCTGGCCGACCTCGCGTTGAGTCACGATCGAGTGCAAGGCGGGCGGGAAGACGTACTCGACCGGTTCCTCCACGGTGATGATGCGATAGCCGCCCGTTTGATTCAGCAGATTCACGATCAATGCCAGCGTCGTCGTCTTGCCGGATCCGGTGGGTCCGGTGAGGATGGCGAGCCCATCACGCAGGAACGCCAGCCGTTCCGCGAGAGCCATGGGAAACGCGGCCCAAGCGAAACTCGGGATGCTGGTTGGAATCACGCGAAAGCAGCCGGCCAGATGCCCGCCCGCCACGAAGAGATGAGCTCGGAAGCGGGCGCTGCTTTCGCTGACTTGGATGTCAAAAGAAAAATCGGCATCGCGGTTTTTGACCAACCGATCGGGGACGTCGATTGGGCCGATCGTACCGAGCAAGTCGTCGAGTTCGGGGCCCGAAAGAATTGCCTCGCGGAGTTCTACGAGGTCCCCATGCAATCGAAGTGCGGGCGGGTAGCCGAAAGAGAGATGCAAATCGGAAGCCCCAGTCTCGATGGCGTGAGCAAGCCAACGAAAGAGACGATCAGGGATCGGTCGGTTGTCGCTTGTGGTAGTTGGCAAGGGAGATCTTTCGGGAGCTATTCCGACGTCGTGGTAATCTGTTTCACCATCGGCTTCTGCCGTGTGTGTTCCAAAAGGTTCTTCCTTGCCGAGGTGCGGATTGGGAAGCCGAATGCTTCGAGTAATTCCAGCAACTCGCGGTCTTCAAGGATTTCCTTCTCCACCAACCGCTGGGCAACCGCTTCTAACGGTGCTTTGCCTTCTTGTAGTACGGTACGGATTTTCTGGAGGCAGCCCTCGATGATCACCCGGACTTCTAGGCCGATTTCGCGGGCCGTTTGTCCGCTGTGGGCTCGTAGTTCGCTACTGCCGGGGAGGAAGAACGAGTTTTGCGATCTAGCTTGCTCATGCCGTATTCGCGGACCACCTGGGTTGCTAGACGGTTTGCGATGCTCAGGTCGCTGGTTGCTCCGATTGAGAATTCGCCGAACACGATCTCCTCGGCCAGCATTCCGCCGAGGGCGACCTTGAAGAGTGCTTCGAGTTCGCCGCGGGTCATTAGCAAGCGATCGCTGTCGGGCCGCATGATTCGGCTCTTGCGATCCAAGCCGACGGCACCGCGTTCATCACCGCGATGTCGGACTTTTCTCCCTCGGCCTCGAAGTTCGGAGCATACTTGTCAAGAAGGGGAGACAGGGTCTCGTCGTTCTCGACCCCCTGGCGGATGACGCGAAAAACCATCGGTTTTTTGGAATCGTCGCTGGCGGCTTGGTTGGGGTAGCCAACTTCGCCCCGGATGCTCGAGCGCTCCACTCTGAGGTTGCTGACGTAAGCCCCGGGAGTTTGCAGCATTTGCTTGAACGGACCATGGCTCAGTTCGACGACGTCTGTGTCTCGTGGATTGAAAAAATAGAAACTGATAACGATCGCAATCGCGACAGCGATTCCGTAGCGCCGGGTATAGCGAAATTGCGATGGTGGTTTATTCTCCACGATCACTCCGTCGAGTTCCAGCGAAATTCAACCACGCCGGACCACTCCCCCTCCGGAGCAAGTTCTCTCCAGCCGGCATCGACCCCCTGCCCTTGCAGGTTCACTGCATCGGTCACGCAGGTATACGGTTCGATGCAGATTGCTTGCCGATGGGGCGGCGTGTACAAGACGGATTCGCGGAAATCGCTGGAGGTCCACATTTCGATCTGCCCGATTTTCTTGTCGTGTCCCAAGCTTGCTCGATGCAAGAGACCTTCGTTATCGCTCTGAATCACGCCCAGGTCGCTGTAGACAGTATCGAGTTCTGTTCCGGCCAGCATCCGCGCGTTGTTCCAGTTCAGTTCATCCGGGACCGGTTGCTTCTCCCCGATTGGCAAGTTTGCTTTCAATGGCCAAATCGAGCGGGCTGGGGCATGCAGCACGTAACGGGAACAGTTGGCATCGGCCGCAGGAAGGCGGAAATACGGATGAAGTCCCACGCCGAACGGAAACGGCGAATCGCCCAGGTTTATTACTCGCATCTCGATACGCAGAGCCTCAGGTGTGAGCCGATATATGACGGACAGAATGCCGTCGCCCGGCCATAAGCCGGCTGCCTCGGGTGCTTCGGTGCGGATCCGAAAATCAGCCTGGACCCAGGCTTCATTCATCCTGGCCCCAGTCTCGACCACGCGCCAACGGTTTCGGGGCGAGAAGCCGTGAATCGAGTTGGCGTGGGTCGAATCGTTCTTCGGCAACTGGTACGATCGGCTCTTGTGAACGAATAATC
Organism: Gemmataceae bacterium; assembly: GCA_009691845.1. GTDB lineage: Bacteria > Planctomycetota > Planctomycetia > Gemmatales > Gemmataceae > SIAJ01. The sequence goes on from SIAJ01000131.1 coordinate 3,500, forward strand.
CATCGCGAATGCGATTGGGAAACGGGAACAGAATTGGTACGCCGCTCCGAGTCGACAGCGGGTTCTCGTTCCAGTCGGGGGACTTGAAAAGTAGGTCTTTTGCGTCTGCTTGCCAGCGAACGCAGTTGAAACCATAGTCTGGCCAAATCTCGGCCAGCGAACCGACATCTCGACGCGAAAGCGTGTACATGGTGCTGGCATGGCCCCCTGCCATCCGCTCATCGGTTTCGATGTGATACAACATGGTCAATCGCCTGCGTGTGTTGTTCTGGCGATATTCTATCCACGAGAACTGCCGTGCCGATCTTTAGCCCGACAGCTTTGACAGACTTTTCTCGACGCCTGTTCCAGGCGGCCGGTGTTCCCGAAACGGACGCTAACACCGTTGCGAATTCCCTGGTCGATGCGAATTTGTGCGGGCACGATTCGCACGGCGTCATTCGTGTGCCCCAGTACGTTGGGTTCGTAAAGGAAGGCAAGCTCGTCGTTGGGGCTTCGCTCGATGTCCTGAAAGAAACGCCCGCGATTCTCGCGACGGATGCGAATTGGGGTTTGGGTCAAGTTCAAGCTTACCGCCTCCTGGATCGGCTCGTAGACAAGGCCAAAACTGTCGGCATCGCAGGCGGTTCCATGCGACGATGCGGGCACATCGGTCGTCTGGGAGAATATGCCGAACGGGCCGCGAAACACGGCATGGCCTTTTTCGCGACGGTGAACTCACACGGTTCCGGCCGCCGCGTGACTCCGCCGGGGGGAGCGGCGGGACGCATTAGCACGAATCCGATTTGCTTTGGTGCTCCAACGCCGACCTCGCCACTTGTGCTGGACTTCAGCACCAGCGTCTGTGCGGAAGGGAAAGTTCGTGTGGCCTTTCAGAAGGGCGAATCGATTCCCCCTGGATGGATTCACAACGCGGCCGGCCAACCTTCCACGACGCCAGCCGACCTGTATACCGACCCGCCTGGCTCAATTCTTCCATTTGGTGGTGCCCAGGCGTACAAGGGCTTCGGCCTGGGTTTCATGATGGACTTGATGGCAGGCGGGTTATCGGGCGGTGATTGTAGTCGGCCCGATCGACCGATGCCGGGGCTGGGGAATAGCGTCGCGTTCGTTCTTTGGAACGTTGAAATGTTCGGCGGCTGTGAGCATTTCCTGACGGCGGCGTCCGGGCTGAGCGAATTTGTCCGCAGCACGCCGCTTGCCACCGGAGCGACGGAAATCACCTTGCCGGGAGACCCAGAACGGCGATCGCGTGAGAAGCGTCAGGTGGAAGGAATCCCAGTTCCGGACGGGACGTGGAGCCAACTCGCCAAACTGGCCGGCGAGTTACATGTGCCGATCCCGGTGGGGAATTGATCATGGAGCCCTTCCCGATTGCGGTGTTCTTGAGCGGCGGTGGCACGACCTTGCAGAACCTAATCGACCGGATCGCGGCGGGCACTCTGCCAGTTCGGATCGTTCAGGTGATTTCCAGCAAGGCGAACGCCAAAGGCGTTGAGCGAGCCAGGCTGGCGGGCCTGCCGGTCACTGTTGTTGAGCGGAAAGGGTTTGCTTCGGTCGAGGCATTCAGCCAGCGCAACTTCGACCTCTGCCGATCAGCCGGCGCGCAACTCGTATGCCTGGCAGGATTCTTGCAATTGTTGCGAATTCCCGAGGATTTTCGCGGACGGGTGATCAATATTCATCCCGCGCTGCTGCCGGAGTTCGGTGGCAAAGGGATGTACGGCCATCACGTTCATGAGGCAGTCGTGCAAGCGGGTTCGAAGACTTCAGGGTGTACCGTGCATTACGTGGATGATCAGTACGATCATGGCGAGGTGATCGCGCAACGGGCCGTGCCAGTTGAAGCTGAAGATACGGCGGAGTTGCTGGCAGCGCGAGTATTCGCAGCGGAGTGTGAGTTGTATCCGGAGGTGATTACTCGGTTCGCCAAAAAATGATTCACCACAAAGACAGCAAAATCACAAAGAAAATGGCCCGTTCGCTGGCTTTCTTTGTGATTTTGCTGTCTTTGTGGTGAATCCAATTACACCTGCCGCAACGCCTTGTCTGCAATGTCCGTCCGGTAGTGTGCCCCCTTGAAGCTGATTTTCCGGACTGCCTCATAGGCACGTTCCTTCGCGGCTGCGAGCGTGTCGCCCAGGGCAGTCACACCGAGAACACGCCCGCCGTCGGTCACGATTCGGTTGCCATCGACCTTGGTGGCGGCATGGAAAACCTTCACATCGGCCATTCGTGACACCTCGTCGAGTCCGGCAATCGGTTTGCCGTTCTCGAATTTTCCTGGGTAGCCGCCGCTGGCCATCACCACGCACACGGCCGGGCGTTCATCCCATACGACTTTCGATTCGTCCATTTCCGCAAGGGTTTCATCCACAGCGGCCTCAAGCAAATCGAGGAGATCGCTTTTCAATCGCATCAGGAGCGGTTGGGTTTCCGGGTCGCCGAAACGGGCGTTGAACTCAAGCACCTTTGGGCCTTGATTGGTCAACATGATGCCGCCGTAGAGCAACCCATTGAACGGATAGCGGGCTCGCTTCATGGCATGAACAATCGGCACGAAGACTTCACTTTCGATCTTCGCCATTAACTCAGGTGTCCCTTTTGGGGCGGGGCAGTACGCGCCCATGCCGCCCGTGTTCGGTCCCTGGTCGCCATCGTTCAGGGACTTGTGATCTTGCGTCGGCGGCAACGGAAAGATTGATCGGCCACCGACCAGGGCTAGCACGCTGAGTTCCTCGCCTTCGAGCCGTTTTTCAATCACGGCCTGGCGTCCAGCCTGTCTGCCGAACTCTTCTTGAACCATCACGCGATCGATTGCCTTCTTGGCGTCCTCGCTGGTATTGCAGACAATGACGCCTTTCCCCGCTGCCAGACCGTCGGCCTTCACGACAACCGGGTATTCGCGCGTTTCAACCCAGTACTTGGCCGGTTCCGAGTGATCGAAAATCTTGAACTCGGCAGTCGGCACATCTGCATGACGCATCAGTTGCTTGCAGAAAACCTTGCTGCCTTCGATCCGTGCCGCAGATTGTCTCGGACCGAATACGCGCAGTCCTTCCTTCTGAAATGCATCGACGATGCCGTTGACGAGCGGTTCTTCGGGACCGACGACCGTCAGGCCGATCTTCTCCCCTTTTGCAAAGCGGATCAGTTTTTCGAACTCGTGGATCTCGATGGGGACGTTGGTTCCGTCCATCCCGGTCCCCGGATTGCCGGGCGCGCAGAACACCCGTTCCACACGTGGCGACTGAGCCAGCTTCCACACCAAGGCGTGTTCTCTGCCGCCCTTGCCAATTACCAGCACTTTCATGAACGCCCCATCTGCTTGCGCAGGGTTCGAAATAGTTCCAGGATGTTTCGCCGATTCTGTCCGAGGTGTTCTACCTAAGGATCCATCCGGAAAGTAGCCAGCGCCATCCTTCATCGTTCGATAATTCGTTCCGAGCGACGAAAAGTAATTTGGCCACAAGAAAAATACTTGACACTCTTGCCAGTGCGGGTACCATCTCTTTCAGGTCCGTTTCGACTGCACCACTTTTATCGTGGGTAAGCAGACGATGCAAATCACCTCCCCGAGCCCCGAGCCCCGAGCCCCGAGCCATAGGCCAGTTTTTGGACTTGGGTGTCAGCACGTTCAGAATTCGGTTTATAAAAGTTGCTTCAATCCTGTGTGGACTTTTGCTCCTGGCTGCGGCAGGGCTTAAACTGTACGGACTCAACTATTCTCCTTTCGCGCAATATGGCCGGCTGCTCACGCCTACCGTGCAATCATTCGCAGTGGTGTGGGAAGTTCTGCTCGGATGCTGGCTGATGAGTGGATCGAGCCGTTTCTTGTCTTGGCTCAGCGCGATGGTGACATTCACCAGTTTCGCAATCATTAGCGGCTACCTTGGAGTCATCGGCCAAGCGAGTTGCGGCTGCCTCGGTGTGATCGAGGCCAGTCCCTGGGCAGCGTTTGCCGTCGACGTCTCAGCACTCGTTCTGTTGATCGTTGGCCGTCCTCCGTGGACTGGATGGACTTCCTGCCAAGCTGGTCTAAAGTGGGCAGGGGGTTTTGCGGCAATTCTGGTGGTCATCGTCGGGATCGGCATATCTGTTTTCGGTTCTACCGAGGCAGCGATTGCAAGGTTACGGGGCGAGTCGCTTGGCGTGACCCCGGGCGTCCTCGACTTCGGTGCCGGCAAACCCGGCGACAAATTGACGAGAGTGGTTACCGTCCACAATTACACGAATAGGCCGGTCAAGCTCATCGGCGGAACATCCGATTGCTCTTGCCTTGCGGCTAAAGACATGCCGATTACAGTCAAGCCGGGCGGGCAGCAGGAGATTCGCATCTCGTTCGTTATGCCGCATGCCAATCCTGGAAGGATGTCGCGCTGGGTGGAACTATACACCGACTGTCTGGATCAGCAACGCATTCGGCTGAACGCCGGGTGTCAAGTGTTGAATTAGGCCCGAATAGGCGGACCTGATACCTTTACTTGTTTTAGGAGTAGCAACAATGAATTGTTTTCTCGCAACGACGAACTGGCTGGCGTCGGTTCTGGCCGCCGTATGTCTGGCACTGGCATTAGTAGCTGTCCCGGTCGGGTCAGTGAAAGCAGACGACCCGTCACCGACTCCCGGTGAAGTAGAGATTGGAGGAAACTGTTACTATAAGACAAGTAACTGCACATCGCACTATTGTCCTCCTTTTCTTGGACTCTGTTGTTACGATTCGGTTAGCACTACAGCGCAGTGAACCGTCGTAAGCGTCTGGGTCGTCGGAGCCGGGATCGTCTTGCGGCGGCGTTGCGATGTTGATGGTAGCACAGGAGATCGGATAGGCAATCGGTCTCATCCGTTCGCCGTCGCCCGTCGAGGTATCTCC
>SIAJ01000007.1 GCA_009691845.1 Gemmataceae bacterium
GGTACGCGGCTTGGGGCTGGAAGTAGACGAGATGCGTGAGGAAAGCAGACGACGAAGCATGGTAGCCCCTTGGAGTGAATGAGCGTCTTGATTGCGAGCACACGAAAAGGAAGGTGCGGGTATCTTACCGGCTCCAACAATCCCCACAAAGGGAAGTTCGACACTTCTCGCTCCACGCGACAAAATTTGGCCGTCTTGCCCCCGAAGGGGTCGGGGCCATGGGAACGCGGGCAACCGGTGGTCGAGCTTACGCTCGACCACCGGCTAATTTTTTTGACCCCTCCGGGGTCAAGTCGGTGGCTGTCCGGGGAGGGCGAGGCTCCCGCCGAGCCTGATTTTGCCGTGGCTTGCGGCTCGGCAGGAGCCTCGCCCTCCCGTTTCCGGATCGCCTCTCGGTGCAGTCGTGGTTTGCGGCTCAGGGCGTTGGCAAGTATTGGGGCTTTCGAGCCAGCTTCGGCGGCTGGCCTCGCGATTTGAGAAATGACGGCTGCAACTCACGAAGGGAAAGGCCGACAAAGCACAGTGATTGTCTTACGCTACCGAACTAGGGCCCATGAGACTTCGCTGCTATTCTAAAAGCGCCGCCTGACTTCGAGGAGACTGCCATGCTCGCACCGCTTCGCTGGATCATGTGGGTGCTGGTGCGCATCCTTCTTGCTCTTCGGTATTGGGTGACGATTCGGGGCAAAGCCGACGTCCTGAAGCGGCCCGGACCTTATCTGATCCTGCCGAATCACCCGGCCTTTGTCGATCCGCTGAACGTGTTGGTTCGACTGTGGCCCGCGTTCAAGATGCGGCCGATGTTTCTCGAAACCAATTTCGAAAACCCACTGTTCGCACCGTTTGCCTGGCTTCTTCGCGGTATTCGGGTCCCGGACACCGAGCGAGCGAGTGCCGAGGCCCGCTCACGAGCCGAAGGGGCAGTTCAGGCAGCGATCGAGGCTCTCCAGGCAGGCGAGAACGTGATTGTCTGGCCGTCCGGGCGACTTCAGGTCGACGGCGTGGAACGTCTCGGCGGAACACGAACTGTGGCCGATGTGCTGACGGCCGTGCCCAACGTGACCGTGGTACTCGCCCGCACCCGTGGATTGTGGGGGAGCAGTTTTAGCCGTGCGAGGGGGAGTCGGCCGAACCTTGGCCGAGGTTTCGCTCGAGGGGCCGGTCTCCTGCTCCTGAATCTTGTATTCTTCGCACCCCGGCGACGGGTCACTCTCGCGCTCCAGGCGTTTGGCCCAGGCGATCGACCGGAACCGATCCGCGAGAAGATCAATCGCTGGCTCGAGGAGTGGTACAACAGCGATCTTCCTCAAGAGAAGCCGACGTTTGTTCCTGATCACTTCGTGTTTGGTCCAAGAACGGCGACCTTCCCGCCCCCGCCCGTCGCCAGTGGTGTCGATCTCTCGAAGGTCAGGCCTGAAACGAAACAGGCCATCGCCGAGATGCTCCAGGACAAACTCAAGCGAACTCTCGACGCCGACGAAAACACGGCCGACACCACGTTCGTCCAGATTGGCCTCGATAGCCTCGACTCGATGGAAGTCGCACTTCAAGTGGAACAACGGTTCGGCTTCACCGGAGACACGGTCCCCAACAAAGTCGGCGACCTGTGGGCTCTCGCGTCCGGGCTTCTCGAGGGAGTAGCGCCCAAGCCGCCCCCTGCGGGCTGGTTCACTTCGCCTGCGCGTGCAGGTCCGTTGGAAATTCCCGGCCCGACCATTCCCGCGGCCATCTTGATCCAGGCGTTTCGCCAACCGCGACAGATGATCGTGGCCGATGACTTGGCCGGCGGCCTGACCTTCGAACGGCTGGTCGTGGGTGCCTCGGCAATGGCTCGGCGCTTTCGCGAGATCTCCGCGCCCAACGTCGGGCTGATGCTACCGGCTTCGGTCGCAGCAGACCTGGCACTTCTCGGGCTGTACATCGCCAACAAGCTGCCCGTGATTCTGAACTGGACGACTGGCCCCGTCAATCTGGCCCACGCGGTCAAGGTTGCGGGACTGACCCACGTGATCACCTCCAAGGCCTTTATCGATCGCACGCACGTGGAAGTTCCGGGTACGCCGTATCTGTTTCTGGAGGACATTCGCGGCAGCATTGGGAAATTGGAGTTGCTTCGCCGATTGCTGGCCGTTCGTTGGCTATCGGGAAGGACGCAGAAGCGATTGCTGAGCCAAGTCGCGAGCGATCCGAAGGCGCCGGCCGTGATCTTGTTCACCAGCGGTTCCGAGAAGGCACCCAAGGCCGTGCCGCTCACGCACGACAACATCCTGTCGAACGAGCGGGCAATCGTGGCCGACTTCAACCTGTTACCGGCAGACTCGGTGATCGGATTTTTGCCGATGTTTCACAGCTTCGGCCTGGTCGTCACGACGGTGCTCCCGCTGGTGGTTGGGGTCCGCGTTGTTCATCACCCGGACCCGACGGATGCCAAGGCGATTGCCCGCAAGGTGGCGGGATACCAACCCACGTTGATTGCGGGAACGCCGACGTTCCTGGGCTACATTTTGGAACGAGCCAGGTCTGGCGATCTGGATTCGCTGCGCCTGATGGTCAGCGGAGCAGAAGCCTGCCCGCCGGCCTTGTTCGAGAAGATGAAACGATCCGCACCGAAGGCCGAGGTTGTTGAAGGTTACGGAATCACGGAGACGGCTGCTGTCGTTTCGGTCCATCGGCCGGGAGCATTCAAGGCGGGTACGCTTGGCCAACCGCTGCGGGGCGTGGCCGTATGTGTGGCCGATCTGGAAACGGAAGAGATTCTGCCAGCCGGCCGCATGGGCATGTTGCTCGTGGCCGGGCCCAACACATTTCCGGGCTACCTCGATTACGATGGCCCATCGCCGTTCCGGGAGATTGACGGCAAGCATTGGTACATCACGGGTGATTTGGGTGAACTCAATGGAGATGGCGAGGTCGTGTTCCGAGGACGACTGAAGCGATTCCTGAAGGCGGGTGGCGAAATGATCTCGCTGCCGGCGTTGGAGGAACCATTCGCGAAGTTGTACCCGCCGACGGACCAAGGCCCACGCGTGGCTGTTGAAGGCATCGAAACACCGGAAGGCCGACGGATTGTGCTATTCACAACGGAGGATGTTTCGTTGAAGGACGCCAATGCTCGCCTGCAGGCCGAGGGCTTTCGCGGTGTGTTGAGGTTGGATGCGGTGGTCCAACTCGAGAAAATTCCGGTCCTCGGTACGGGCAAGACCGACTACAAAGTGCTTCGCGCGATGATTTGAGTCGGGGGCGTCCGGATGGGCCCCTTCTGCCCTCCTGGTCCCATTTCCGACAAGCGAGCAAGTCGGATGCAATAGTTTATCGTCCCGGCCGCGTCCGAATCGCATCGCGAATGATCTTGAGAACTGCTTCGCGTTCTTTCCCTTCCAGTGGCAACCGGGGAGCACGAGTGATCTCGTTCCCCATGCCGCACTCCGCGTTCGCGAGCTTGATGTACTGCACCAGCTTCACGTGTGTATCGAGATGCAGGAGGGGCGTGTACCAGCGGTACACCTGGACGGCCTCGTCCCAGCGGCCCGCTTTGGCGAGGTCCCAGAGCAGCCGGTTCTCGGCTGGGAACGCGTTCACCAGCCCCGACACCCAGCCCGTGGCACCGAGCATCACGCTTTCGAGTGCAAGATCGTCCACGCCGGCGAACAGCAAGAAGCGGTCGCCGACGGTATTCCGGATGTCCGTGATTCGCCGGACGTTCTCGGACGATTCCTTGATCGCAACAAACTTCTTTTCGTCGGCCATTTCCGCGAACATCGGTGGAGTGAGATCGACGGAGTACGACACTGGGTTGTTGTAAATCATGATCGGCAAGTCGGTCGCCCTGGCGACGGTCCGAAAGTGGGCCATCGCTTCGCGTCCGTCGGCCTTGTAGACCATGGCGGGCAGGACCATCAGGCCATCGACGCCGGCTTTCTGCGCTTCCTGGGCGAAACGGCACGCGCCGGCGGTCGTGCATTCGGCCACGCCCGTCAACAGAGGCACGCGGCCGCCGATTGCTTCCTTCGCGGCCCGGATCACCTCGAGCTTCTCTTTCGCTTCCAGCGAGCAATTCTCGCCAACGGTGCCGAGAACAATCATGCCGTGGACGCCGGCCTGGATCATCGCGTCGAGGTGTTTGGCGGTTGCAGGCAAATCGAGCGACTGGTCGCTCTTGAATTCGGTTGTCGCTGCGGGAAACACACCTTTCCAGGTAACAGACATTACGACTCCATGAAATATAGAGGCCAATCGAAGGTGCTTTCGATTACAATAGTGAAGAATGATAGAGTTGCCTGCCTCACTATCGGTTCCACACCCGAACCGCGTTCCCATGACCAGGATTTCGAGAGCATCCATGAGACTGCTTTTTCCCGTGCTGGCGTTTTTCGGGCTCTCGGGAGTCGTCGTCGCCGAATCGCCCGCGAAGCCGTTCACGCCCGAGGCTCTCGCCTTCTACGAGAAGGAAGTTCTCCCCATCCTGAAGTCGAATTGCTTCAAGTGCCATCTGGACGGGAAGGTCAAAGGAAAATTCAGCCTGGCCACTCGCGATTCGATTCTCAAGGGGGGCGATATCGGCCCCGCCATTTCTCTGGAGAAACCGGACACGAGCAATTTGCTCAAGGCCGTGAACTACAAAGATGGCCTGGAGATGCCCCCTTCCGGCAAGCTCAAGCCCGAACAAATCGACGTGCTGACTCGGTGGGTGAAAGCCGGCCTGCCGATGAAGGCTCAGGCCGTCGCCGTGGCCCCCAAGCCCGAACCCAAGGGCGGGGTTGTCACAGCCGAGTCCCGGAACTACTGGGCCTACAAGCCAGTGCGACGCCCCTCGATTCCAAATACCAAGGACGCGAACTGGATTGTGAATCCGATCGACGCTTTCGTTCTGGCAAAGTTGGAGGAGAAGGGGATTGCACCCGCCACTCCGGCCGATCGCGTGACCCTGGTTCGCAGGCTCCACTACAACCTGACGGGCTTGCCGCCAAAGCCGGAGGAGGTTGATGCGTTCGTCAACGATCCTTCGCCCAACGCATACGAGAAGTTGGTCGACAAGTTACTTGAATCCTCGCACTACGGCGAGAAGTGGGGCCGACACTGGCTCGACGTCGTTCGTTACGGCGAGACCAACGGCTACGAACGCGACAATCCGAAACCGTATGTCTGGAAGTATCGCGATTACGTGATCCGCTCGTTCAACGCGGACAAGCCTTACGATCAATTCGTGCGTGAACAGATTGCCGGCGACGAGATGCCGGGCTTCAACCCGGACGCGGTGATTGCCACGGGTTACTACCGACTCGGTCTGTGGGACGATGAGCCCGCCGATCCGTTGCAAGCGACGTTCGACGACTATGACGACATCGTGGCCACGACGTCGCAGACGTTTCTCGGCATGACCATGAATTGTGCCCGCTGTCACGACCACAAGATCGATCCGATTCCGCAGAAAGACTATTATTCGATGCTGGCGTTCTTTCGTGATATTCGCCGCTACAGCAACAATCGTGATCCGCGAGCCGCCTCGAACCTGACCGATATCACCACACCAGATAAGCGAGCAAATTACGAAGTCGAGCTTCGCGAAAGCAAGATCAAGATCGCCGAATTCACGATGAAGATGGTGGCGATTGAAGAGGTGGCCATCAAGAAGATGCCTGCGGAAGATCAGCGGGCCTCGGAAGGGGCCGATCGGCCCCGAATCGTGAAGAAGGTGCCTCAGTTTCTGGATCAGAACGATAAGCAAGAGTACCAGCGTCTGGCGAAGGAACGAACCGCCCATGAGAAGAAGCCTGACCCGAGCCAGGAACTGGCTCTCTCGGTCAACAATTGCGTGGTGCGGCCAGAACCGACCAAGGTGCTCGTTCGCGGCAACCCGCACTCGCCGGGCGCGAATGTTGAGCCCGCGTTCCCGGAAGTGATCTCCACGGTGCTGCCGAATCTTCCAGTCCCTGCGAAGGACGCGAAGACCAGTGGCCGCCGAACTGTCCTCGCGAACTGGATCGTAGCCAAGGATAATCCTGCCACGGCCCGCGTGATGATCAATCGGATCTGGCAAGGACATTTTGGCCGCGGGATCGTGTCGAGTTCGAACGACTTCGGCAAGTTTGGCACGCTACCCACCCATCCCGAATTGCTCGATTGGTTGGCGTCCGAATTCGTCGAACGTGGCTGGAAGATGAAGTCGCTGCACAAGCTGATCCTGATGTCGCGGACCTACCAGCAGTCGGCACGGGCCACGCCGGATGCCCTGAGGCTCGATCCGGGCAACATGCTCGTTGGTCGCGTATCGATGCGACGCCTTTCGGCCGAGGAAGTGCGTGATTCGATCCTCTCGGTATCGGGCACGTTAAACCTGCAAGCCGGCGGTGCGAGCGTGTACCCGAAGATTCCCAAGGAAGTGCTTGCTGGGCAATCGGTGCCGGGATCAGGCTGGCCGACATCGCCCCCCGACCAAGCCAATCGCCGGAGCGTGTACGTCCACATCAAGCGATCATTGCAAGTGCCGATCTTGATTCAGCACGACCAGGCCGACGCAGACAGCAGTTGCCCGGTGCGCTACACGACGACAGTGCCGACGCAGGCCCTCGGCATGTTGAACGGCGAATTCGCGAACTCGTCGGCGGCAGCGATGGCAACGCGACTTCAGAAGGAAGCACCAGAGTTGGAAGGGCAAGTCCGACGAGGCATACGCTTGACAGCGGGCCGAATCGCGACGGACGACGAGGTGAAGAAAGACCTCGCGTTCATCGGCGAGTTGAAAGCGAAGCTGAAACTGAGCGAAGCCGATGCAATGAAGCAATATTGCCTGATGCTGCTGAATACGAATGAGTTTGTGTACGTTGATTAGATCCCGGAACGAATGTACTCAAGAGTTGGAGAGTGGTTGATGAATCCTGATCGCCAATTCTGCCGCCGAACTCGCCGCGAGTTTCTTTGGGAAACCGGCGCTGGTTTCGGCTCCGTCGCGCTGACGGGCCTGCTATCGGGCGATGGCTTCTTCACCGCTGGTGCTGCCGAGAAGTTCGTCAATCCGCTCGCGCCCAAAAAACCCATGCTGCCGGCGAAAGCCAAAAGCGTCATCTTCATCTTCTGCTATGGCGGACCCAGTCACGTCGATACGTTTGATGAGAAGCCCAAGCTCTATCCGCTCGATGGCAAGACCATTCCCGTGAAGACCTTTGGCCGCGGCGGCCACAAGAATGTTGGCCGCGTCGTCGGCCCGAAATGGGCATTCAAGAACTACGGGAAGTGCGGCAAGCGCGTCAGCGACCTGTTCCCCCACATCGGTTCGTGCGTGGACGACATTGCATTCATTCACAGCATGTACGCGGAGTCGCCGATTCACGGGTCGGCCATGCTCATGATGAATTCGGGCCGTGTTCTCTCGGGACATCCGGCTCTGGGCTCGTGGGTCAACTACGGCCTGGGCAGCGAAAACGACAACTTCCCCGGCTTCGTTGTCATGCTCGATCACAAGGGGGGGCCGATTTCCGGGCCGAAGAACTGGTCGAGCGGCTACATGCCGGCAGCCTACCAGGGCACCGTCATCCGGGCGGACGCGACACCGATCCACGATCTCAAGCCACCGGAAGGCGTCAGCCGGGAAACTCAGCGGCTCTTGCTCGATCGACTGCGCGAACGAAATCAGGGCCATCAGTCCGCTGGGCGAGGGGACAATTCCGAACTGACCGCCCGCATTGCCAGTTACGAACTGGCCTTCAAGATGCAGCAACACGCACCCGAGGCCGTCGACTTCACCAAGGAAACGAAAGAGACCCTGGATCTGTACGGCATCCCCGAGAAGAAGACCGAGGACTTTGGGCGAAAGTGTCTCCTGGCGAGTCGCTTGGTGGAACGAGGTGTGCGGTTTGTGCAAATCTATTCCGGCGGTGCCCACAACGACGACAACTGGGACGCACACTCCAACATCGTCACCAATCACACCAAACATGCCGGGGACACGGATAAGCCGATCGCGGGCTTGATCAAGGACCTCAAGCGCAAGGGTCTGCTCGATTCAACCCTGATCGTCTGGGGCGGCGAGTTCGGCCGACAGCCGACGGCCGAGTACGCCCAAGGCACGGGCCGCGACCATAACGCCTACGGCTTTACGATGTGGATGGCCGGCGGCGGCATCAAGGGTGGAACCAGCGTTGGCGAGACGGACGAACTTGGGTCGGCGGCAGTCAAAGACCGTTACCATGTGAAAAACCTGCACGCCACGATTCTCAAGCAGCTGGGACTCGATCCGAACCGGCTGAGCTACTTTTATGGCGGGTTAGACCAAAAACTCGTTGGCGTGGAGGGGGCCGAGCCAATTGGGCAAATCATCTAACAACCAATCCCTTGCGAATTCTCGGACTTCGCAAATAATGACAGAAGCTCGACTCATCCTCTTCCGGAGTCCTCATCTCGTGACGTACACACGCTTTCTAACGCTGGTCGCGGTCTTTCTTTTTCCGGCTCTTACCTTGGCCGAAGACCCCTGGGTCGTCTACCAGGGTTCAGAAGGCGTTGGCAAGGGGAAGCACGTTGTGCTGATCAGTGGCGATGAAGAATACCGCTCGGAGGAGGCTCTGCCGCAACTCGGCAAGATTCTCGCCAAGCACTACGGGTTCAAATGCACCGTCTTATTCGCCATCGATCCAAAGACCGGCATCATCAACCCAAACGTGAATAACAATATCCCCGGTCTCGAGGCCCTGAAGACCGCCGACCTCATGGTCATCTTCACGCGCTTTCGCAATCTGCCCGACGATCAAATGAAGCACATCGCGGAGTATGTCGAGGCCGGCAAGCCGATTGTTGGCTTGCGCACGGCCACGCACGCCTTCAGCAACGGCGGCAACAAGACTTTTGGCAAATATCACTGGCAGGCCAAAGGCGAGTGGGACGGCGGCTTCGGCCGCTTCGTCCTCGGCGAGACCTGGATCAACCACCATGGCGGGCACGGCTCGCAGGCGACCCGTGGGATCGTTGTGTCGGAAGCAAAGGACCATCCGATCCTGCGCGGCATCAAGGATGGCGATGTATTTGGCCCCACGGACGTGTACGGCGTCCGCGGACTCCCGGGCGATTCCAAGCCATTAGTCATGGGCCAGGTCGTGGATGGCATGAAGTTTGCGGATAAGGCATTGGCCGGCAAGAAGAACGAACCGATGATGCCGGTCGCCTGGACGAAGACGTTCAAGGTCGGGGACAAAACTGGGCGTGTGTTCACGACGACGATGGGAGCGTCCCAGGATCTGGGCTACGAGGGAACACGGCGTCTCGTTGTAAACGCGTGTCTATGGGCGGCCGGGTTTGAAGAGAAGATTGCCGAAAAATCGAACGTGGATTTGGTCGGAGAGTACAACCCTACGCCCTTCCGTGCAGTCGGAATGTGGAAGGGTACGACCAAGCCTGTCGACCTCGCACCAAAGTGAGTGCGAGTTCACGCACATTGCCAGTGGTGACGCTATTACAAGGAGATTCTCATGAGCCGATCTTCCAAATTATCGCTTAGGGCTGTCGGACCTCGGCGACCACTTCGGCTGGAGACCCTGGAAAGCCGGACCACGCCAGCGATCAGCTTCGGGGTGAACCCGAGCACCAACGTATTGGAAATCAATGGCGATGGCGGGAACGAGCAAATTGTTGTCCGCCAATACAGCGATGGGTACCTTCGGATCTACTACAACCCGACACGATTCGGCTCCGTGTTTCTGGTGCCGGGTTCTGCGTACCACTTCTCGAGCATTACTGGCATTCTCCTGAATGCTTCCGCCGGACACGATCTTGTTGATTTCAATAGCGGCAAGAACACGAGCCGCTTTCCCAACGTCGATTCCGTGGATTTAAGTGAGTCCGCGACCATCCTTGGCGGGTTCGGGAACGACCAGCTCGCGGGTGGGTATCAGGGAGATGACATCGACGGTGAGGACGGCCTGGATCTTATTTACGGCAACGAAGGAGCGGACACTCTCAAAGGTGGTAACCAGAACGACAGGATCTTTGGCTACGCGGGCGATGACTCCCTATTCGGTGGAGCCGGCAACGATTCAATTGCGGGCAACGGTGACAACGACACCATCGACGGTGGAGACGATAACGATTTAATTTACGGCGATTCCAACGTGATTTTTGACTTCTCGGGGAAGGACACGATTCGCGGCGGGGATGGGTTCGACACGATTTATGGCGGTTTCCGAGACGATTCGCTTTTCGGCGGCGGCGGTAACGACCGCGTTTTTGGCGGAGACGGGGACGATGGCATCTTCGGCGAGGATGGGGACGATCGGCTCTTCGGGAATGCGGGCATCGACTCCATCGAAGGCGGAGGTGGCAGGGACGCACTGTTCGGTCACGATGGCAACGACTCGCTCATTGGCGGCCTGGAGAATGATTCCATCGAGGGCGGTACTGGCGACGACAAGATCTACGGTGACGCTGGGATCGATACCCTCCGAGGTGGCGACGGAAGCGACACCATCGAAGGGGGTGCCTCGAACGACTTCGTTCAGGGCGGTAACGGAAACGATTCTATCTTTGGCTTTACAGCGGCCGCTCCAGACGACACGAGTGATGGCGCGGACACGCTCTATGGTGGAACCGGAAACGACACGATCCTCTCTGGTTTCGGTGCCGATTTAGTATTCGGACAATCCGGCCTTGACAATCTGGTCGGCGGCGACGGATTCGATTCGCTTTCGGGGGGCACTGGCGACGACTCGCTCGATGGAGGGGCTGGAAACGACACCCTGAGCGGTGGTGATGGCGCGGATAGTCTGGCGGGCGGGGCCGATGAAGACTCAATACTCGGAGGGGCCGGCAACGATTCGCTCGATGGTGGTACCGGAGCTGCCAACTTCGGCGATGGCAACACCGGGTTCGATTTGGGTAAGAACTTCTTCATCTCAATCAATATCGATGGTCTGCTCCCTTAGCCGAGGTGGTTTTGTCATACCGCGGGCGACCCGTTTGGGTCGCCCTTTTCGTCAAGCGGTTCGCATTCCGGCGCTGACCATATGCCGGAGCCAGTGGGCGTCGTCACGGGTCGGAAAGTCGCTTCGGAAGTGCGTACCCCGGGATTCTTGTCGAGCCAGTGCGGCATCGATCATCAATCGCGCGACCGTGAGCAAGTTTTGAAGTTCCCATCCTGCCCGCGTGCTGAACTCACGCGGCAGAACATACCGGCACCAGAACTCCACATCTCGTTTCGCTTCCAGCATTCGCCGATGATCGCGCACGATGCCCATGTTGCGGACCATCAGGCTCCTGAGCGAGTTCGTGAGGTCCGTGACATCGAGCGACTCGCCCGAGTCGAGCGTGGACATGCGATAGCTCAGCGGTAACGCGTGCAGTTCGCCGGGCAGCCGGCACGCCTCGCTCGCCGCTCCGCGAGCGCACAGAGTGCCGTACACGAGGCCTTCGATCAGCGAGTTGGATGCCAACCGATTCGCCCCATGCAAACCACTGGATGTCACTTCTCCCGCCGCCCACAGACCAGGAACGGTGGTTCGTCCTTGCAGATCAACGGTCAGGCCACCAACCATGTAGTGGGCACCCGGTCGGACCGGGATTTTGTCCTTGGCGATGTCGAGGCCAAAACTGCGGCAGACTTTGCTGATGCCCGGAAATCGCTCGGCAACTCGGGCCGGGTCGAGGTGCGATAGATCGAGATACACGTTCGGGTGCTGCGTTCGCTCCATGCAGCGGAAAATGGCTTGCGAGACAACATCTCGCGGCGCCAGTTCGTGGCGAGGGTCTTCCGCAAGCATGAACCGTTCACCATTCACGTCGCGGAGGTAAGCTCCTTCGCCACGCACGGCCTCGCTGATGAGCGAACGAGCCGAACCGGCCACGTACAGCACGGTCGGATGGAACTGCATAAATTCCATGTCACACAACTCGGCCCCGGCTCGCCAGGCCGCCGCCATGCCATCGCCGGTTGCCACGGGAGGATTGGTCGTCTCACGATAAACCATGCCACAACCGCCGGAAGCGAGGATCACCTGCCGGGCCCAGATCAGTGAGACACCGACCCCTTCTCGCCAAACCATTGCCCCGACGCAACGCCCTTCATGTGTGAGCAGATCGAGAATGAAAGTCTCACCTCGAAGCGTGATATTCGGCGTCTTGCGGGCTCGTTCGATGATGGCCCGCATGACTTCGTGTCCGGTTGCGTCGCCGAGGGCGTGAACGATGCGGCGATGACTGTGGCCCCCTTCGCGTGTGAGTGCCAGTTCGCCTTGTTCCAGATCAAATTTGACGCCAAAGCGGATGAGATCGTTGATTTGCTGTGGGGCCTCGCGGATGACCATCTCGACCACTTTGGGGTCGCACAGCCCGGCCCCGGCGACGTGCGTGTCGTCGATGTGGTTTTCGAAGCGATCCTGCGGCGACAGGACTCCTGCGATACCGCCCTGAGCGTAGGTGCTGTTACTCTCGTCCAGCCGATCCTTGTTCAGCACCAACACGCGCAGATCGGCCGGGATTTCGAGAGCCGCTCGAATGCCCGCGATCCCGGCCCCGATGATCAGAATGTCCGTGAACTGGTGATAGGCATCACGGGCATCAAACGAGGCGAGAAAGCGGTTGGGAGACATGCGTTTAGTTTAGGAGGCGATGCACTTCGTCTGAGCCGTTGGCCTAAACGCAAAGGAACCCCAGCGAAATAACTTCCCGCGTTCGCCGGCCGCAGGTAAGGATCGCGATCCATCCTTTTCTGGTTACGCAACTTACTACGGTATGGAGATTCGATCGTGCCTTTGTTTTCAGTCCGTTGGACTGAAAACAGACGCTTACTTGCGACCTGCGGCGAATGCTCCTGTCTTTGCCACACGGGCTGGAGCCGGGCAGGGTTCCTAAACGGTTTCACTTCTTCGGTTCCGCTGCTCCCCCACCCCCTGTGAACTTCTTGTAGGGGTCTAGATAACCCGCTGGCGGAGCAAAGCGCCCGCCGCGAAGCGGGTCGTTGCCGTCTTTCTGATTGAGCTTGATGCCCGCCGGTCCGCCGGAGACGGGGGCTTGGCCACTGCGATCAGCTCGCCAGTCCCCCTTCTCGGCCTGCTTTCGCAGTGCTTCGATCGTGATCTCCTGGTCTTTGATCCACTTCGCCTTTTGCTCCTCGGTCCACTTCAACCGTTCGGCGAACTCCTTATCCGTGATGTTCTTTTTGAACTTATCGAGCACGAGTTCGGCAGCCTTGAGCTTGTTGCGTGGGTCGGCTGGGTCGGGCTTGCTCTCGTAGAGTTGGTCGCTGCCCGGCATCTGGCGCATCATGTCGTCGAACTGCTTCTTCTGTTCGGGCGTGGCGTTCTTGGCCAATTCGTCGGCTTTCTGCTTGAGCTCTTCGCGTTTCTTGGGATCTTTCATTGCGTCTTCGAAATCCTTCTTGATCTTCTCCTTGGCTTCCGGATCCAGTTTTTCGAATTCCTTGGCCAGGTCCTTCAAGTTGTCGGTCTTGGGGCCATCTTTCTTGGCCATCTCGCCGGCTTGCTTGGCGGCATCGTCCAGGGCCTTCTTCTCCTCAGGGCTCTTGGCGTTCTGCGCCATCTCCTTGAGTTGCTTCTCCGCTTCCTTCGCGGCCTTGGGATCCTTGATCATTTCCTTGAGTTGGTCTTTCGCTTCCTGCTTGGTCTTCTCATCGCTGGAGGCCAGCTTCTTGGCCGCGTCTTCCAGGGCCTTCGGGTCGAGCTTTTGACCTTCCTTCTCCTTGGGCATCGGGTCTTTCGCGGCCAACTGGTCGGCCTTCTTGCCGGCTTCCTGGGCGGCGTTTTCCAAATCCTTCTTGTCTTGCCCCTGTGCTTTGTCGGCCATTTCCTTCAGCTTCTCTTTGGCCTGCTCGCGGGTCTTGGGATCCTTCATCATCTGATCGAGTTTTTTCTCGGCATCGGCCTTGGCCTTCTCGTCCATGCCGTTCAGGTTCTTGGCCATCTCGGCGAGTTGCTTCTCGTCGAGCTTCGGCGTCTCGCCCTTTCCCGGCTTTTTGCGGGCCTGTTCGGCCTTGTTCATGGCCTCTTCAACCTTTTCGGCCTTGCTGCGGTCCTTCTTCTTCAACTCGTCGGTTTCCTTCTTGAGGTCCTCGCGAGCTTGCTGATCCTTCTCCCAATCCTTGACGCGCTGCTCGGCTTCTTTGCGTTCCTTCTGGTCCCTGGAGTTCAGCTTCTTGGCGAGTTCATCGACGCTCTCCTTGTTCGGCTTCTCCTGGTCGTAGTTCTTGGCGGCCTGCTCGCCAGACTTGCGGGCTTGTTGAGCTTTCTCCCGGGTCAGCGGATCCTTGGCATTCTTCTCGATCTCGTCGAGTTTTTCGCGTGTCTTCTCCCGCGTTTCCGGATTGCGCATCAATTGATCGACGTCCGATTGCTTTTTCGGATCGATCTTTGGCTTCGTTGAATTGATCTCGCGGTCCAGTTCGCCCAACTCGCGGTCGAGTTCCCCTTGATCGCCGTCCTTGGGTGGCGAACCGGGCCCAGGCTTGTTGTCGGCCTTGGCTTGTTCGTTCGCGCCGGGCATCGGCTGCTTGCTGTCGCGATTGCTGCCGGCCTCGTCCATCTCCTTCGGCCCGCTGCGGCCTTTGCTCGCGTCGGCAACTTCGTCCTTCTTCGGTTGTGGACGTGCCTCGCCGGCGGGCGGGGTTTCGCGGGGTTTATCGCTTGCTGCCTGTTGCGGAGGAGTGGTCCCCATCGGGCCTTGTTCGCCACCCGGCTTTTTGTCGGCGGAGGTCAATTCCTTTTCTGGCTTACTTTCAGCAGGCTCGGGATTCTCGCCCTTGGCTCCGGCCGGTTCCTTGCGAACCTCGGCCTTCTCGACTGGCTTCTCTGGTGTCATGCCGGTCTTGGGCATCGGAGCTTCCTTGGGCTCGGGCTTCTGCTCGCCTGCCTTTTCGCTGTTGCCGCCAAAGGAAGGCTTTTCCTCGCTCTTCTCCGGAGCCATGCCGGGCTTCATCTCGCCCTGTGGCTTGGCTTCGCTCTTGTCTTCCTTGGTCTTGTCGACGTTGCCAGGCTTCGGAGCACTTGCCCCCGTGTCGCCCATTGGGTCCATGTTGGGATCAGTTTTCGGTTTGCGATCCTCGGTCGGCGGCGGGCCACCCTTCGGCTCGGGGCGTGCTTCGCCCGGATCGACCTTGGCGTCCGGCATCGGCTGAGCGGCGGGCTTGTCGACGCCTGGGTCCTTGCTCTTCTCCGCCTTGTCCAGTGCCCTCTCGACTTGATCCGTTTGGTTAGCATGTTCCGGATTGCCCCCTTCCTTGGGCATCGGCTTGCCGGCTTCGCCCTTTTTGGGTTCCGGTGCGCCCGGCGGCGGGTTTTCGTTCGGTGGTCCGTCCTTGCGTTCCGGCGGGGGCATATCGCCCTTGTCCTGCGGATTCTCGGCCCCCTTGGGCGGAGGTTGTTCGACATCGCGCTTTTCGTTGGCGTTGCCGTCGTCCTGCTTCTTCTCGTGAGCTTTCTGATCTTGATCGAGCTTGCGATTCTGTTGCTCGATCTTCTTCTGCTCCTCCGGCTTCGTGACCGGAGCGATTACCACAATTTTCTTGGTCTTGGAGACTCCGCCATGAAGGCGATTCGGCTCGGGGAGAGCACAGTTGTCCTCGGCCTCCAGCCAGTATTCGATCTCGATACCCGGCGTGACCCGCCAATTCGGATCCTTGACCAGGCGAAGATCTGGAAGCTTGATCACATCCTTGTATTCAATTTTCGTCGGCCAAGAGTTGTCTTCCTTGCGCAGGAACGACATGCCACCACGATACGGCTTCGGCTGCAAGTACCGATCCTCGGCCGCACCTTTGACGCGCATGAACAACGTCATCTTGTTCACGCCATGATCGTCCGTGGCCAACCCTTTCACTTCGATGGAGGCGTTCGCGGGGACTTGAATTTCGTCATCCTTCGGCTCGTCAATTTGCACCTGCGGCAACTGATCGACGAGTGCTCGCACGGGGATGGATCGCGTGGCACTTGGGCCTTCCGTCGTGGTTGGCGTGAAGGTGATGCGGGCGGTTCCGTCCTTGTCGAGTGGTGGCAACGTGAAGCGAGTCCACATCGGTTGATCGGCAACAGGCTCGCCGACGATGGCCGCTTGGCCGGGTATGTCGATGCGAGCATCCTTCACTCCGCGCGTGGTCTTCGCGGTCAGGACAATCTTGGTGCCTCGCGGGGCCTCGATTTCTGGCTCCCGCACATCCTTTGCGACCATCGGCTTGAAGCGAAGATAGGCCGGGTATTCGTAGGAAATGTCGAACTGCCGGAAGACCGGCTTTGGGTCGATCACGCCGAGACGCCAGCGGGCGGCATCCTGGTTCTTGTCCCCTTCGGGGGTGACGAACCAAATTTTGAACCTGCCTTCTTTTTCCATCGGCACGCTGAACTGAATCGCGTCGGCTCGGCCTTCGACGAGCCGGCCTTCAATGGTGCGACCTTGCCCTTCGATCTCGATGTGGCCACTCTTCACTTCGCGATTTGTGGAGGCCGTCAGCGTGGCCAGGGTGCCATAGGGGGCGAGCAGGTTCGCGTCGTTCGTCGTCTCAGTCGGTCGCTTCAAGTAGGCGAGGTAATCGTACTTGACCTCGAAGCCGGTGAATTCCGGGATGATCTTGCATGTAACAACGTAGTCATCCGTGCGAGTGTCGCCGGCCAGGATGCGATAGTGGAAGCCGTTGCGAACTTGCTTCGGCGGAATCGACAGCGTGAACTTACGGCGTTCGCCCTCGACGACTTTCATCGGGCGTTCTTCGTAGGTCTCGGGATCGTCCGGGTTGTACCACATGCGGAGTCGCACAGTGTCCGGAGCATTCGGCCCTGGGATGCGGCCATTCACCTTGACCAGGAAGGTCACTTCCTGATTGTTGAAGACCGAAACGTCGCCGTTCTTTGGTTCCTCAAGCGTGAGTTCCGTCCGCGTCGGTGGCAGGAAGGCAACGATGACGTTCGCGAGCAGCAACACCACGGTGGCGATACCGATCCAGAGGATGCCACGATTCTCGATGGCCCGATTCAGGTCAACGCCCTTGAGGTCCTTGGCGGCTTTCTGACTGATGGCCGTCTTGATGGAGTTGGCGATCCGCTCGTCGTCCTCGAAGTCCACCCACGTGACGAGCGAGTTCTTGGCGTTCGGGACCGTTTGTTCGACCTGGCGGGCCGCGAAGTATGGGTTGATCTGGCGACGAGAGGCCTGAAAGAGCCGATTGTAAATGAACCAGGTGGCGAGGCCCAGATAAACGGCGAGGGCTGCCCAGCCTGCACCCTTTGGGGTGGCCATGTAGCGGTCGATCAGCAGGACAACCAGAAGGAACGCGAACGAGACCAAAGCCAACGAAAGCCCAGCGAGGAAGAAATCCAGCGTTCGCACGCGGCGACGTGCGGCGTTCAGTTGCTTCTCAACGAAGTTGCTGAACTGGGCGGGGTTTGCTTTCGCGGCGTCTGTTAGCGTTGCCATCTCGTCGGATCCTCTATCCCCTCAAAACATCTTTTTCTGGTGTGACATTTTGAGACATTTTGTGACATCTGGCCGTAAAGCCCGTCGACACACTGAATTATAACGCGGATGAGCCATTCGGCCTCAAAATCGGGGCGGTGCAGACCAGGCATCGGCCCGATTCGCCAATTTTCCCTCTTCTCTGACGAGCGAACAGCGGGTATGTGCCAGTTTGGGAGAGTAACATGCCAAAATGGTTCGCTTCAGGTTGCGGCAAAGTCGTGGCGTCCGTTGTGATCTCGATCGTGCTTCATGCCTCTCTGGGGATGGCCTGGCTCTCTTTGCGGCCAGCGAAATCGGCCTTCCAGGACGCCGCCACAGCCGTGGATGGGCCTGATGACGGCGAAATGGTCATTACTGTCCGGGAACCTCCTCCCGACATTATCACACGACTTGGGCCGATTGAGCCACCTCGATTGCCACACATGGTCGAAATTCCGATCGTGGGCGTACCGGAAGGCCCTGGCGGAATTGTGCAAGCGGGGAATCCTCCGGTAGCGGCCCCCTCGCCACCACAGCCGGCACTTGGCAACTCGCTCCACGGCAAGCTGAAGGCCGGCAAGTCCATCGCATACGTGCTGGACCGTTCCAGCAGCATGGGAAGCGATGGACAACTCCGTTCGGCTTGCGAGGTGGTGAAAGCGTCTTTGCAGCATCTGAGCCCGGAGGCTCGCTTCCAGATCGTCGCCTACAATGCGGCTCCGACGATGCTTGCGAATCAACCATTGCCTGCCACGGAGGAGAACAAATCGCGAGCCGCACGCTGGCTCGACACCCTGCTCGCGGAAGGGAGTAGTAACCACATCGTCGGGCTGCGCGAAGCCTTGTGGCAGCAGCCGAACGCGGTGTTCCTTTTGACGGATGCGGACGATTTGGAGGCGAAGGAAGTGAAGACGATCGGGGGCTTGGTGCGGGATCGGGTGCTGCTGAATGTGGTGCTTTTTGGATCCGGCTCGAAGACGAACGAGACACCTTTACGGAAGCTTTGCGAATCGACTGGCGGAGCGATTGTGGGGAGATAATCCTGAGGATTGATCAACCCTCCCCCAACTCACGTCGGAGGCTCGCCATAACTAATTCAACCACCCGCGCCCCTCTTCCTCCACAATCACCTTCATCGCCTCGATCCATGCCGGATGATCGTTCAGGCACTGGCACTGATGAAACTCGGTTCCGCCGGCATTTAGGAAGTGTTCCTTTGATTCGTGGCCGATCTCGTCGATGGTTTCCAGGCAATCGGCCGTGAAGCCGGGCGTGATGACGAACACTTTTTTCTTGCCAGACTTGGCGAGTCGTTCCAGCACATCGTCCGTGTAGGGCCGCAACCATTCCTCGCGTCCGAAGAGTGACTGATAGGTTTGCGTCCACTTGTGCTTCGGGAAATTCAAGCGATCTTGCAGGCCCCGCGTCGTTCGTACGACGTGTGTGGCATAGGGATCGCCCTTCTGCGCGTATCGCTGGGGAATGCCGTGAAAACTGTAGACGAAGTGATCGGGCTCCCACGAAAGTTGCTTGATTTCATCGCGAACGACCGTGGCCATCGCGTCGAGATAGGCGGGATGATCGTAGTAGGGCGGAACGATTCGGATCGCGGGAACCGTGCGGACGTTCATGAGGATTTTGAAGAGCGAATCGGTTGCTGAGGCCGTTGTCGTGTTCGAGTACTGCGGGTACATCGGCAGCACGACGATTCGGTCGAGGCCCTCAGCGATCATCTGCTTCACAGTACTTGCAAGCGGCGGATTGCCGATCTGCATGCCGAAACGAATGGGCACGCTTGGCATCGCTTGTTGAAGCAAACCCGTTTGTCGTCGAGTGTAGTGCAACAGTGGCGACCCCGTGACCGGGTCCCAGATGCGAGCGTACTTGGCCGCGGATTTGGCGGGGCGAGTGTTCAGGATGATGAGATTGAGAATCGGCCACCACTTCCAGCGCGGCACATCGATGACGCGAGGATCGCCCAGAAAATCGCGCAGGTAGCTTTTGAGTGCCGGGGCCGTGGGCGCGTCCGGGGTGCCGAGTTGGATCAGTAAGATTCCGGTGGACATTCAAGAGTGACGAGTAAGGAGTAAGGAGTAAGGAGTAAGGAGTAAGGAGTGAAGAATAACGCATCAGGGGCGGAACTTGCCGCTCACGATACTCCTTAACTCCTTGCTCCTTACTCCTCACTTGATCGACGAGGCGAAGCTACTTCTTCTTGCACTCCGGCCCTTCGAGTGGCGACTGTTTCTCCGTGATCTGGCCGCTGTCCTTCAAGGCCGTACATTTGTCCGCGTTGATCTGGATGTAACTTGACCACTGCGAAGGAGTGTTGGCCTCGGAGAAGATCGCCTCGACCGGGCATTCGGGCACGCACGCTTCGCAGTCGATGCAATCGTTGGGGTCGATGTAGAGCATCTTCTCGTCCATGTAGAAGCACTCGACCGGACAGACGACGCAGCAATCGGTGTACTTGCAGTCGTTACAGGGAGCAGTGACGATGTGAGCCATGAGGAAAACGTTCCTTTCAAGCAGGGTTGCCCGCCATACCCTTTATTGTCGGACAGTCAGCGCGGCGGGTCGATGCCGCTAGCAATAGGAATAATCTTGTGCCCAAAAGTGTCCAGGGCAAGTAGTTCCTTCATTTTTGGTTTCAGGTTGCCGGTTCCGAAACCCCCAATCCGGACCTGAAACATGCAACTTGGCTAGTCGTCACCAGTCACCTTACGATTCGTTTTCCGCGCCGATTCGAGCTTTTTCGACGCCAAACGTCGTCGTTTGGAGCCCTTGCTGGGCTTCGTGGGCCGCCGAATTTTGGGCCGAACGGCTGCGGAACGGAGCATCTCGGCCAGCTTTTCGAGGCAATCCTCGCGGTTTCGACCCTGATCGCGAGTTAATTCCGAAGCAAGGACCACTTCGCCGGCCGTGGTAAGACGGGAAGGAAAGCGTTCGCGGAAGCGTGCTTTGACGTCGTCTGGAACGCTCGGACTACCATCGAAGTTCCAGCGCAGAACGGCCTTGGAAGCGACTTTATTGACGTTTTGGCCCCCCGGACCGCCGGAGCGGGCGAACGACCACTCGAACTCATCGAGTGGGATGCGGAGGGTTGCATTGACTTCTAACATGGCATTTCCTTGTGTCGCTCGCCGCACTCCATCATCGCCCTTGACCAGTTCACCTGCGTAGTTTAGCGTGCAACCTAATGGCCGCAAACAATCTCATTCCTGTCCCTCCTGGCGATCGCTGGCGACTCCTCGCCCTTGTGCTGCTGGCACTCTGCCTGCGGGGGTATACCGTCGCGAATACCACAGTTCCATCCCGCGATTGCATCGTCTTTGTCCGCGATGGACTCCAGCTGGAATCCCCGCCTCCTGAGTATGAAAGTCGCCTGGCCGTCTTACGAAAACTGGAACATCACCCCGGCTACCCAGTCGCCATTGTTGTGATGTCCTGGCCCGTTCGATCAATTATGGGCGAGACAACGGTTGCTTCCATGTCCTTGAGTGCTCAACTCGTTAGCGCGCTCGCTGCCGTTCTACTCGTCTTCCCCATGTTCTTCCTGGCTCGCCGTGTGTTCGACCGCAACATCGCTTACGCGGCATCAGCCATATTCACGGTTCTGCCCGTTTACGTGGACGTTAGCAGCGATGGCATCTCGGATAGCCTGTTTCTGTTGACAGTGGCCTGGGCGTTATGGTTCGCGGCCCAGGCGATGGATGCCTCGAATTGGAAGCGGGCGTTCTTGTTCGGCAGCGGATCGGGGGCGTGCTGTGGGATCGGATATCTTCTACGAATCGAAGTCGGCGTAGTCGCACTCGGGATCGGCTTGACCCTTGCCGGGACCCTGTTGAATCGACTCGCTCGTCGAGGTCCGTCGCGGCAGCCGTTGTTCGCCGGTATTGGTCTCGTGCTTGGATTCTGCGTGTTTTTTGGGCCGTACGTCCAGGCGATCGGCAAACTCACAAACAAACCAACCGCAGGTGCCCTGATTGAAGGTGCCCTGAAGGGAGAGGCACCCAAAAAAACCTACTTCGAACGCGACGAAAGCCGCCTGCGCGGGGTGAACCTACCGATCGCCGCGTGGTGGAATGACAAAGCCTTCGAGGGCCAATCGAAGCCGGTGTGGGCGTTGAAGGCTCTCTGGGCCGAGTACTCGAAGGCTGCCCATTATGTCGTGCCCTTCTTTGGGCTGATTGGTCTGTTGATCTCACTCCGCCGGCTTTCCGATCCGCGTCTGATGATGCTCGTTCTGACAAGCGTTTTTCACTTGTGCGTGCTGTACACGCTGGTCCTGAGAAACGACTACGTTTCACAGCGCCATACGCTGCTGACCGTGATGATCACGACCATTTTCGTGGCCGTGGCCTTACCTGCGGTTGGATCGTCCTCGCTACGGCTGTGGCATCGGCCTAGTGCCACGTCGCAATTGGCAGTCTGGATGAAGCAGCGAACACCGTGGCAAGTCGGTGCATTTCTGACGCTCGCCATTCTCGCTGTTGCGATCACTCGCGATCTGCGCTCACTCCATCACGAACGTTCCGCTCACAAGGAAGCGGGACTCTGGCTGAAGGAGCATGGCGACCCGAGCATTCCGATCATCGATCCCTTCGGTTGGACCGAGTGGTATGCGGGCCGAACGCTCGACCGCTGGCCTGACCCGCACCAACCGCTCACAGTGCCGCTCTACGTCATCTTCGAGCCATACTCGGACAGTGCACATTCCCGTCTGGCGAAATACGAAATTGCCCAGGGCCTGCATGACAAGCCTGGCAGCGTGGCGCTGGTCGAATACACACCGAATGGGAAGCCCAAGAAGCGTGTGGTGGTTTACCTGTTTACGCCGGAGCCGAAGAAGAAAGGCAAGTAGGGTTTCCTGCGTGAGCGAGCTAAATCATTGCAGGTGGGTGTAGCCTTCGGCACCCAACAGGCCCCACTGGTTGATTCTGAAGACTCCACTTACCTACAAGACGAGGTCACCTTGACTTACCATGCTGCTCTCGGCTATGTACGGCCCCTACTTGATGCAGACTCGCTGGATGTACCACCTGCCGGAAGTTGCCTTGCTTGCACCCGACGCTCGTGTTGTTCGCGATGACCCCGCCAAGGACGGCGGGGCCATGTAATGTCGATCGTCGACGACGTCGGTTCGGTTTGAGACACGGACTTCTCTTCACTCATCGGACCATGGAAGGACCGCATGAAGTTTCTTCTTCTCGCAATCGCTACGCTCGTGTGGGCCAGCTATGTCCAGGCGGCCGAGGGCGTGCAATGGCGGAGCGATTATTCGAAAGCTGTGCAGGAAGCAGCCGCGACGAAGCGGCCAATGCTACTGGATTTCGGCACGGTGGCGTGTGTCTATTGTCGCAAACTTGATGCGACCACTTTTCGTGATCCGGGTGTGATTCGGCTTCTGAACGAACGATTCGTCCCCATCAAGATCGATGGCGATCGCGATCTCAAATTGGTCCAGGCCATGCGGATTGAAAGCTATCCGACGTTGGTCGTCGCCGGGCCGGATGGTTCCGTCCTCTCGACGAATCCCGGCTATCTGGATGCGTCGGGAATGATGCGGTTCCTGCAGGGTGGTCTGGTCAAGGTGCCGAAGTCACTGAATCGCGTTGCACCAAGCGGGCGCGAGAAGGATGGTCCGTCGGTGCTGCTCGAACAAGCCAAAAGGGACCTGAAAGATGGCTTCTACTTGTGTTGCGTCGAACGCTGTGACCGACTGATTCGGCTTCACCCCACATCGGCGGAGAGCGACAAGGCCCGCCAGATCGCGCAACAAGCGGCAAGCGCCGGTGGAGATAAATCTCGCGAAGTGCTGGCGATCCTCAGACGATCACGCTGAAGGCAATCCGTCCCATCGGATCGGCCTCCCATCATCCGGCGGCACCGGCTCACAGCCTGGTCCGCCCTCGACGAAGGCACACCAGGAGCCGAATTGCCCCCGTGATTTCGCAGCAATACGACCAGGCTTCCGGCATAGAAATTCCGTACTACCCTGCTGTTGCGTTGCAAAAATCGGATCAAGCCCGCCACTGCGGTGGGTGCCGGACCGGCAGCACATCTTCGATCAAACTGACGATGCAAGTCCCCATCCCGCTCGTTGTTGCGGTCACTAATGGCCGGAATAATGCTCGAACGCTGTGCATACCACTGAAATGCGCTCCTGGCGCTGGACCAGTAACGTCCCATTACTGGGCCAAAGCCAGGAGTCTCTGTCATGCCTCGTATTCGTCGGTCCTTCTCGGCTGAGTTCAAGGCTCAGATCGTGTTGCAGTACCTGAGCGGTGAAGCCAGTCCGGCCGAACTGTGCCGCAAGCATCATCTCAAACCCAACCTCATCGCCAACTGGAAAGCCGCTGTTCTCGATCGGGGTTCCCCTGACACATCGGCTTGGTGCAATGCGATCAATCCAAGCTGCCTGCCGCCGGTGACTTGCCTTGGCCGCGAGTACCATAGCAGGCAGCTTTTGCTGGTCCGGTTTTAGGGGCGCACTACCCTCCCCAAATTAGGGCACCACTCGGAAGTGGGGCAAGATGGGAAGGCTTCTACAGAATCAAGCAGCCACGCCTTGCAGGTGAAATGACGCATTGAGCGTGGAAATGGTGGTCTTGCCCATTTGGTGCTGGACCATCGAGATCGCACAGTTTTCAAGCGACACAATTCGAGCGCGAGCAGGACCGATACCCAGTACCCCCGCGAGAAAAGTTCGATTCACGATGTGATGGGAGACCACCACGATGGTGCTTCCTTCGTGGTGAGCGATAATCTCGTCGATGGCGTGTGTGGCTCGATCGTACACCTGGCGAAAATTCTCTCCACCTCGATACCCGTACACGGACGGATCCGCGTGATACCGAGCATAGTTCTCCGGCTCCGTCTCCTTGATCTCTTCCCAGCTCAGGCCTTCCCACAGGCCAACATCGCATTCCGTCAGTTCGTTCACGGTTATCGGCACCAATCCGTGCGGCTCGGCAATGATCTGTGCCGTGCGGAACGATCGCCGCAGGGGCGAGGTGTAGATGAAGTCGATTGGCTGAATGGCCAGGAAG
This sequence comes from Gemmataceae bacterium, assembly GCA_009691845.1. Taxonomy (GTDB): domain Bacteria; phylum Planctomycetota; class Planctomycetia; order Gemmatales; family Gemmataceae; genus SIAJ01. The sequence continues at coordinate 24,471 of SIAJ01000007.1, forward strand.
TCGCGGGTGGCCGTGGCCTGGCGCACGCCCAGCGGAGCAAGATCGGGATTGCTGCGGCACCCTTGCAACTTGGCGGGCGTTTGCAAATTGGCCGGCGTCGCCGCATGACGGATCAGGTAGAGCGTGGTGTGCATAGGGCCTTCCTCATTCAGGAACATTCCACCATTTACTCCATCTTGACACTCACCGCAAGACGACTCGCCACATCCGCGGCCGTGATCAGCGAACCTTCATCCGCGATGCCCTTGCCCGCGATGTCGTAAGCGGTGCCGTGCGCAACACTCGTTCGCACAATCGGCAGGCCAACCGTGATGTTCACACAACGCGGCCCGCAACGCAGTTTCATGGCGATGTGCCCTTCGTCGTGATACATAGCGACGATGCCGTCGAACTCCCCTTTATGGGCACGAACGAACAGCGTATCGGCCGGCCACGGACCCGAGACATCGATTCCTTCCTCGATTCCGGCCCGAACGGCCGGGGCGATGATGCGTTCCTCCTCGTCGCCGAATAGGCCGCCATCGCTGCCGTGCGGGTTCAACGCGGCCACGCCAATTCGGGGCTTGCGGCCAAGCAACTTCGGCAGCAGCCCATTTAGCAGGCGGATTTTTTCCAGGACGGCCGGTGTGGTCAGATTCTTGAAAACATCGCGCAGGGCCATGTGCAGGGTGACATGAGCGACCGCAATGCCATCGCCCCAGAGAACCATCGCGAATTCTTTGGTGCCCGTGCGTTCGGCCAGGATTTCCGTGTGTCCGGGATGTTGGATGCCCGCCCCGTGCAGGCCCTCTTTGTGAAGTGGGCAAGTTACAATTGCGTCGGCCGCGCCTGCCATCGTCAAGTCGATTGCGTGACACAGGAAGTCGTACGCAGCCTGGCCCGCTGATGCGCTGACCTTGCCGACCGGAACGTCCTGGAGGTTGGCCTGCGTCGCCTTCAGGCAAGGAATGCTGGTCGCTGTCGGAAGAGCGTCGACGGGCCGAGAGATGTTCTGCACTTTTGCGGGTGAACCGACCAGACTGATCGCACGTCCGAGCCAATCCGCATCGCCGACGACGATGGGGCGTGAAGTCGTCACCAGCTTCGGCCAGGCACGAACAACGATCTCCGGGCCGATGCCCGCCACATCACCCAGAGTGATCAGTAACCTTGGAGGCGTCATGCGCTTGTTCTAGCGGAACCAGTGCTTCGCGTGGTAGCTCCTTCTTCATCCGCGTGTAAACAATGTACCCGATCAGTCCGATGCTCCAGGCGACCACCCGCTGAACCAGGCAACCCAGAATGCCACCAATCGCGGCCTTGCCGAGAAGCGAGTACAGCCAGCCATAAGCCGCCTCGCCCCCGCCCACACCGCCCGGTAGCGGGAACAGTGCTTGGGCGGTCATGCCCACGGGGACAATCAGGACGTGTTCCGGGAACGTGGCCGCATCAATCTCCGGGAAGGCAATCACACACAGGTAGAAGATGAACACCCAGCCGCAGTGACTGACCAGGGTCATCCCAAGTGCAATTGCCACGGCCGTTTTCTTGCGACGATACATCCACCCGGCTCGCCAGAGTTCGGCCAGTGGGCCACCCACTTTCGGCAATCGCTCGAACCGAGCGGCAAGTGCATCCGAACGTTTCGGTGAGAATAATCCCATCAACGACCAGACGACGGCCGAAGTGAACACGATCCCGCCCGTCATCCGCACAATCATCTTGAGCGCATCGTTTTCCAGGAGATGCGGATTTCCGAGCGCCCAAAACACGCCGCCAGCAATGGCGACTAGCCAGGCGAGTGCCCAAAGGCCAATCACGCGATCAATAATGATCGTCGCCACGGCCACGGTTCGCCGGCTGTGTTCGCGTGCCACCGCGACGGCCTTCAGGATGTCTCCGCCCACCGAACCAGGAAGAATGGAATTGAAATAGTAACTCACGAGCCCGAGCCGAATGGCGTTTCGCAACGTGAATGGCAAGCCCTGGGCCCTGACCAGCAGATACCAGCGGACGAATGTCATGAACAGGCAAATGATCCAAAGGAGGGTTGCGAGTACGAGTGGACCGAGGCTGACGGGTTGGTCGAAGATCTCGACCAGCCCCGGTGTCCTTCCCTCTAACTGAAAACTCGCATCAGCCGGAGAACCGGCAAGAATAGCCACCGCGACCTGCTCATCGGTCAGGGTCCCCGGTGTTCCGCCCCAGTACTTCCAGATGATGAACCCCAGGAGGCCAAATCCGATCACATACTGCGTGAAAATCTTCCAGACTCGAGGGGGAACCAGACCGAGAATGCGCCTGCTGAAAGCGAAAGTCTGATGTAGGCAGTTCCAAAGGGCCGATTTCACGCGCGAGTCCCAAGCCTTCCGTCGTGCCGGCACGACGGCCGGAGCATTCATTGTGTGGACGGTTGCCAGGGAGTCCACTGAACCCGGATGAAGAGTTCCGTCTCGGTGAAGTTGACAGCACCACGGATGAGCCGTAGATTGTCATGAGTTGGGGGATGTAGCTCAGCTGGGAGAGCGCTTGAATGGCATTCAAGAGGTCAGGGGTTCGATCCCCCTCATCTCCACTCAACTTTAGGTCCGCGTTGGTTTTCACGACTCAACCGGCTCATTCGAGCCGGCCCGCATTTGTTCCCATTGGTGGTGCGAAATGAGCACGTCGCGGGCCTGGGCTCCGTTGTAGGTGCCGACGATGCCGTCCTCTGCCATGTAGTCGATCAGGCGTGCCCCTCGACCATACCCGATCCCGAGGGCTCGCTGCAGAAGAGACACGCTTCCTCGGCCTTCGCGAATGACGATTTCCACGGCCTGGTCGTAGAGGGCGTCCCGTTTCCTGGAGGCCTGCGGTGTTGGACCGGTCCCAACTTCGCTCTCGTCGCGGTTCTCCAGATTCAGCAATTCGTTGTCGTAGAGGGGGTCTTCCACTTCGAGCTTGGCGACCACGCGGAGGATTTCCTGATCGCTGGCGAATGATCCTTGAGCCCGAACAATCGTGCTCGTGTTCGGCTGGAGGAAGAGCATGTCTCCTTTGCCGAGCAATTTCTCCGCTCCCATTTCGTCCAGCACAACCCGGCTATTCGAGCGGTCAGCCACCTGGAAGCAAATGCGGGCCGGCAGGTTCGACTTGATGAGCCCGGTGATGACATCCACGGTCGGCCGCTGCGTGGTCAGAACCAGGTGGATGCCGGCTGCACGCGATTTCTGGGCCAGGCGGATGATGTGTCCTTCGACTTCCTTCTTCATAGCCATCATCAGGTCGCCGACTTCATCGACGATGATCACGATGTACGGTAGACGGTCCGGAACCAGGTCGGCCTCGGCTTGATCGATCGGCTTGATGCGTTTGATAATCTCGGCCCGTCCCAGTTCGTTGAAGCCCGCAATATTGCGAACACGGGACTTGCGCATCAGTTCGTAACGATCTTCCATCTTGTCGACGGCCCACGCCAAAATTGCCTCGGCCTTGCTGTTGTCCGTGACCACGGGGTGCATCAGGTGCGGCAACTTGCCGTACTCGGCGAGTTCGACCTGCTTGGGGTCGATCATCAGCAGCCGGCACTCTTCCGGAGTGCGGGTCAGCAGCAAGCTCAGGATGATCGAGTTCAGACAAACGGACTTGCCCGTGCCGGTTCGGCCCGCGATGAGCAAGTGTGGCATCTCGGCGAGGTCATAAACAAGTGGCCGGCCTTCGCTGTCCTTGCCGAGCAGCAGCGGTAGTTTCGATTTCGCGACCTTCGAGCCGGCCGCGAGGATGAGTTCCTTCAGTCGAACCACGGCTCGATGCTCGTTCGGCAACTCGATCCCGACGGTGTTTCGACCGGGGAGAGGAGCCACGATGCGAACACTTTGCACCTTGAGGTTCAGGGCCAGGTCGTCCGACAGGGAGGTGATTCGTGAAACACGAAGCCCGGTTTCGAGTGCGATTTCGTACTGCGTGACCACGGGACCGGTGTGAATGCCGACGACTTTTATTTTCAGTCCGAAGTCGGCGAAGGTCTTTTCCAGCAGAGAGCCGACATCTCGCAATCGCGATTCGTCTTCGCCTTCCACGACGGCAGGTTCATCCAGCAACTTCAACGACGGCAATTGGTAGGACAGGCGGGTCGTCCTCCGGGAAGGTTCCTCGTCTGGAAGCGGCGTATGGCTGATAACGACCGTGTCCGTGGTGAGCGGCCTGTCTTCGTGGGCGGGTAGTTTCGCTGGTGCAGGCGTTGGCTCGTCAGCGACAACGAGATCAACGGTCTTTGGTTGAGCGGCCAACAGCGACTTCAGGCCACGCTCAACTGATCGACCGACCGCGCGAACGAGATGCAGGATCGCCATGACGACATGATCGGCGGCGAGCAGCACGCCGAGCGATATGCCGGCAATCAGGATGAGGATCGATCCGGTTCGTTCGAAATTCGCATCGAGCCAGAAGTTGGCGAAGGCCCCGAGGGAGCCCCCGGCCCCGGTTAGTGGGCCGGGGATGCGTGTGGTGCCGATCCAATCCGCCACCAGCGTCGTACACGCCGTGAGTACGAACCAGCCACAGATTCGCATCGACCAAGTTCGCCAGCGTCGGACGCGCAAGGTGGAACAGGAAACTACGACCCAGCCGAGTAAGAAGACGTAGACGCCCGCGCCGAGTGGCTCGACGAGCGTACTCCTGAGTTCGCTCCCCAATTCGTCAAAGGGCTGCGAATACAGACCGGGGAGCGATGGCTGATCGGCGGAAGGTTCCGCCAGTACGACCGCGAGCGCAACGAATCCGCACGTGAGCAGCGTCAACGCGAAGAGCGGCAATTCGCTGGCGGGTCGTTTGTCGGACATCGACAGTGTGCCTCGCGGTGTGGTCAATTATTATTTGTAACCCCTCGGCGGAACGCACTACCAAGGATTGATGGCTGGAGACGATGATCCGACATCGACCATGCCCGGACGATCGGCACAACCGGAAGGAGCGGACTTCTTGATCCATCTCGCACTGTGGGAGCCGGAGATTCCTCCGAATACCGGCAACGTCGCGAGGCTGTGTGCTGCGACTGGGGTGGTATTGCATCTCGTCGGCCGACTGGGATTCCGATTGGATGACCGCAGTCTGAAACGGGCTGGCCTCGATTATTGGGAATTTGTGGAGGTACGAACACATGCGACGTTCGCGGAGCTTGAATCGGCCGTGAGCGTCGATCACATTCTTTGTGTTGAAGTTCCCGCCCCGCGCATCTACACGCAAGTCGCGTTTCGACCGGGCGATTGCCTGGTCTTCGGCAGCGAATCAAAAGGACTTCCTCCCGAAGTGCGCGAGCGATACGCCGACCGCACGATCGGCATACCCATGCCGACCGGCAAGGTCCGCAGTCTCAACCTGGCGACGTCGGCCGGGATCGTTGTGTACGAGGCGCTGCGCCAGCTGAACGGCTGGTAGAACCCGACCTTGCGAGTCAATCTTTGGTCGAACAATGCGTCCCCACCATGGCGTAGAGCAGCCGGTCCTCCGATAACACGACGGCACCTGGCCAAGGTGTCGGAGTCGACTGCAAATGGAAGCATCCGTGGTGGCGTTACCCACGCCCGAATCGTTGAAACGGTTTGTACGCGACCTGTTGTGTTCACACGACCGGCTCGACCCCGCGCAAACGCCGATGTACCAGGCCACGCTCCAGCGGCACGGCCGGCCATGCGGGCTCATGTTCCACGTCGAGGGGCCAAGATTGCTCAAGACCTCCGCCGTCTGGGCCGGGGACGAGCACCGCATCCTCTTTTACGACTCCGTGGGAACCAAATTCAGCGAGGTGAAACTGAGTGAGGGGCCAGAGATCCCACAGGCGTGACCTGGGCTTTTCGCTGCTCTATCGTTGGAGGAATAGCGGAGACCTGGCCATGACTCATGTGACCAACCAGAAACCGTTTTCGGTGGAACATCGGTCAACCTCGATGCCATTCTCGAAGCGGCGGACCGGGACGAGATGATCCTGGCAGTCGTGAACAAGCAACGGAATGTAGTCCTGTCCGGACACTCAGGCGGCGGAACGAATCGCTGCGGCGAAGGCGGCCCCGCCGTGGCCGAGTTAGCCGATGCCGCGATTCCCAAATTGGCCATTCCGTAACAAGCCGACGTTGCAAATCCGCTTGCGTTAATTTAGGCTAGCTGTGGCAGTAAGGATTTGCGTTTTGGGGGGAAGAGGGAAGCGGTTCCGGTCGTGGCGGGTAAAACTGACTCGCCGTTGGTTGGGGACGTGCGCTTTTCTCTTCCGACGTACAACCTCGCGGTATAATTGCACGCGGACGGACGGATGGATCGAACCGAGAGTGCTGAAGATCACGTCGGAACGGTTTGTACGTTCGCTAACAGGTGATTCGGATGACCGTCCCGCTCTTGGTTCTCACAAAAGAGGAACGCCTCTTCCTTTGGATAGGGATCCTGCTGGCTGTGCTGGTTGTTGGTGGAATGCTGATCGGCCGTTTGGACCGTTGGCGAAAACGCCAAATGGAAGAGGAGGATGAAACGTCCAACCATGTTGGCTCGTTTCGTGCTCTCTACGAAAAGGGCGCGATCTCGAAGAAGGAGTACGACCGCGTACTTCGCGGGGTAGCCGAGCGTGCTGGTATGAACATCAAGCCTGAGAACAAAACGGCGATCGTTCCCCAGGCGGACGATCCGCCCAAGACCGAGGATCCGCCTTCCACTCCTGTGGTGTAAAGGTCGGACTGTGCAGGAAGAGTAATCTGCCGTAGAATTCCACCAAACCCCTTCGGGCCACCCGGTTCATCCGCCGGGTCGAGGAATGAGCCCGATCTGTTGCGGTGGTGGTCGGACGGCAATACGCCCCTAACGGGGTCGACCGAACCGGGGACTCACGGAATGGCAACGAATACGACGGGCGAGACTGGTGGCCGCAAGCCCTCCAATCCCTCCAATCGAAATCGCAACGCGTATTGCTCCTTTTGTCGTAAAAGCCATCGGGACGTCGGTCCGCTCGTCGAAGGGCCGGGCGACGTCTATATCTGTGGCGAGTGCATCGAGCTTTGCTCCTCGATCATCGATCAGGAGAAACGCCGACGCAACACCGGCAAGGGGGCGAGCAAGGAAGTCCCCACGCCGCGCGCCTTGAAGGAAAAGCTCGACGCTTATGTTGTCGGCCAGCAGCGAGCCAAGAAAGTGCTCTCCGTCGCTGTTCACAATCACTACAAGCGACTCTCACTTCAAACCGATGGCCGATCCGAAGTCGAGGTCGAAAAATCCAACATCCTGCTGATCGGCCCGACCGGCAGCGGCAAGACTCTGCTTGCCAAGACCCTCGCGAAGATCCTCGACGTACCGTTCGCCATTGGCGACGCGACGACTCTCACCGAAGCTGGTTATGTCGGCGAGGACGTTGAAAATCTCTTGCTGAAGCTACTGCACGCTGCCGACTTCGACATCGAGACCGCCCAGCGGGGCATCATTTACATCGACGAAATTGACAAGATTGCCCGCACCAGCCAAAACGTTTCGATTACTCGCGACGTTTCCGGCGAAGGCGTTCAGCAAGCCCTGCTCAAGATGCTCGAGGGCACCGTCGCGAACGTTCCGCCCCAGGGTGGCCGCAAGCACCCGGAACAGCAGTACATTCAAATCGATACCTCGAACATCCTCTTCATCTGCGGCGGGACGTTTGTCGGCCTCGAAGACATCATCTCGAAACGAGTCGGTCAGCGATCCATCGGCTTCACCAGCGGGCCGACGATCCTCAACGAGGACCTGGGTCACCTGGTGAGTCATGTGACATCGGACGACCTGTGCGAATACGGCATGATCCCCGAGTTCATCGGTCGGTTGCCCGTACTTGCCCCGTTGAATCCGCTCGACGAAGACGCCCTGATCCGGATTCTAACCGAGCCACGCAATGCCCTGATTCGACAGTATCAAAAGCTGTTCGAAATGGAGGGGGCCGAGTTGGTGTTCGAGGATGGTGCTCTCCGCGAAATTGCTCGCAAAGCCAAGTCGCGAGACACGGGTGCTCGTGGACTGCGAAGCATCATCGAAGACATCATGCTCGATATCATGTACGACCTGCCCGACCTGGAGACCAAGGGCCGACATGTCGTAACGGAAGAAGTAGCTCGTGGGAATCTTCCGCTGTTTGAACGCAAGCTACAGGCGGCGATGATTCCAGAGAAGAAGTCGGCTTAACTGACATGGGACTGATGGGTCTCATAGGCCCCAGAAGTCCCATTATTCGTCCAACTCAAAACACCGGCGGGCTTTCGTTGACGAGTTGGTTGGCGAACGCCAAAGAATCCAGCGTGCCCGCATCGGTCCAGTACCCCTCGATCTTGCTATGACCGAGACGCCCGGCCTTTAAGTAGTAATTATTCACGTCGGTGATTTCAAGTTCCCCGCGTCCGCTCGGCTTCAGCGTCTTGATGACCTGAAAAACATCGGCCGGGTAGATGTACACGCCGACCACTGCATAATCGCTTTTGGGCTGCTTCGGCTTCTCTTCGATGCCAACGACCTGATGCCCTTTCAACTCGGCCACGCCGTAACGTCCCGGATCGGGGACTTGTTTCAACCCAACCCATGCCCAATCCGGGTGCTTGTCGGCCTCATCGAGCATTGGCTTCACCGAGGCGTGAAAGATGTTGTCCCCGAGAATAACCAGGCAGCGATTACCCGCGCAGTAGGTCTCTGCTAACCCCAGCGCCTGCGCGATGCCCCCAGCCTCATCCTGAACGCGATAAGTCAGAGAACATTTGTGATCCTTGCCGGAGCCGAGCAGTTCGACAAAGTCCCCCATGTGTTCCGTGCCCGAAACAAGCAGAACTTCTTTGATCCCTGCCCCCACGATCTTTTGGATCGGATGATACACCATCGGCACCGGCCCAACTGGCAGGAGGTGCTTGTTGGTGACGCGAGTCAATTCCCCGAGACGCGTACCCTTGCCGCCTGCAAGAACGATTCCGCGAATGGCCATGAGAGATTCCTTGGTTAAAACATCGGAGACCGTCAGTGTCGATCGTAGCCCGCACACTCCGTGTGCCGACTACTATGTTGGCGGTCCATTAGCGGCCGCTGCCGCAGAGCTTGGTGATGTGGCGAATGACGTCTCGAACGGAGACAAGCCCGACGGGCCGACCGTCTTCTTCGACGACGGGCAAATGACGATAACCGCCAACGTCCATTTTTTGCAACGCCACGGCGATACGATCTTCCGTGCCGAGCGTTTCCGGGTCCGGCGTCATATAGTCCCGAAGTGGTTGGTGGGCGTAATCGTCCACGAGCCCGATGACCTTGCGCAGATAGTCTCTTTCAGTGAGAATGCCCACCAGCCGGCCTTCCCCATCGACCACGAGCAAGGCCCCCACGCTTTGCTCGACCATACGATCGAGGGCAAGGCCCAGTTTGGCATCGACTGGAATCGTCACCGGGATGCGAAATTTGAGCGTACGAACTGGATCCAGAAGCACGCTCGATTCGACCGCATCCATGCCGCCCGGTTGAACGTCGATGGACGCGAGAGCGAACTGGCAACGAGAGCACTCGTCGTTGCCCGGCACGTTCACGTGACCGCAGGAGGGACAGATCATCTCGACACCGGACCTCTTTGGTCAGCGATTCTTCCGGATTGTTATAGTCGGCGAACGTGGGAGGTCAGCCCGGCCCGAGGTCTCATAAGACGAATGGGGCTGATGGGACCGATATTGGTCCCATCAGCCCCATACATCCGAATTGAATTCGCGACACAACCGCCTACTCCACCACCCACAGATCGTCGTTGCGGAACAGCTTGTCGAGATCGCCCTTGCCCCGGCGTGCGGTCGCCTCTTCCGCCTGCTTGGCTTGCAACTCTTCGTGCGTTGGGTGGCTGACTTGTCGCAGTACGCCGAACACCTCGGGGAACTCCGGGACCATCATGCGGCTGAGCAAATACGCCATCGTCGCGGATTCGGTCTTTTCGTCGTGCATCACCAGATCGTCTACGCCGCAGTCCTTGCCAACGGTCACGACTTCCGGATTCAGTCCGTTCAGGCGAATACCCTTGTTGCGGTCCTTGCCAAAGATCATCGGCTTGCCTTGTTCCAGGAACAAGGCGTTGTCGGCTTTGCTGGATTTGTCTGTCACGTAGTCGAAGACACCGTCGTTGAAGATCTTGCAGTTCTGATAGATCTCTACAAACGCGGAACCCTTGTGAGCGGCCGCGCGATGCAAGATGCCCGTGAGATGATTCGGGTCCATGTCCATCGTGCGTGCTACGAACGTCGCTTCGGCTGCGAGGGCAAGCGAGAGCGGTCGAACCGGTGCATCCACCGAGCCTTGTGGGCTGGACTTTGTTTTGGTGCCCAGTCGCGAGGTGGGCGAGAATTGCCCCTTGGTGAGGCCGTAAATCTCGTTGTTGAAGAGCAGGACCTTGATGTCCACGTTCCGGCGTAAAGCGTGAATCAGGTGATTGCCACCAATCGACAGGCCGTCGCCGTCGCCGGTGACGAGCCAGACTTGCAGGTCTGGCCGGGCGATGCGCAAGCCGGTCGCGAACGTTGGGGCGCGCCCGTGGATCGTGTGGAACCCATAGGTGTTCATGTAGTAGGGGAAGCGGCTCGAACAGCCGATGCCGGAGACGAACACCATCTTTTCCCGGGGGAAGTTGACGGTCGTCAGGGCTTTTTTCATTTGCGCCAGGATGGAATAGTCCCCGCAGCCGGGGCACCAGCGGACTTCTTGGTCGCTGGCGAAATCCTGGGGTTTCAGAGTCGGGAGTGCAGTGACGGCCATATATAAATCGTGGTCAGTAGTGAGTAGTCGGTGGTCAATAGTACGCCAAGACAATCACGCGATTGCCTTCTCGATTGCCTCTTCGATTTCGGAAACCAGGAACGGGCGACCCTGTACCTTATTCAACCCTTTGGCGTCAATCAGAAACATCGCCCGCAACAGAAGCAGAAGCTGGCCCGAGTTCAATTCGGGGACGAGGAATTTCTTGAATCGCTTGAAGACTTCGCTCGTGTTCTTTGGAAAGGGATTCAAATAGCGGAAATGGATCTGGCCAATCTTGGTGCCCTTGCGGCGAGCCCGCTGGAGTGCCGTGGCGATTGACCCGTAAGTTCCGCCCCAGCCGATGAGCAGCAGATCGCCCTCCTGGTCCCCTTCGATGACCAGATCGGGAATCGTCTGGGCAATATTCGCGACCTTCTGGGCTCGCGTGTGAACCATGTGCTCGTGGTTGGCAGGCTCGTAGTTCACGTTGCCGGTAATGTCCTGCTTTTCGATGCCGCCGATGCGGTGTTCGAGGCCAGGTGTTCCTGGAACGGCCCAGGGACGAACGAGCATGGGGTTGCGCTTGTACGGTAGGAACTTACCGGGCTCCTCGGTGCCATTCTCGTGAGTCGTGCCGTCGTTGCTGTTCGGCTCGGTCGGGTGAACGATGGAGATCTTCGGCAGTTTCTTCACGTCCGGGATCGCCCACGGTTCCGCACCGTTTGCGATGTACCCATCGGACAGAAGAAACGTGGGCACCATGAACTCGGTGGCGATTCGAACGGCCTCGAAGGCCATGTCGAAGCAATCGCCTGGCGATTGCGGAGCGATGATCGCGACGGGGCACTCGCCATTGCGCCCAAACATTGCCTGGAGCAAGTCGGCCTGTTCCGTCTTGGTCGGTAGGCCAGTGCTAGGACCGCCTCGCTGGACGTTGATGACAACCAAAGGCAGTTCCGTCATCACGGCGAGTCCGATCGCCTCGGCCTTCAGGCAGATACCAGGCCCGCTGGTGGCCGTCACGCCAATTGCACCGCCGTAGGCAGCGCCGATGGCTGCACCCACGCCGGCAATCTCGTCCTCGGCTTGAAGAGTCTTGACACCGAAGTTCTTCATGTCGGCGAGTTGGTGCAGGATGTCCGAGGCTGGTGTGATCGGATAACCCGAGAACACGAGTTGCTTCTCGGCCATCTGCGAGGCCGCGACCAGACCCATGGCCAGAGCTTCATTCCCCGTGATCTTGCGATAAGTGCCGGGTGCAATCTTGGCCTTGGCCACGCGATACTGGACGGGCATCGCTTCGACGGTTTCACCGTAGTTATAGCCTGCCTTCAGTGCCCGCGTGTTGGCTTCGAGAACGTCGATCTTCTTCGAGAATTTGTCCTTGATCCACTTCAGCGTGGCATCCATCGGTCGTTCGAACATCCAGTAAACCAGGCCCAGAGCGAAGAAGTTCTTGCAGCGATCGGCCTCGCGCGGGGAGAGATTGCACTCCTTCACGGACTCGCGATTGAGCTTGTCGATCGGAACGCGAATGACGCGGTAGCCCTTCAGCGAACCATCTTCGAGCGGGTTCACTTTGTACTTGGCCTTGTTCAGGTCGTTCGGCCCAAACGAATCGCTGTTCACGATCAAGACGCCGCCGTCTTCGAGGTCCTTCAAGTTGGTCTTCAGGGCGGCCGGGTTCATTACGATCAGGCAATTCAAGCGGTCGCCTGGCGTGTGAATGTCCGTGCTGGCGAAGTGAACCTGGAAGCCAGAAACCCCAGCGAGAGTACCGGCTGGAGCGCGAATTTCGGCCGGGAAGTCCGGGAACGTCGCAATATCGTTTCCCATGATCGCGGAAACGTTTGTGAATTGCGTTCCGGCAAGCTGCATGCCGTCGCCGGAGTCGCCGGCAAACCGAATGGTGATCGATTCAACTTCCTGAACCTTGCGGCCCGAGGTCGAGACGGATAGAGTCGCGGTCGCAGACATAACAGAGTGTTCCTCGTTCGCGGTTCAGTCGAGCCAACCAGGCCCACCGAGCCGCTGACTATGATTCTAAGCCCCTTCGGCGGTCGCAGGGACCTGGCCTGGGGGAGGTTGATTGTACACGGCAGCCGGGTAATGCTCGACCAGAAATCGTACGACCTGCTTGACAGAAAGTATGCCTACAGGACGATTTCCTTCATCAATAACGGGCAAATGGCGATGTCCGCCGGCCTCCATGCGCCGTACGGCCAGGCGAATGGCTTCGCGAGGCTGGACGGTAACGGGATTCTGGGTCATCACGTCCAAAATTGGCAAACTAAGGGGCTTGCCGACGGCCAGGACTCTTCGGATCAGGTCTCGTTCCGTAAATATGCCGACGAGTTGACCCGCTTCGCAAACGAGTACACAGCCGACATTCTCCCGTCGCATGAGTTCGATGACTGTGCCCACAGATGACGTCGGCTCCACCGAAAGGGGCTCCGAGGGCTCCAGGCGGGAAACGTGGTCTTTGCGAAGATTACGGGCCAATTCCATGAAAAACAAACACCTTGCCATCCGGGGCTTCCACCGCGAAGAGCGTAAATTCTGGCAATCAAGTACTCAAGAACGGTCGGTGGATGCTGACATCAGCTCAGCAATTCGGAAGGTGCACTCTCAATGGTGGCGGACCGATCGTCTACAATAAATTCTCGACAACCGAGGGCAATACGGCAAGGGGCAAGGCAAATTTCAAACGAACGAATCTTGATTCTTAAAGCTTGAACCCCGCCTGCGGCCAAATCGGCAGTCGTTAGCTAAAGTTCACTCACGCTCCTAAAATCGGACATGATCGTTCGAGATTTCTTCGTACCCCCATGCCCGATCCAGAAAAATTGCTCCGAACGCTCGACCGAGCCGTGGATGCCGTCAGGCAGACACCAGGGCGGCGGGGCCGGTTCGTGCAACTCCAGGATGCCTCGGAAATCCTGGTGGCAGGGGATCTGCATGGCCATCTCGGCAATTTTCAGGCCGTTTACAAGGCTGCGGACCTTGCGAAGAACCCGCGTCGGCACCTCGTTCTCCAGGAACTGGTTCACGGAAAATTCGCGTACCCAGGCGGAGGGGATAAGTCGCACCAACTTCTCGACCTGTTCGCAGCTCTGAAGCTTCAGTTTCCCGGCCAGGTCCACATGCTTCTCGGCAACCACGAGTTGGCTCAGTGGACGAATCGATTGGTGATGAAGAACGACAAAGACCTCAACACAGTCTTCCAGGAAGGGGTCGTCGAAGCCTACGGGGCCGAGAAGGGCACGGACATTTATCACGCGTACCTGCAGATGTTTGGCATACTGCCGTTGGCCCTGCGCACGGCGAACCGCATCTTCATTAGCCATAGCCTGCCGCGGGAGAAGTCTTTGGACAAGTTCGAGCTGCGGCACCTGGAAGCCGACGAGTTTCCTCCAGAAGACCTTGCCGTCGGCGGGACTGCTTATGAATTGCTCTGGGGCCGGGATACGCGAACGACCACCTGCTCTGCCTTTCTGAAGAAGGTCGAATGCGATTGGCTCGTGAGTGGCCACATTGCCTGCGAGGCTGGTTTCGCCTTCCCAAATTCCCAGCAACTCATCGTGGACTGCTGTGCTTCCCCTGCCGCGTATGCGCTCCTGCCTGCCGACCGACCGATTACGGGAGCGGAATTCCGCGAGGGCGTGCGTATGATCACGGCATTGGGATGACTTCCCACCGGGCAATTTCCGACATGATTCTCGAAGGCTTGGTCACGACGACGTCTCCCGATGGAGCGATGCACCTCGCTCCCATGGGCCCTCGCGTCGCGGAAGATTGGTCGTCGATTCTCCTTCGCCCATTTCCAAGCTCGCAGACGTTCCGCAACCTGAAAGCCCACCGCGAGGGCGTTTTGCATGTGACCGACGATGTGCTCCTCCTGGCGCAGGCCGCCATCGGCAAGGCAGCCCCTCCGCGACATATCCCGGCACAATGTGTCGCCGGGTTCGTGCTTCCCGATGCTTGCCGATATTACGAATTTGTGGTTCGCGAATTGGACGAGTCTCACGAACGTATGCACATCCGGGCGGAGGTGGTCCATCGCGGCACGTTTCGCGAGTTCTTCGGCTTGAATCGAGCCAAACATGCCGTGGTTGAGGCGGCAATCTTGGCCACTCGGTTGCATCTGCTTCCTGCCGAGGAGATTCGGGCCGACTATCGTAAACTGCAAGTCCTCGTGGATAAGACCGGCGGCCAGCGTGAGCGTGAAGCCTTTGCGTTTCTCCTGTCCCATCTCGAATATTCCTTGGCTCAGGTGAAGTCGTGACCCGGATCGTCGCACCAAGTCGGCTGCATTTCGGGTTGTTTAATCTCCCCAGTCCCGAACACGAACATTGGCCCGGAATCGACGGGCTGCCTGGCCTTCCCGTCCGTCAGTACGGCGGCGTCGGATTGATGATCGATCGGCCTGGACTCACGCTTCGAGTCGAGTGCTCCGACAATTGGCAATCAGAAGGCCCGCTCGCAAATCGTGCTCTTGAGTTCGCTCGACGATTCATGGGCGACGATGTGCGGCGCTGGAAGATCATTGTGGAGGATGCTCCGCCGGAACATGCGGGCTTGGGCGTCGGCACCCAACTCGGCCTCAGCGTGGCGAAGGCTCTCGCAGTGGAGACCGGCCATGCGGATTGGCTGGCACCGGAACTTGCACGCCGAGTCGGTCGAGGCGATCGTTCGGCCATCGGTATTCACGGCTTCGACCGAGGCGGGCTAATTGTCGAGGGGGGTAAGACGAGCAGCGAAATGATTTCGCCCTTGATCGGACGCTTTGATTTTCCGACAGATTGGGCGATAGTCCTGGCCTCGCCCAAGCCAAATACCGGCTGGCACGGCATTCGCGAACGCGAGGCGATCGCCGGCATCAGGCCCTCCCCGGCGGAGACTGCGGCCCTCTGCCGACTGGTGCTGCTCAACCTGTTGCCGGCCCTCGCAGCCAGGGACTTCGGCGCATTTGGCGATGCCCTGTACGAGTACAACGCACGCGTGGGTGATGTGTTCGCTCCGGTCCAGGGAGGACGCTATTCCTCGCTTGCCGTGGAGTCCTGTATCCAGAGATTCCGACAGCTCGGCGTGAAAGGCACGGGCCAAAGTTCCTGGGGACCGACCGTCTTCGCGATTGTGCCAAAGGAACAAGCCGAGAGCGTCCGAGAAAATGCAAACGCCCCGGCAATCGTGGCCGGGGCGTCCGTTGGCGTTTCGCTCGAATCGCTAATGATCGTCGCCACCGCTAATAATCCGCGATGACCTGCCCATCGGCCATGTTGCCGAGGTAGGAGAAGAGTGTCGGATCGATGGAGAACTTGACCGATCGCACGGAACCATCGGCAAAGACCACCTGGAATCCGCCTGGGTGCGAGGAGCCGAACTTCTGCTCACCCCAACCTGCACCGTTGTTGGTGTCTGGGGCCGGAGGATACGATGGGCTCGTGAATCGTATGGTGTCGTGATCCCAGCCGGAGGTGTAACCTTCGTTGTCATCCGACTGATACTGCCCCAAGTATCGCTTGTCCATTCGTTTTTCGCCGACCATGATGGTGCTGGATGTCCCATCCAGAATGTCGGCCATCCTGGTTCCAACATATCCGTAGCGAACGACACCGGTATTCTCCGAATTCGATCCGGCATAGTCGGTCTGGGCATGAGGATAACTTCCGCCCGGTCCATACCAAGCACCAGTGGGAGGCAAGAGCCGAGGCTGGCCGCGAGAAGGGCAGAAGAAAGTTTTGATCTTGGCTCCGATTGCTGTGATTTGGCACTGATCGATCGATCCCCCGCCTCCACCCCGCCAAACATTGTCCTGCTCCATGTAGGGAAGAACTTGGAATCCCCAGCCACCTAATTGTGTGGGTCCGGTGGCCGGTTGGCCCGTGGTGACATATGTGGGTGGGATGGTCCAGGTGGTGCCTCCTGAAGGGAACGCCTGGATCGTGTCGTGATGGTTGTGAAAGGCGAGGCCCATCTGCTTGAGATGGTTCGTGCAGGACATCCGGTTTGCCGCCTCGCGCACCTTCTGGACAGCGGGCAGAAGTAGGCCGATCAGAATGGCGATGATCGCAATGACGACTAACAACTCAATCAGGGTAAACCCGCTTCTGCGAGTTCGAATTCGCGATCGAAAAGGCATCAATGAACTCCGGAAAATAGAACAGGCCGAATCATGAGAAAACGAACAATGTCAGCATAGTTTAGAATGCTCCGAAAAGTCTATTGAAAAGAGTGCCATCGCCGCTCGTTTCTTGGAAGATAAACCGGAGAACCGAACCAATTTCGCCCGGGCGTTTCAATGGAGGGGAAACGGATGGATAGTCTCCGATTGACCGTTTACGCTTTTCTTGTCGTGAGTACCACCAGCATGCTTGCTGCTGAGCCGCGAAATCCCAACATCATCGTCTTTCTCTCGGACGACGTTGGCTACGCGGAGTACGGCTTCCAGGGAAGCAAGGACATTCCCACGCCGAACATCGATTCGATCGCCAAAAATGGCGTACGCTTTACGCAAGGGTATGTGGCCGCGACCTATTGCTCACCGTGCCGGGCTGGGCTTCTCACAGGAAAATACCCGACTCGATTCGGCCACGAGTTCAACGATGGCGGTGCGGTCGGAAAGAACAATGGCTTCGGCCTGCCGGTGGAGCAGAAGACAATCGCTGACCGCCTCAAGGCGCAGGGCTACGCGACCTGTGCCGTCGGCAAGTGGCACCTGGGCGCAGGGCCGAAGTTCATCGCCACCGCCCGCGGCTTCGACGAGTTCTACGGCACCGTCGCGAACACGTCGTTCCTGAATCCGCCGAATTTCATCGACACACGCAAGTCGCCGAACGTCACCCCGGTGAAAGACGACAACTTCTACACGACCGACGCCTATGCCGAACGTGCCGTCGACTGGATCGGCAAGAACAAGGACAAGCCGTTCTTGCTGTACCTGCCATTCAACGCCCAGCATGCACCGCTCCAGGCAACGAAGAAGTACCTCGATCGCTTCCCGAAAATTGAGGACGAGAAGCGTCGTATCTTCGCGGCAATGATGTCCGCCATGGACGACGCGGTCGGCCAGGTGCTGACGAAGGTGAAGGAGATCGGCCAGGAGGAGAACACCCTGGTTTTCTTCCTCTCCGACAATGGCGGGCCGACGCAGCAGACCACCTCCAACAACGCTCCGCTGCGTGGTCGCAAGGCCACGACGCTCGAGGGGGGAATCCGTGTGCCGTTCTGTGCACAGTGGAAGGGAAAAATTCCAGCCGGCTCCACGTTCGAGCAGCCGATCCAGAACCTCGATATTCTGCCGACCGCAGTCGTCGCGGCTGGCAGCAAGATCGATCCCGAGTGGAAACTCGACGGCGTCGACTTGATGCCGCATCTGACGGGCAAAGTCAAGGAACCACCGCACACGGCTTTGTACTGGAGATTTGGCGAGCAGTGGGCGATTCGCAAAGGCGATTTCAAGCTGGGGGCGAACGCAGTTGACGGCGTGAAAAATGTGAAGCTTTACAACCTGAAGGACGACATCGGCGAGGCCAGCGACCTCAAGGAAAAGATGCCCGAGAAGGCCAAAGAGTTGCAAGCCGATTGGGACAAATGGAGCAGCGAGCAAATGAAGCCACGCTGGGTGCCTGCCCCGGCGAAGAAGAAGAATACAAAGAAGGAAGACGAGGACGAAGATTAACGCCTGAGCGAGTCCCGGTACACCGGGGCTCGCTGGCCATTTGCCGATTGATCGAAGTGATTTTCCTCGGTAAGCTCACCTCTCCAATTCACTCTCCGAGATGTTCTCATGCGTCCCATGCTTTGCCTGCTGGTCTGCGCCCTTCCCGCATTCGCCGCCCAGCCGATGACGCCGGAAGATCTCTGGAAGCTCAAGCGGATCGGCCCGCCTTCGGTCTCGCCCGATGGCAAGTGGGCGGTCGTCGATGTCACAAGTTGGGACATCGCGAAGGACGAAAGTTCCTCGAACCTCTGGCTGCTCTCGACCGACGGTAAGACTCAGAAGCAATTGACCAACACGACCGGGAAGAACAGCGGGCCCAAATGGTCGCCGGATGGCAAGTGGATCGCGTTCACCAGCCAACGTACGGGAGATGATGGGACACAAATCTATGTGATCTCGCCAGAAGGGGGCGAGGCCCGGCGGGTTTCCAACATGGCGATGGGCCCCTCCGCCCTGAAGTGGGCGAGCGATTCGAAGTCGATCTTCTGCATCGCCTGGACCTGGCCGGACGCGATGAACGACGACGCCCACAAGAAGAAGGATCAAGCACTCAAGGAATCGAAGAGCAAGGCCATCGTGATCGACTCGACACAGTTCCGCTACTGGGACAAGTGGATCAGCGATGGCAAGCGGCCCACGATCTTTGCAATCGATGTCGAGGCTGGCAAGCATCGCAATCTGCTCGCGAAGCATGGCCGTTTCCTGCCACCCACGGAGCCGAGTGGCAACGACTATGATGTGTCGCCCGATGGCAAGGAAATCTGCTTCGTGAGCGATTCGGCCAAGGATTACGGCACCGACTTCAACAGCGACTTGTACACCGTGGCGGTCGACGGGAATGCTCCTCCCAAGAACATCACGGAGGACAACAAGGCCAGTGATACCAACCCGGTGTATAGCCCGGACGGCAAGCATCTCGCCTACCTGCGTACTTCGATCAAGTACTTCTACGCGGACCGGCAAAGGCTGATGTTGCGGGAGAACGAGACCGGCAAGAGCCGCGAACTGACTGCCGACTTCGATCGCAGTTGCCAGAATCCGAAGTGGTTGCCGGACAGCAAGCGAATCGCCTTCGAGGCACAGAACGCAGGCTATGTTCAGATCTACTTCACCGGCCTGGAAGGGAAGAAACCCTTCACGGACGACCCGAAGCATTCGGAAGGCTCAATCGATTTTGCTCGCACCACTCGCGTCGGTGTCTACCTCGAGAGCAGCTTTGATCGTCCGCCGGCCGTGTTCATGCATGGTCCAGGCATCCGCGAACCGATTGCACTCGAACATTTCAACGATGAACTCGTGAAGGACTGGAAGCTCGGCAAGGTTGAGAACCAGACGTTCAAGGGGGCCGACGACAAGCCGGTTCAGCAGTGGATCGTATACCCGCCCGACTTCGATCCGAAGAAAAAGTGGCCACTCGTGCAAGTGATCCACGGCGGGCCGCACAACGGCATCATGAGCGAATTTTCCTTCCGCTGGAACTTGCAACTCTGGGCGGCACAGGGTTACGTGATCGGCTGCGTGAACTTCCACGGCTCCAGCGGCTTCGGCCAGGACTTCACCGATTCGATCACCGGCGACTTGGGCACGAAGCCGATGGAAGACATCATGCGCTCAACCGACTGGTTCGAGAAGCAACCCTGGATCGACAAGGATCGCATCGCCACGGCTGGGGCCAGCTACGGCGGCTACATGATGGCCTGGCTGAATGGCCACACCGACCGCTTCAAGGCGATGGTCTGCCACGCTGGCGTGTACGACTGGCACGCGATGATGGCCTCGGACATCGTGAAATCCCGAGAACGCTCGCTCGGCGCTCCGCCGTGGGAAAGCATGGAGAAGGTCGACAAGCAATCGGCCCAACGCTTCGCGGCCAAGTTCAAGACGCCTACGCTTGTCCTGCACGGCGAGAAGGACTACCGCGTGCCGGTAGCCCAGGGTTTCGCGTATTACAACACGCTCAAGCAGAAGGGCGTGCCAACGCGGCTCGTCTACTTCCCGGATGAAAATCACTGGGTGATGAAGCCGCAAAACGCGTTGCTCTGGCACCGCGAGGTGTTCGGGTGGCTGGAGAAGTATGTCGGGAAGGGTGCGACGAAGTGAGAGTTTTGTGGGGACGGACCTCCGGTCTGTCCGTCCCCTGCCAGTGGAATCGCCTAAGCCGAAACGGTCACCTTGAGTTGAGACAGACCGGAGGTCCGTCCCCACGAAGCGCATGCGATAAAGCGAACTGCGCCACTTCATGGGTGCGACTCGGATGAGGTGTTCTGAGAGAAACGGGATGCGTCGATGGAGGAGCCACAAACGGGCTTGCGATGTTTTTGCCCAAGCCGGAGGGGCATAAGGTGGCTCGGCGTCTACGTCGCCCCTTACTTGTCAGCCCGGCGCCGGCGGGATGCGGCCACGGCTTGGAAGGTTGGCATGAGCACGCTTGCTTCCGAATTGGAAACAAAATCGGATATTTCTCACAAAGTGCTCTTACGTTTTGGCCTCCCCACAATACAGATCATGTGGGCGTCGGTGCCCGCGGAGGGTTTCGCCATGATCGTGGGACAAAATGGGACTCAGTGGGACACAGAAAAAAGATGTTTTCAGCTGCCCAAAGGCTTTGGCACGGGAGTTCCTTCCTAAGCGGCCGCTTTTTCGAGTAAGTTCCGTGCCAAACGGGAGGCGTGCTACAATTTGCAACAATTTGCTACACAAAAACAAAGATGTTATCGGGGCGAACTGGCCTGGTCCTTCGCACTGGGGAGAGTTTTGGGGATTACCTCGAATATTGATTCGCCCCCCCGAATGAGGTACAATTCTCCTGCCTACCCCAACGGACGGAATTGCTCCTCCGGTCAGATTTTTCCGTCTCGCCGATTCGAATCCATGCCATTCCCTTTAGCCGCGATCCGTTTCGTTCTTGCTCTGATTTGGCTCGGGCTCTGCTTGAGCCCGGTTGAAGCAGGTCTTTCGTCTGCGTTCGCCAAGATCGAACTCAACGATGGCTTTGCCGGCTCGCAAATCATCGTGTCCAGCAATAATCGCGACTGCACCCGCGAGGCAACTTACCTGAGCGATAACCCGGCCGTGGCGAGCGTCGACACCACAGGATATGTCATGGCCATCGGCAACGGATCGACCATCGTCCGCGTCGCTCACCCCGATGGCAAACTCGAGATCCGTGTGAAGGTTGCCGGAGTTGGGGCCGGTGGCCGGTCCGTCGATTTTCGAACCGAAGTAGTGCCCCTGCTCAGCAAACTCGGCTGCAACGCAGGCGGGTGTCACGGCAAGGCGAGCGGGCAGAATGGGTTCAAGCTCTCGCTATTTGGCTTCGATTCGGACTTCGATTATGCAGCCATCGTAAGGGAAGCACGCGGTCGCCGAGTGTTCGCGGCTTCGCCAGATCACAGCTTGTTCCTACTAAAAGGTGCGGGCCGGGTTCCCCACGGTGGTGGCAAACGGCTGAATCCGAATAGTGCCGACTACCAAGTGATTCGACAGTGGATTGTGGCCGGGGCACCCGCTTCCGCGCCGGATACGCCGGTCGTTCGCAAACTGCGAGTGACGCCTTCCGATCATTCGCTGAAGCGAGATTCGCAGCAGCAGATCGCGGTGCTTGCGGAATACTCCGATGGTTCGATTCGCGATGTTACCCGGCAGTCCGAATTTGTCAGCAACCTGGATGTCGTTGCCAGTGTGGACTCGACGGGGTTGGTGAAGTCACACCAACTCAGCGGCGAGGCGGCGATCATGACTCGCCACATGGGGCACGTCGCAGTCTTCCGAGCGATGGTTCCGCACGGCGAACCGCTGACCGCGATCCCGGAATTCAAGCCAATCAACTATGTCGATGAACTCGCGGTGGCGAAGTGGAAGAAACTCGGCTTGCGGCCATCCCCCTCGGTCGACGATGTCACCTTTCTGCGAAGAATCACGGTCGATGTGTGTGGCCGTTTGCCGACGCCGGCGGAAGTGCGAGCCTTCATCGCGGACTCGGCTACTGACAAGCGAACAAAGCTCGTCGACAGGTTGCTCGACTCCCCGGACTATCCTGCCTACTTTGCGTTGCGCTGGGGGAGCATCCTGCGTAATTCGAATCTCGCGGGGGCCGACCAGGCTGCGTACGCGTTCCACGGCTGGATCAAGGACAACATCGCCCGCAATCGCCCATACGACGAGTTCGTTCGCGGCATCATCGCGGCAGCAGGCGAGTGGCAGGACGCACCAGCGATCAACTGGTATTGGCAGAACCGCGACGACCAGTTGCACCAAATCACAGCGGACGTGGCACAGATATTCCTCGGCGTGCGATTGCAATGTGCGAAGTGCCACCATCATCCGTATGAACGCTGGGGTCAAGCAGACTACTATGGGCTCGCTGGGTTCTTCACGCGACTCGGCCGCAAGAGCTTTGGCCAACCACCGCCGTATTTCGCTTCGCCAACTGTGCAGTCGGGTGAACGCGATCCGCTGACGGGGAAGTCGCCCGAGCCCAAGTATCCCGATGGCGATTCGCCGAAGTTCACTTCCGAAGACGATCCACGGCATGGTCTCGTCGATTGGATGGTCAAGCCTGAGAATCCGTTCTTCGCTCGGGCCCTGGTGAATCGCCTCTGGGGGCACTTCCTGGGTCGAGGCCTGTTTCAAGAAGTGGACGATCAACGCGACACCAACCCGCCGAGCAATCCCGAACTTCTCGATGCTCTCGCGAAGGAATTCGTTGCCAAGAAGTTCGACGTGAAGCACATGATTCGCACAATTGTGACGAGCCGCGTGTATCAATTGAGTTCGACGCCGAGCGAGCACAACAAGGACGATCGCCAGAACTTCGCACGGTATTATGCTCGCCGAATGCCGGCGGAAGTATTTCTGGACGCGGTGAATCAGGCGACCAGTTCGAAGGCCGGCTTCAGCGGTGTCGGCACCAATGGCCGGGCTGTTGATCTGCCCCACGAGGGATTTGGTTCCTACTTCCTCGATACGTTTGACCGGCCAAAACGAGTGACGGTTTGCGAATGTGAACGTTCCTCGGGTGCAACGCTTTCGCAAGTTCTGCTGCTGGCGAACTCGGATGAGATCGAGAACAAGATCGGTGCAGCCGATGGCCGTGTGTCGAAACTCGTGGCAGAGAAGAAGTCGATCGCGGAGTCGATTGAAGAATTGTACCTGTCCGCCTTTTCCCGCCAGCCTACAGATGCCGAGAAGAACAAGACCACAGCGTTTGTCGATCAGCAAGCGAACAAGCAACAGGCTTTGGAAGACGTGTTGTGGGCGTTGTTGAATAGCAAAGAGTTCATGTTTAATCGGTGATAACCAGAAATCGGAGAGTCGAGATGCTCGATATTGTTGGTTCCCGCCGTTCCTTCCTTCAAGTCGGTTCGCTCGCCCTGGGCGGCATGACTTTGCCGGGGCTGTTGCGCCTTCGCCAGGCAGGAGCACAGTCGTCGGCCGGTCGCAAGAAGTCCGTGATCCTCATCTGGCAGGCCGGCGGACCTTCGCACATCGACATGTACGATTTGAAGCCGGACGCACCTGCTGAAGTGCGTGGCGAATTCAAGCCGATCGACACGAACGTTGCCGGGATTCGCATCGGCGAGCATCTGCCACGGCAAGCGAAGATCATGGACAAACTCGCCATCCTTCGCTCGGCCACGCACACCAATGCGGGGCACGGCATGGGTGCGCAGTGGATGCTGACCGGCTATCAGCCGACCATCGAAGTGAACGACAACATTTACCCTTCGTGCGGGTCCGTTGCCGCCAAGATGAACGGGCCAAATGAGCCTGGCCTGCCCGCCTACGTCAATCTGCCGCGATCATTGAACCTCGGCAAGGCCGCCTATCTCGGAGCATCTTTCAATCCGATCGCGCCGGACAACGACCCGAATACGGATGGCTTTCAGGTGCGAAACCTCAAGCTTCCGGGCAAGGTACCAGCGGATCGCTTGTCGCGACGCAAAGAACTGCTGGACAGCCTCGACACAGTTCGCCGCGACATCGATACGAAAGGCGATCTGATCGGGCTCGATACGTTCTACCGCGATGCCCTGGAGATGGTCACAGACCCGAAGGCGCAACGGGCATTCGACATCAACAAAGAACCAATCAAGTTGCGAGACACGTATGGTCGCAACGATCTCGGACAAAGCTGCTTGCTCGCCAGGCGACTCGTCGAGGCGGGCGTGACTTACATCACGGTTCAAGCTGGTGGCGGCTGGGACACCCACGGCGACAACTTCAAGCAACTCAAGACGAACTTGTTGCCGAAGTTCGACCAGGCGGTTACTGCCCTCGTCAACGATCTCTTTGATCGCGGCCTCCAGAACGACGTGCTCGTGATGGCAATGGGCGAATTTGGCCGCACGCCGAAGATCAACGGCGGAGCCGGCCGCGACCACTGGCCGGGCGCGATGAGCGTGCTCTACGCCGGCGGCGGCCTGAAAATGGGTCAGGCCATCGGCACCACGAATGCTCTGGCCGAGTACCCGACCAGCAAACCCGCCAGCCCTGGCTGTGTGTTGAGCACGATGTACCACGTATTGGGCATCGACCACAAGCACGTCTTCTTCGACGATGCCAAGCGACCGATGCCGATCCTGGCCGAAGGGGAACCCGTCAAGGAGTTGATTGGCTAGGCAGTCCAGCCTCGTCCGGAGTGCTGTCGAGGTTTTCGGCGTCCGCCATTCACCGCCGTCGCGCGGCTTCACGGAACTTGAATCATGCGATGCATTTGTGTTGGCATACTTCTCTTCGCGACACATGCATCCGCCGAGTTGCCCTCGCCGCGTCTCGATCGCAGCTTTCCCCTCGGCGCGTCGGCCGGCACCTTCGTCGAGATCGAAATTCAAGGTGCCGATCTCGAAGAGCCGAAAGCGTTGCGATTCGATCATCCAGGCATCACGGCCGAGTTGCTGAAGGATCGCAAGTTCAAAGTGACCGTGGCCGCGAATGTTCCGGAGGGTACTTACGACCTTCGCGTCCTCGGCAAATGGGGCATCAGCAGCCCGCGGCTATTCAACGTATCGCACGGGATCAGCGAAGTTCTTGAGAAAGAGCCAAACGACGAACCGGCCACCGCACAAACACTCGCGATGAATTCCGCCGTTCACGCCAACTCGGACGGTAACAAGGACGATATTTTCAAATTCGCCGCGAAAAAGGGGCAGCGAATCGTCCTCGATTGCCAGGCCGGGAAACTCGATTCGCTACTCGATGCGACCATGACCCTCGCTTCGAGTGAGGGCAAGCTGCTCGCCTCCAGCGGGGACTACTACGGCCGCGATCCGCTGATCGATTTCGTTGCCCCCGCCGATGGGGAATACTTCGTCAACGTCCACGATCTGTCGTACCGCGGCGGGTTCGTCTATCGCCTTGTCGTTACCGATCGTCCGGTTGTGGATCATGTATTCCCGCGTGCTGTTCAAGCCGGGAAGGCGAGTTCGATCACTCTCTACGGCCAAAATTTGGGCATGGGCTCCAAGCCTTCCGCATGGAAGCTGAACGATTTGCCCTTCGATGAACGCGAAGAAAGCGTGACCCCGCCCACGGACTTGTTCCTTCGAAACGACTTCCGCTTCACGGATCATCCGACCACGCACAGCGTACTTCCCACGGCCGCGACGGCGACCTTGATCGGCTACCAAGTTCGAGGAGTGCCAGTCCTCGTCACGAACGATCCGGTCACTCGCGAGCTTGAGCCGAATGACGATCCCAAGAAGCCGCAGGCCATCACGATTCCCGCGGTCGTCAGTGGCCGCTTCGACCGAGAACGCGATGTCGACTGGTACGAATTCGAGACTACCGACGGCGGGAACTATTCGTTCGAAGTCTACTGCGAGCGTATCGCAGGCCGGACCGATCCGTATCTCGTCGTGTTCGATGACAAAGACAATCGCGTGAATGAACTGGACGATTTTGGACCGCGTGTGAATGCCTTCGACGGCCACCTTCGCGATGTCTCGGGCTCGATCAGTCTGGCCGCGAAGAAGAAGTATCGCGTGCTGGTTCAGGATCGCTATCGCCGTGGCGGAGCACGGTTCCACTATGTACTGACGATCCGCAAGCCGGTTCCGGATTTTTCTGTCGCCGTCATTCACGCCCAGAATCCCGGGCCGGGCGGAACCACGATCCGCCGTGGCGGTGCCGTCCATCTCGATCTGGTTTTCCACAATCAAGAAGGTTTTGGCGGGCCAGTGACCATCTCGGCCGAAGGACTGCCGAAGGGAATTCACGCTCTGCCCACGACGATTCCGAGCGACACACGTGGCACGTTTGTCCTGTGGGCCGACACGGATGCTCCCGATTTCGTCGGGCCCATCAAGCTTATCGCGACCGGAAAGAGTGGCGAGACGACGATCACTCGAACCGTTCGTCCCTACACACGCGTCTGGTCGAACCAGGACATGAACTCGAGTCGGCCAACGCGGGAACTTGTCGTGGCAGTCGGCGAAGCGGCTCCATACGCCCTTCGCCCAGCCAGCGAACGCCCTGAAGTCACTGCCGGGCAGAAGGTCGAACTCAAGGTGCAACTCGATCGACGTTGGCCGGATTTCAAGGGAGCAGTTACGATCGTCCCACTCGCATTTCCGGGGCCGATCAAGATGGGACAAGTCACCATCGCGGAAGGAAAGGTCGAAGCCACGGTGACGCTCGAAGTGCAAAATGGAGCGAAAGCGGGAGACTACACCATTGCACTGCAAGGCCAGGCTCAAGTGTCGTTCGCGAAAGACGCGAAGAGCACGAAGGCCAATTCGCTCGTCTCCCAGCCGTCGCAATCCTTCACGCTGGTCGTGAAGCCGGCCGCGAAAAAATGAACCTCCTGTGCGGTTACACATCCCACTCTGGAAGCCGACGCACCGGTTGGGTATCCTGCCATCATGATGCTGCATCGCCGCTTCGTTTTACCTCCCGTCGCTTTGCTGTTGTTGCTGTCGCTCTGTAGCGGGCAAGCACCCAAGGGCGAGCCCGATCTGTTACGCATACCGGCCAAGACACCTACCGACGCACAGAAGTCGTTCGCCGTTGCGCCGGGCTTTCGTGTGGAACTCGTCGCCGCGGAGCCGCTCGTGCAATCGCCCGTGGCCTGCGACTGGGACGAGGATGGCCGGCTGTTCGTGGCGGAATTGCCCGAGTACAACGCTTACGCCAAAACTCGCGAGCAGGGCCAGGGCCGCATTGTTTGCCTGGAAGATACCAACGGCGACGGCGTTCTGGATAAACGAACGGTGTTGGCCGAGAACATCAACTACCCCACGGGCCTGATCTGTTGGAATGGTGGTGTCTACGTCGGAGCCGCCCCGGAGTTGCTCTACATCAAGGACACCGACGGCGACGGCAAGGCCGACCAACGCTCCGTGGTACTCTCGGGTTTCGGGCAGGACAAAGCGGGTGAAGGCCAGCTCAATTCCTTTCGCTGGACACTCGACAACCGCATTCTGATCTCCACGGGCCTGGATGGCGGCGAACTCAAAACTCCCGAAGGCAAAGTCGTTTCCCTTCGCAGCACGAATATTTTGCTCGATCCACGCACCAACAAGTGGGAACCAACCAGCGGCGGCGGGCAGCACGGCATGTCGCTCGACGACTGGGGCCATGCTTACGTTTCCGGCAACAGCGACCCCATTCACATGCTGGCCTATGACTCCCGCTATCTCAAAGATGCGTTGCTCGTGCAAGCTCCGCCGGCCGCGGTGAATATCTTGCCGAGCGGCAAGTTCACGAAGCTCCGTCGAATCAGCGAAGTCGAACCCTGGCGCGATCTGCGCACCCGACTTCGCAAGGAAGGCAAAGTTCCCGGCTCCGATGAGGGTGGGACACCCTCGGGCTTCTTTACGGCTGCCACGGGCGTGACCGTTTATCGAGGCGATGCGTTTCCTCCTGAATTCAAGGGGGATGTGTTTGTCGGCGAAGTCGCGAACAACCTGGTTTTCTGGGCGAAACTGAAGCCGAGCGGATCGATCCAACTCGCGGAGCGTGCCGATCCCGAGAAGGAGTTTCTGGCCTCGAAGGACATCTGGTTCCGCCCCGCCCAACTCGCAAACGCTCCGGACGGCTGTCTCTATGTCCTTGACATGTGTCGCGAACTGATCGAAGGGGCGGCATTCCTGGCTCCGCAAGTCTTGAAGAACGTCGATCCCTCGGCCGGGTTCGACAAGGGCCGAATTTGGCGAATCGTCCCGGAGGGGCACAAGCGCCGGCCCGCTCCTCAACTCAGCAAGGCAAGCAACGCAGAGCTGGTTCAACTCCTCGATCACCCGAACGGCTGGCATCGCGATGCCGCGAGCCGACTGCTTCACCAGCGTCAGCCCTGGCAAGCCAAGGGAATCGCGGAGTCCGGTCAGATCATGACTCTCCTGGCGAAAATGGCACGCGAGGCGAAGACGCCGCAGGGTCGGGTTCATGCCCTGTATGCACTCGCCCCGTTGGCCGGGAAGAATGACCGTCTCCTCAAAGACTGTCTTCGCGATTCGGACTCCCATGTACGCGAACACGCTTTGCGACTGTGCGAACTCGACAAGCCCGAGGTAGTCCGAAAAGACATTTTGACGTTCGACATTTGGAACCTGCGTAGCGACCCGGACATCAACGTCCGGGTTCAACTCGCGAATTCCTTGAAGCACATCAAGGTCGCCTCGGCCCAACTGGGCCCAACTGCCTACAACGAGTCGCTCGTCTTCGTCCAACTTGCGATCAAGGACGTTGCCGACCCCTGGGCCAGGCTCGCGATCTTGGCTGGCATGGCTCCCGAGCATCACGGCACGGTCTTCACTCAACTCGCGACCTCGCAATACTTCCGCGGCATGCCCGAAGGCCAGGCGTTCATCCTTGCTCTCGCGGAACTGACCGTGTCGGGACCGGACAACACGCATGGGCAAGCGGTCCTGAGCACACTTGCGGAATTGGCTTACGGCAGCCGGGCGACTCGGCCCGATCCCGTTCTGGCCCGAGCCGTTCTCCGCGTTGTGCGAACGCGAGGGTCGGGGCCGATTCAGACATTCCTCGACGATCCAAACAATGCAGCCACGATGAAGGGGCTTTCGGACGCACTCCTGAGAGATGCCGTGATGACGGCCAGAGATACCCGGAAAACTCCGGAGGCCCGTGTTCATGCGATTCGAGATTTGCAGATTGCTCGCTACCGCGACATCGCGCCGGTGCTCGCGGAAACCCTGAAATCCTCGCAGCCGCCGACGGTGCAGATTGCCACCCTGGAAACGCTGGGCCGCTTTGGCGATGATTCTGCGCCCTCGGTGATTCTCGAAGCCTGGCCCGCGATGACGCCAGCCGTTCGGGCGACGGCCACGGAAATCTTGTTCAGCCGCAACAACTGGGTCATGGCATTCCTCGATGCCGTTGAATCCCGCAAGGTCGCTCGGGCCGATCTCGATCCGGCTCGGGTCGCGTTGCTGAAAAAGTCCCCGGCCCGCAACATTGGCATTCGTGCGGCAAAACTCTTCGCTGCACCTGCCGATCGACAAAAGGTTTTCGACGAGTATCGCAAGTCCTTGGATCTCAAAGGCGATCCCGTGAAGGGCAAGCTCGTCTTCAAGAATCAGTGTTCTGCCTGTCACAAGCTCGACGGAGTGGGCGTAGAAGTCGGAGCCGATCTGAAGGCGATTCGCGATCGGGGGTTGGAAGGAGTTCTCCTCGCGATCATCGATCCCAATCGCGAGGTGAAGCCGCAGTTTCTTGCGTACCAGGCCGAGATGAAGAACATGCGTGTCGTGACCGGCCTGCTCACAGCCGAGACGGCCACCGGCCTCACCCTGCGCCGGGCCGACGGCATGAGCGAATCGATCTCCAGAACCGAGATCGAAAGTCTCCGCAGCCTGGGCATCTCGTTCATGCCGGAAGGGGTCGAAAAGCAGATCGACCTCCCCGCCATGGCCGACCTGCTGGCCTATTTGAATTCGATCAAGTAGCCCCACCTTTGGTGTGCTAGGCATTTCTTGATCCGAGAAATTTCAGGGCCAGGTCTCACGGATACTCATCGAGCGCAACGGAGACTTGGTCCACGAAACCGCTTTATTTCGGCCCCTGTCCACCACGTTCCCGGATGTCGTAGCAAATCACCTCGCCGGGGGTTCGGATATACATTCGGCCGCTCGCGATCACTGGCATGTTCCAGTCGAGCAGGCCTTTTTGGCTGCGCGGGCCCGTGTTCTTCAGTTCGTGCATTTTCTCGATACGCCCTTTCTCGACGTAGGCCTTTGGATTGGCCTCGATCAGCGTGAGCGTTTGATAGCTGCGCAGATAAATCCGGCCGTCGGCGGCACTCAACGACAGGCCCATGCGGAAGCCGGGTTGTGACCACTGGAGTTTACCGCTCTTCAATTCCGAGCAACGGAGCGAGAAGTTTGCATGGCCTGGTTTGTTGCCGAGTTCCGAGGCCTCGTCGCGTTTGTCGATCCAGAAGCCGTAGATGTACCCATCCACAATCACGGGCGGCGTAATGGCTTCGTGAACCTGCTGGCCCGACCAAAGAACTTTGGGCTTGGGATCGGCCTGCGAGAAGTCGCACTCGACCAGTGATTTCTGCCAGCCGTTCAAAGTATCGAGATAACGATTGTCGCCGACCGGCTTGAGGCTGCCGCTGGCCCAGGCCGGCGATTCCATCGGGCCGGCACATTCCCAGTTCCAGACCTGTTTGCCGTCCGCCAGGCGAAGAATTTTCCACTCGCGATTGCCATGAATCACAACGCAGTCTTCCTTTTTGAACGTGATCGGCAGTCCGTTTCCGGTGACCAGGCCTGGGCCACGCGTGCCGGGCTTGCAGGTTTCCTCAAACTTCCAGAGCACCTTCCCCGTCAGCGCGTCGTAGGCGAACACCTGCATCTTGTCGGTCACCTCGGTCTTGGTCCAGGCGGGGATCGCGGGGTTTCCGCCTTGCCAGTAGAAGTACACGATCTTGTCGCCGACTGGAATCAGCGAGCCGTTGAAGCCTTTCCATTCCAGGTTGCCCGCATCCTTGAGCTTTCCGTCCAGATACGGAGACTCTTCGCGGAAGTTGTGCTTCCAGACGGTCTTCCCGGTCTTTCGTATGAAACAGAAGCCGTGCCCGAAGGTGCCGATCGCATAGACGTATTTGTCGGTGATCGTCGGCGTCGCTCGAACGCCCAGTTCTCCCCAGCCGACATGCCACACGGGCGGCACCTCGTAGGTGTGGCTCCATTTCTCCTTGCCGGTGTTGGTGTCCACGCACCGAAAGGTCTCATGCAAGGAATCGGCATCCAACTGGCCATAGCAGAGATCGTCGCCGGCCACGGAAGGATGATTGGAGCCGGTCCCGACCGGGATTCGCCACAGCACGGCAGGGCCGTCTTTCGGCCAGGCCTTGAGCAAGCCCTTCTCGTCGGTCGTGCAATCGCCCTTGGGACCGGCCCAGCGGGGCCAGTCGGCGTTGTCGGCGGCGAGAGAGGCCGCGATACAGAGAAGGACGGCGATCAATGGCGCTGTGAGATGCATTTTGTTTTCCTTGTTGCAAATTCGGGAACCGGCCGCTCGGTAGGAGCCTCGCCCTCCCGCGCCTCTCACCGTTTCTCTCCGACACAATACACCGCCTTCGTGCCCCGAAAGATAATCTTGTCCTTGACGAAGAACGGCGTCCCGACGATGCCGTCTTCGAGCTTGTTGATTCGAACCAGCTTGTGCTCCCGGCCGAGTTCGAGCACGGCCGTGTTGCCGGCGTCGTCGAAGAAAAACACATTCTTGTCTGTGGCGACCGGGCTGGCGTAGATGTACTGGGCGGCCGTCAGACCAGCGATCTTCAAACCCGATTCGGGTTTTTCGGCCTTGTTGTCTTCATCAACGACCTTGGTAGTGGTCCGGACCTTCCCAGTCTTTGCTTCAATGATGTGGAGCCGTGCCTTTTGGCTTTCGATCGTGTAGATGAGCCCGTCCATGATGGTAGGGGAGGCCATGAATTCGCCGTTGATTTCGCTCTTCCAGAGTTCCTGGAGCCGCATTCCCTTCTCGGCCTTGGCCGGCAGTTCGAGCGCCCGGGCTTTGGTATCGATGACGTAGAGCACGTTCCCCTCGATGAGGGGCGTGGAGTATTTCGAAGCGAAAAGTCCGGAGCCAAGAACTTCGCCATTCGCCGGCCGGATGATGTCGCCGGCTGGCGTGACGACGACATTCTCGCCGCCGATCTTCGCGATCACAGCCGTACCGTGAGACGCTTTCGCCTCCGAGGCTTTCCAGATCGTGTGACCGTCTTTGGCATCGAGCGCCAGCAAGCAGCCCCAGGATACGATGATGCGGTCGCCGACGAAAATCGGTGACGACGTGAAGTGCTCCTCATCCTGGGCCGTCTCGATGATCCGGATCCACTTCTGATTGCCTTGCAGATCGAAGCAGGCACAGAGTCCCATCGCGTTGATGTAAAAGACGAGTTCGCCATTGCTGGTGGGTGTCGGCGTCGATTCCTTGCTGTCACCGCCCGATCCGCGCATCAGCTTCTTGGACATCTCGGCCGGTATGTCCTTGCTATCCTCGCTGAAGAGATCTTTCGTCCAGAGCAGCTTCCCATCGGCGAGATCGAGGCAAAGGAGGCTGCCCTTTTCTGCGGTGACGAAGACTTTGTCCCTGACGACGATCGGCGAAGAGAATGCTCCGACATCGACGAGCGTCTTCCAGAGGATGTTCTTCTCCTTACTCCATTCGGTAACGGGGTGAATATCCGGGAAATGGCCGTTGCCATCGAATCGCCACATGATGTTGACGGCTTCACGTGTCTTCGTGGCGGCTGGTTGAGCGTTCGAATCGGACTGCATCGCGGCGAAAAGAACGAGGAGCAAAATGCCGCGCACGAAGTCATTCATAGCAGGCCTGCGATCCATGACTTTTTTCGCGTTCGGGTGTGTTGTCAACCTGAAAAGCGGGACGGCGGCGAGGGTTCTCTCAACTATCCGATTCGGTGGACATAAGCGGAAACCGGAAACGACCGCACTAACATACAGAGCCATTTTCGCGAGGCAACGTGGATACGTCGAGACCGGCTTGCCAACTTCCAACATTTTCAACATTTCCTCAATCATCGTGGCGGTTCCTTCCCTTGCCGCGTGACCTAAACTATACTGTGGCCTTTCCGCTTCGATTCACTCGCGGTACGCCTTGATATCATGGGCACTGGAAATGTGTTGCACATGCGTCGCCGAAATGTCGGGATCATTGGCGGCGGTCCGGGCGGACTGATGACGGCTTATTGTCTGCAAAAGCACGCCAACGTGCCCTTTCGGGCCACCATCGTTGAAGCCACTTCGCGTCTGGGCGGCAAGATTCTCACCAGCCGGTTTGATGCTGCTGCCGTGATGTACGAGGCCGGGGCCGCCGAACTTTACGACTACTCCGTGGTTGGCCACGATCCACTTCGCGCACTGATCGCCGAACTCGGCCTGGCAACGATGCCCATGGATGGCTGCAAAGTCATCATGAACGACTCTGGTGCCCATCGCGACGACGCATATGAATGGGGATCCGCCGAGCGCCTTGCCCTGGAGAAGTTCGATACCTGGGCTCACGAGTGTATGAGCCCACGCCAGTTCTACGATTCCGACTGGAAAGACGCCGCCGGCGATCCGCTCGGCCAGCGGACCTTTTGCTCCGTGCTGGAGAACATCTCAGACAAACGTGTGCGACGTTACGTGCAGACCATGGTCCACAGCGACTTGGCCACGGAGCCACACCAGACCAATGCCACATATGGGCTGCACAATTACTTGATGAATGACCCTGCCTACATGCGGCTCTACACGATCGACGGCGGGATCGAACGACTACCCCAGGAATTGGCGAGCCGAATCGATGCCGAGATCTTGCTGAACCAGACCGTGACTCGCGTGGAAAAGGTTGCAACCGGCCTGCGGGTCGTGTCTTGTCAAGGCAACGAGCGGATCGAACGCGAGTTTGATTTCGTCGTCGTCGCGCTGCCGAATCATCTGTTGCCAACGATCGAGTGGGGCGGCCCGGTGCTCGCGGAGGCGATGCAGCGACATCACGCCTACTACGACTACCCGGCACATTACGTGCGAGTCACGATTCTTTTCGAACGACCCTTCTGGCGGCAACACATCAACGAATCGTTCTTCATGCTCGATGCGTTCGGAGGTTGTTGTGTGTACGATGAATCCTCCCGCAACAGCAACGACTCGCACGGGGTACTGGGCTGGCTGATCGGTGGCGAGCCGGCACTGCGCATGAGCGGGCTATCGGACGGCGCGTTGATCGAGAAGGTGCTCGAATCCTTGCCGCCCAGCTTGCAAGCGGGGCGCGAATGCTTCGTCGAGGGGCGCGTGCATCGTTGGGCCAATGCGGTGAACGGGATGCCGGCCGGGTATCCGCCGCAGAAGATGGACGTACGCCACGTTCCGGAGCCGACGCAGCATCCGAACCTGCTCATCGTCGGTGATTACTTGTTCGACTCGACTCTCAACGGCGTACACGATTCTGCCGATTATGTGGCGGAGTGGCTGGCAGGCGAACTGTAACCGAAAGGCGATCCGAGTGCCGACGACCAACACCGAACCGATTCTCGACGGAGCAACGATGCACCGCATTCGATTCGTTAACGAGGCCTGTACCGGACAACAGGTGTTCCTGACCTTCGCCGATCCTGTTCCGCAGCAGGCCATTTGTGTCGTGGCCGGCACTGGGTCCCTTGAGAACTTACCCAGAGCGGTTGTCGGCGACGGCATCGACATCCGGACCTCCGAGGATCACCAATCGGAACATTTGGCCCAGACCAGCGAACTCATGCGCTGGGTCGGACAGGCCGACGTTCCCGGATCCGCGCCGCCGGTTGTCATCACGATTCACGGGGCCAACGTGATCTGGGGCGGCTCGCGAGCCGCGATTCAGGCAGCGCCGGAGCGACTGTCGCAGTTCCTCTCTGCCGTGGTCGATTTCTCCTACTACGAAACCGAACTCCGCAAGCTCGAACGCGAAGTCGCGGCGAGTTGGCCATCGATCGAACAGGACCGCCCCGTGGCCTATCAGGTGAGCGAGGCCGATCCGGAACGCTTCGAGGAGATTGGCAAACGCATGGACCAAGCCCTCCAACGGCGAATTCGACTGGCGAGAATTGTGCCGCACCTGCATCAACCCAGGCCGCAACTGTTGCCCTTGGCAAATCAACTGGTGGATCGACTCCGCGAGAAGACGCACGTCGAGCATCGACACGAAGCCTTGGCTTCTCAACTCGACGTGTGCGATCGAATGTACGAAATGATTAGCCAGCGAATTAGCGATCACAAATCGGCTCAGAAGAGCCACGCGCTCGAATGGGTCATCATCGTGCTGTTGGCCACGGAGACGTTGTTGCTACTGGCGGACCTGCTCTGGAACATGGGCGTTTAGCCATCGGCAGTTGATGCACTTCAGGACCCATTCTCATGCAGCGATATCGTTCAATCGACATCCTGCGTGGGCTGGCCATCATCCTGATGATCCAGATCCATTGCGTCGAAAATCTCTCTTCGCGAGAAGACAGATCGGGCTGGCTCTACGATGCTTCGACCGTTTTGGGCAGCTTGCCGGCACCCTTCTTCACGTTCGTTTCCGGCTTGAGTTATGGCCTGTGGCTGCGAAAACAAAAATCCCTGGGCCGGCGAGACCGAGAGATTACCCGCGTCACGTTGCGGCGAGGATTGTTCCTGTTCCTGCTCGGGATCGTTTTCAATTTCTGCATTTGGCTTCCCGAAGAGACGTTCAACTGGGACATTCTCACGCTCCTCGGCACCTCGCTTCTGTTCCTGGCCGTCGGCCGAAAACTTCCCGTACCCGTCCTCACGCTCATCTGTGTGCTGATCCTTTTGCTAACTCCACTGCTCCGTGTCGTC
Organism: Gemmataceae bacterium; assembly: GCA_009691845.1. Lineage (GTDB taxonomy): Bacteria > Planctomycetota > Planctomycetia > Gemmatales > Gemmataceae > SIAJ01. Next base: position 60,717 of record SIAJ01000007.1, read on the forward strand.
GGAGATTTCTCCGCCTACTGGGAGGACAACGCTTACACATACGATTTCAAGCTTCGCGACATCTTTTTTGGCTTCTTCACGAACGGCTACTTTCCGCTCTTTCCCTGGATCATCTTTCCAATCGCGGGGTTTGTCTGTGGCGAGTTTATCGTTCAGCAGAACCGTCTACCGACGCGGGTGCTCAATCGCCTCGGTGTGATTGGTATCGCGGCACTCGGTTTGGCCGGGCTTCTCGTCGCATTCCAACGGCAGATCCCGACCAAGATCGCTCAACAGTATGCGAGCGGCCTAACTGAGTTTCCCGCTTCAACCGAGTTCGTTTTGGCGATGGTCGGCTTCGTTCTCATTAGCCTGGCCGTGTTACACAGATGGGTCGATGCGCGAGAGACCCCTTCGGATGGGCGATACATGACGGCACTGCGACGCTTCAGCTCGTTTTCGCTCACGGTCTACGTGCTGCATCACATGCTGATTTTGTGGCCTCTGTGGATTTATGGAGCCTGCATGGGCCACGAGGACAGCACGTTCTACTGGCGAGAAGCAATCAGTACCCCGATGGCGCTGCTGGTGGCGGCGACCATCGTCAGCCTCAGTCATTTCTTGCTGCGATTCCTCGACAAGCACAGACGGCTCACGATCGAAGCGCTGATGCGCCGGATCTGCGATCGTCGCTCTGATCCCGCGACTCGCTAGAGTGAAACCACATGCGTACACACACGCCGCGCTGACGAGCCAGCGAATAAAAAACAAGCTTCTCGCGACCAACAACTTCGAACCAGAGCCTCGATATGGGTCGATCCGGCCTTTATTACTTCGCTGCCGCGTCAGGCTTGGCCGGTTTTCCAAAGCGCAGAAGTCCACCGATCATGCGGCGGAAGCCCCGCCAGCGTTTTCGGCAGTGCGAACCGTGGATCCACTCTAACAGCCCACTCATGGCGCCCCACAACGCTGGGTCGTGCGTATCGAAGTGCGGCCGAAATGTTCCGATCCTTCGCGTGACTACTTGCGGAGCCGTCAAAGCGAGCAGCCCCTCTTCGCCGCGTGTCACTCCCCAGCCGCTATGACGAACGCCGCCGAAGCCGATTGCTGGGTGCGCGGTCCCGACCACGACGTCATTGATGGACACACTGCCAACCCGCAGTTTTCTCGCGAGCGCATTGGCTCGTTTCCGGTTTCTGGTGAACACGGATGCACCAAGCCCGTACGAGCACGCTTCGTTCATGGCGATCAGTTGCGCATCGTTGTCGAACGGCAACACGGCCAGGAGCGGTGCGAACGAGGCCTCCTGGCAAATCGTCATCGAAGGCTTTGCATCGACCACAATCGTCGGCGAGAACCGAGGCGGATCGTCGGCGGCATGCGCGGAATCTCCCGTTAGCAAAGTCGCACCGGCGGAGAGCGCTTCCTGCACCAATCGCTCGGCCTGCATCGCTTGTCCCAGGAGTGCCAGCGGTTCCGGGCGACGGTCCTTGTTCAGGGAGCGCAATTTCTCCAGGAAGCTTTCGTACTTCGAACGATGCACGAATGCCCGGCGGACGGCCAGGCACGTCTGGCCGACGTTCATGGTGCTGCCGAACCACGCGGCCCTGGCGGCAAGTATCGGGTCCGCGTCGTCCAGCACGAACATGGAATCGCAGCCGGAGAGTTCCAGTGTGCAGGGAATCAATCGCTCCCCCAGCCGGGCAGCAATCTTTCGGCCCACATTTGCGGAGCCAGTGAAGATGACATGGTCGATGTCGGATTCCACCAGCAGCACCCCGCTCTCGCGGTCGGCCGGCAGACGCACGAACAATTCGGCCGGGAAGCCTGCCTGAAGGAACAACTCGTGCAAGAATTCCGCGAAGGTTGGGGTCAGTTCGGACGGTTTCCAAACGACGCCATTCCCGGCCACGAAGGCCTGGGCCAACGTGACCGCGTTCAACAGAATCGGATAGTTCCAGGTGCCGATGATGCCGACAATTCCGAGTGGACGTCGAAAGATCGTCTCGCACTCGCCGAGCAACCACCACGGTCGCACAGAGCCGGGAATCCGCTTTGGACAAAGGATGCGCTTCGAGCGGCGTTCGAGAAAACGAAACGCGTCCGCCGTGGGCAGCACGTCCGTCGCCAAGACTTCATGAGCAGGTCGGCCAATGTCATGGGTCACGGTGAGGCACAGTCGATCGACGTTTTCAACGAATAAATGACGAAGTTTCCGCACGATCGCGAGTCGTTCGCGAAGCGGAACGTTGGCCCATCCGGCCTGGGCGGCTCGGCAATTGGCGATGGTTTTTGCAATGGAGATGGGCATGGTTGATTGCGATCGGTGACTTTTTTGGGGCCTTGTCGGGCGGCTTACGTAAATTATGAGTTTCCGGGAGACCAGCCCCTTGATGACTCGACGTTCGCGTGCCCGTGAAGTGGCACTTCAGCTTCTTTTCCAACACGATGTGAATCCGGGCGTGGCCCGAATCGCGATCGAAGAATTCGCTCACGGTCGCCTCGGCAAGCCGGAAGCGGAAGCGTTCTGTCTCGCGCTCTACGATGGCGTGACGAGCCGGCTAGCAGAGATCGACGCACGCATCACGGCCGCGTCCGAAAACTGGAAGTTGCAGCGGATGGCCGCCAGCGACCGCAACGTCCTGCGGCTGGGGGCCTACGAACTCGCGTTCGCGGCCGATCCGACTCCCGGCCCCGTGGCGCTCGACGAGGCAATCGAATTGGCCCGCCGTTACGGGTCGGCGGACTCCCCGTCCTTCGTCAACGGCGTGCTGGACAAGGTGTTTCGAGAGTTCACTCAGAAGGCTGGGACGAAAGAGGAACCAATCGCGTCTCCCCTCGTCCCCTCCGCATGAAGGGCTCGCCGTTCACTCGCCTCTGTCGCGAACTCTCGGTCTTAAAAAACCCGTCTCGGGCCGATCTGCATACGCACACCACCTTCAGCGATGGCACGCATACGACCGAGTCGTTGGTTGAACGTGCCATCCAGGCCGGATTGAAAGCGGTTGCGATCACGGATCACGATACGACTGGAGCCATCGAGTTGGCTCGGTCGTTTGCGAATGGGCGGATCGAGGTCATTGCGGGAGTCGAAGTCACCTCCGAGTTTCGCGGGCACGAATTACATCTGCTCGGCTACTTCGTGGACCGGAACGATGCACCTCTGGAGAAGGTACTGGCCGCGCTTCGGAGCGGTCGCCGGACGCGATTTCTGGAATTGGCCAGGCGAGTTGGCGTCCTCGATGCGTCCGTTGAGAAGATGGTTGCGTCACTCCCCGAATCGGTTGCCCTGGGCCGCCGAAACTTGGCTCACTTGATGATCCAAAGAGGGATTGCACGCAATTTGCACGATGCGTTTTCGAGAGTTCTGTGCGCGAAAGACCTGGCCGGCGTTCCAAAATTGCGTTGGCCTGTTGGCGAAGCAATTGCCCGAATTCGCGAGGCAGGAGGAGTCTGCTCATGGGCTCATCCGCCGCAAGGAACCGATCGGATCGTGTTGGAGGAACTGAAATCCTGCGGTCTGCAAGCGGTCGAGTGCGAGTATCCCTGGCCCACGCGAGCGCAGGGCCGTCGCTTGCGCGAGTTGGCGGAATCGCTCGATCTTGCGGTGACTGGCGGAAGCGACAGCCACGACCCCGGGCCTCGCTCGATCGGCCAACGAACCGTCACCATGGAACAGGTCGATAGAATACGATCGCTCTGTAAATAGTAGTCCGCACACTCCGTGTGCCGATGATCCGCACACGGAGTGTGCGGACTACTTTGAATATCCGGCCACTAACCACTCAACGCTGCATGTTTGGCTCTCTCTTTACGAAGATCAAAAAAAGCCTGGCCAGGACGCGCGACGTGTTCACCGGCGTGGTGGACCTGTTTCGTGGCCGGGGCAAGGTCGACAAGGTGTTTCTGGCGGAACTGGAGAAACGCCTGTACCTCGCGGACGTTGGTGGATTCGCGGTCGGCGTGATCGTCGATCGGGTTCGCCAGGCTTTCCAGGACAAGGAAGTGTCCGAGGATGTGCAGACGTTCGTGAAGCAGCAACTGCGCGAGATGCTCTCAGATCCGTCGCCGGGCATTTCGTATGCCCCCTCGGGACCGACCGTCGTCATGATCGTCGGCGTCAACGGTTCGGGAAAGACGACCACGATTGCCAAGCTGGCCCATCGGTTGAAGGCCGACGGCAAGAAGGTTCTGGTGGCCGCGTGCGATACGTATCGGGCCGCGGCCGTGGAGCAGTTGACGGTATGGTGCCAGCGCATCGATTGCGACATCGTCAAGAACGCCCAGGGGAGTGATCCCGCGAGCGTGGCCCACGATGCGTGCGAAAAGGCCAAGGCACGCGGGTTCGACGTGGCCATTGTAGACACGGCAGGACGGCTGCACACGCAGGCGCACCTGATGCGTGAGCTGGAAAAGATCCACAAGGTCGTCACGCGGCAAGTCGAAGGAGCCCCGCACGAAACCTTGATGGTGCTCGATGCCACGACCGGTCAGAATGCCGTCACGCAGGCGGAGATGTTCTCGAAGTCCGTGAAATGTACGGGCATCGTGCTCACCAAGCTGGACGGCAGCGCGAAAGGTGGGGCGATCTTCGCGATCAAGCAGAAAGTTGGCCTACCAGTAAAGTACATTGGCGTGGGTGAATCGATGGAAGACCTGGAGCCGTTCGACCCGGATTCATACGTCGAAGCACTGTTTTCCTAGCTGGCCATTTCACAAGTCCCTGGGCGGTTCTCGGGAGGGCGAGGCTCCTGCCGAGCCGGAGAACCGCTCCCCTCACTCCCAAGCCACAGGCCTTACTGCATACTCATTGATGAATCGGTCGAGTCGCTCCAAAAATCACGTCGCACCTGTCGGGAGACGTGGAATCGGCGACCAGTCCAAGTCGTCTTCGGCACGAGATCGCCTGTTGCCAATCGAAGACGGGGTCAGCTGCTGTGCAAAATTCAGATCTACTATCAAACCAATGTCTACTCGATTCGGCCTGGCATTCGGGGACGGTTGCATCCGTAAAGGCCCTAATTATGAAGATACGGCGAATAATCGAATGTGTCGGCGTGTGAGCAACAATAATCGTAACCCTTGAATTTGTTAGACCTGCCAAAATCTGGCCGCTTAAAAAAATGAGAAAAATATTGAATCGCCCCAATACCTGGGTTACAATTAGAAAGTGAAAAGTGAGGCTGCCGGGGGTTATCGCTCTCGTCATCAATTCCCCATTTTTCCACTGACTCCGGATTTCGTCGATCTAACCACACCTGGCTTTTCGCAGTTGCTCTGCGGGGCACTGTTTTTCTTGTTCCTTTTCATCTTGTTTTATGGGCCCTTATAAGGAGACCACCCATGTGGGCGTCTACGAGTACTAGTAAGCCAAGAGTCAAGCGAGTCGGCTTCACGCTGATCGAATTGCTCGTCGTGATCGCGATTATCGCGATCCTGATCGGGCTGTTGCTGCCAGCGGTTCAGAAAGTTCGCGAGGCGGCGAACCGAATGAAATGTTCGAACCAGCTCAAGCAAATTGGCATTGCTTCACACAATTACCAGAGTACGAACAATCGGCTGCCCATTGGCACGTACGGTGACCCTCCAGGTAACATGGCCAGTTTCACGTACCAGTATCTGAGTTCCCTTGTAATGTTGTTCCCCTACATGGAACAGGACAATTTGTATCGCACCATGACGGTGTACGATGATCCAAGCAGGGTCGCGACTCCGTGGTATGCTCTCGGCAACAATTGGAACGCTGCTCAAAATACGATTAAGAGCCTCCTTTGCCCTTCGGACAACGCCCCTACCCGAAAGAATTGTTTCGTCTGGATGAATCCCGTCCCGGGAACAATGTACGGTTACTACTTCGCGGCTGGTGGCGGTGGCGACAACCTCGGCCGCACGAACTATACGGGCGTCGGTGGATACCTCGGTTGTGTGCCCAACTATCCTTACCCCGGCTTGATGGTGACTCAAACTGATCGCAGCATCGCCACAATTCCTGATGGCTCGTCAAACGTTTTAATGTTCGGTGAGGTAATTGGGGATACGCGAACTGGCGGGACATACTCGTACAGTTGGATGGTTGGTTATCTCGCGACGGCTTGGGGCATTAGCGATACTTCTAACTGGTACATGTTCGGCGGCAAGCACAGTGGTGTAATCAATTTCTGTCTTGGCGATGGCGCGATTCGTGCCATCCGGACGAATGTGGATGCTAACGCTTACATCTACGCCACTGGCTTCGACGATGGCGTGGTGTTCGCAACAAGTGAACTTTAGGCTCGACTGTTGTTTGCAGACCTCCGTCTTGTGTCGGGAACCCGGGTTCCCGACTCCCGACTGGGGTTTGTCTTTACCTTGGAACTCACCATGCGAATTTTCATGAGTCTGGTTCTTCTTCTCTCCATCACGATGATGGGGTGCAAGGAAGATAAGTCTGCTCAGCCGCCGAAGGAATACGCACCCATGCCGGGCAAAGGACCCGTTGGTGCAAGTGCCCCGACTGCCAAGTGAACGAAGGGCACAGGCGGGTTTCGCTCAAGCTTTGCTTCGCAGCGTGACCCGACTGGCTCGAGCCTGGATTTGGCTTCTGCCATCAGGCGGATGGTTCCAGTACCCATCTGGCACCATTGCGTTATCGGCTACCTTCCTACCCCTTGTTTCGAGGAGACCACAATGAGAAAGCTGTTGATGCTGTCCGTTCTTGGAGCCATCGTTTCCATGTCGATTGGCTGCGGCGACAAAAAAACAATGGCATCCGGCGACAGCGGCGGCGGCGGTGCCAACACGAAGAGTGGCCCGGTTGCGCCTCCCCCGCTTCCACCACCCCCTCCAGGTAGATAAGTCCTTTATCGCGGGCCCGGTCATCTCGACCGGGCTTCCGCGTTTGACCCAGATTCGCCACATTTCTTGAGCCTACGAGCCTTCTCAATCCTCCGCACATTCCCTGAACTCGCCCAGATTTGCTTCAACCCAAACTCTCAAAAACTCGATCCCTTCCGAGACACCCCTTCCTTCGTGCATTGCGCGAACTGGGAAACTCGGCATGGCACGTATTCGCATCCTCGCTTTCCTGCTCGCCGCCATCGTCGGTTGTCGATCCACTTACCCATCTGCAAACAAAGAAGAGACGAGCCCCGAACGCACCGAGGGGAAAACCACTCGTTCGGACCTCTCCACGGCGAATGAAGCCAAAACGCAGAAACCTGCTCCCGTACTCGCCGAGGCGAAAGATCCCGAGCCGATCGCCTTGGCTCTTGATTGCCTGGATCGGGGCGAGGACGAGGCAGCCGCTCGGCACCTGAAAGTCCATGTCACTCGCCACGCGGATCAGGTCGTGTTTCGTGCCCAACTAGCGGAACTGCTGTTGCGTTTGAACCGATTCGCCGAAGCCGAGTCCGAATTTGAAGCCGCAATCGCCTCCACGCAAGCCGGTCCGCCGACGGCAAAGAATCGCCTGGTCCACTATCACACGCGTCTGATGGAAATCGCCCGCGAACGTGAGGATGAGTATTCCGAGTTCCTCCATCGCGGTATCGGCCTGCACCTGGTGGCCTGTCAACTTGCAGGTCGAGGTGATCCCGGCGATGTGGAACGCCTCCTTTGCAAGGCCGCCACCGCTCTGAAGGAGGCTCAAACGAAGCGCCCGGAGGATGCTCGCGCTGCCTGGTATCTCTACCGCGTGTGGTCGCAACTGGATCAGCCGCGCCCGGCAGAAAACGCTCTACGGCAAGCCATCGCTGCGGCCCCCTTCTCCAAGCTCACTCCGATGGAAGCGCGTGAGTTGGGACTCGTCAGCCTGGCAACAGATCGTGTTTTGAAGTAAGCCACTGCCTCGTCCCTTGTGAATCGAGTATCATCTCCTCACGCCAATCACTCGCGGGTTTGCCGTTTGGACACCACAATCATTTTCATCGGCTCCGGCTGCCTCGTCTGCCTCATGCCGCTGGCCGTCTATTGCCTCTACCTGTCCCATCTCAACGGACGGAGCACGCCGACATTGATTGCCGGGTCTTGGGATTTTGGCGCGCTTTTGCTGGGACTCTCGGGCTTCCTCGTGCTTTCTGGCCCCCTGTTCATCACGCTGATCAACTCGACCTGGCGGGCCTTGGCCTACGGCGGCTGGGCGAATCTCAGGTCCATCGGCCGTGGCGAAGCCCTGGCCGGGACGATCATGGCGACGGGATATTTCTTGATCCTCCTGGGCCTCATCCCATTGCTAGTTCGCTCACGAAGGCGGGTGACCGCGATCTACAACGTGAACGTGGCCACGGTCGAGCCTGCTCTGGTCGGAGTGTTGGATGACCTCGGCTATCCCTGGAAACGAGAGCAAGGAGCACTGCTGATTGGGCCGAAGCCTGGTGGTCTCCAGATTTGGGAGGGCGAGGCTTCTGCCGAGCCTGCGCACGTGGCTCGGCAGGAGCCTCGTCCTCCCAAGATCGCACACTGGCAAATCCCGACGGACACGACCACCTTCTCGTCGGAGTTCCCTTACCAGACAGCGACCGTTCGTATCGACCAGTTCCCGGCCACGGGACATGCAACATTGAAATGGAGCGAAGGCTGGCGGGGCGTGCGACCGGAAGTTGAGCCCGTGCTCTTCAAGGCCCTGACAGCTCACTCGTCCTCGAAAAGCAGCGTCGCCAGTTGGACCTTCACGGCCGCACTCGCAATCATGATCGTGATGCTACTCTGGCTGGTCGTGCTGATTTTTCTGATGATGACGCCGGCGCCGCGATGAGACGATTGTGACGATTCGACCGGAGGCTCGTTCTACAACCGACGTGCAGGCTACTCGAGCGGGCCTTGTGCTGTTCCCGTCACTTTTGAGCGACGATCGCTTCCCTCGCCATCCGATTCTTCTTGGGCAATGAGGCCAAAATTGGCTGGGCGTTCCCCCGTGTCGCCGGCCTGGTGAAAGGAATTCCCCCCATGAAACGATTGTTGCTCGCGTTCGCGGCCATCGCCGCTGTCGGGTTGAGCGCCGAACCGGCACTGGCTCAAGGCCCGCCGCCGGGCTTCGCTCCTGGCCCAGTTGCACAGGCCGGCTCGGGCGAGCACATGTACGGTGGGCATGCCCACGGTGTCCCCATGGGTGGCCCTGGCAGGTATGGCATGGGAGGCACCGGGTTCTTGAGCCGCCTCTTCACCAACCATACGCAAGGAACCCGCCAACAACGCACGCGCAATGCCCAGATGTTGCCGACGGCACAGGGTGGCACGCTCGTCTTCCCGCAGAATCCATTCGTACGCAGCCCACGTGACTTCTTCATGTGGGATGAGAAGTAAGCTGTTGCGAGTTTCAAGTTTCGAAGGACCTGGAATCTTGAAACGCGCAAGCGTTTACCACGAACGGTCAACGGGGGAAAAGTGCGTGCCGACCATGTATTACCTTAACGCTCGGCGAGAGTTTCTGGGCGTGCCGGAAGCATGATCGTAGCCCGCACACTCCCGGTGCGGGTAGTCGGCACACCAAGTGTGCCGACTACTTTGCGGCAAAATCCGCGGCGAATGCCTTGGGGGACAGTTCGCTACCAGTCGCGAACTTGGTCAGCCCGCGCCAGTCGAGGGTCTTGCCCGGCTCGAATACTCGCTTCTTCATGAACTCCCCAACCTTCGGTTCGCCCACGTAAATTACCGTTCGCGGATCGGCCCCCTTGTAAACTTCCTTCGCAATCGTGGCATGAACCTGCGAGGCGAACAACTGGCCCATCATGTAGTTGTGGTAGTAGACCGGCGCGGAGCAGATGTGAATCTTGCTCGCGAAGTCCGGAGCGTTCCGGCCAACAGGACGCTTCAGTGCCTGATATTGTTCAACCAGATCCCACCATAGCTTGTTCAAATCCTGGTCCGGCCTCTCGTACATCTCCTTTTCGAACCGCAGCATCACCTGGCACCAACGTGAAAAGATCAACAACTGGTTCTGCCGAACTTTCTCGGCAGCCGCATCGAACTTCGTGGGGTCGTTGACCTTCACGCCCATCTTTTCGAGCCAGGCCCGCGACTTGCTGAAGCGTTCGAACTGCATGGCCACCCCTTCGGTGCTGAGGATATGCGCCTCGCCGCGAAGGACATAGGTGACGGTCTGGGGAATGTTCTTCGAGCTGTACACGGCGTGGCCCAGTTCATGCAGCATTGTGCCCATCCAGTACTCGTTGTTCACGATGTTCGCCAGCACACGCACGTCTCCTTCCCGATCGATGTCCGTGCAGAACGCGTGCGGCGACTTGCCTTTCTTCTCGTACAAATCGCTGCGTGCCAGTACCGCATCAATCGGAAGACCGATGCCTCTGTAGAACTCGGCACATAATTTCAGAATGTCCGCCTTGGCAAACGGCTCATCGAGGTTGGCGTCAAAAACGGCTGGCGACTCCTGGAAGAACGGGTCGTGGTAGTCCCAGGGCATCAGATTCTCGGGCTTCTTGCCGACAGTGGCCGCAAGCTTCTGATCGACCTCCGCCTTGGCCTTCAGGAATGGCTCACGAGTCAATTTGTCGAGATCGTCGAACAACCGGATCAACTCGTCTCCGTCCTGCTCGCTCAAGAACAGCATGAGGGCATGGAAGTTCTTGAAGCCGAGTTGCTTGGCCATCTCGTTCCGGAGGGTCACAAGTTCCTTGAGGTCCTTCTCGACATCGGCACCAACGCCTTTGCTCGCTTCCCAAACGGCCTGGCGTCGCCTGCTATCACTGGATTTCTTGAGAACTTCACGAACCGCGCTGTCGGACATTTCCTTGCCGTCCACCTTGGCCCGAAACACGTTGAACTTCTGCTCGACCGCGTTGGCCTTGGAGGTGATCTTCTTCAGCAGCGCGGGGTCGACCTGCTTTTCGAGGTACATCAGATACAGCACGTCGATGGCACGTGCGATGACCTTGTCCTCGACTTCGCCTTTATCCTTGAGTTGCTTGATCGCTTTCAGTTCCGCGAAATGCGCTTTGCTGGACAGGGCCTCGTCGATCTTGTTTTGCGCGTCTTCTTTTTTCTTGAAGTCCTCGTCCTTGCCGGTGATGTTGGCGTTCCACCACGCCAGGCCGGCGGAGACATCAAGCGGCCGAAGGCGTGACTCATGCCCGGCCAGGAACTTCTTGGCCCGCTCGGTCGCTTCGGGGCTGGCGGACGCGGGTGTGTTGGTGATCATGAGGAGAATTCCAACTCCGAACAGGACCAGAAAAATGCGAGACGGAAGCATCGAACAACTCCGGTAATTTGACACGATTCACGGTATGAACCAATCAGGTTGATCCTGTTCATCCTGTCCAATTATTACGTCGAGTAAACCCACTTCCCCAGCAGGAGTGCCGGCGGAAGGAGCAGCACCAACAGCAGGCCCCAGGAGCCGACGAAAACGCTGGCCATTAACGCATCGAGCACGACCAATCCGAAGATCGATCGCTTGACCCCGGCCTGCACGCGTTCCGGCGTCGGCTTGCGAATCGCGGCCAGCACCGGCCCGCCCACCCAGAATCCTGCCAGCACGAGCAGATAGGGGAAGTAGACCGAACTGGTGCCCGGCGGAACTCGCGTGGCCACCGCCAAGGCCAGCAAAGCAGCGACCAGCATCACGATGGCGGCCCGTACCAGGACTTTGGCATCGCTGCGTTTTTCCTCCGTGCGGGCAAACCACGTCACTCCAACAATGTATACGCCCACGGCCAGTGCGAGATGTACCCGTGTGATTGATGGCAAAGCGACAGTATCCGCGAGCGATAGCCCGAGCAGAACATTGAAGAACCGACAGAGGGCCATCCCGATCGGCCCGAACGGAGTGCGCTTGATCCGTGCATCGTAGGCAAGAATTGCCGCGACTAGCGCCAGGCCGATCATCGCTCCGGTTCTCCCGGTGATGGCAGCACAAGTCCAGCCGACAATTAACAAACCTAGACCAATCCCTATCGCGGTCCGGAGCGAGATCCGGCCGGAAGGGAGTGGCCGAAAGGAACGCTCGCGTTTGTCTTCCTCAAAGTCGAAGTAGTCGTTCCAAACCATGCCGGCCATGTAAAGCAAGCCAGACGCAGCCAGCAACAAGGCCGCTTTCCAGGCAAACGACTCATCCACGCTCGCAGGCGAGAGTGCGACTGTGGCACACAGTCCCAGGCCGATGTCCGCGAATGCCGTGAACACGTTCGGCAAACGCACCAGTCGAGCGAGCGTGAGCAACTTCATGGGGGTAATGTATGCGGCCATGCCTTGGTGCGTGATTGCAGCCGCTACGATAGGACACATAAGGCATCTTGGCCCGATCGGTCCCATAGGAGCAACCATGCGTGCATTGGCAATCTTTCTGGCTCTGGCTTCACTGGCCACGGGCGCCGACCTTCGCGTTGGGGCGGCCGCGGTCGTCATCACGCCACCCGAAGGGACGCCGCTCGCGGGCTACTACGGCTATCGTGGCACCAAGAGCGTGCTCGATGACATTCACGCGAAAGCAATCGTCCTCGAATTCGGCGAAACGAAGGTGGCTCTTGTCGTCTGCGACCTGATTTCCTTGCCCCGACACGTTGTCACGGAAGCCCGCCGGCAGGTTGAGAAAGCCACGGGAATTCCAGGCGCGAACGTCATGATCTCCGCGACCCATACGCACACGGGCCCGGTGCTGAACCGGGAATCCGCGCTCGACGAACTGGTCGGCGCGACGTCAGACCTGGGCAGACGTTACACGGAACGGCTGCCCGAACTCATTGCCAAGAGCGTGGCCGAGGCTCACAAGAAACTCACCCCGGTGCGTGCCTCGGCCGCGACCGGGAAAGAGGAAGGCATCAGCTTCAATCGTCGCTTTCACATGAAGGATGGCACCGTGAGCTGGAACCCGGCCAAGCGACATCCGGACATCGTGAAACCTGCCGGGCCGATCGACCCGGAGGTGGGTGTGCTGTACTTCGATACGCCGAAGAATACACCCGTGGCCACCTATGTGAACTTCGCCCTGCATCCGGACACGGTCGGTGGCGTAGGAGTCTCGGCAGACTATCCGGGCGTGCTAGCCAGGGTTCTCGGCGAGTATCGCGGGCCGGAGATGGTGACCGTGTTTGCCAACGGCTGTTGTGGGAACATCAACCATCGCGACATTCAATGGCTCGACGGGCAGAAGGGGACGAGGGAAGCCCACCGCATCGGCACGCTGTTGGCAGCGAGCGTTCTCCGCACCACACGCGAATTGAAGCCACTGACAACGGATTCCTTGCGAGTGAAGAGCGAGATGGTGAAGTTGCCGCTCCCGAAAATCACCGAGGCCGACATCGCGGCCGCGAAGGAGACGGTAAAGGTTGTGAAGGATCAGAAGACGAAGTTCCAGGATAAAGTAAAAGCGTATCAGGTGCTGGACGTGGCGGCCCGCAACGGTAAACCCTGGGAAGTCGAGGTTCAAGTGATCGCACTCGGCGATCAAGTCGCGTGGGTGTCGCTGCCGGGAGAGATTTTTGTCGAACTGGGCTTGGCAATCAAGAAAGGGTCGCCGTTCGCGTTCACGCACATCGCGGAATTGGCCAACGGTTCGATTGGCTACGTTCCAGACAAGCCGGCGTATAGCCAAGGAAACTACGAGGTGATCAGCGCACGGTGTGCGGAGGGATCGGGAGAAATGTTGGTAGCGGCCGCGAGCCGGCTACTACAAGAAATGAAAAATGGAAAATGATAAATGATAAATGGAAGACCAGAACGGTCTTTCATTTATCATTTGTCATTTCGCATTTGTCTCTTATCGTCCGCTGGGCGTCGGTCGGTCCGAAAACGTATTGGGCGTGATCTTGCTATCGTGCTCGGGGTACGAATAGCGCGAGCGGTCCCAACGCTTTTGTTCTTCGATGTCCGGGCTGAATAGCGGATCCGGAGCGCGATTGCTGCGGTCTTTATCTCTATCTTTCTGGCGGCTGGCGAACAGGCCGGTGCCTTGACAACCCGTGAGTGCCACGAGCACGGCCAGGATGAGTAGCTTACGCATGAATGAATCTCTCCCCCCAACGGTTTTTCGTCCCGCTAGAGGGATTATCGCCCCCACTTTCCCAAGCTCTGGGTGATTGCGTAAAGTTTACACGCACTTTCCGGGTACGAGCCCCGCAAACACCGCATAATCGGTTCGGTCGGGCCGTCCAAAGCAATATTGTGCCACGTGCGTCGCCCCGTGGTCTGCGTGGGCTATTTCTGTTTCGAATCCTTCGGTGCTGTCGCACCTCGTTGGCTCATTTCTAAGAGGTAGCTCGACGGGAAGGATTGGATCAACAAGAGTTCCGTCGTCTTGAAGTAAAAGAGCCAACCCTGGCCGTACCAGATCTTTCCATATTCGTGATTCTGATTCAACAAGTCCGAAAACCCGAACGTCACGGTACGGTGGCTGGAATTGCTCGCGGAGTAGACCATGCTCTTCCGCTTCGAATCGCCAACGGCAGTAGCCGAGCCTTGCTGAACCGTCTTGACGAACTTTTCCACGCGACCCTGGATTTGTTTCGCTTCCGCTTCGGAGCAAACGTATGCTCGGACTTCGATCTCTTCGCCCTTCGGGCCGCTGTAGACCCCGCGTTGGCCGGCCAGGCTGATGCCGAATTCCTCGTCAGCGACCGCCTTGTCGTTCCGACTCCGATGGAAGCCGTTCTCCAGACTAGCTGGAAAAAGGACTTGCAGGTCGGCGTTCGGTTGCGGGGGTTGCCACAAAGTCGAAACGGTGTCCCATTCGGCTTTGGACCGCTCTTCTTGTTTGAATTGCTTGACCATGTCGGTACCACGACCGATTAGCCACCAGACTCCCAATGTCGTGCCGCCAATGCAGGTCAGCATCAAACACGCGACCAGCGCAAAACAGCCCAGCGGAGAAATCCAGCGTTTGCGATTCTCTGGCGTGCGATCTCGACGCGACGGTAGCGGCGCGACAAACTCCAGCTTCGGTTCGATCGCATCCTGAATCGCGGCCGCAAATGCTTCCATCGACTCGAAGCGATCCTCGGGCCTCTTGGCAAGTGCCTTCAGGCACACCGCTTCCAGGGCTGGGTCGATACCATCGACATGCTCGCGCGGTCTCGGCGGCGGAGCATGCAGGATTTTCTTGATGACCGAGGCCGTATCCGGGCCTTCAAACGGACGCTTGCCCGTCAGGCACTCGTAGAGAACCGCACCGAGTGAGTAGACATCCGATCGCGGACCAATGGCCTCCAAATCGCCCGTTGCTTGCTCGGGGGGCATGTAGGCCGGAGTCCCAAGCACGGCGCCTTCTTGTGTTAGGCCTGCGTCAACGACAGTTGTTGTCGCCTCTGTTGGTTCGTTTGTCTCGTCCGCTTCCCCTTTCCGGGCCAGGCCGAAGTCCATGACCACTGGCGAGCCACTATCATCGATCATGATGTTGGCCGGCTTGAGGTCGCGGTGAATCGTGCCATGCTCGTGGGCAGCGTGCATGGCCCGGGCGACCCGGCGAATCAGCTTACCCGCACTCGTCGGTTCCATGGCCCCGTCGGCCAGCTTTCTCGCCAGCGTTTGCCCGTCGATAAAGGCCATCGTCAAGTAGAGCATTCCCTGCTCTTCATCCACATCGAGTACGGGGCAGATATTTGGATGCCGTAGCGCGGCAACAGCCCGTGCCTCGCGAAGGAAACGCTCCTTCTGCCTGGCCGACAGCGTGCCACGAAACGTGGGAATCTTGATGGCCACCGGGCGATCGAGTTGCGAATCGTGCGCGAGAAAGACGGCTCCCATGCCGCCACGACCGAGGAGTCGGGTGATCGTGTAGCGTCCGAAAGGATTGGGGATGCCGAGTTCGCCGCGAGGGGTGCCCTGACCGGAAGCTGTCAGAGTAATGTTTTCCGTCGGTGCCGTTACTCGAGCCGTCGCGGACGACCACTCACCAGTGGCGTCCGTAGGGATTTGTGGAGGCGTGGCCGGCGGTCGCGGTTCGGACATCGAACCCTCCTCGAAACGATTGCCATTAGTTTAGCAGGGAATTGAGGAAGTCGAGGAGATGGGGGGGGCGTTCGCCAGAACGCGGGTGGTCGTCTCGGGGCGAAGGCTTCCCGCACTCTCACGAGTGCGGCGACACAGCCTCAATAAGCGCCCGTGCCCGACAGGACGGCCGGAATCGTGAGCAGCATGAGTTTCAGATCGAGCCGCATCGTGCGTTCGCGGATGTAGCGGATGTCTCACTCGACCTGCTGCTGGAAGTCGAGATCGGCCCGGCCACTGACTTGCCAGAAGCAGGTCATCCCAGGCGTAACCGCCAGTCGGCGACGTTCGCGGGAAGTGTACTTTTGCACCTCGGCGATTACGGCCGGTCGAGGCCCGACGAGTGCCATCGAACCGACCAGGACGTTCCACATCTGTGGTAATTCGTCGATGCTGGTTTTCCGCAGGATGCGACCGACCCAGGTGACGCGTGGATCACGGCACATCTTGAAAGTAATCGAGTTGCGGTGCTTGTTGAGCTTGAGGAGTTCATCTTTGCGGGACTCCGCATCGACTATCATCGAGCGAAATTTGACGAATTCGAAGACTCGACCGTTGAGGCCGACTCGTTTTTGCCGGAAGAAGACCGGCCCACCGTCCGTGAGCTTCACACAAAGCGCAACGATAAATAAGAGTGGTGCCAGCACAACGAGCATTGCCAGCGCGACAGGCTGCACAAACCAGTGAAATGGGGGGGATAGCCCGCGAGCGCCAGGTCCACGCCCAGTTTCATGTCTTCAACGATGTTCCCCGATACAGCGGTGCCGACCGAAGCACAGCCCAGGGAAATGCCATGCCTGTCCCGGTTAGTAAGCTGGGAAAGCCGAGGCGATGCAGCCCCAGTGGACGAATCTTGTTTTTCACCAATACTGCAAATGCCCAGAGCCGGCGTCGTGGATCAGTCCCGGCCCATGCCGATGAGATACACCCCCTGGGCCGGTCGATTGGTCGCGGCCGCCTGATCGCACGCTATCCCACGTTGCAAATCGCCGGCGTCGAGTGTCCCCCGTTTCGAAAACTGACCAAAGGCGAGGAAATCGAATTCGCGCCGCGAAGCCGCAAATCCTGTTCGTCGCCTTCGGCCAGCCCAAGGGGGAATACTGGATCGCCAGGAACCTGGAAGCTCTGGGTGTGCCCATGTGTGTTCCGGTCGGGGCCAGTCTCGACTTCGTCGCCGGTCGCGTTAAACGTTTGCCCAAAGGGAGGCAGAGAACTGGATCGGAATGGCTATATCGCCTCGCGCAAGAACCGCGCCGGCTAGCGAAACGCTATTTGGACAACGTCTTGTTCCTGGTGAAAGCACTCTTCGCGGCCCGGTTTCGGAGGGAACGTAGACATGTGCAAGCCTCCGAACGATGACACGGACTGTTCGCTACTTCTTCGGCAAGAACCGCTCGATGCTCCAGATCAGCGTGTTGCCTTCGCGATCGCCACTGACCGTCTGCTTGCCATTCGTGGCAAAGCTGGCCATCACGACCGATGAGCCATGCTTGCGGAACACGCCGACGTCTTTGCCTTCCGCCAGGTTCCACAACCGGACCGTTGCGTCGGCACCGGCCGAGAGGGCCCATTTGCGATTCGCGGAAAATGCCACCGACCGCACGGCCCCTTCGTGGCCGGTCAACGTCTGCATACTCTTCGTGGTTTCCGTGTCCCACAGCCGAATCGTACGATCGTCGCTGCCGGAAATGATCTGCTTGCCATCCGCCGAGAAGGCCACGGCTGTAACGGGCGAGGTATGCCCTTCATAGATTCGTACCTGTTTGCCGGTTTCCAGATTCCACAATCGCAACACTCGGTCGGCGGCAAGAATCGCGTGTGTTCCGTCGGGCGAAACCGCAATCGCACTGACGTACTTCATCGGCCCACGCCAGCGTTGCACCTGCTTGCCCGTGTCGAGGTCCCACAGATTCACCCAGCCATCGAGGCCGCCCGTCACGGCTTGATTGTCGGCCGCGAACGCAACCGACGTCACGAGGCCGACGTGTCCGTCGAGCTTCAATTTCTGCTCTCCGGTTTCGACATCCCACAGCCGGGCCGAGCCATCCATGCCGCCGGAGAGTGCCAGCTTGCCATCCTTCGAAAGTGCAACCGCCCACACGGACGACGTGTGGCCAATGAACCGCTTCAGATCGCGTTTGCCTTCGACCTCGTAGTGCCGCACGCTGCGATCGGCACTCGCAATGATCGCCCGTCGACCATCCGCCGAGAACGCCATCTGATTCGCCTGACCTGCGGACACTTCGAGCGGATCGAGTTCACCTGTGTTGTCCGGCAAACTGCCGCCGATCTGCGTGGACTGAAACAACGTGCCGAGCCGAAGTTCACGGACAATGTCGCCAAACGTTTGCACCCAGACTTGCCGGGCGACCGTGCCACCCGCCACACGCAGCGATCCAAGCGGCGCGCTGAGCGCCGCCGACTCGCCCACTCGTTTCGAAAATTCGTCCCACGGCAACCCCGCCTCGGCCGCAGCCGCGATGCCGTCGATGTCCCCTTCGTAACGTAATGTCATGGCCAAGGTCGGCTCGTTGCGTGTGACGTGTGTGCCCGTCAGTTCGAGTGCGGTCACGAACTTCTTCGAATCCTCAGCCATCTGGGCCAGCGATTTATCCTTCGGCGGATAGAGGGCGAGCGCAATCTCCGCGTCGGCCTTCGGCACGGCCTTGGGGTTCTTTTCGATATGCTCGCGAACCTGGTCGGCCTTCGCGTGAATACCGGGTATATGGCAGCCCATGCACGAAATGCCGAGTTCAACAGCCTTGTCCGGCCGTTTCGGATCGGACACGATGGCCGTGGCCGCTTTGTTCAGGCGATTGTTGATCGCATCCATGATGAAGTAACCTTGCAGCCCATTCGGCAGGCTGAAGATTGCCTCGCCACCCGCATGTAGGAACGTGTTCTCCACGCTTCCTGGGCCCAGAGGATACGCGAACACATTGCGGCGATCGGGGGCTTGCAGGCCGCGATCGATCAGGTTCTGCGGTACTTCCTCGAAGTCGTAACTTCGCCAATAGTAGCCATGCACCGCGTCGTGCCGTTCCAGCACGCGATTGTTCTTCGAGATGCCGGAGCCGTTGAAGCCCACGCGCATCACGCGTTCTTGTGTGATGTTCACATTGGGGTCAACGCGAAGTTGTCGTTCCAGCTCGGACAGATTGCCCGGCAGCAGCAGAATATCCTGGTACAACGGTGGCCGCGAGGCCGTGGCCACGAACCAGTCGCCACGCAGCACGGGCACCTTCGACGCCGTGAACACGGCAATCACCCGAGCCGTCACGCCATCGTCCAGGATGCCGTAGGGATACTCTTGCAGCATCCGATTCCAAATCGTCGCATCCCACATGTACCAGCGCAGATCGATCCGATACACCGTCGCGTGCGGATCGATCGGCTCCGGGTTGCGAATCTTCGGATGCCAGGACAGCGAGTTGATTAACTTCGACAGGGCATTGCGATAAGTTCGCAGTTCGTCGTCGCTCAGGCCGGCGTTGTACAAGTGCGTGAGCGTGAAGTAACGCTGAAATCGCCGAGCCCTACGATCGATCTTCTCCAGATCGGCGAGGATCGACTCATTCACTTGTTCCTGCGGGATGAACTCACGTTTCTGCCCGGCAAGCAACGGCGGGGCACCGGCATCGATCCAGGCTTTCAGAGCCGCCTTGTCCGCATCGCTCGGTCGCTCCTTCACATCCGGCGGCGGCATCGTGCCGGCATGAATCCGCTTATAGATCGGCGATGCATCGGGCCTGTTCGGCACGACCTTCTTGCGAACCACGAGCCGTTCCAGATCGGTGACGAAGTTCATTCCCCCTTCGACGTTCCCATCCGAGCCATGACAGCGATAGCAATGAGCCTTGAGAACATCCTGTGCCTTCTTCGCGAGCGGGTTCGGCTCCGCAGCGATAGTCTGGACCGCGAGAAGAGCGAGAAGCGAGAGGTAGCGGAGAAGGTTCATCGGGAGGGAACTCTGCTGTTGAAGGCCGATGGTGGATTGTCGCGGAATAGGGCACGACAAATCAAGATGGAAGCGAGGTTGTTACAACCACGCGCTTCGGACGGCTTACATTTCACGGACTCACCTTTCGTTGCAGGTCGCGTGTGCAGCGCAATGAAATACATGTTTGAACACCCGGCCTTTGAGGGCTCCTTTTTGATGTGGCAAGTCGTGGCATTTTGTGGCATGCCCCCTTCTCGGCACGAAAATCCGTGCAAAAGCATTCGGGGAGCGGAGAGAATTATTTCCCCTGTGTTCCATCGTGTTCCGTTTTGTTCCGCGAACATCTCAAAACCCTCCTCGGGCACCAGCGCCAACCTAACATGTATTTTGAAGGGGGCAAAAGTAAACTCGACTTTGAAAAGTATTTCGGTTTTTTTGGGACGGAGCAGGCAGGCCACGGTGGCGGCAGCCCGGCGTGCCCGGACGCTTCTGCCGGATTGGGCTTCTCAGGAAGATCTGGTTTCAGGCCCCAAGGGGCCGTTCCTTGTGGCCCAGGATTTTTCCTGATATGGCCGGCTCGTCAGACCATTCAGAAAGTTAGAACAACGTGTAGATAAACGGTGCGGCTGCGCTTGTCGAGAGTAGCATCAGGAGACTCATCAACAGAAGCACCACCAGAATCGGCAGAAGCCACCACTTCTTGTTGTGGCGCAAGAAATAGAAGAGGTCTTTGAAGAAACCTATTTTGGCTTCCGCCTGCTGCACTTTTTCCAGTTCGCTGGGTTGCTTTTTTCCCACGGATGGTCTCCGCATTCGAGGTCAGGACTGGCGGAAGTAACTGCGAACGTCGGGGGCGGCAGGCTTGCTCACCCAGTAACTTTCATATTCCGGCCGGAACCGCAAGGCGAGCGCATCGCGGCCGATCAGGCGGAAGAAAAGTCCCAGCGGCACGAACATGCCAAAAAAAAGAAGGCCCAATAGCAAGTGCGAAACAAGCCAGCCAATCGGAAAGGTGACGATCAGCGCCGCGGCAAAAATCGGTCGTAGCCGAGCTGCGCCCATCATGCCGGTGCTGGCGGCGGCGACAGCGATCGCCGAGAGAAGGAGGGCACTCGTTTCGTCCTCCTGTCGCCAGCGCCAGATTGCCAACGCGACGAACAATCCGAACGCGTACACGGCGAACCAGCGCAGGGTTCGCACCGGCGGATTCAAAGGCAAGTCGCTCCAGCGCATCAAAATCCTTTCGGCGTGAGATCGTACAGCCGCATCAATCGAGTTCGAACTGAGCACGATAGCGGTCGCCTTCGGCCGCGCCGATTTTCGCGGCGAGGTCACGCTTGTCGATTACGAAGTCTTCCAGCACCAGCGCATCCATCTCGGTGGCCAGGAAACAGCGATAGGCTTCCTCGGGCTTGCAAACAATCGGCTCGCCGCGGACGTTGAAGCTGGTGTTGACCAGCACCGGACAGCCGGTCTTGTCGTGAAACGTCTGCAACAAGCGATGAAGACGCGGGTTGCGATTGCGATCAACGGTCTGCAAACGTGCGGTATGATCGACGTGAGTGATGGCGGGGACGCTCGAGCGCGGCACGTTAACGCGACGACACAGGTCCGGGTCCGTGGTCATCAACTTCGCTTCCGTCTCCGATAACGCCCGCCGCCGGTCGGCTCGCACCGGCGCGATCAGGAGCATATACGGGCTTTCCTGATCGGGGCGGAAATCGAACCATTCGGTAGCGTGCTCCTGCATAACGACGGGAGCGAATGGACGGAAGCTTTCGCGGAACTTGATCTTCAAGTTCATCTGGGCCTGCATGGTTGTCGAGCGGGGATCGCCCAGGATACTACGGGCACCCAAGGCGCGTGGACCAAATTCCATGCGGCCCTGGAACCAGCCGACGATCCGTCCCTCGTCGAGCAACCCGGCGACGTGGATCAACAGATCGGCCTCGTCTAAGCGGCGAAAGCGAACTCCTTGCTTCTCCAGAAACTGCTGAATTTCGTCGTTCGTAAAGCGGGGCCCCAGGAAACTGCCCTGCTGCGCATCGCCCGGATGGACGTGCCGTTCGTTTTCGAGCAACTGATGCCAGACGAACAAGGCCGCGCCGAGTGCGCCGCCGGCATCGCCCGCGGCCGGCTGAATCCAGATTCGCTCGAAGGGGCCATCACGCAATAGTCGCGCATTGGCGACACAATTGAGGGCGACACCTCCCGCCAGGACGAGATTGGCCATTCCCGTTTGGCGATGGATGTGGCGGCCGAGTCGAAGATAGATCTCTTCCGTGACGGCTTGAATGCTGGCAGCGAGATCCATGTGGCGCTGAAGCAAAGGAGATTCCGGTTGACGCGGTGGACCGCCGAACAAGTCGTGGAAGCGACGGCCCGTCATGGTCAGGCCCTGGCAGTAATTGAAGTAACGCATGTCGAGACGGAAGCTGCCGTCCGCTTTGAGATCGATGAATTTTTCGAGAATGACACCGCGATAAATGGATTGTCCAAACGGCGCCAGGCCCATCAGCTTGTATTCGCCGCTGTTGACTTTGAAGCCGCAATAGTAGGTGAACGCGGAATAGAGCAGACCGAGCGAATGCGGAAAGGCGAGGTGTTGATTCAAATGAATGCGGTTGCCGGTGCCCGTGCCCCAGGTGGTCGTGCTCCATTCGCCCACGCCGTCGAGAGTCAGGATGGCGGCCTGTTCGAACGGACTGGGAAAGAACGCGCTGGCTGCATGGCTTTCGTGGTGATCCAAAAACAGCACCGGCGCCTTGAGCCCGGACGGAAGGTGCCGGCGAATCATCCCGCGCATGAAGAACTTGTCTTTGAGCCAGATCGGAATCGCCATGCGGAAACTGCGGAAGCCGCGCGGAACGAAGGCCAGATAAGTTTCGAGCAAGCGCTCGAACTTCGTCAACGGTTTTTCGTAGAAGACGACGTAGCTCAGCTGTTCCGCCGTGAGCTTGGCTTCCGCGAGACAATATGCGATTGCCTGGGCTGGAAAACTCGCGTCTTGCTTGATGCGGCTGAAGCGTTCTTCCTGCGCAGCGGCGACGATGGCACCGTCCACGATGAGCGCGGCGGCACTGTCGTGATAGAACGCGGAGATGCCAAGGATCGCGGTCAAGAACTCTCCTCAACCGAATTTCATTTCGGCGTTTGGTTCTTCTTGTTCGGATCGCGCAATTCCTGCACGGCTTTCTTGAGTTCCGGCGCCAGCCTCGGGTTGGAACGCGCCGCCGTCTCCATGTGGGCAATGGCTTGCTCCACTGCCCCATCGCGAAGAAGCAAGTTCGCCATTGCGAGGTTTGGTCCCGGGGACTCACGATCGATGGCGAGCGCTTCGTTGACGCGTTCTCGGGCCTCTTTGAATCGACCCAGATGAATGAGGAAATTCGCGAACTCCGCCAGGGCCTCCGCGCGATCCGGTTCGCGGTTGACTTGCCGTTTGAATAGAGCGATCGCTTCCTCGGTTTTTCCTTGCGAGGCCTTGGCGACCGCCAAATCGTAATGGGCTTCCTTGAAGTCCGGATAAATCTTGATTGCCGCCTCATACGAGGCGACCGCGCCCGCGACCTTGCCCGCAGAACGCTGCAGGTCTCCTTGCATCCACAAAGCGGTATGATGGTGCGGCACCTGCCTTGTCACTTCTTGAATGTGTTCGAGCGCCCGAGGGATATTGCCCGCAAACCGCAGAAATTGGGCAGCGCTTTCACGAGTCATCCAGTTGTTGGGATCGTTGCGGATCGCATTTTCGTAAACGAGTTCCAGTTTCGTCAGATGATCGGGTTGTAGCTCGCTTTTCAATTCAGCCAAATGGACGTCTCGGCGCTGGCAATCAGCCGCGTTGCCCATCTGATACATGAACGGAGCGCTATCGTACAAAGGCCGCAAGATCTCTTCCGAATAAAGCTGGCTATACGCGGTATAAGCGAGTTGTTCCGCGCAGCGATCTTTGCTCAGTGGAGTCGCTTGATTGAGCGGTTTCACCTGTTTCGCGAACGTGTGGAAGATGGAACAGGCGAGGGCATAGTTGCCCGAAAAATTCAAATGAACGTGCTCGTAGAAATGTTCTTCGCCTGGAATCCCCGCCGGACTGTGCGCGGCCAGATCCGCCTCGGCATCGACCAGATGCACATTCGCACGGATTCCCCCAACCAGTCCGCGAATTATTTCGTTGAATTGGTCGTCCGTACGGAATCGCAAAGTGTCCAGATTGCGTGCCTGCCGGTATTTTTGCAGTGCCTCCGCGTGTTTCCCCAGGCCCAGCAAGCACCGAGCGGTTCGGAAAAGAAGGTCGGCGAACTGTGCGTCGATTGTGGCCGCCGCTTCGAACCGAAGAATCGCGTCGGAGAGCTTGCCCGCATCCTCCAGTTTAATTCCTTCCCCATAAGCAGTGTCCCATTCGGTAGTCTCCTGCTCGCTCATCCCAGAACGATGCTGTGAAGCGAATGGAGCACAATTACTGAGATTGACGGGAATGGTGCAAACGAGGACCTGCGCGCCCGCATCGGTTCCGGCCGCGCAGATTTTATTTAGATTGGAGCGGAAATTCGCGCGGGTCGCTTCCAGGCGCGAATCGTCGGCCGCGACGTGGCTCTTCTGAAACATGGCCATTCCTTGCCATCGCTTCGGAGCTTCATTCGAACCGATTTCACGCACCATGCCGTCGAGCAACTGACCGATGCGCGTTCGCTTGGCCGATAAATTCATGCGAATGGACCGCAGGCTCTTCGTCGGACTGCCGATGACACCCGCGGTGCCAAAGGGCCCGACCACTTCGTTGTTGCCCAGATGAACCACGAACAAATCGGGCTGCTGCTCGGAGCATTCGTTCGCAATCGAGCGAACCACATGAGAGTTGATCGCGATCATCGCCGTATTGACAATCTCGAAGCGCATGTCCGGATACGCCTCGCGGAGCAAGACTTCGAGAATTCGCGAAAAACTGTAAGTGGGATCCGGAAAGCCCATTGCTGCGGATTCGCCGAGAACAAATATTCGGTAAGTGCCCGGCGGCTTGGTTTTCGGCATGGAAATAGGAAGCGGATGTCGAGCCAAACCAGGCGGAAAGAAGCGCCGGCCGAATTCTGGGTTCTCGGTAGCGATCGTCTCGCCCTTGGGCCCAGTTCGTTCAATGAAAAAAGCGGTTGGATAGCCGAATCCAAAAATGCGCAAGCCGATCTCGATTGTCGTCAACAACAGCAAAGGGACAACCGTCATCGCGATCAATCGGTAAAGCCATCGACGCCCTCGGGAGGGGTTTCGAGCTGGTTTCGCGACGGTTCTTGTTGATCGGTCCGGCTGTTTCTGGGACTGGGTTGGGGCATTGCTGGGCGTTTGCTGAGCGGCCTGTTTGCGCGATTGCTTCGTCGCCTTGGCTGGCTTGGGGTTGCCTCCTTCCTTGGACTTGTCTGGACGCAATCGCATCGCCTGATTCCTCTGCACCACTAACGTCCAAATTCTTTACGACGTGCAAAAATTCCTGGTGACGGAATCCCGACCCCGGGGCATCTTCGCCGCGATCATGATTTGCGGCTATGCCGCGCTGCGCAATTGGTTTTCCCAGGCTGTCTTGGGGTCCACGCCGGCTTGCCGGGAACGAATCGCGGTGGCTTGGTCGCGAGTATGATAGTGCATTTCAGCGAAGTCAGTCAATCCATTTTCAGTGGCTTCAACAAAAGGGGTGAGCAACAAAAGGCGACCTTCTTAGCTCTACAAATCAGTCGTCGCGTGCAAGTCGTCCACGGCTTGAAACGTAACGGGCGCACCCTGAACCGCAACTCCCTGAGTTTCCCGCGCTGGTAGTATTCGACCCGGACCGTAGGCGGACCAGCCGTCAGTTTTCCAGCACCTTCTTACCATCGAGAAAGAGGCAGGCCCCGTCGTCGGATCCCATTTCGATTTCGTACTCTCCGGGCGGTGGAAAGTTTGGCTACAGCGGCATGAATTGGTTTCAACGATGAAGGTGGCGCGGGCCCGAGTCGTGCTGGCACCATTTTCTCTTTTTTTGCGAACGAGAGTCCCCTTCGTTCGCGATTTGCTTCCGCTCCAAGCGCCGCTCCACTACAAAAGACCTGCCATGACCAGCGACGACTTGCGCCAACTCCTGGAAAACGTCAGTACCGGACGAACCGACATCGAGTCGGCTCTCGCCCGCCTTGGCACGTCGAGCGTGGCCGATTTGGGATATGCTCAGGTTGACCTCGATCGCCGGGCCCGTTGCGGTTTTCCCGAAGTGATTTTTTGCGAGGGCAAGACGCCCGAATGGATTGAAGGCGTGGCCCTGCGACTCATCGAGGCGAAACAGGATTGCCTGGGTACGCGGGTCAATGCGGAGCAGGCGGCCTTTCTTGCAAAGAGTTTGCCGCTTGCCCAGCAAGATCGGCTGGCCCGCACGTTTTGGCTACCGACTCCGGGCGAACGACCAGCCGTGAAAGGAAAGGTTCTCGTCATCACGGCCGGTACGGGAGATTTGCCTGTCGCTCAAGAAGCGGTCGTAACGGCACGAGCGATCGGCACCCATGTTGAGTTAGTCGCGGATGTCGGCGTTGCGGGAATCCATCGGATCTTGCGTCAAAAGGAGCGAATTGCGGCGGCCGACGCGATCGTGGTCGCTGCAGGAATGGACGGAGCGTTGCCGAGCGTCGTTGGTGGGCTGGTCGATTGCCCGGTGATCGCGGTGCCCACGAGCATTGGTTACGGGGCGGCCTTCTCCGGAGTGGCCCCTCTTCTGACGATGCTGAACGCCTGCTCCGCGAATGTGACCGTCGTGAACATCGATGCCGGGTTCAAGGCGGGCTATGTGGCGGCGTTGATTGCACGACGAGCGGCTGTGCGCTCATAGTCGGGACACTTCGTGTGCCGATTGTTTTCGTTCAGAGTTTTCTCCCCACGCGAAACGCGATCTGTCCGCACACGGAGTGTGCGGACTACGATGAATCTCATGTCCACGGCCAAATCCGTTATCGTCCGTTTGAGCGACCTCAAAAAAGGGGAGCGAGGGACTTTCTTCGTTCAACTGGCCGACAAAGCCAAAGGGGCCACGCACAAGGGCAATCCGTTTTTTGCCTGCAAGTTCCGTGATTTGCGCCGAACGGCCACGTACATGGTTTGGGGTGACGGGCCGCACTACGCGACCTGCGCGACCGACTGGCAGCCGGGCCAATTCTTCAAAATGCATGCGGCCTTCAACGAGCACGAGAAGTACGGTGGGCAACTCGAGGTGCTGAAGATTCGCCCGACCGAGGATCGCGATGCGGTCGACGGATTTGATCCCAAGGAACTGGTCGAGCAGGCACGTCGAGAACCGGACGAGGTGCTGAAAGACCTGCGTGCCTTCATCGAAGCGACCATCGGCGACGAGCCGTTGAAGAAATTGACGCTGGGGATTCTCGAAGTCCATGCTGAGAAGTTGAAGCCGTTACCTGCCAGCGATCGGCGATTCTACCCCTATCCTGGCGGCTGGCTGGAGCATGTTGAATCTGTGTCCAGGAACGCGGTTTGGCTCGCCCAGCAATATCGCGACCGATTCCTCAAGTTGAAGCCGCCGATCAACGTGGACCTGGTGGCCTCGGGCGCGGTGCTGCACGATATTGGCCGAGTTCTGGAATTCGCGCCGTCGACAACACTTCTCGAACCTGTGGAATACAGCATTGATGGGCGGTTGTTCGGGCATCTCTTTCTCGGACGAGACCTGGTTCGCGATGCGGCCAAAGCACAAGGCGATGTGAACCCGGAACTACTGCGGTTGCTTGAGCACATCATCATCACGCATTTACGCCATCCGGAGTGGGGTTCACCGAAGTTGCCGATGATCCCGGAGGTTTTGATCCTGCATCATGCGGATGATCTCGATGCCAAGATGGAAATGTACACGCGCTGTCTGATCCGCGATGCAAGTGACGGGCCATTCACGGAACGAGATCCGATGCTGGGGCAGACGTTGTTGAAGAGACGCGAAGTGTAGATCTTTCTCCCCCCCTCCCAGAACCGGAGAGGGGGAGCAAACATAGAAGGCAGACCAATGACTCTCAACGAATCTGCGATGAAGTGTGCCGACCTCCTGGCCGCGAACGCGAGTGCCTGGCGGTGCGGCGTGTCCAATGTTGGCGGGGCTCGCGTTATCGACTGCGGTGGAGCGGTGACGGGAGGATTGCAGGCAGGCTTGCAAATGGCACGCATTTGCACGGCGGGGCTCGCCGAAGTTTGTCTGACCTCTGGCGAACTGGGCCCGGAGATTCAGGTGGCGTCTGATGATCCGATTCGGGCCTGTCTGGCTTCCCAGTACGCGGGCTGGCAGATCAAGGCCCCTGGTTTCTTCGTGATGGGCTCCGGGCCGATGCGGGCAGCCTCCGGTCGAGAGGCAATCTTCGACCATATCCCCGGCCGCGAGCAACCTCCGTGTGCCGTGGGTGTTTTGGAAACCCGCAAGCACCCGACGGAAGAAGTCATTGCCTATCTCGTTTCGCAACTTCCTACCACGGCCGAAAGTCTGACCCTGGCGGTGGCCCCGGCTTCGAGCATGGCAGGAACGATTCAGGTCGTGGCCCGGAGCTTGGAAACCGCCTTGCACAAGCTGCATGAATTGAAGTTCGATTTGCGGCAGGTGCTGTCGGGCATTGGCGTGGCACCCCTGGCACCGGTCGCGGCCGAGGAAGGCAAGGCAATCGGCTGGACCAACGATGCCATTCTGTACGGAGGCCGTGTGGTTCTGTGGGTCCGAGCGGACGACGAAATCCTCGACCAGATCGGGCCAAAAGTTCCTTCGAGTGCTTCGAGCGACTACGGAGCGCCGTTTGGCGAGATCTTCAAACGCTACAACGGCGACTTTTACAAGATCGACCCGCTGTTGTTTTCGCCGGCCGAGATCGAGTTTCGCAATCTTAAGACCGGACGGGTGCATCACTTCGGGAAAGCCAACTTCGACCTGTTGCGAAGGTCGTTTGTGGGATAACATCTATAGGAAACTCTACCGCCTGTAGCGAGCCCCATATGCCTGACATGATCCGTCCAGCCGTTACCCACGGTGCGGACACGATTTCCCTCGGCGATTTCCTGGCTGCCATGAAGCGCTCGCGCCGGCTCCGGCCAATGTTGCTGGACGCGTTCGTCGAGAATTATCTCGTGAACCGCGCTCGCCGTGCAGGTCTGTCGGTTAACGAGCAGGAGTTGCAGCAGGCGGCCGACAACTTCCGTCTCAAGAACGGCATGGCCAGCACCGAGCAAACCCAGCAGTGGTTCCAGCGTGAAGCGATCACCTCGGAAGATTTCGCGGCCGGACTGGAGCGCGACTTGATTGTCGAGAAACTGCGTCGGACGATTGCCGACCCGAAACTCGACGAAGTGTTCAACGCGAACACGGCCCGCTTTGCACGGGTGCGTCTCAAGCGCATCCTGGTTGCGACCGAGGCGGATGCCGTTGGCGTTCTCGAAGCTCTTAACAATGGTAGCTCGACCTTCGAGGAGCAGGCCAAGTTGAAATCACTCGACCTGATCACCAAGAACGCGGGGGGCGAAGCGGGGATTGTCCGCCGTCTGGATCTCGCCGGTCAACTCGGCGAAATCGTCTTCGGCGCGGAGGCCGGCAAGCTGATCGGCCCAGTCCAGGCTGGCCAGGGCTTCCTGGTGTTCCGAGTGGAAGAGTTTCTGCCAGCCGTTCAAGACGACACGATCAAAGCCGGCCTACGCAAGGAAATATTCGACGCTTGGCTGCGCAACGAACTGAGTCGCGATCCGATCCAGTTCCCGCTGCTACAGGCTCTCGCGGCTGGGCAGACGAAGCCTTGAGCCTTCAGGTTTGCACGATTCGCTTGAGTACGCCGAGAATCTTGCCAAGATTGTCGATGAAGTAAAGTTGGCGATCTAGGGTTAGTTCGGTTGCGACGTGCCGCATGAATTGCCAGTCCGTGCCGGTCGTGCTGACCCCGTAAATCGTGGTGGGCCGACCGGCATTCTCATTGAGCATCTGGGCGACCACCATCGACGCAATGCACTGCCACAATCCCGATCGAACGTTGTCGTTCTTGGCCTCGGTGATGGCGAGAATAGGCGCGGTCACGACAAACTGCATCGTTTCACGGGTGAGAAAAAAATCGCAAACGCCATTCAGTCCCCTGGACGCATCGGCGTTGAGTTCGACCCCCGAGAACAGGCCGAAAGAGCGATTCAACAGCTTATGAAGTTCCAGCAAAACCGGGGCAATCAAGAATTCCGAACGGGCTTTCTCCGTGTCGATCGCGCGAGCAAGACCGGCGTTCTGCATGATGTCCGCTTGGAACTCCGGTCGAACGGGCAATGGGCTGGCGGAAGTGAACAGATCGGCATCACGAAGCGTGAGGCCGAGACTCCGCGACACAACGGGGAACGTGAATTCTTGAAAGGACATCACTACTGTCCGGTTAACGCTTTGTGTTTTTGACGCAACATACTCTGTAACAATGATCTAGGTGCGGTCGTGCCTGTTTTCGATTTCAATTCAGTCGTAGATTCGAGCCATTCTTTCCGCCTCAGCACTCGGCGAGGGATGGCACATGAACTCCGGCCGAACCGTCTTCGCACAGCTCTTCGACTTCTTGCCCAAGCACGAATTCAACCAGTGCGTCCATCGCTATCGAGGCCATCGACGACTGCGGAAGTTTTCTTGCCTCGACCAGTTTCTCTGCATGGCGTTCGCTCAACTCACCTACCGCGACAGTTTGCGCGATATCGAAACTTGTTTGCGGGCCATGTCCGGCAATCTGTATCACGCTGGCTTTCGCGGAAAGGTTTCACGCAGTACCTTGGCCGACGCCAACGAGAGACGCGACTGGCGCATCTACAGCGACTTCGCTCACGTCCTCATCGCCCACGCCCGGAAGCTCTATGCCCACGATGCCTTCGCCGTCGATCGGAATCAGCCAGCCTACGCGTTCGATTCGACGACCATCGATCTGTGTCTTTCGCTCTTTCCCTGGGCCAAGTTTCGCAAACGCAAGGGGGCCGTCAAACTTCACACCTTGATCGATCTGCACGGCAATATCCCGTGTTTTATCCACATCACGCACGGCAAAACCAACGATGTCAAAGTCCTCGACGAGTTGGTGCCCGAACCCGCCGCCTTCTACATGATGGATCGCGGCTACGTCGATTTTCGCCGCTTGTACCGCTTCACCGAGAGCTTGGCGTTCTTTGTCATTCGCGCCAAACGCAATCTGGATTAGTCACGCCGCACACGCCGTCGTGTCGACAAGAGCACGGGCCTGCGCAGCGATCAAACGATTGTGCTGCAAGGTCTGAAGACCTCGCTTCAGTATCCGGCACCGCTACGTCGGATCAGCTACCATGATGCCGACACCGACAAGCGGTTCGTTTTTCTGACCAACAATTTCAACCTGCCGGCCATCACGATCCCGCAACTTTACAAATGCCGCTGGCAGGTGGAATTGTTCTTCAAGTGGATCAAGCAACACTTGCGAATCAAAGGGTTCTACGGCAACTCGCCCAACGCCGTCCGAACTCAGGTGTGTATCTCGATCAGCGTGTATGTCCTCGTGGCGATCCTGAAGAAGGAACTCAAGCTGGAGCGCAGCTTGAGCGAAATCTTGCAAATTCTGAGCATCACGCTTTTCGAGAAAAGCCCGCTTTTTACCGTGTTAAACGCACTCGGCGAGCCAGAAGAAAAAACGCCGAGTCATAAGCAGTTGAATCTGTTCGACTTATAACCGGACAGTAGTGAAAGGACATAGGTAATCCAAAGCGGGCTCGGCAATGATATTCTACCCGCTGAATCGATTCGCTAATCGTGATTTTCACGATGAGTTGTGGCCGACTTCGAATGTTGAAGAGAGATTGCTGCCTTCGTTTTCACGAGATCCTCGGCAACCGAGTTTGGTTTGGAAGAAGACAGAATTGCCGCTTTTCACCGAGTCGAACAGGCGGGAGAACTCTCAGCCGAGCTGAATCAGGGCTTGGCCCTCGAATATGCTGACAGGCGTGCATCACGGTCCGGGACGTTGACCATTGCCAACAGATGACCGGTGCGCGGGCTGCGGAAAAAGGTATAGGCTGTACCGTAAGGCGAATCATCTATGGGGTGTAGGAACTCCCCATAGATGCCCCATTTTCCTTCGACGAGAACGGGTTGTCCTTCGCTCACATAGCGTACAATTCCGGTGTGCAGCGAACTTACGGGCGAACCATAAATCACCAGATCGTTCGGTTCGGGCACTTCGACTTCAAAGTAGCCATTTTCTTTCAGGATAATTGCAACCTGTTCGCCGGAGATCGGGGAACGACCATCGGTGAAAACCCATCCGTGACAGTTCGATCGTTCATCGGGTGGGCCTCGACGGATTACTTTCCCGTCGAGTGCGAATCGCTCGATCAGTTTGGTTTCAAGAGTGGTTAGGTTGGCGCCATCTTGGGCTCGATTGGGTTCCTTCAGGTCGATTGGAGTGCCCCGATCCGTCGTGGCCTTGATGTGCCGGTTCGGGGCATAGGGAATTCGACCCTTGAGTAGGTCGAGTTCGGCCAGGGCGGATTCTTCGGCCGCCTCCTCCGCGCGCAGAAGCGACATGGTCGAGCCGACCGCCAGTCCACTGCCTGCCACCAAAATCGTCGCGAACAAAGCCGAAGCCCGGCGAACGAATCGGTTGTGGGCGAGCAGGAGACATGGTAACAGGCCAAGTGCAATCAGCAGGGTCGTCCAAGCAATGACGTGCGGTTGATCGAGTATCGTCGCAACTGCCAATGCAACAATGACCGCCGACAGTGTCGCGGCCACTCGAAAGGCAACTCCGCAGTTCCTCAGCACAAGGTTCGCTCCGCCAACCAAGAACATCCCAAATCCGGCGCAAATTGCCGGAAAGCAGCCGGGGATAAGGTCGTTCAACATTCGAAACTCTGGCAGAGGTCAACCCCAGGCGACAAGTACATCGTTCTCGCTTCCGCTTGCGAAACTCGGAGCAAAAATACGCTTTCTTCGAATTGCTAGGACGGTCCAGGCTCTCGCTTGCTCAGGACGCCAGCGATTTCAGCAGGCCAGGAGGGTTCACCGCTGTGACTCCGAAGCCAGACGCGGCACCGTGGATGGAAGAAGCATAAGCGATGAACCATTAGCAATGAATGAAGGGCTACGGGAGCTATCGATTTATCATTCCTCGTTCATCTTTTCTGTCGGTGGTCCGTCACGAAGTCGTTGATGTTCACCTGAGCCTGGTGGACGTCGCCATAGGCTTGCACCGAATATTTCCGGCTGTTTGGACGTAGATCGTTCATCGCTAGGGTTCATTGGTCGTGGTGGAGCGCGATATGTTGACG
Source organism: Gemmataceae bacterium (assembly GCA_009691845.1). Taxonomy (GTDB): domain Bacteria; phylum Planctomycetota; class Planctomycetia; order Gemmatales; family Gemmataceae; genus SIAJ01. Next base: position 93,841 of record SIAJ01000007.1, read on the forward strand.
AGGAATAGGTGTACATGGAACGTGCCGGCAACTCGATCGGGTCGAGAATGCCCGTTCCGCCTGTTGAGAATCTCGTCCGCCAGGACCTGGTCGAGGACCGTCACCGCACGTTCGCCCCTCAACGCCAGACGCTCGTAGTGAATCGTCATTCCATCACAGCAAGGTTCAGCCTACCCACTCCTGCCCCGTCTCGGTGTGAACGATTTTCACCTTCGGCCGGGGCCGACTGCGGAGCAGATGGAACTCAAATGGCACGACCTTGCTCAAGAAAGGCTCATCCTAGCCGGGCTTGATGACTTTGGCACGTTTGAATTTACCTCGGTGGAGCCGATAAAGTTCGAGTTGCCAGGGATCGCGGTCGACGACGACCACCTCACGCGTTCCCAGCTTGGCGTAGAAGTCGAGCTTTTCCCGCGAACGATCCCCTTTGGTGACAACTTCGACAACTAGATCCCCGCTTCCCTGCCAGTGCGTCACGCGGTCCAAAGCCGGATTGCCTTTCAGAAAGACGGCCACATCTGGACAGCGGACGTTTTGCAGTCACTCCCGATTGCGATCGCTGATATTGATGTGGCCATGCACGCGATAGCCCCGCCTTCCGCTGTATTCCGAATAGAAGGCGAGCAAGAATACCGCAGCCAAATCGAAATAAAGAATGTCTGGGAGAGGCATTGCCACGTAGACGCCTTCCCAGACTTCATCCCAGCGATAGGCGGGCGAAGCTCGGCGGCGTTTGATGACCTGCTCGGCCAAGTCTTCGTCGAGAACCATTAACGGCATTGTGGATTCCTTGAAGCATTCTCAGAACTGCCGCAAAAACCGCAGGTCGTTCTTCCAGAACTGGCGGATGTCGTCGATGGCGTACTTGAGCATCGTGATTCGCTGCGGGCCCATGCCGAAGGCGAAGCCGCTGATTTGGTCGGGGTCGTAGCCGCCGTTGCGTAGCACGGTTGGGTGGACCATGCCGGCCCCCATGATTTCCAGCCAGCCCGTGCCTTTCGTCAGACGATCCGCATTCGGGTCTTCCTTTGGCCAGTCAATGTCCACTTCAATCGATGGCTCCGTGAATGGGAAATAACTCGAACGAATGCGCACCTGGCGTTCCTGCCCGAACAGTCGCCGGGCGAATGCTGTGATCGTTCCCTTGAGATCGGCCATGGTCACGTTCGGCCCGAGGACGAGCCCCTCGACTTGCTCGAACTGGATCTCGCTGCGGGTTGAAACCGCTTCGTGCCGGTAGCACATTCCGGGCAACACCGCTCGCACCGGGTTTGGAGCGAACTGTTTCATTACGTGTATCTGTCCCGGCGAAGTGTGCGTTCGCAGCAAGACCCCCGGCGTCGTTGTGTGGAAGGTGTCCCACATGTCCCGTGCCGGGTGATGAGGGGGCATGTTCAGCAACTCGAAGTTGGTTTGGTCGTCCTCGACTTCGCGGGAACGGAAGATCTGAAAGCCCATGTCCGCGAAGATCGAATAGATCTCGCGCATGACTTTCGTTGCCACATGCAAATTGCCCGCCGAAACGGCACGCCCCGGAAGCGTCACGTCTATCGGGTTGGCCGACAGGCTGGCGAGCAGTGCCTGTTCCTTGATCTCGGCTTCCTTCTGATCCTTGGCGGAAATCAGCCTCTGCTTGACCGCGTTGACAGCCTGCCCATACGCGGGACGTTGATCCTTCGGCAACGTACCGAGAGCCTTGAGGGCTGTGTTCATCTCGCCCTTGTCGCCAAAGTATTTGGTGTTCCACGCACGCAGGCTTAGCTCGTCCGCACAATCCTTGAGTTCGGTCGTCGCTGTGGATTCAAGTAGCGCGAGGTCTGTCGATGCATCTGCCATCTGGATTCCTTGAGATTATCGTGCGTCCGGGCAAGTCTTCGTGCCTCGCTGGCGCTTCGGCCTCGGACAGGTGGTGATGATACTGCTTATCGCATCCTTATGATAACGAAGTGCACTCAGAATCTCACGCCCCCGAACCATACCGCAGCTACCTGCGTGCCTTGGCTCGATTGCAAGTCGCCGCTCGTCCGTGGCTGGCCCCGAAGCTGGATGCTAGCGATATCGTTCAGCAAACCATGTTGAAGGCCCATGCCGCTCGCGAACAGTTTCATGGGCACTCTTCCGAAGAATACCTTGGCTGGTTGCGGCAGATCCTGACGCGGACGCTGGCCAACGCATTGCGTTTGCTCGGACAAGCCAAGAGAGATGCCGGTGCCGAGCGTTCGCTGGACGCCGATCTCGACGCGAGTTGCTCGCGGCTCGATGCCTGGCTGGCTCTCGAGCAGACGAGCCCGAGTGAGTCCGCCGAGAAGCACGAACGGGCGGAGATACTTGCCAATGCCGTCGCATCCTTGCCTGCCGAACAGCAGCAAGCGCTACTGGCCAAGCACTGCCACGGGCTTAGCTTGAATGAGATTGCCACGAACATGCACAAGTCTCCAGCCGCGGTGGCCGGACTGCTACGGCGCGGGCTGGAACGCTTGCGTGAGTTACTCGGCGGAGATCATCGGCTATGAGTGATCCCAATGAGATCGATCGAATCGCGGCTGAGTACCTGCAAGCCGTCGAGCGTGGGGAGCATCCAGTGCCTGAGCAGTGGATTGAAAAACATCCCGCACAGGCCAAGAAACTCGCCACATTTTTCGAGGATGTTGGCCAGTTCGGCTCCTTCCTTGGCCTGTCGGCAGACGCGGAAATCGCCGAGACGGTCGACCTCCGCGTCCCCTCGAATGCCGAGCCGGCCAATCGGTTCGGTGATTACGAGTTGCTCGGCGAAATTGGCCGTGGGGCGATGGGGGTGGTTCATCGAGCGAAGCTCAAGGGGACCAATCTGGTCGTTGCCCTGAAGCAGGGTATCACGAGTGGCACATCGGCCGCCGCGAACGCGAAACGGTTTCGTGAGGAAGTCGAGAACGCCTCCGGATTGAAGCATCCGCATATTGTGCCGGTCTTCCACGTCGGCGAGCACGACGGCAAGCCGTATTACACGATGGCCCTCATCGGCGGGGGTTCGCTGGACAAACATATCGCACGCTTTGTGGCGAACCCGCGGGCGTCGGCCAGGCTGATGGCGAAAGTCGCGAGAGCAGTTCACTATGCCCATCAACGCCGAATCTTGCACCGCGATCTCAAGCCCGGCAACGTGATCCTGGACGAGACCGGGGAGCCCCACGTGGGCGATTTCGGCCTGGCCGCACGATTGGACGAAGAAGGCGAAGCAGCCGTCGGGGCCCCGGCCGGCTCGTTGCCGTGGATGGCTCCCGAGGCGATTCGTGGCGAAGTCTCGGTCTCCACCGCCATTGACGTCTGGGCTCTCGGCGTGATCCTGTACGAATTGCTCACCGCCAGACGGCCCTTCGAGGGCAAGGAACGCAACGAGGTTCAGGCGGCTATTCTCGAGAGCGAACCGGTTCCACCTCGATCCGTGAACCCTAAGGTTCCGCGCGACCTGGACGCGATTTGCCGGCGCTGTCTCGCGAAGGATCCGGACAATCGCTACGAATCGGCGTCGGACCTGGCTCTCGACCTGGAGCGCTGGCTGCGAAATGAAACGGTGCGTGCCCGACGTTCGGGGCTATTGAAGAGGCTTTACAACTGGTGCCGGCGGAATCCGGGCATTGCCAGCGGCCTGGGCTTCATGGTTCTGTTGGCGCTCGCCGGAGTGCTCGCTGCCGTCTCGATGGCCCGCGATCAGGAAACGCGTTTGCGAAAGGAAGTCTGCGAGGGTAACGAGTTCGCGGCCAGGCATGTGGCCAGCACTCTGCTGAATCGATTGGGGCAATACGGCGACGCGGTCGAAGCAACCGCGGACAATCCGATTTTACAACGGGCGTGTGTCGATGCAGATTGGCCGACCGTCGAAGAGATTCTGAAGAAGCGGCTCCTCAGCGAGCGTGTCGGCAAGGATGCTCCGCGGTTCGCCACCGCGTTCGTCCTCGATCCGAAGGGGACCATTCGGGCGGAATGGCCACAACAACGCAAGGTAGTGGGCATGAACTTCGCAGGACGAGATTACTTCCAGGGCGCCCAGGCACGAGTCAGGCAGGCCCAACGTGTGCATCTCTCCCGCGTCTTTACTTCCAAGAACGATGGGCTCGATAAGCTCGCGGTTTCGGTCCCGTTCGAACCTGCAACCGGAGTGATTTGGGTTTTGGGAGCGACCGTGCCGACCGATTCCTCGCTCGGCCTGGGCGGGCTTCACGACGACCATCGCAAGGCGGTATTGCTAGCACCACGCGAGTCGGGCGGTTCGGGCGAGTACGTTGTCCTTGTTCATCCCGCCTACGTGAACCGTGAGCCGTCGATTCCTTTTCCGAACGCCTTGCAGCGTGATGGCAAACTCATCCTTGCGAACGACGAATACTTCGATCCCGTGGCCACACAGCACCCCGAGTACGAAGGCCGATGGTTGGCCGGGTTTGCGGTCGTGCCCGATACGGAGTTGGTCGTCGTGGTTCAGCAGAAATACGACGACGCCGTCGCCCCACACCGAGCGTTCTTTCGCCGTTTCCTGGAATGGGTCGCCGGGGCCGCGGCACTCGGAGCTTTTCTGGTCGTGGGGATGTGGTGGCTCAGGAAGCATTGACGTGACCCATCTGGTAAAATGTCTGGGCACACTCCATGTGGCACGACGCGAAGAGCTTGTGCCAGGATCCAAATGTGCCGGCAGGCCTGGAGTCCCATTCCCGAGTAGACTCCCGCACAACCTCGGAGAGAAAGGCCGTGATCCGAGTCGTAAATTCGAATTTCGTATTCGTCCTGCTCGGACAGGTCCGCTTCCAGCGTGAGCAGGACCAGCAAGCCCTCCTTTTCAACAATCGGGCTGCCCGAGATTCAGCCCGATGACACCCATGCTGCCAATTTCGCTTCGAGCCCCTCAAAAAACGCACTTCTCGGCAGAACCTGGTCGCAGCCCGCGTGGCGGGCGGCCTTCAATCGTGCCGCGTCTACATGTGCCCCGAAGCCGATCAGTTTGCTGCCACTCGCACGGACTGGTGGCAAGACCGCTTCGAGGTCCAGGCCAGGAAAGTGCAGATCGAGGACTACGACCGTGGGCCTACGCTCGAGCTCGATTAGCAACCTGGCCACATCCCGACAATGCACGACAATCAGCCCTGCGGCCCGGCCATCGCCCATCACCCGGCTGGCATCGATCAGGTCGTCGCTCAAGAGAAGACAGAGTGGATTCACGATCAGGAACCTCGGGGCAGGTGCGGTGTCCTAGAATTCATAGAGAACCAGAGGGCTTTCGCCGTGCCGCGTTTTTTTTTGCACGAGCATATCCGTCGTCCGCAAGACTTCCAGGCCGTCTACGACCGCCGCCGTTCGGCCGCGGATGGCACCCTCGTGCTTTATGCGAAAGAAAACGGCTTGCCGCACTCTCGCGTTGGCCTTTCGGTTTCCAAGAAATTCGGCATGGCCGTGGTTCGCAATCGCATTCGCCGGCTCATGCGTGAGGCTTATCGGCTCTCGAAGGAGGAAGTGCCGAGCGGTTACGATATCGTCCTGATCCCGCGACCGCTCGACGAATACTCGCTTGAACCATTTCGCCACTCGTTGGTCAAGCTGGCCAAGCAGGCGATTCGAAAGATCGAGCGCGACCCGCCGCCAACGAAGGAAGAGAGCGCATGATTGGCCGTCTCCTTTCCTCCGTCGTGATCGCATTCGTTCGCTTGTACCAGAAGCTACTCCGTCCCATCCTGCCGCCAACCTGCGTTTATCAGCCCGGTTGCAGCGAGTACATGATTCTCGCTGTTCGAAAGTATGGCCCGTGGAAAGGGGTGCCGAAAGGCATCTGGCGTATCTGCCGCTGCCACCCGTATGGACGTGGGGGGGTGGACCCGCCTTGAGCAGGCCGGGGATCAGGAGCCAGGAGACAGAAATCAGGTCGCACGACGCTTCCTGTCTCCTGTCTTCTGCTTCCTGGCTAGATTGCTTCCGGCCCCCGTTCGCCGGTGCGGATGCGAATGCAGTCATCGAGGGGCAAGATGAAGATTTTTCCGTCGCCGATTCGACCTTCGGTCCCTGTTCTGCCTGCGGCCAAGATGGCGTTCACCGTCGGTTCGACGAAGTCTTCGTTCACCGCGATTTGAAGCTGAACCTTGCGGACGAGATTCACGGCCAGCTCGTGGCCGCGAAATACTTCCGACTGGCCCTTCTGGCGTCCGAAGCCGTAGACATCAACGACCGTGAGCCGAAAGACTTCGACGGCGTTGAGTGCTTCTTGAACGGCCTCCAACTTGGCCGGCTGAATGATGGCGAGAATGAGCTTCATAAGTGGGCTCGGAAAAAGAACGAGGCCCGCCAAGAAGGGCGGGCCTCGAAAGGTTTGGTGTGCGAACGGCAGTCCTCTAATCCAAAAGCAGGCTCGGTTCCCAGCCAACGCGTTCGGCGCTGGCTCGCAGTTTCTCAAGTGCCCGGTTCTGGATCTGACGAACGCGTTCCTTGCTGATACGGAGCAAGTGACCGATCTGACGCAGGCTATGTGTGCCACTGCCGGTGAGGCCAAAACGAAGATCGAGTACCTTCTTTTCGCGTGGACGCAGGTTTTCCATCAGGAAACCCAACGCCTCTTGCCGTTCATTGTTGGTCTGAGCGGTCGTGCTCGTGTTATCCGGCATCGCTTCGGTCAACTTGAAGTCGCTATCGTCATCGAGCACCGCATTCAGCGAAACCGGAGTACGGGTTGCTGTTTGCAGATGCGTCAAATGCTCGAGCGAGCTACCCGTTCGAGAAGCAAGTTCTTGCGGGCTAGGCAAGTGCTTGCCACCGTGAGCCAGGGCTTCGCTCTCCTGTTGAAGGAGGCCGAGTTCTTGCAAGTGGTGGGGGCTCAAGCTCACCAAGTGGCTTTGACGAGCCACGGCAATCTGCAACGTCTGCCGAATCCACCAAGTCGCGTAGGTGGCAAGTCGGGTGCCGTGCGAGACATCGAAGCGGTCGATGGCCTGCATGAGCCCGCAAACCGCCTCTTGAAGCAAATCCGAATAGCTCAGTGCATGATGGCGGAACCGCTTGGCCACGTGAGCAGCAAGGCGGATGTTCGCTGAAGCTAATCGATGCTTGAAGTGAACATATTTATCGCGGATACGGCGGGTCGACGGAGCATCGGCACACGATTCGTCGGTGCAATATTCCCGAATGAACTGGGCCATGGGCCAGGGTTCAAACGGGGGCCGATTTGCTCGCAGGTGTGGGTATTGTCGCAATAGAATGCGAACCAACTCGCTCTTGCAGTCCCAGAAGCTGGACAGTAACTCCCGCTCTTCTTCAGGAGTCAGCAGATCGGACGAAAAAGTCGTCATGGCGGGGGTGTCGGTCGCTGTGTTGATTACAGACGGCCGCTTTTTCCTCGCAATAGTCATGGCAATCCTTCCCTATAGGGATCGAACAACCCAAGGTGGCAACACAAGCGGCCACTCCCCTCTCACGCAAGCCACACAGTGTGGCGAGTGGGGTTGTGGCCGATCAAGGGAGGACGGTACGGATTCTTGCACCTGGCAAGTTTCCACAATAGCCCGCAGCCGGATTATGAGGCACATATCGTGCAATCAGGCCGAAACAACACCTCCTTGTGCTGATAGGCGACCGGCCTTCTTAGCCAGCCATGTTCCTTCGCTCCCACGCAAGGACAACTGATTGTAATAAGCCTTTTCGACTCTCGCAAGTCTGTAGTTGGAAAAAGGCCAGAAAAAACCGCAAATCCCTCCCAATGCACGCGAATCACACGCTTCCCGCGATCATAACAACTTCACTCGTATACACTTTGAGTGACTCCACAATAATACCCAGTGGGACAAGGGTGCCAACGGCCCATTTCGCCCTTGGCCGAAGGGGAAGCGATCCGGAGGATGCACCATCGGTCCGAGGGTTACGAAGCGAACAATCCCTATCGATCGATACAGTCGCCGGTTACATCCCTTTCCGAAAATATCAGGCCCGGCCGAAAATATGAGTTATGCTGTGCGTAACGGATTCAACGGTGACCGATGGAATGGACTCGCCGACCGCCCCGCCATGTAGGTAAGAAACCTTGGGACGATTCAAATGTACCGTATTGTTCATCGACCACGAGGATGCCCTAGGGCAAGTTGCACGCGGCCTGCTCTGCACGGACTACGACCTCCATATTGCGGAAAGTGCTGAAGAGGCACAACTTCTGCTTGCTCGCAATCACATTGATATCGTTATCTCCGATCAGCAACTCCTTGGCCTGCAAGGGATTCCGTTCCTTGAGTGGTGTCGAGAATACACTCCAAGAACTGTCAGAATCTTGATGGCGGACATTGACAGCATGGACGAGGCGATCGAAGCCATCAACTCGGGATTGGCCCAGCGGTTTCTTTTCAAGCCTTGGCGGCCCGAACAGCTGGTTGCTCTCGTTCGCCAGGCTGCCAGAACTTTTCTGCTCGAACGTAGCCACGAAAACCTGCTGGATGAACTCCGAAGACTCAATCTGGGACTCGAAGAACGGGTGGCCGACCGCACGCGGGAATTGGAGCATACGAACCGCCAGCTGGAGCAGCGGAATACGATTCTTCAGAAGATGGCTCTGACAGATGCACTGACCGGACTACCGAATCGTCGGGCCATGGACCGCCTCGCCAAGACGGAAGTCCGTCGTCGGGCCCGAACTCCGTCGCATCTCGCCATCGCGCTGATCGATGCCGACAACTTCAAAAGCATCAACACCCGCTTCCTGCTCCCTGGCGGGGATCATGTGCTCGCCTGGCTGGGGCAGACCTTGCTGAATGCTGTTCGCACGATCGACACGATTGGGCGCGTGGGAGGCGAGGAGTTTATGATCGTGGCCCCGGAGACAAGCCTGGAAGGGGCGCTCACTTTGGCGGAACGCGTGCGTCGCACGGTCGAGATTGGCGAGACGATTTATGGTAACGAACCCATCAAGCTCACCGTCAGCGTGGGTATGGTCGTAGCGATGTCGGACACGTTGGTTAGCTTCGATCAAATGCGGCACGCCGCCTCGGCCGCCCTGGCCGAAGCAAAAGAGGCCGGTCGAAATTGTTGCGTTGTGCGACAACTCACAACTCTAGATGGACCATCCGCGTTTTGATCGCAACGCCATCGGGTTCGCCACTACCTGGACCGACGCCGGTTGTGTGCGACCGCTACCACCAAAATCTCATTCTCGCGGACTTCGTAAATCGTGCGCAGGTTGAACGGGCTAAGGATTGCCTCACGCACTTCTTTCCCTCGGACTGGCGATTCGACAGGGCTCTACCAGGATGGTTGAGCACGAATTCTGCTCGCTTTTTCCAGAACACAGCGAACGAAATCTTTTCCGGTGCCGGCTGACTCGCTCTCAAGGTATTCTGCTTCAGAATGAAGTTCCTCATCTGCCTCGGGTAGAAACCGGAGCTTCATATCTAGCCTCCCAAAAACTTGCGATCAAGTCGTTCGAACACTTCCTCCTCCGGGATTGCAGTTGTCTCGCCGCGATCGTATGGCTCGAGGCGATCGACGATTTCTTGGTGCCATTCGGCGGCAACTTCGGCATCCTCCAAAGAAGAATCCTTCGGAAGGGTTGGCAACAAACGTGTGAGACCAGATTACTGCGCTGCGTGCCCGTATGTTGCATGGCCTGTTCGAAGACGCTCTCAACGCTCCTCATGATTCTCCTGAACCAGATTGCTTTTCCCAATTGGATCACAGCGTCGGCCCAATGCTCCACGGGGCAAACTCTTCTTCACCCACGCCATTGAGTTCGCTCTTCGTCTTCTCGCCGCTGGCCACCATCAGGATCTTCTCGAAAATCTCTTTGCCGATTTCTTCCACGGGCACGCCTTCGAGTACGCGACCGGCGTTGATATCCATGTCGCCGAGCATGTGGTTGTAGAGAGGGCTATTGGTTGCCACCTTGATGCTCGGGGCCGGCTTGCAGCCGAACACGCTGCCGCGGCCCGTTGTGAATACCAGCACATTCGCCCCGCCTGCGACGATGCCCGTCATGCTCACGGGATCGTAGCCGGGTGTGTCCATCACGACCATGCCCTTCACCTTGACCGCTTCCGCGTATTGGACCACATCGACCATCGCGGTGCTGCCTGCCTTCGCGATCGCGCCGAGCGACTTCTCGTAAATGGTCGTCAGCCCGCCTTCCTTGTTCCCGACCGACGGGTTGTTGTTGATCTCCACGCCAAAAATGCTCGTGTACCATTCCCACCACTTGATCCGCTCAACAAGCTTTTCACCCACGGCCTTCGAGACAGCTCGTCGCGTGAGCATGTGCTCCGCTCCGTAAATCTCCGTCGTTTCTCCAAGAATGCTCGTGCCACCTTGCTGAATGATCAAGTCGCTGGCCACGCCAAGTGCTGGGTTCGCCGTCACGCCGCTGTTGCCATCCGAACCACCGCAGTTGGTGCCGAGCATGATGTGCTTCGCTGGCAACTGAACGCGTTTGTATTCGTTCACGGCCGGAAGCAGATCGATCACGGCCTTCACGCCGGCCTCGACGGTCTTGCCAATTCCGCCGCACTCCTGAATCGTCAATACCAGTGGCTTCCGCTTCGTACCGCCGAGCGTGATCAGGTCGAGATGTTCACCCTCAGTCAGGTGGATTGCCTGGCCCGTCTCGCAGCCGAGTCCGATCAGGATGTACGCTCCGACATTGGGGTGCCGTGCGAACCCGGCCAGCGTGCGATCGAGTTGCTTGTGATCCTCGCCGTCATATGCCATCGCACAACCTTGCTTGTGGATGATCGGCACAATGCCATCGACGTTCGGGAATTTTTCCAGAATGCCCGACGCCCGCAGTCTCTCGGAAACATATTTGCTCGTCGCCGCGGAGCAGTTCACCGTGCTGATAATCGCGACGTAGTTCCGCGTGCCATAACGCAAATGCTCCGGTCGAGTCGGACCGCGATCGTAACCCATGAACGAGCGATACTCTGCCGGCGGCGGCAACGGGGCGGGCGTCTCACTGCAATAGGCGTAGTCGCGATCAAACTTGCCGAGGATGACGTTGTGAACGTGAACGTGCTCGCCCACGGCAATATTGCGCCCGGCAAAGCCAATGATTTGGCCGTACTTCAGGATCGCGTCCCCTTCCTTGATCGGCACGACTGCGAACTTGTGGCCCATCTTGATGGAACCTGGAAGCTTGAGCGTTCGGCCCTCGAGTGGCACTTCCGTGCCTTCGGGAATCGGCCGGGCGGCCACGGCGATGTTATCGATCGGACGAAGCTGGATGGCGAAAGACTTCGAAGGGACAGCCGGCATAAGTGAGATTCCTTGTTTGTTGATGCAGATAGTGTCAGATTACACGAAAGGAAAGAAGCAGAACAGCCATGAAGCGAACGCGACCGCTTGCCTTGTGCCCTTCTTGTTGCCATGATGAGTAGAGTTCGCAAGTTGGATTCAGCGAAAATGCGCCCGTAGCTCAACTGGATAGAGCAACGGTCTTCGGAACCGTAGGTTACAGGTTCGACTCCTGTCGGGCGTATCGATCCAATTTCATTTCCCCGGCGTTTCTCGGGGTTTCCACCTTTTTCAGCCGTTTTTGCTCGCACGATGGTACTAGCGTCCGTTCCAGGCCACCTATTTCACCTAGAGATTGCGTCGGATTATGCGTCGTCCCCGAATTGCTTCGGTTGAAACTCTGCCAAGGATTCCTTTCCTTCCACGGCCTTCGCGAAGTCCGAATCGGTGACTTGAAGGTAGTGCTTCGCGGCGATGCGGGCACTGTTGCCGATCCAGGCCGTGACGACGTGCAAGGGGAAGGTCTGCGTGAGTTCCGTTTCCCGGCTGGCCCGCGTGTTCTGGAACGGCTTCGGCCACGGGATCGCGAGTTGGAGTCCTTATCAGCTTCGCCATGCTGCCGGTGCTTGGGCCCGGCGTGAATTTGGTCTGGGTGCCGCACAGGCTCTGCTTGGCCACAAGACGGTGAGTATGGCCGAGTACTACTCGAGAACGTGGAACATGTCATGAGGGTCGCTGCTAAGATCGGATAGAGAGACACCTACCAGGCCGGAGCGGGCAATTTCACGTCGTACACAATAAAAAGGACGACGTCGACCTCTGGCGGACTGAACCAAGTGGGAATCCAACAAGAGCTTTCAGCTCAGACGAAAAGGATGTGGTATGTTGCTTCGCGAGTTGGCAGGAGGTGATCCTCTACATACCTGCAAGCTGATCTTGATCGAAGACCCTGCCGGCTTCGGACACAGGGTGATGGAGGGTGAACTCACTCTGCAACACGTCCTGACGAAGCCGGCGGATTTCGAGCAAGCGATGGCAGAGAAGATCGCCGAGGGCTTCGCGGAACCTGAGCGTTCTCTCACCCGGCGAGTGTTCACCACGGCCGAACTATTCTGGATCATTTCGCTCGATGGTGATACCGTATGCACCCAGGCGGGTGTGTTCCGTGTCGACTGGCGAGAGTCAACGGGGAAAAGCAGATCGAAAGAGTTCCGAGACCGCGATCGAGCGGTGGCAGCGTACCACAAGGCCATCGCGGACAAGCGGGCTGAAGGGTTCCGCGAGAAGTATGGAAGGGAAGTTCAGATCGTCGATGCACCGAAGGCCCCAAGGAAGCCAGGCAAGAAAAAATCGAGATAACGTCGGGCTACGAAGTGAGGCGAGGATAGGGTTTGGACAGAGGTGAAATAATCATTCTGCGTCTCTGCGAGGGTTGTCGCTCAGATCCAAACCGTCCCACGCTTCTGCATGATCCGTTCTTTAGCAGACGAATTGCTCACTTTGAAAGGGCACTTCGGTGTCCGATCGATGCTTGTGCACGTGAGCATGGTTCCAAACGGCCCACACGAGTTTGAGCACCCGAAACCATCCCGTCCAACCAAGAAACCGATTCAAAACAAGTATGCCGGCAAGGTTGGTGTGGCCTCTGACTTGCCTTGCGCACTTTCCGCTTCGCTCCACGCTCAGGTACTTCACGCCCACGGAATTCGTGGAGCAATGGAAGGAGGATCGCAAGCGGCGTACAACAACGAAGACCAGAGTGGCGGATCACAATCCCGCCGTGCAGGGAACCCGAGCGCCGTCTCAGGGGAATCCCGAGTGATCGGGGTTCCCCTGACACATCGGCTGTAGCTCAGGTTTCCAACCTCAGCGGTAAACTTGAAGCCTGAAAATCTCAAGGAGTTCATCAATGATACGTTCTCTCGTGTTGGTTCTCTTTGCGCTCGGCTCTGCGTTTGCGGAAGAAAAACTCTTTTCGGGCCCGCAAGTGGGTGAAAAGCTCAAGCCATTCAAAGTGAAGGGCGTGTTCGACGATGTCGCGGGCAAAGACCTGGACTTCGTGACCAAGGCCGACGGCAAGCCGATCTTGCTCGTGTTTGTCCACGAACTGAATCGCCCTTCGCTCGGCATGACGCGTGTCCTGATGAACTATGCAGTCACACGGTCGAAGGATTTGGTCAGCGGCATTGTTTGGCTGACGGAAGATGCAACCGAGGCCGAGACTAAACTCAAGCAGATTCGCAACGCACTTCCCAAGGATGGGGCAATCGGCATCTCGCCCGATGGCAAGGAAGGCCCAGGGTCCTACGGTCTGAATCGCAATGTGACCCTGACGATTCTCGTTGGCAAGGAGAACAAGGTAACCGCAAACTTCCCGCTCGTGCAGCCTAGCATAGAAGCCGATCTCCCGAAAATACTCAAAGCGATCGTTGCCGTTGCTGGAGGCGAAGCTCCGAAGGTTGAAGATCTTCTTCCCAAGGGGAAGGATGCTCCCAAGGATCGCCCGGCCGAGGTCGATCCGAAGATGGCAACGCACCTCCGGGCGATGATCCAACTCAAGGCAACACCCGAAGATGTCGAGAAGGCCGCGAAGGAAATCGAAAAGATGATCAAGGAGAACGAAGCAGTCAAGAAAGAGATCGCTCGCATCAGCACGACACTTGTCAATGGCGGCAAATTGGACAACTACGGCACTGAGAAGGCCCAGGAGTACCTGAAGAAGTGGGCGAAGGAGTACGGGGCCCTGGCACCGAAGCCAAAGGAACGCCCTAAGAAAGACGGGGACAAGTGATGAGCATGCCGGTTCTGCTGCTGCTGAGCGTCGTTGGGGCCGAGCCGACTCGGCCCGTCGATTTCGACACGGAAGTGGTGCCCGTTCTCACGAAGGCCGGCTGCAATGCCGGCTCGTGTCACGGCGCGGCCGCGGGTCGAGGCGGGTTTCACTTGTCGCTATTTGGTAGTGATGCAGCAGCGGATCGCGAAGCCATCGTTGAGGAATTGGAAGGCCGGCGGACGAACCTGGCACGACCGAATGAGAGCCTGGTTCTTACCAAACCGACCGGCATCTTGAAACACGGTGGTGGCGAACGGCTCGATATGGATGGCGAAGGTGCGAAGCGTCTTCGCAACTGGATTGCGGCCGGCGCCAGTCGCTCGGCGAAGCCGCGACGATTGTCCTCGTTCGAGATTCAGCCTGGCAACACGATCGTCAAACACATTGGCGAAGAAGTTGCACTCATCGCGACCGCACGATTCGATGATGGCCCAGCCGAGAACGTGACGGCATGGACGGTCTTCTCTTCAACGGACACCTCGGCCGTCGAGGTTAGTGGACGAGGCAAGGCCACGACTCGCCGTCGCGGTCAGCACGTCGTGATCGCCCGCTTTCTCGATCGCGTGGTCCCGATTCGATTGACATTGCCATTCTCGGATACGGCCATTGATCTCACCAAAGAGCCGCGAGCGAACTTCATCGACGACGAAGTTCTGAACAGCCTGGAAGTCCTTCGCATCCCGGTTTCACCTCGGGCCGACGACGCGGCCTTCCTGCGCCGGATCCGCCTCGACCTCACGGGCCGATTGCCGACGCCGGAAGAAGTTGCCCTCTTCTCGAAGGAGCCGCCGAAGGAAAAGCGAACGAAGCGGATCGACACACTGTTGGCCAGCGACGAATTCGTGGACTACTGGACCTTCAAACTGGCGAACCTGGTTCGTAATCGTCCGCAGCCGGCGGAGGCGGAAGGTATGCGAGCCTTCCACGGTTGGCTTCACGATTGCCTGAAGAACTCGACCCCCTTCGACAAGCTGGCCCGCGACGCAGTTACCGCCTTGGGCGACTCGCACACGGATGGTGCGGCCTATTTCTCGCGCCTGTCGAACGATGCCCGCAGCCAGGCCGAGCATGTTAGCGAGGTCTTTTTGGGGGTGCGGCTTCAGTGTGCGAATTGCCACAATCATCCGCTCGATCGCTGGTCGCAGGACGACTATCACGGCCTGGCCGCGATCTTCGCGAAGCTCGAACGTGGGCGAGTCGTAAAAGTCGGCACACGCGGTGCCATCACGAACCCCCGCACGGGCGACCCGGCCGTGCCGCGCATTCCGGGAACGAAATATCTCGATGCGAGCGGCGATGGCCGCGAGGCGTTTGCCGCGTGGTTAACGAGTCCCGACAATCCGTTTTTTGCAAAGGCCATCGTGAATCGGCTTTGGAAAGCCATGTTCGGCACGGGCCTGGTTGAACCGGTGGACGATTTGCGTGAGACGAACCCGGCCACGCATCCGGAATTGCTCGGGCGTTTGGCCGCCGATTTCGTGAAAAACGGATACAGCATCCGCCACACCTTGCGACTAATTGCCGGCAGTCACGCCTACGGGCGAAGTGCCGATTCCCTTCCCGCGAACAAGGACGACGAGCGACTTTATTCACACGCCAATCGGCGACCGCTGGAGGCGGCCGTCCTGGCCGACGCCTTGGGCGACGTGACTGGCATCACAGACAAATTCGGCGAAGAACCCGCTGGCACGCGGGCGATCTCACTAGTCAATCCGCAAACGCCCTCTCGAACTCTCGACGTGCTGGGACGGTGTTCCCGGCAAGCCTCGTGTGAATCCGGTACCATGAACGGCGGAGTGCCCGCGATGCTGCACCGCTTAAACGGCGACCTGATTAATCGCAAGATCGTGTCGAAGGAGGGGCGGCTGCACCGCCTGATCTTGGCCGGGAAATCGACAGAAGAGATCCTCGGGGAGTTCTACATTCGCGCCCTGGGCCGTTCTCTCACGGCTGCGGAACTGCAATACTGGAACAGACAAACGGAGAAGGTGAATCAAGAGGATCGCACCGCGTTCCTCGAAGACGCGGTGTGGGGCATTCTGAACAGTCGAGAGTTTTGGTCCAACCATTGAGGGATGGTCATGCTTGAGAGATCATCTGAGTACGCAGTACGCAGTTCGCAACTTCCAGAACGTCGCACTCCACACTCCGTATTCAACCGTCGCACCTTCCTGCGCGCTGGAAGTCTTGCGACTCTCGGATTGAGCCTACAGAATCGTGTACTAGCTAAGGGTGCGGCAAAGGCCAAGTCGTGCATCCTCATCTGGCTCGATGGCGGACCTTCGCATCTTGAGACGTTCGATTTGAAGCCGGATGCGCCGGCCGAAGTGCGTGGACCATTCCAGACGATTCAGACGAAAGTGACCGGAACGCACATCTGCGAACTCCTGCCGAACACAGCCAAGATCGCGGACAAGATTGCCATCGTTCGCTCGATGACCTCGCCACTCGGCGAGCATGGGTTGGCGAATCACTATCTGCTGACCGGATACAAACCGTCGCCGGTGTTGCAGTATCCGAGTCTCGGCTCGGTGGTCACCGAAGTGCGAGGCGGCACGCAAACTTTGCCCCCTTACACGGCCATCCCGGATGCCTCGACGTACATGGGGGCCGGCTATCTCGGTCAATCCCGACAGCCGTTTGCTCTGGGCGGCGATCCGGCAAAGCCCGATTTCAAGGT
>SIAJ01000050.1 GCA_009691845.1 Gemmataceae bacterium
GGTGGTTCGTGTGCGGCGAGCGGCCGCTTCGCCGCACACTCCGAGTTCGTCCATCCAGCGGCGGACCCGCTTGGCATTGACCGGCCAAGTCGAGCAGCCGACAGAGCAGACGAAGCGGACACTCAACGACGTGGCTCAACACGACCTGCCGTTTTTCGTCGAGGGACCAGTCAGCAGCCGCGATGCTTTTTTTAGGACATCGAGTTAGTAGGCCTGGCGGCCGACGAGTTGTTCCAGTTCGGTGATGCGAACACGATCGGCATCGATAGCAAGATCGGTCTCGAAGACAGTGTGCAGTCGTTCGAGGACAGCAGTCTTCCAGTGAGCGATGAGATTGGGTTTGAGATTGTGCTTGCGGCACAGTTCGGCCTGGCTGGCTTCGCCACTCAGGTACTGCAACACGACCTGAGCTTTGAACTCAGCCGAGAAGGACCGACAGATACGAGACATGACAGAGACTCCTGGCTTTGGCCCAGTAATGGTAAGTTACTGGTCCAGCGCCAGGGGCGCACTTCAGACTTTGACAGCAAAAAGGATCACCTGAGACAACTTCGTGATCGTCACGAGTCACTCGGGCGCCAGTACGTGGCAGATCGACAGCTTCTCCAGTCGCGTGTAAAGGAAATTCAGCTAACTCATTTCCTCCAGCAAGTTTTTATCAGCGATCATGACATTTCCGATATCGGTCGGGGCCGAAAGGCCACCCTGTCTTCGTACGGGATCGAGACGGCCCATGATATTTCAGAGGAAAAAGTCGACGAAGTCCCTGGCTTTGGCACGGTGCTGACCGCGAGGCTGGTTCGATGGCGGCGATCTATGGAGTCACGATTTGTCTTCGACGCGGCGGCTGGTGTTCCCATTCAGCAACAACAAGCCGTCGACTTCAAATACACCCAAGAGCGGCAACGCATCGAGATGACTCTTTTGTCTGGAGAAGGAGAGTTGAAAGCAGTCGCAACACACTCGAACGTCCAGCTAGCCCAACAATTTGAGGCAATCAAATCATTGGTGAGCCGGTTCGGCCTGTCCAAGGCGGAGGCCGGATTAATACCACCGGGAGTTTAGGGCTGCTTTCTGGGTCAGTTTCTCGGTTTGCTTCTTGAGAATCTCCGTGAGTTCCTCTTCTTCGATGCCTCGCGTGGATGGCAGGTTGGCGATGGTGCGAAGCTTGGTCAGCTTCAGCATGTTTGGGGCGAGTTCCGAAATCGTGGGGCAGAGCGCTCGGCTGCTGAGGCTACTGTACTACTCAAGCTCCGAGGTTGTGCAGGAATCGATGTGGGAATGGGCCTCCAGGCCTGTTCCAAAACGATGTGAGGCACTTGGCAGCGATCCTTCCGGCAGGCCTGGAGGCCTACCGCCACATTTCTGGGTTGATGCATAGCTCTCCGCGTGAGGAAGTCGGGGCCGCTTGCCAATCTCCCGATTGGCGTTCCCAGCTTACTCCGGCGTCACGCTGAGCGGATACTCCGCCACCGATAGGCCGAGCGTGGGAATTGCCTGCAATCGTCGCCAGCCTTGCGTCACTCGCTCTTCTTCTTCGCGAACAAATTCTGCATCCATGTTGGCCTTGTCAAAATCGCCTGGGTGGCTGACCGGCGGAAACCGCTCGTCCACGATGTATTGAGCCAGGGCCGGGTTGCAGCGGATGTGGCGTTCCCGCAAGCGGTGCAGGAAATCGAGTTGCACGTCGCCGAGGACGTAGCGCAGATAAAGATCGGAGTCGACGATCGCTTCGACATCTTGGCCGCAGACGTCGCAGATGTAGCCTTCATCGCATTTGGCCATGACGCCCGCCTTACTTGGACGGTGCCAACGACTGTCGAATGACAAAGAGTTGTCGGGTCCGCACATCCTCCGAGGCATACGGGTCGAATGCGAGGGGGGTCGGCACGATGCGCTGCAAAACCTCGAACGCATGAACGCGCAAGTCTGCTTCACCTCGCCCCAACGCCTGGGTGAGCGGCTGCACCGAATCGCGGCCGAGTCGCAGCAGTTCTTGAACGGCCGCGGATCGCGACGATTCCACGCGTAAGGCTTCGACCACGCTGAACACGAGCGTTGGCGACGGTGGCGGAGCCTGGCCATTTGCCGAGGCAGCCGGAGGCGACCCCGTGCCACTGCCGAAGGTGTTGTCGCTGAAAGTCGTGCCCAGGTATTCGCTGATCGCAATCGGATCGTGAATTAATTGCTGCGGCGTTCCCTGCGTGACGACTTTGCCGTCCTTGATCAAATAGCTGCGATCCGTGATCTTCAGCACTTCGCGAACGTTGTGATCGGTCAAGAGGATCGCGATCCCCTGGTGTGCCAGTTCGCGAATATTGCGGCGGATGTCTTCGGTCGTCTTCGGATCGACGGCCGCGAATGGCTCGTCGAGCAGAATCAACATCGGCTCGCACGCCAGGCAGCGGGCGATTTCCAGCCGGCGTTTTTCACCGCCCGAGCAGCGTGCCGCGGAGTTCTTGCGGACGTGCGTCAACTGAAATCGTTCGAGCATCGCGTTCGTGCGATCCCGGCGCTCGACTTTCGTCAATCGCCGGCCGAGCGATCGGCTTTTCGGCAACGCTTCCAGAATTGCGGTCAGGTTTTTCTCGACCGTGAGCTTGCGAAAGATGCTCTGTTCTTGTGTGAGGTAGCCCATGCCCAAACGGGCCCGGCGATACATCGGCAGTGCCGTAACGTCCTGGCCATTGAAGATGACCTGACCGTCGTTGGGCACGATTTGGCCGGTGGTCATGCGAAAGCTCGTCGTCTTGCCAGCACCGTTCGGGCCGAGCAAGCCAACCACTTCACCTGGATTGACCTCGTACGAAACGCCATCGACCACTCGGCGTTTACCGTAGATCTTGACCAGCCCACGTGCTTCCAGCAGGGCCATACCCGATTCTCCGCAAAAGAAATCGACTCTCTATGCGATACGCGAATCAGGCCGTTTGAACAAGGCAGGACCAGGCAAATTGTAGCGGTAGGCCTACGGCTTTAGGCTGCTTGCTGACCCCGCAACGGTCGCTCGGTGTCGTCGGCTCGGAACTGGCGAGGGATTCTCGTCTGTCCGAGACCTTGTCCCTACCGATGCGGCCAAAACGGGAAGACGCAACAAAGGTCCCAAACAGATCTCAATTGCGGACTCTTCCGTTTTGCCTCTTCCATCTGACCCGCCGACAGCGCAGAATACTACCGTCACATGTTTGGTTGGAGGACGGAGGCCGCGTGCGCGACGTTCTGACCATCGTTCTCGCGGGGGGGCGAGGCACTCGACTCGACCCGCTGACACGGCATCGGGCCAAGCCCGCCGTCCCGTTCGGCGGGCTCTATCGCATTATCGACTTCACGCTTTCCAACTGCATCAACAGCGGCTTGCGTCGGGTTGTAGTGATGACGCAGTATAAAGCCCGCTCACTCGACCGGCACATTCGCCAGGGTTGGAGCTTTCTCAGCAACGAGTTGGGTGAGTACGTCGAAGTGCTGCCGCCGCAACAGCGAGCCAACGAGGAATGGTATCGCGGCACGGCCGATGCCCTTTACCACAACATCTACAGCCTGGAAACGGAGAAGAAGGACCTCACGCTTATTTTGGCAGGGGATCACATCTACAAGATGGATTACGGGGAAATGATTCAGGCCCATTACGAGAATCACGCCGATCTCACGATCGGCTGTATCCCCGTGCCACGGTCGGAAACGAAGCACTTTGGCATCGTCACCACGGCCCCGGACCTGCGACTAACCGGCTTCCTCGAGAAGCCGGCCACGGCCGACCCGATGCCGGGCGACCCGAATTCCTGTCTCGGTTCGATGGGAATCTACGTCTTCAATACCGAATGGCTTTTCGACCTGTTGATCGAGGATCAAAATGCCGCGGGCTCCTCGCACGATTTTGGTAAGGACCTTATCCCCTCCGTGATTGACTCGCATCGCGTGTTCGCCTATCCATTTCGCGACCGCAATGAAGGTGCGGGCCCGCGGCCCTATTGGAGAGATGTTGGCACCATCGACGCCTATTACCAGGCGAACATGGATCTCGTTAATGTGGTTCCCGTGCTGAACCTGTACGACCGAGGTTGGCCGATTCGCACACTGCATCCGCAACTGCCACCCCCGAAGTTTGTGCATTATGCCACTGGCTTGCCCGGAGAAGCCAGACGCGGCGAGGCTGTGGACAGCATGGTCTGTGCCGGCTCAATTATCTCCGGCGGACATGTGCGCAAGAGTATCCTCTCGCCAAATGTCCGTGTGAATAGTTTTGCGAAGGTCGAGGACTCGATCTTGTTCGAGGGTGTCAAGATCGGCCGCAAGGCAAAAGTGCGACGAGCGATTATCGACAAGGGCGTCGAAGTGCCGGAACGAGCGGAAGTCGGCTACAACCTGGATCTCGATCGCCGCCGCGGGTTCACGGTGACGGAAAGCGGCATTGTGGTAATCGCCAAGGGAGAACCCGCGGCGACGTTTTCGCGTGGATAACGAGGAATTGATGGCCGTCGTTTTCTCTGACCGAAGCACGGATGCGTCGATGCCATCCGACACGCTAACACCGCTCCGTTTCACGCCGATCTTCAGAACGGCTCTCTGGGGCGGTTCCAAATTGCGGACACTTTTCCACGCACCCCCATCGGACGATCCGACCGGCGAAGCGTGGGTGCTGTCCGATCAAGGTGAGAATTCAAGCGTTGTTGCCGAAGGCCGGCTTGCGGGCGCGAGGCTGCGTGAACTCATCCAACAGATGCCGGAGCGAATCCTTGGACGTGCCTCTTTCGTTAACGGCCGATTCCCACTGCTGCTGAAGTTTCTTCACATCCGTCGACCGTTGTCCGTGCAGGTTCATCCCAACGACGCAAAAGCACGTGAGTTCGAAGGGCCTCTTGCATCCGGCAAGACGGAAGCCTGGTACATCGTGGAGGCTGACCCGACGGCCAGTCTATATTGCGGCTTGCACGCCGGAGTGACCCCGGTTCAGATGCGACGAGCGATTGAAGCGAACCGGCTGGAAGAATTGCTCGACACTCATCGGCCCGAATGCGGCGACTGCTTCCTTCTCCCAGCCGGCACGGTGCACGCGTTGTGTGACGGCCTGCTGGTATTTGAAGTGCAACAGACGAGCGACATCACGTATCGACTTTACGACTGGGGCCGCGTCGATCCGAAAACCGGGAAGCCGCGGGAACTTCACATCGAGAAAGGCTTGGCCTGTGTGAACTATTCGCAAGGGCCTTGTCGTCCAATTTGCCCGACCGATGAAGGGCATGGCCGGGTGCGTCTTACGCCGCTCGTTGAATGTGCTTACTTCACGCTTGGCCGCTGGGATGCGGCCAGTCCATTCCGTGCGGGAGAGGCCGGCCAATGCCGCATGATCGTTGGCGTCGAAGGCCGTGCGACCTTGCGACATGGCGGAAAAGAGTACGGCCTCGGTGTCGGGGATACCTGGCTGCTTCCCGCCGAAGTGGGAGCATGCGAGGTTGTTCCGCAAGGGCCGGTCGTCATTCTGGAGTGCAGCCTAGTGTAGTCCTCTCGCTCCGCGAGAGGAAAGCGGGTTCGATCATTCGTGGCGACGATTCTGCATACCGGACTGATTTGCCGCCCTCTCGCAGAGCGAGAGGGCTACATATGTGGCGAGGCGTCTCGCTTCGGATTAATCCAGCGGGTACATCGGCCTCGGAATGTTTCGATAGGTGAAGCGTGAAGGATTCACGGCCGTAACTCCCGGCGTATCCACCTCGATGATGCTGGCGGCAATCGGGGCGTAGGCCGCTTTGTAAGCAACCGCGGCTTTCACGACGATCATCTTGGCTGCTCGAGGATCGATGCCCAAACTCGTGATCTGCCCGAGGCTGAAGGGAGGCGTTTGCAGCGAGTCGAGGACCAGCGTCGTGCCACCATCCAGTTTCAGCACGGCCGTCGGGCCTTGGTCGTTCTGCCGCCTTCCGCCGTGCCGAGCTTCCGTTTCAATCCATGTCCCATCGAACAGGCCAGTCACGATTCCGCTGGCCGCGACCGGTTCGCCATGCAGGCGATCGACCAGCCCGCCAACTTTGCCGGAGAACCGTGAACCGATGCCGAGGCGTTGACATTCTTTCACAGCGTTGGGAGCGAAGAAAACGACAACTGCGTCTTTCGCACCTTGCTTGATAATCTCGTCGAGAATCACGGTGCCGTCGCCGGCCGAACCGCCACCGATGTTGTCGCCGAGATCGACGAGCACCACCGGGCCGTTCTTTGCTGCGGCCGCTTGCTTCACGGCCTCCGCGGGTGAAACGCAAGCGACATACAGGTCCTTGCGAACAGTCCACATTTGCTCGGCCAGTTCCTCGGCGACTGATCGCGCCAGTTCGCGATCGCCATTCGTGACGGCGATGACACTCGGGCCCATGGGCGGAACGTCGGCGTAATAGAAGCCGCCCATCACGCTTGTCGAGAGAACGCCGGGCCGTCGTTCGATTTCACGTGCCGCAGCCATCAAGCCCTTCATCGGCTCGCGATCGGTTGCCTGGCCCAGAATGTTGGCGATCATGGGCCGTTTCGCGATGTGCGTGACTGGGCGGATTTCGCCGCGAATAGTTCGCGTGAGCAATTCGGCTGCCAATAGGCCACGCTGTCGCTGATCGATGTGTGGGTAAGTCTGGTAGCCGACAATCGCGTTGGCGTACTCGGCCTGACGCGGATCGCAGTTCGCGTGAAAATCGAGCGACACACTGAGTGGTATGTTCGGGCCGATGGCTGCACGCACCCGTCGCATCACTTCTGTGTCCGCACTCGGATGCTTGGCAGTGACCATGGCTCCATGCAGCCCGAGCAACACGCCGTCGATTTTGGTTGATGTCGCATCGGCGATGATTCGAGCAACGACTTCATCCATCACGGCATCATCGACCGGGCCGGAAGGAGTGGCCCAGGCCATCACGCTGGGGAGCATCTCGAAGCCATACCGCGAAGAACCTTCGATGAAGCCGCCAAATTCGTGATGGGCGTCCTTCCAAATTGGAATGACATCTTGGCCGAAGGCGATCGATCCTTCTTCAAATCGCTTGCGATTCGCCGGTGTCGCGGCAAACGTGTTCGATTCGTGCATCAAGCCGGCGATGAGGATTTTCATGGTGGTCATTCAAGAGTGTGGAACTGGTTTCTTACTCCCCCGACCCCATTTTGGGGAGTGAAAAAGACACATCTCGCTCAATGCGACAGGTTTTGCGGTCTTGGCGCCGGAGGGCAACGCCGTGAAAGATTTCACACGCTCGTTAGCTAGGGGCCGCAGCCGCAGTTTCTCCCCACAGACCTCGCCCAGGCTCAAACAACGCGGCCAACTGGCCGGCCGCAGTGCGGTAGATGGCGATCGAGTGCCCAGCGACTCGCACCTCGACCGCAAATCTTGACTTCGTAAAACCGGGTGCCCGTGATCGATTGCAGCCATCCGATGCTCCACTAAAATTCCTATCTCATTCGATAGAAGGTTCAATTTCGGCATGAAGAGCGAAGCGAGAGGATCCGGTCATGTTCGAGAGCAGATTGCAGACCGCACAAGCCTGTCTGTTCCTGGCTGGAATACTGGAAGGTGTGGCCATTCTCACGTTTATTTTTGGCTCAGTGGTCGTTGGTATCTTTCTGCTGGTCGTCTCACATGCCGGGGCGGCGATGGGCAACTACTTGTATGCCGATTCGAAAGGCTATCCACCACTCATCGGCATCCCACTCGGCGTGGCGTTTGGCGTTGCCAGTGCAATTATCTATGCCATGCTCCCCGATGAGACCGTGGCGAACACTCACGAGAGCGAACGAGGCTTGTCTGCCGAGGGCGTCAGGAACGCTCGCAATCGGGACAAGGGATACGAGGTGCTGAACGATGACGATGACGACTGATTTCGGCCAGCCTGGACAGACCAGAGGTCTGTCCGGTTGCTCATCAAGTTGTCTTCTGTTGTTTCAACAGGTCACGAATCTCCATCAGCAACTCTTGATCCTTGGTCGGCGGCGACGGGGCAGCCGCTTCTTGTTTCTTTGCCCTCATCATCCAGCCCAGGAACTTCACGATAAACACGAACAACACCACAGCTACGATTAGGAAGTTGACAACTTCGCCCAGGAAAAGACCAAACGGGATTTCCTTGCCGTTCAGGGTCCAATTCCACCCCACATAGCCTTGCTCGCCTGGAATAATCGCGCCGATGAACGGCATGAAGATATTCTTGACCAGCGAATCCACGATCTTGCCGAACGCGGCACCGATGATCACGCCGACGGCGAGATCAATGACGTTCCCCTTGAACGCGAAGTTCCGGAACTCGTCGATCAACGAAAACGCCTTCTTGGTGGGATCTAGCGAAGTGATCTTCTTGAGTGGGTCCATGAGCGGCTTTCCTTTCTCTTAAGAATGTAGCCCTCTCGCTCCGCGAGAGGGAGGCGGGACTTGCGACGGCACATTGTCGTTGAACAGCGACGAGTCTTGCTTCCCTCTCGCGAAGCGAGAGGGCTACTTTGGTCTGGTCAATCCGATTGCGAACGGTACGTCAAGCCTGCAAGCCTTGAATCTCTCCGAGACTCCGCCATGAATGGTCATGCTACGTTCGCGACAATTCTAGTCGCCATTCTTTGTACCGGTGCCTTCGGTCAGGAGCGCAAAACCCTCAAGGACGATGCGCCGCCGGTTTCTTCCGATTCTCGACTCGTGGTTGAACTCTTCGCGGCCGCCCCGGACATCGTACACCCCATCGCAACCGACTTCGATGCCAAGGGCCGGCTGCTCGTGGTCGAGAGTCACACGCACTTTCGCCCAACGAAATACGACGGCCCCAAGTTCGATCGCGTTCGCGTTCTTGAAGATACCGACGGCGATGGCAAGGCCGACAAGTTCACGACGTTTTTTGAGGGAACGACGTTCACGATGGACCTGGCCGTGCATCCGAACGGCTCGGTTTATCTGGCGACGCGCAATGAAATCCTCCGGCTTCGCGATTCGGACGGCGACGGCAAGGCTGACGAGAAGACACGGATCGCCTTTCTCGAAACCTCCGGAAACTACCCGCACAACGGACTCAGCGGCATCACGTTCGATGCGAAAGGCAATCTTTACTTCGGCATCGGAGAAAATCTGGGCGTCCCCTACAAGCTGAACGCGGCCGACGGTTCCAAGATTGAAGGTGGCGGCGAAGGGGGAAACCTCTTCTGGATCACGGCCGACGGCAAACAGATTCGCCGCGTCGCCACCGGTTTCTGGAATCCGTTTGGCTCGTGCCGCGATATTTATGGCCGCTTGTTCGTGGTCGATAACGATCCGGATACTTGCCCACCCTGTCGTCTGTTGCAAGTCGTCAAGGGAGGCGATTACGGTTTTCAATTCCGCTACGGCCGTTCGGGCCGCCATCCATTTCAAGCGTGGAATGGCGAATTGGCGGGCACGTTGCCGATGGTCGCCGGCACGGGTGAATCCCCTTGCGAGGTGATCGCCTACGAGTCGGACGGTTTGCCGAGTGAGTATCTCGGCGACCTCCTTGTGCCGGCCTGGGCCGACCATCGCGTCGAGCGTTACGTGCCCAAAATTCAGGGTGCGGGCACCGCATCGATTCGCAAGCCGTTCATTCAAGGCGGCAAGGAATTTCGCCCTTCGGGATTGTCCGTCGCACCGAATGGCTCGTTGTTCATCACCGATTGGGTCTCTCGAAGTTACGAGTTGCATGGCAAGGGGGCGGTGTGGCATGTCCGACTGAAAGAGGGAAAGCCCGATGCATCCAAGAATCCGGGAGGCCTCTCTTCGCCGGATCGTCGCACACGCGATGCGGTCGCTCGCAAGCTTGCCGAGACTTCCGAGGGGCGAACGACTTTGCGGAACGGGCTAGCTTCCCCGAGCCTGCGCATTCAGGCCTCCTGTTTGGACGCGTTGATCGCAGCCGGCGACAAGGATGCCGACCTGCTCGGAATTGCCAAGGGAAGCGGCGAACTCCCGTTGCGAGCGCTGGCCGTTCGTGGCCTGGCTGCTCGCGGCACGGATGTCAGTGAGTTTCTCGACGCCAAGCAACCAGCCGTGTTGCGAGTCGAGGCCATCGCCAGTTCGAAGGACGCGGCGAAATTGGCTGAATTGTTCGCCGATGCCGACCCGTATCTGCGTCATGCAGCCATCCACCGATTCATGGAGATTCCCACCGAACTCATGCGCGTCGATTGGTCGAAACTCAAGGACCCCAAGCAGCGTGTTGGCCTCGTGCTCGCGTGGCGGGCCACGCGGGTGATCGACGATCCGGTCATCACGAGTGCCCTCGCCGATGCCAATCCGGACGTGAAGCTAATTGCCGCCAAATGGGTCGCAGACGAACGGCTCGAACAATACCGCCCACAAGTCGTCGAGGCCATGCAGAAGCCGAATCTCGACGCACGGACCTTCGTGGCCCTCGCGACCACGCTCGCCCGCCTCGACAACAAGCCCGTGAATGAGGAGGCGTTGGCCAGCTATTTCCGCGACCGGCTCAACGACCGAAAAACCGCGACTGCAACCCGGCTCATGGCCCTGCGCAGCATCCCTGCCAGTCATGCGAAACTCGGAATCGATTATCTCACGTCCATGCTCAACGAGCCAGATGCCGGTATGCGCGTGGAAGTGTTGCGAACGCTAACGGAGCGCAACGATCCCAAAGCGATGGCCGCGATCCAGGGAATTGTTCGCGATTCGAAGCAGCCGCCGGCCGTTCGGTCACAGGCTTTGGTTGCGCTCGCCGGCCAGGCGAACGAAAACGCCAATCTGTTCGTGGAACTTGCCAGTGGCACGGATCCCGCATTGAAGGCGGAAGCCCTACGTGGGCTGGTTCAGTTGAAACTGACGGCCGAGCAGAAGGCGAAGATCGAAACGGCATCCAAGGGCGACACTCAAGTGGCAGACCTGGTGGCACGCGTACTGGGTAAGCCGCACCATGCGGGCCGGCCCGTCGTCACGGAAACGGACGCCTGGCTGAAACGGTTGGAAGGTCCGGCCGATGCAGAGGCAGGACGGCGCGTTTTCGAGCATTCGCGAGTCGCGACCTGTGCGAAGTGTCATCGTGTGGATGGCCGAGGCTCAAACATCGGCCCCGATCTCAGCTTGATCGGCCGCACCGAGAAAAAATGGATCGTTGAATCGATCCTGCAACCGAGTTCCGTGGTCGCTCCGCACTACCAGTCCTGGCGAATCGACACGAACGATGGCCGCGTTCTGAATGGCTTACTCGTTCACACCAACCTCGACGAATCGTATTATGTCGATGCGAAGGGCATTCGCTTCAAACTGGAAGCGAAAGAAATGGCCGAGGTCTCCGCCGCCCGCGAGTCCATCATGCCGAACGACTTGTTGAACGGTCTGGCCGATCAAGAAATTCGAGATTTGGTGGCGTATTTATCGTCCCGTAAGTAGGACAGGCCCCCCGGTCTGTCGAGGCATGACAGGCCGGGAGGCCTGTCCTACACCCACGGTTCATTCATGCAGACAACGCTCAAGGTTCAACTCTCCGCATTCATGTTCCTCCAGTATTTCATCTGGGGCTCGTGGTACGTCACGATGGGGAGTTATCTCGCCACGCTCAATTTCGACGGTGTCGAGATCGGCCTGGCCTACGGAGCGTTTGCCATCGGGGCGATGATCTCCCCGTTCTTCGTCGGGCTGGTGGCCGACCGATTCTTCGCCTCTGAAAAAATCCTCGGCATGCTCGGCCTGTTCGGCGGGTTGCTCATGTTCATCCTGCCTCAGGCGAAGGAATTCAGTACGTTCTATCCGCTGTTGATCCTGTATTGTGCGACGTATGTCCCCACGCTGGCACTTGGCAACTCGCTCTCCTTGCATCAACTGAAGGACGCGAAGACTGCGTACCCGCAAGTGAAAATTTTCTCGGCCATTGGCTGGATCGCGGGGGGCGTGACGATCAGCATTATCGGCGGCGAGAAGAATGAGATGATGTTCTACCTCGCGGGTACGCTCTCGGTTGTGTTTGGAATCTACTCTTTCTTCCTACCACACACGCCGCCAAAGAAAGTCGGCGCGAACGTTCCCATCAGCGAGATTCTCGGCCTCGACGCACTGGCACTTCTGGCCAAGCCGTCGTTCGCAATCTTCATCGTTTGCATGTTTCTCGTTTGCATTCCGCTGTACTTCTACTTCGTGAACATGGGGGCCTATCTTGGCGAACTCAACTGGCCGAACTTTGCAGCCCGTATGACGTTCGCTCAGGTTTCCGATGTGATCTTCCTGTTCATCCTTCCGTTCATGCTTCGATACTTCGGCTACAAGCGGACGATCGTTGTCGGCATCATGGCCTGGGCCGCTCGCTACTTCATTCTCGATCGGAGCGTAGGTTCAACCGGCGACATGCAAACGGCGATGATCTTCGCCGCCATCCTCCTGCACGGCGTCTGCTACGATTTCCTGTTCATCGCCGGTCAACTCTATGTCGATGACGAAGCGAACGAGCGAAATCGCGGGGCGGCCCAGGGGTTTATCGCGTTCATCCTCTGGGGCGTCGGCGGCTTCGTTGGTACCTTCGTCGCCGGCAAGGTCATGGCCGCAAATGCCTTCACCCAGGTTGATGGTACGGTCACCCACAACTGGCAGGGCATCTGGATCGTCCCCGCAATCATGTCGAGCGTCGTGCTTCTGATATTCCTGATCTTCTTCCGCGAGCCGAAGAAGATCACAAGTACTTGATGCAGACCACGCCTGCGACGACGAACACTGCGCCGAGCACTCGGCCAGGCGTGATCGGCTGTTCCGGCAGGCCGAGCAAGGCGAAATGGTCGAGCAGGACCGAACTGAGCAACTGCCCGCCGACAACGAGAGCGATGAACGGGGCCGCCCCCAGGCGAGTTGTCAGTGCGGCACCCGCAAGAACGATCATCGCGCCGAGTGGACCGCCGATCCAGTTCCACCATTGCGTGGAGCGAAGTGTCTCGGCACTTGGCATGGTGGGCCGTAACACAATCATGCCGACCACGGCCGTGATGAACGTGCCGCAGATCGAGAAGAACGCGGCCCACCAGTGGTCGTCCAGATGGCGGCGAAACGCCCCGTTGGCCGAAGCTTGCATGGCGATGCTCGCGCCGGCACCGGCGGCCAGCAACGCGTAAATGATGTTCCAGTTCATGGCGGCATGATATGGCCTCGTGGAGTTTGGATCGATGATCGTGCGTGCGCGTCATTACGTCACGGGCCTTCGGCTCGACTTCGCCGTTGAAGACGGGAAGTTCAAGGGCATTCGCGACGCCAACACGGCCAAGCCGGATCGCGAAGCGGGCTGGATTGCGCCCGCGTTGTTCGATCTGCAAATCAACGGCTGTCTCGGCATCGACTTCAGTTCGCCGACAGTCACAGTCGAGCAAGTTCGCCAGGTGATTGACGAATGCCGTAAGCACGGCATTGCCGGGCTGCTGCCGACGTTGATCACGAACTCGTTCGAGGCGATCGTTCACGGGCTTGGCACTTTGAAGAAGGCCCGTGAGACCGATCCGGTTGTCGCCGCAGCCGTGCCGGGGTTTCATGTAGAAGGCCCCTACATCGCGTCCGAAGATGGGCCACGCGGAGCACACCCGCGAAAACATGCACGCGATCCGGATTTCGACGAGTTCCAACGCTGGCAGGACGCGGCCGGCGGACAGATTCGCCTGTTCACGCTGGCACCGGAACGGGCCGGGGCATTGCGCTTCATCGAGCAAGTTGCCCGCACAGGTGTAGTCGTCGCGATTGGTCACACCGCCGCTACACCGGCAATCATCCGGGATGCGGTCGCCGCCGGTGCGAAACTGAGCACGCACATTGGCAACGGTTCGCATGCGGTGCTCCCGCGACACGAGAATTACATCTGGGAGCAACTCGCGGCCGATGAACTCTGGGCGAGCATGATTCCGGATGGACATCATCTACCTCCGAGTTTGGTAAAGGTGATCGTGCGGGCCAAAACTCCGCGACGGACGATTATCACATGCGATGCGAGCAGTCTCGCGGGACTTCCGCCGGGGCGTTACGGCGAGTGGGAAGTGCAACCAAGTGGACGAGTCGCGGTGCCGGGAACGCCGTTTCTTGCGGGTTCCGGATCATTTACCGATAGCTGTGTCGGCAACACGATCCGCATGGCCGGTGTGAGTTTGGCTGAAGCAGTTGACATGGCCAGTGCCCATCCCCGCGAATTGCTTGGTCTGCCCAACTGGGAACTGAGTGAAGGTGCTACCTCTCCTTTCATGCTTTTCGATTGGGAACCGGGCGGCGAGTTCGTCGTTCGCGAAGTGATCGGAGTGGGTTCGCGACGGCCATAGTAGTAGGCACACTCCGTGTGCCGTTTTTCCGCACACGGAGTGTGCGGAGTACATTGGATCGGCTTACTTCCCGGTCAAATCATAGCAGGCCATTTCCTCCTCGTTGCGAATGTAAATCTTGCCGCCGACCATCGTTGGCACGTTCCAGGTCTTCGGCCCTTTGGTCAACGCCTGGATTCGACCAAGTTCCTTGAACTCTGCCGGCGTCGCTTCCACGAGTACCAGTTCGCCGTACTCGGTCAGCACGACGATGAGGTCGTCGCAAAGAAGAATTTGGCCATGGCCGAACGCCTCGCCGGCCTTCGCCCTGCGTTCGTCCTGCCAGACCTGCCGGCCGGTTTTCAGGTCGACGCACTCGAGAATCCCCTCGTTCAAGCCGTAAACGAAATCGCGCTCCGCCGATTTGCTGCGTACACCGCTCGTGAACTTGTAAAGAAGGCTTTTGTTCTTCGTTCGCCAGGCCTGGGCCGCCTTCCAGGTTTCCCCTTCCTTTGTGATGCGAATGAGCGAGCCCCCCTTGTGGTATCCGGAGGCGATCATCACTGTGTCGTCGCTCACGACCAGAGGCTGGGCCACGTTGATGTCGTAATCGGTCTTCCAGTCGGTTCGCCAAAGTAGCTTGCCAGTGGTGGGCTCCAGTCCCGATAAGCCGTACGCGTCGAAGATCAGCACCTGGCGAACGCCGTTCAACGTGCCAAGTTGAGGCGAACTATAAGCAGTCGCCGAACTGCCGGTTTGCCATTTGAGCTGGCCAGTCGTCCGGTTGTAGGCCCGAATGGCCGTCCCATGTGCCTCGGGCGTTTGCGCGCCCGGGTTCACGATCACGAGATCATCAACGACCAATGGCGAGCCGCTCATACCCCACATGAGGTTCTTGTTGCCTTCGAGCGTCTCGACCGCCCAGCGTTCCTTGCCGTCCCTGCCATCGAGACAAACCAGCCGGCCCTTGGCGCCGAAGGCGAAGACATCGCCGTGAGCAATTGTCGGGGTGGCCCGTGGTCCATCGCCGCCGAGACGTTCGGAGAAGCGTGCGTCCCAACCCGCCGACCACACTTCCTTGCCGCTGGCCGCCTCGTAGCAAGTGACGACTTCGCGATCCCAACCTTCGTCCGGATCCCGGCGTTGTTCGATGGTGACGAGAAACCCATTCGCACTCACGAAGGACGCATAGCCGCCGCCGACCGGCTGACGCCAGATTTCCTTTGGTGGATTCTTCGACCAGTCGCGTTCCAGCTTCGGACCAATAACAATGCCATCGCGGTTCGTGCCGCGATAGTCGGGCACGTCTCCTTCGCGAACGCTCAGGTCGGCAGGCCCTTCGACCTTGCCCTGCTGCTGCCGATGTTTCTTGAGCAGTGTTTCCGCACTGCCGCCCATGAACAGATCCTGCACCCAGTTGCGTTCGACGAAGATCGGAAAGAAGCGACCGCTCATGGAAGTCGGCTTCCAGATGAACATGGGCAGGCCGATGACCAGAAGGGCCGAGAGCCAAACCGTGCGTTTTCTCCAACCCGACTTGCGAAGCGCCCAGACCAGGATTGTCGCGAATGAAATGAAGATCGTGAAAATCTTGATCATGCTTCGGCTCGATTCGTCGAGCGAGTTGCCCGGATATTTCCAGGCCGTACTCAGCACGGCCGCGGCAATCGCCAGCACGATAAACGGAAACAGCCGGACAAAAGCCCCGGGTCGTTTGGCGGGAGTGAGCATTGCTTCCGTGGACATGGCCAATCTCCGTTCGCGTTCTTCGTGCAGCCTGATTATAGGAGAGCGTTCGAATGCAGAAACGACCTGTTTGTGGCGACGGACCTCCGGTCTGTCTCTCCGCCCATGTTTCATTGCTTGCATCTCGCGGACGAACAATCCGTTACAGAAAACATCGGTCCAATGCCATGCAACGCATTCTGAACACGAACCGCCGACGGCTCCTTTTTTTAGTGTGGTAAATGGTGGCATTTTGTGACACTCCCCCGTTTGGCGGCCGCACAGGAACCAAACTCCGTGCCAAAGCTTCTGGGCACCTGCGAGTACCTTTTTCCCTGTGTTCCAAAACGTTCCATTTTGTTCTGCGTACATGGCAAACCCTCCGGGGGCCTCGACGACCGATAGACCTGTATTTTGGAACAGGGACATGTAAACACGACTTTGGGATTTTTTCCCGGAAATGCCAATCTGCCGACTGGCACTGCACCGGATGGTCGCCTTTCGCGGAGAGCCTGTGCAGCAATCAAAAAATGTGGCGGTAGGCCTTCAGGCCTGCCGGAAGTCTTTCTTAAACTCACGCACAGGCCTGGAGGCCTATGCCACATTGATTCCTGCACAACCGCGGAGCGAAAGGCGACATTGGCCTCCGCCGGTAACGCCAATTTCCCGATTGGCATGCGACTCCGCGCCAATCAGGAGATTGGCGTCCCCGGCTGGAACCGCGTCCTCTGATGGCTCTGAATTTGGAGCGGGCGGCCAAACAGTGGGTGGCTGCTTCGAAATACGCTGAAAGCGTTAGATACCTCAGCCCAGGGTTCGACGCGTAGCGTCGTACCCTGGGTAGACGCCACCAAAAATCCACGGTGCCCTGAAGGGGCACGATCGCGCGGCCTGGTGCAGGTTCCCCGACCCTTTCAGGGTCGATTGCGATGGGTGACGGGAAACCCAGGGTGCTGAGATATTTAACGCTTTCAGCGTAAAGACAAATGCGGGTTGCCCAGCTTTTACAACGAACGCCCCGCCAGGCCAACGTTTGCAAGCAATTCGGCGAAGCTGCACGCCAATCTGGCCTCGCGATTGTCATCAATCTGCTCGTCCTGCTGGGCCTTTGGATCATGTATTCGAGGAACCGGCAATATGGGCACCAATCGAGGGTTGAATTCCCTATAATCAACTGGCCGAGCAGCCATGCCGATCCACTTTGGCCTGTCGCTTGCCCCTGTGTATGAAGGACTTACGTCGATGCCTGTTACCCAGCCAGCCATGATGAGTGGTGCCGACATTCTGGTCGAGTCGTTGATCCGCCACGGCGTCGATACCATCTTCGCCTATCCGGGCGGGGCCAGTATGCCGTTGCACCAGTCGCTCACCAGGGTGCCGGACAAGCTACGAACGATTCTGCCACGCCACGAACAAGGCGGCGGCTTCATGGCCCAAGGCTATGCTCGCACCACGGGCAAGGTCGGCGTCTGCATGGCGACGAGCGGGCCGGGAGCGACGAACTTTGTCACGGTTTTGGCCGATGCCAAGATGGACTCCGTGCCCATGATTGCCATCACCGGGCAAGTGGGCACCAAGGTCATCGGCACCGACGCGTTCCAGGAAACGCCGATCGTCGAGGTCTGCCGGCCGATCACCAAGCACCACTATCTGATTCAGCGCACCGAGGACATTGCCCGGGTGATGAAGGAGGCATTCCACATCGCCACTTCGGGTCGGCCCGGTCCCGTGATCGTCGATATTCCCAAGGACGTGCAGGTCCGCGAGATCTTGCCGGACTGGGATCAACCAATGAACCTACCCGGCTATCGGCCGTCGCGAATCACGAACGTCGCGGAACTGAGCCGTGTGGTCGACGAGATTCGCCGCTCGCGCAAGCCAATCGTTTATGGCGGTGGCGGTATCATTCATAGTGGCTCCGCGAATGCCTTGCGTGAATTCGCCGAGGCAACCGGCATCCCCGTGGCTCTCACGTTGCACGGACTTGGTGGCTTCCCGCACGATCATTACCTGTGCCTGCACATGCTGGGCATGCACGGTACCGTCTACTCAAACATGGCCGTAAACGAGGCCGACCTGTTGTTGGCGTTCGGCGTGCGTTTCGACGACCGCGTGACCGGCAAGCTGGCCGAGTTCGCCAAGCACGGGCGGATCGTCCACATCGACATCGACCCGAGCGAGTTAAACAAGAACAAGTTCGCCCACGTGCCCATTCACGGCGACCTGCGCCCGGCCATCGAGGGCATCAACACTCTCCTGAAGGAAGAGAAAAACGCGGACCTCGTTGGTGGCGGGCGTTACACGGACTGGGTCCGTCAGATCGACTCCTGGCGTGAGAAGGACCCGCTTCGATACGCGGATCGCTCGGACGCAATTCTGCCCCAATATGCGATTCAACGCTTGGCCCAGATTCTGCGTGCGAAAAAACTGCTTGAGAACGCGATCGTGACCACGGGCGTCGGCCAACATCAGATGTGGGCGGCCCAGTATTTCCCGATTAACCAGCCGCGGCACTGGGTTACATCCGGTGGCCTCGGCACGATGGGTTTCGGCCTGCCGGCCGCGATGGGGGCACAGGTCGCGCATCCAGACGCACTCGTATTCGACATCGACGGCGACGGCAGCTTCCTGATGAACATTCAGGAACTGGCGTGTGCCCACGTCGAGAAGATCCCGGTGAAGATTCTGCTGTTGAACAACCAGCATCTCGGCATGGTCGTGCAATGGGAAGATCGCTTTCATGGCGGCAACCGCGGTCATACTTATCTCGGTGCCGGCATGGAGAAAGACTTCTATCCGGACTTCAACACGATCGCCAAAGGCTTCGGCGTGCAGTCGCGATCCGTGATGGTGAAGGCCGATCTCGATGCCGCGTTTGAAGAGATGATCGCCTGCGACGGCCCGTTCCTGCTCAACGTCCACGTGCCGCACCAGGAGCAAGTGCTGCCGATGATTCCGTCGGGCCAAAGCGTTAAGGAAATCATCAAGGAGCCGATGACGGTGGCCCCGGCGATGAAGTAGTTTCTTTCAGAGCCGCGACCGTAAGGGAGCGGGCATCTGGCCCGACCGTAAGGGAGCGGGCATCTGGCTCGACCCGCGACCGCTCCCTTACGGTCGCGGCCCCGTTGTGAACTGCCATAACAATTTCTTGACCCGCCGCCCGAGATCGTCGAGAATCGCATGGAGAAGTTACGAGGGAGAAAGGTGCTCTCATGCTCAACATCGGCCGCGGAAACTCACGGAACTGTCGAGGCGTCAGCCGGCGTGAGCTATTGCAGGTTGGCGGCCTGAGTGTGCTAGGCATGTCATTGGCCGATGGCTTGCGTGCCGACGATGCTCGCAAAGCCAAGCCAATTCGGAGCAAGAGCAAGCCGGAAACCTCGTGCATCTTCATCTATCTTGAAGGCGGACCAAGTCAGCTTGAGACCTTCGATCCCAAGCCCAACGCGCCGAACGATGTGCGCGGACCATATGGGAACATCGCGACCAAGGTGCCTGGCTTGCAAGTCTGCGAACTGCTGCCGGCGATGGCCGAGCGCATGGATCGCTGTGCCCTCATCCGTTCACTGACCGGTTTCACCGGCGGGCACACGGCCTTCCCCGCACTGACCGGCTCGGTGCAAAGCAAGACGACCTACGGCGCAGTGATGGCCAAGCTGAAGGGCAATTCCGGCGACATGCCCGCCTACATTCATCTCGGCGGCAAGATCTTCAACAGTCCCGGTGTCGGCGGTGGCTTACTGGGCTCGGCCTTCGATCCGGTTGAGATTGCCGATCCGACCGGAACGAAGGTGCAGTTGCCGCAATTCACGCTTTCGGCCGACGTACCTGCCGAGCGGTTTCACGATCGACGCGACCTGCTGGCCTCGATCGACCAGATGCGATCCAAGACGGACGCCAGCCAGGCCGTGGAAAAGATGGGCTCGCTGCACAAGCGTGCCGTCGGCATGTTGACATCAACCACGGTCCGCGATGCGTTCGATCTGGCGAAGGAGAAAGAATCGACCCGTGCCCGATTCGGCTCGAACTTCTTCGGCCAATCTTTGTTGATGGCTCGCCGGCTGGTCGAGGCTGGCACGCGCTACGTTCAAGTGAAGTGGTACGACTGGGACGGAGCCTGGGACATTCACGGCTTCAACTCCACTGGTGTTGAGCGAATGGAAGAAGAACTCTGTCCACGCTTCGACCAAGGAATGACGGCTCTTCTCGACGATCTGCAAGAACGCGGCCTGCTGGAAACGACGCTGGTCGTGGCCGTCGGCGAAATGGGGCGGACGCCGAAGATCAACAAGTGGGGCGGCCGCGACCACTGGGGCAACTCGCTCTTCGCACTGCTGGCTGGCGGCGGCGTTCCCGGCGGAGCCGTGATCGGCGCGACTGACGCCTCGGCAGCCGCACCCGCGACCGACCCGGTTTATCCCGGTGAACTCGCAGCGACGATCTACCGCTTGCTCGGGATCGACACGAACACCGACCCGCGAATTCGGCCATTCATCGGCACCTCGGCCCCGGTGGCTGGCTTGGTGTGAGGAAAATCAACGGGGACGCAACCTGTTTCCGGAAACGAACGGCATCCCCGTTGCAACTCGATCCTACGTCGGGCCGGGAATCCATTTTATTGCAAGCATTCATGCTTCGATTCTTGCTGTGCAGTCTGTGCCTGGTTCCGGTGGCTCAACGAGTCAAGGCTCAGCCCGCCCCTGAGTCTACTCCCAAGCTCCTGATCGCCTTCTGCTCCGTCAAGGAACGCCGTGCTCCGCCGTATCCGAAAGTCTACTACTACGAGCACGATGGCGTTGCCAACGGCAAGATCGTCGGCGCGATCGATACCATCGGCACCGAGACGAACAAGAGCCGGGCCGACATGCACCCGTCCTTAAGTAGTGATGGACGGTACTGCACATTTTCGGCCCAGATCGGCGTCACCGATGGTGCGCGAATCGAAGTCTGGGATCGTGTGGAGAAAAAACTGCTCACGTTGCCGGAGATCAACGTATCGACCAATGTGCATCAGATGTCGCCGTCGTTTTCCGGCGATGGCAAGAGAATTGCCTTCAGTGCCTGGAATCGGCCCGGAGGGAACGCGCGCTGGGGCGTCTATCTGTACGATCTCGACGCGAAGAAACTGAGCGATTTGCCGAAGCTCAACGGTGAAACCATCGACCAGCGTTTGCCGGCACTCAGTGGTGATGGCAAGCTCCTCGCCTATGCCTCCAACCAAAAAGGCGGAGTCGGCTTGACCGACATCTATCTTTACGCCTTGTCCGAAAAGAAAGTGGTCGCCCTGCCCGAGATGAACTCGAAGACCATGGACATTCAACCAACGCTGAATGGAGACGGACGATTGATCGCGTTCAGCACAGATCGAACCGGTAGCTCAGGAGGGCGCGACATCCAACTGTTCGACCGGGTAGACAAGAAGCACCTGCCGCTACCGGGGTTGAACTCCACGGACCACGAGCAATCTCCCTCGTTGAGTGCCGATGGCCGCTGGATCGCCTTCGTCTCGGAACGTCCAGGCGGGGCAGGCGAACGCGATGTGTATCTGTACGACCGTGAGACCAAGAAACTGCTGCCAACACCGGGCCTGAACTCGAAAGAAGACGACTACGATCCGTGCGTGATTGTCTTGCCGCGAAAATGACGAGTTCAAACTCCTACTTTTCGCGTGACATGCTCTCCCCAACCGTTACACTGTCTATTCGCTCCTCCCACCCCAGAAGCACCCCATGCGAATCTCTCTCCTGTTCTCCCTTCTGCTTGCCATGTTCATGATCCCAGCACTCTCTGCAGCCGACGGCTCTTACTGGGTCTTCCTGGGCACAGGCAGCAACAAGTCCAAGGGCATCTACCGCGTCGAATTCGATTCGGCGACGGGCAAACTTGGCAAAGTGGAAGTGGCGGCCGAGGCCGTCAACCCGGGCTTCCTGGCCATTCATCCCAAGAACACGCATCTGTTCGCGGTCGGCAGCATCACGAACGCAGAAGGCAAGAAAGTCGATGGCGTTATGAGTTTCACGCTCGATGCCAAGACGGGCGAACTGAAGGCGATCAATCAGCAACCGTCGATCGGTGGCGGGCCCTGCCACATCAATTGCGATCGCGAGGCCAAGCACGTGCTGGTCGCGAATTACGGTGGGGGCAGCACCACCGTGCTTCCGTTCGACAAGGACGGCAAGCTCAGCGTGGCATCTAGTTTCGTGCAACACAAGGGTACGAGCGTGGACAAGGGCCGGCAAAGCGCACCGCACGCCCACTCGGTTAACCTGGACGCCGCAGGCAAGTTCGCCATGGTCGCCGACCTCGGACTGGATAAGGTGCTCGTCTACAAGTACGATTCCGCGACGGGAAAAATTTCGCCAAACGATCCCCCGTCCGTCGACACGCCTCCGGGTGGCGGCCCTCGCCACTTCGCGTTCCATCCGAGCGGCAAGTTCGCCTACGTCTGCAACGAGATGGCCTCCAGCGTCACCGCGATGACCTACGATTCGTCCAAGGGCGAATTCAAGACGCTCAACACGGTCACGACGTTGCCCAAGGAGCACAAAGGCAATTCGACGGCCGAGACGGTCGTTCATCCGAACGGCAAATTCGTATACGTGTCGAATCGTGGCCACAATAGCATCGCGATTTTCGCGATCGACGAGAAGTCCGGCGAAGTCAAAGCAATGGGCCACCAAGGGGAAGGCATCAACATTCCTCGCAATTTCAACATCGACCCGACCGGGAAATGGATGATCGTCGGCAACCAGGCCGGCAACAGCATCGTTGTTTTTGAAGTCGACGCCAAGACCGGCCAACTGAAGACCACCGACCAGAAAGCCGAAGTTCCCGCCCCGATCTGCGTGCGTTTTGTACCCAAGAGCTAAACCAAATTCACCACAAAGTCACGAAGAGCACAAAGAGTACAAAGAGTACATTGACTCGATTGTTGTTGTCTTTGTGGTGAATTGATTTTGATTCCTCAAGGAGACTCTCCATGTCCGAAAGCTATCTATTCAATCGCCGAACCTTTATGCAAGCCGCTGCCGCGACTGGTGCCGGGCTTGCTCTGGGAACGTCGGCTCAAGCAGCCACCACGTTCGGTGAAGGCAAGATGTCCTTCACCCTCGATGAAAATTGGGGCAAGCTGCCGACCGGCATGAACTATGGCCTCGGCTGTGCAGTTGTCGCGGATTCGAAGGATCGCATCTACGTCACTTCGCGTTCCGCCAATGCCTGCGTCGTGATTTTCGATCGCGAGGGCAAGATTTTGGAATCGTGGGCCAAAGACGTGAAAGACAAGTTCGGCTACGACCAGAACCAGTACGTCGCCACCGCTCACGGTTT
Source organism: Gemmataceae bacterium (assembly GCA_009691845.1). Classification (GTDB taxonomy): domain Bacteria; phylum Planctomycetota; class Planctomycetia; order Gemmatales; family Gemmataceae; genus SIAJ01. Next base: position 23,278 of record SIAJ01000050.1, read on the forward strand.
GTACTGCAGCAAGGAAGGCGATCAGGAGTTTCTGTACTGGACCGAGAACGTCTCCGCTCCGAAGGGCCAACCGAAACTGGGCGCTCGCGTTTACAAGACCGATCTGACGGGCAAGATTCTTCACGAGATCGGCAATGTCGAGAAAGAAGGCCCACACGCTCAGAAGTTCGACTTCAGGAACCCGACCGACGTGGCCGTTGGACCGAATGGCGACATCTACGTCGTCGATGGATACGGCAGCCAACTCGTTCATCGTTTCGATAAGCACTTCAAGCTCATCAAGACGATGGGTGGCCCCGGAAAAGAGCACGGTAAGTTCAACACCTGCCACGGCATCTGGGTGAGCACGCTGAAGAAGGAACCGGAAATTTACATTGCAGACCGTGCGAACGCCCGTCTCGAAGTGTTCTCGATGGAGCTGGAATACAAGCGGACGGTGCCTGAAATGCGTAATCCGTGTTGCCTCTATCAGCACGATGGGCATCTCTATATCCCCGACCTGGCCGCCCGAGTCACGGTCATCGATGCTCATGACAAAGTGGTCGCACAATTGGGCGATGGTCTCGATGCCCGCAACAAGAAGGAAGACATCGTTGCCAAGCATCCGGACAAGTTCGCGTTCCCGCACGCGTTGACGCTCGATTCGAAGGGCGATTTGTACATCGTCGAATGGGTGCCGTCTGGCCGGGCCCGCAAGTTGAAGAAGAACGCCTAAATTTTTCTCCCCCTTCCCACTTAGGGAAGGGGGAACAAGACGAAACCCAACCCAACCCAATACCATGTCCCGACTCTTAGCAATCTGCTTTCTGTTCATCGTTGCACCGCTCTTCGCCGCCGATGACGATTGGCCCATGTGGCGTGGGCCGCGTGGCGATGGCACTGTGACCGAGAAAGGCTTTCCGACGCGCTGGACGGCCACGGAAAACGTGCGTTGGAAATCGCCGTTGCCGGGTCGCGGGCACTCTTCCCCGATCATTTGGGGGGATCGAGTATTCATTACCTCCGCCATCGAGGAGGGGGATGCCAAGGAACCTAAGGATCGTCTGCTGATCTGCCTCGACCGCAAGGAAGGCAAGGTTCTCTGGGAGCGAGTCGTTTTGAAATCGCCGCTGGAGAGCCTGCACAAGCTCAATAGCCGTGCCAGTTCGACCCCCGCGACCGATGGCGAGCGAGTGTATGTGACCTTCCTCGACAATCCGAAAGTGGTCGTGGCCGCGTTCGACTTCCAGGGCAAGGAACTTTGGAAGAAGTCCCCGGGCGAGTTTCAATCGACACACGGATTTTGCAGCCCGCCGATGCTGTACAAGGACCTGGTGATCGTGAATTGCGATCAGGACGCGTTCAAGAAATCGAAGCCCGCGTACATCGTGGCACTCGATCGGAAAACGGGCGAAGAGAAATGGCGAATCGATCGCACCCACCGGATTCGCTCGTACTGCCCGCCTCTCATCGTCGAGGCAGCGGGCAAGATGCAAATGGTGCTTACGGGTGCCGAGACAGTCGCGAGTTACGACCCGGACACGGGCAAGCAAATCTGGGAAATCACCGGGCCGACCGAGCAATTCGTGGCCAGCATGATCTACACCAAGGGGCTATTTCACCTGACGGCTGGTTTTCCGACTTATCACGTGATGGGCATCAAGCCCGATGGCACGGGGAACGTGACCGACTCGCATGTGGCCTGGCACATCAAGAATGGCGGCACCAAGGCTGGTGCGGGTTATGTGCCAAGTCCGGTCCCTCAAGGCGACAATATTTTTCTCGTTCACGACGAGGGCCATGCAACCTGCCGCGATGCCGCGACCGGCAAACTCCACTGGAACGAACGGCTGGGGAAACATCACAGCGCCTCGCCGATTGCTGCCGATGGGCGGATCTACCTGGTCGATGATGATGGCAACACCTTCGTGGTGAAAGCACAAGAGAAATACGAACTGCTCGAGAAGAACCCGATCGGCGAATCGAGCTACGCTTCACCCGCTTTCTCGAAGGGCGAGATTTTCATTCGCGGCTCGAAGCATCTGTACTGCATCGGCTCGGGAGCGAAGTGAGACATGACTTGGCGAGCCGGGCGGCGTAAGCCGCCGGGTTTTGATGCATCACCCGGCGGCTTACGCCGCTTGGCTCGCCTCACGCTTCACAACATTCATGGGCCAACGTGCGTATTCGCGACCTGTTCTCGGCTGGCCTCTTCTCACTTCGTCGCCAAAAACTACGGACGGTGTTGACGACGCTCGGCGTCACCATTGGCATTGCCACGCTCGTGGCCAGTGTGGCAGTTGGCCTGGGGGTCCGTCGCATCATCGAGGATGGCTTCAAGAAAGAGCGGCGTTTACGGGAGATCTTCGTCCATCCGGGACACGACCCAAACGAGGGGGACGAACTGACGGGTGTCCCGGCGTCGGCCCTTCGTGTCGATGACGCGATGTCCGATGCGCGGCGGGAACGCGTGCGTAAGAAACTCGCGAACGAATGGCGAAATCAGAATACTCGACCCGCACCGAAGCCACTCACTCCGGACCAACTGCGCGAGTTTGCTGGGTGGGAACATGTCGTGTCGGTGGAGCCGGATCTTTCCGAAAACGCTCGGCTCGTCTTTCGCGGGCAAATTCGCCAGGGGAATTGCGTCGGCTTCGAGTCCGATCCGGAGCGACTGCGCGGCATACTCGAATTCGGCCGGCCTCCTCGCGAGGGCACCAACGAGGCCATTGTTCACGAGTTCCTCCTCTATCAACTCGGCATCCGTTCCGATGAGGACATTCGTGCCTGTCTCGGCCAGGCGATGCGGCTCGAGTTTCAAGGCACCGAACGAAAACGCCCGGAACTCTTGCTTTCCCTGTTTGATGCCGACCCCACTCGACTGAGCGAAGCGGAACTGAAAGCCATGGCCCGGGCTCGCGACATGCTGCCGGCCGCCATCGAGAAATTGGACCTGTCGGCTACGGACAAAGATGCACTCATGCGGGCCCTGGGGCGCAAACGTAACCAAGATCCCAAGGAAAAAACACATCCGGCCGTGACTCTAGAAGTGACCATCGTCGGCGTCTTTCGCGACGCGGACAAAAAACGGGACGGCGATCTGTTCGAGATGCTCGCTGACAATTTACGCGGAGATGTCGCGATTCCCCAAGGCAAAGCGGAAGAGTTGTTTTCGGCCTTGCCCGTTCGCGCGGAGCGAGGCTACGCGCGTGCCACGATCACAGTCGATTCGGACGAACAGTTGAAGCCGGTATTCGAGCGGCTCAAAAAAGAAGGCTATCACGGCTATTCGATCGGATTGTTCCTGCAAATGGCACGTCGGAATGTTCTCCTGATCGGCTTCACGATGGATTTCGTCGCCCTGCTTGCGCTGACCGTCGCCTGTCTGGGAATCATGAACACCATGTTCACGGCCGTGCTGGAACGCACTCGCGATATCGGCGTCATGAAGGCGGTTGGCGCGAAGGATCGGCAGATCCTGATCATGTTCTTGATCGAGGGGGGAATGATCGGCCTTGTCGGCGGCTGGCTCGGCGTGTTGGTCGGTTGGGTCGTTTCATTCCCTGGCGATAATGTCGCGCTACGCCTGATCCGCGAGCAGGACGAAAACATGGTCGCGACCGAGACCGTTTTCCACTATCCGATCTGGCTCGTCCTCGGGGCACCCGTGTTCGCGATGCTCGTAACGACTCTCGCGGGCATCCTTCCCGCTCGACGTGCGGCCAGAATCGAGCCAGTCGTGGCTTTACGCTCCGAATGAGTCGCCGCTGCCCATTTGTTCCCACTACCCGCCATGGACCCGAGTGCCCTAGCAGGCAGCTTTTGCTGGTGCAGGTTTAGGGGCGCTCCATTCAATTTTCGAAAGATTCCGGCTAGGCCGTTGCAACGTGGTACACCAGAATCTTCGCCGAACCTGGCTCGGCCAGTTCGTCCAAGCGAATTGGTCGTCCGCGCAGCAAGGCGGCAACTTCGGGATCGCCTGCGATTTGCGGGGTGAGGAGCAGTTCTCCCGGCATTGCCAGATCGCCCAGGCGAGTTGCGAGGCGAACGGATTGGCCGAAGTAGTCGAGTCGATCGTTCACGGAAGCGACCAGCGCGAGGCCTCGATGCAAGCCGGCCTGAAGACGCAGGTCCTTGCACAATGGCTCGGCATCGATGGCCTTGGCCAAGCCGAGGGCCGCTCGCGTGGCACTCGTCACTTCACCGAAGGCGGCAAGCATGCCTTCTCCGACGGCCTTCACGACGACCCCGCCTTCGGAACGAACTTTCTTTTCAATCGCTCGGAAGGTGGCCTGGATTTGTTGGAAGGCACGCGCTTCACCCAGGCGGTCCATCAGCGTGTCGCCGTCGGAGATTTTGACCCACAGGATGGAAACGGACGAGGTCGGTGCCAGTTGGCCGGGGCTGAGCAGTTCGTCGGGGAACAGATCGCGAAAGGCGGGAATGGCAATGGCCCGGGCAGCAGTCAGAACATCATCGCGAACGGTCGCTCGTTCCACGCGAACGACGATCTCGTGCTGCCTGGCGTTGCGAATGGTGATGATCTGGCCTCCGGTTGCGAGGGTGATTCCTTGGCCAGGCGTGCCGGCCGCGAGGTCGAGTTCGCAGCGTCGGCCTGTGGCACTCGGGTCGATGCGAAGTTCGAGCGACCAGGGCAACTGCGGTCCGCGAATGCGATAGGTGCCCTCCGAGAGAGCGAGTTCGAGTTCCAGGCGTTCGTTAGCGGCGATCCGAGTTTGAGCGACGACATGCGGCGAGTGCGCGGGACCGCCGGCACAGTAGTTCCCGGCCTCGGCCAGGCGAATGTCGGGATGGGCCTTGAAGACCAACTCAACGGAGGCAGCAAAATCCGTGCGAAAATCGGCAGCGCATGCCCGGCAATTCTCGTGTTCCTTCAGGTCGCGCAGTGTGTCTTTTCGGCCCGATGGAATGCGGCAGAGTGGACAGATCACGTCCCATTGCAATTGCAACAGGCCGGAGGGAACCGCACGCAGACAAGCATCGATCGCGTCGGCATCGGCAATGCCGTATCGACGGCCCAAAGCCAACGGCCGGATGCGGGCGACCTCGGGTTCTGGTGCATTCGACAGGAACAGAGCGAGCATCTCGGCCGCTTCGGTCGTGACGCCGGCCGCGATCAGGCGATTCACCCCCGACCGCATGCGATGCTCCCGCGATCGCGGCAAGGCGGTTGGTGCTTCAAAGGAATCGACGTCCGGTGTCGAGCGGGATTTCAGGGCATCGTCCATCTTGCGATACACGCGACCGAGCGATTTTTTTGCCTTGAAGCCGAGTTCCATGCGTGCAGCAATGCGGCCGAGCAGACCACGCGGTTCGGCCCGCAGCGTTTGCTTCACACGCGTGCCGCCATTGGGCAACGGTTCGAGATCGACGATGCTGAGGAACCAAACAAATGGCCCCTTGGAATACTCGCGCAGAACGCCCATCCGACGTCCTTCGATCCATTCGTACGGATGCTCTTCCCATTCCATCCTCATGCCGATCACGCGGGCCGAGGCGGATCGCCTGGTGCCGAGTTGGGGATCTCGAGTGAGAATGTAGTTCACGGAAGGAAGGCCAACCGCCCGGTTCAGGCGTTCGGTATTGGAGACGTAGGGCCAAAGGCGATCGGGTGGCGAGTCAAGGTCCCAGGCGTGGACGTATTGTCGGACGTGGCTGGAACCGGCTGGCATGTGCGGATGAGTGCCCTGCTCAAGCGGTTGGCCGGCCCGAAGTTGTTCCAGTTCGCGCAAGAGCGATCCCGCATCCACGGGCCGGTGAGCGGGGTCCTTGTTCAGGCAACGGGCGATCAAGGCCGCGGTTGCCGAACTGACGCCCGTCGAAGCCCGATCGAGCGAGGGGGCTTCTTCTTGAGCGACGGCTTTTGCGAGAGCGGCCAAGCCATCGGCCTGGAAGGGAGGCTTGCCCGTCAGCATGAAGAACAGCGTGGCGGCCAGGGCATAGACGTCCACGCGGGCATCGACCGGTTCGGAGCCGAACTGTTCGGGTGCCATGTAAAGCGGCGTGCCAACGGCCGTGCCGGCGCGAGTGAGTTCCATCGATTCCGTCGGCAGCACCGAACGTGCAAGTCCGAAATCGGTCACTTTAAGTCGCGGCCCGGAATTGGTTGCGCCACTTACAAGCAGCATGTTGTCTGGCTTCACGTCGCGGTGAATCATGCCGGCGGCGTGGGCGGCCGCGAGACCGCGTGCGGCATCCGTGATCAGGTCCAGAGCCATCGCCTCGATGAGCTTGCCTTGATCGCGGACGCGATCGCCCAGGTTCGTGCCCGCAACGAATTCGAGGGCGAGGTACGATCGCTCGCCATCGACCCCCGCGTCGATCAAACGCGTGACATACGGGCTGTCCAGTGCGCCGAGCATTCGCCCTTCACGAACAAAGCGGCGGATCGTTCGATGGTCGGACGCTTGGGGGCCCTGACGAAGAACTTTCAGGGCCACGAACGAACCATCGGCCGGATCCTCGGCCTTGTAGACGACGCCCATGCCGCCCTCGCCGATTTTTTCCACGATGAGGAAGCGACCGATCGTGTCGCCGAGTTGCGGAGGGGCGGGCGGCAAGGCGAGCACCTGTGTGGCGTCGGCCCTCGGCGAATCAAGAGTCGTCTCGAGTGTCGGCACCTCGAACCACTCGAGTACCTCGGCGGCCGTGGGGCGATCGTCGGCACGCATCTTCGCCAGGACCGAATCCCATTGGACAAAGTCGCCGGGCTTCGGGCCGAGTTGCGTGAAGAGGTCCGCCAGACGTGCGACATCCGTGGTCGGGTCGTGTCGGGTTTGGTCGCCGGCATCTGTGAGATCGAGGACACAGGCCGACGACGAAGTCGATCGCAAGATTGGATTGCCCAGGGAGAGCCCAACGCGGTGGGCGGCCGCAAGCACTCCGGCCATCGACGTGGCAACTGCAACAATTTGTGTCGCAGGCAGCGGCAGCTTCAGAATCTGCGAACGCGGGAAAGCGATATAAGGGGGTTCGTTGGAGAGGTCCATCTCTCGAATCGGGAGGAGGCCGGGATATTCAACCTGTTGCAGCAAACGCAAGCGTCGCTTGATAGACGTCCAGCTCACTCCGTCGCGTGTGTGATCGGGGAGGCGGATCTCCCATTCGGAATCGTCGTCGGCAATCGCCAGGAAGGCAGGCCCGGCCACGCTGGCTTCAAGCGGTTCAAGAAGACGATAGCGTCCGATGCGCATGGCGTGGATTGGGGTAGTCGTGTGGATAGGTTCGTGAGGTGTAGTCTACGGTTTGAACTGCATCGGATATGTGAGCAACTCCGCTTCAACACGAGTTGCCACAACCTCACGACTCTGCGATACTCTCCTTACCGGTTTTCACCACTACTTGAGACATGCATGCGCGGAGTTTTGATTTTGCTGCTGGGCGGGCTGGGCGCACAGGCACATGCTGCAAACGTCTCCTATCAACAGGAAGTGGCTCCCGTTCTCTCGCGGGCCGGGTGCAACTCGGGAGCCTGCCACGGAAATTTGAACGGCAAGGGCGGGTTCCAACTCTCTTTGCGTGGCGAATCGCCCAGTACCGATCTGATTACACTTACTCGCGACACGCTGGCTCGGCGAACTGACCCGATGCATCCGGATGATAGTCTGTTGTTGCTGAAAGCCACAGGCCGAGTCGGTCACGAAGGCGGGCCACGATTCAGCCTTGATTCGCAAGAATACCGCATCGTCCGGGACTGGATCGCGGCCGGGTGTCTGGACGATGCTCCTGCCCGTCCACGTCTGACTCGTTTCGAAGTGACCCCTGCTTCGCAACTCCTGTTTGAGCCGGCCGATCACGTTCGCATCGAGGCACAGGCTCACTTCGCGGACGGTTCCCGGCGAAACGTCACACATCTGGTAACATTCGAGCCAACGGCGGCCGGCATCGTGAACATTGCTTCGGATGGCACAGTTACCAGGTTGCGATCCGGCGAACTGAACGTACTCGTGCGTTATCTGGATCGCCAGGTGGCCGTCACGCTGGCGTTCCTGCCGAAACGCGAGAACTTCGTCTGGGTCGACCTGCCACTGAGCAACCCGATTGATCGCCAAGTTTACGCGCAGTTGAAAACCCTACGACTGACTCCGTCGCCCCCCGCGGATGATGCCACTTTCCTGCGGCGTGCATTTTTGGACGCGATGGGAATCCTGCCGAGTGAGGAGGAGGCACGTGCCTTCCTGAAGGATGGTTCCGCGAACAAACGAGAACGCCTGATCGATTCGATTCTGGCTCGGCCCGAGTTCGCGGACTTCTGGGCACAGAAGTGGGGCGATCTGCTTCGCAACGAAGAGAAGTCGCTCGATCAGAAGGGTGTTCGCGTTTTCCATCAATGGCTTCGCGATTCGATTGCGAGCGACAAGCCCCTCAACGTGCTTGCCCGTGAGGTGATTGCCGCGCGGGGGAGTACGTATCAGAATCCGCCGGCGAATCTGTATCGATCCTTGCGCGATCCCTACTCGCGTGCCGAGGCAGTCGCTCAGGTTTTTCTCGGCATTCGCATTCAGTGTGCGCGTTGCCACAATCATCCGTTCGATCAATGGACTCAGGAGGACTATCACCAGTTTGCGGCCGTGTTCGGGCAAATCGACTATCGCATCGTGGAGAACAAGCGTCGCGATCGCCTGGACGCTCACGAATTCGCGGGCGATCAAATCGTGTTCCTGCGTCGAGAAGGCGGGTTAAAGCATCCCCGAACTCAGGAACTCCTGGCCCCGCGACTACTCGGGTCGAGCGAGCCGACGAAGGAGAGCGATCCGCTGCGGCTGCTGGCGAACTCAGTGGACCGGGTTGATAATCCGTTCTTCGCGAAGGCCCAGGCCAATCGCGTTTGGTATCACCTCATCGGCCGGGGACTCGTCGAGCCGATCGACGATTTTCGCGTCTCGAACCCGGCCGAGAATGCTCCGCTTCTTGAACTCCTTGCCAAGAGCTTTGCCGACAACGGCTTCTCGCTGAAATCGCTCGTGCGGCTGATTCTCTCCTCCCGGGTTTATCAACATTCTGCGTCGCCCGCCGGTACGAACGCGGAAGACGACCGGCACTTCTCGAAGTCCCTGGTTCAACCTCTCGAGGCGGAGCAATTGCTCGACGCGGTTGCCAATGTAACGGGGACGAAGCTCAAATTCGATGGCTTTCCGGCGGGAACTCGTGCCGGCCAGGTGGCGGCGCTGGCACAAGAACGCCGTTCGAAAAAAAGTGCGGAGGCGGAACGATTTCTAAAGTCGTTCGGCAAACCCGAGCGGCTGCTGACCTGCGAATGCGAGCGTGCCGAAGATGTTGGCCTGTCGCAGGCATTCCAGCTTTTGACGGGTGAGATGCTTCAGGACATGCTCTCGGAACCCGAGAATCGCCTCGGTAGAATGCTGAAGGAAGGCAAGCAAGACGCGGAAGCGATCGAGTCGCTCTATCTGACCGCGTTGTCGCGCTATCCAACCACCGAGGAATTGACTCGGCTCGTCGCCTTTGTGGGCAAAGCGAAAGATCGCCGGCCGGCACTGGAAGATGTGATGTGGGGGTTGGTGAACGCAAAGGAATTCTTGTTGCGGAGATGAGGGTGACCCAATCAATGGCTGGCATGAATCGGTTGATCTGTGTACTAACGGATCAAGATTGATGGAGTGGATGGAATGACCGGAGCCGTCTTTGGTGAAGCGATTAACAAGACCGATCAGGATGAGCTGCGTGCGAAGATGAACGAGCCAACACGGCCGAAGCCGAGAATGCCCGACTCCGCGTTCTCCTTGTCAAGCAGACTCGTTCTACAAATAGCGTGACCCCGCACTGAGGCCCGATCATGTTTGTCGATCGTCGAGCGGTATTGCGTGTCGGTGGTGCAGGCCTCTTCGGCCTGACTCTCCCTGCTTTGCTCCGTGCCGAGGAATCACTCAAGGCTCGTGCCAAGTCGGTCATCTTCCTGCACCAGTACGGTGGACCCCCTGGCCAAGAAACCTTCGACATGAAACCGAACGCACCGGCCGAAGTGCGTGGTTCCTTGAAACCGATCCAAACCAAAGTGCCTGGTTTACAGGTCTGTGAACTTCTGCCACGCATGGCCGACGTGGCCGACAAGCTGACGTTGATTCGCTGTGTGCAGCACACGATGAAGAACCACAACTCGGCCGGTTACTACAGCCTCACGGGCATCGCTCCTCCTTCGGACGATCAACGTCTGCGTGACTCGATTGACTTGTTCCCCGCTTATGGTTCGATCGTCGACAAGTTCGCACCCAACGCGAAAGGAATACCGGCCTTCGTTGCTTATCCGCACGTGATCCGCGATGGCTCGATTACTCCCGGCCAACATGCGAGTTTTCTCGGCAAGTCTCACAATCCCTTCCTGTTCACAAGTGATCCGAATGCCGTGGATTTTCGACTCCCCGAACTCTCGCTGCCTTCGAGCATCAGCCCCGAGCGAATGGAGAGCCGCAAGGAAATCCTCAAACTGATCGATGGCCAGACACACTTGCTCGAGGAATCGGCCGTCGCACAGGGGATCGACGAATCGTATCAGAAGGCCGTTTCGATGCTCACGTCGAAGGCATTCAAGAAGGCTTTCGACCTGTCCGAGGAACCCGAGAGCCTACGCGACAAATATGGCCGCACGACTTATGGTCAGGGCTGTCTACTCGCCCGCCGGCTCGTCGAGGCTGGGGCCAAGTTCATCAACGTCTACTTCTCCGAATTCATCGGCGGCCCGAAGGGTGGCTGGGACGTGCATGGCTTCGATAACAAACCGATGGACCCGATTCTGAAGAGCTATCTCTTACCCATCACGAACCAGACTTTGCCAACACTGATCGAAGACTTGAACCAACGCGGCTTGCTCAAGGACACGCTCGTCCTGTGGATGGGCGAGTTCGGCCGCACGCCCAAGATCAATGCCCTCGCCGGTCGCGACCATTGGCCGCAGTGCTACACGGTCTTGATGGCAGGCGGTGGGACTAAGGGCGGGCACATCCACGGTGGTTCGGATAAGACCGGGGCGTACCCCGCATTGGGTCAAGCCAGGCCCGAGGACATCTCGGCCACAGTTTTCCACATGCTCGGTATCAACCCGGAAACTGAGATTCGCGATCGGCTCGATCGGCCCTTGCCGATTTCGCGTGGAAAAGTGATCGAGGACGTGATCGCCTAATGGGCGTCTCGACACGGATACCTGAAGCTTCTCTACGTTTCTTTAGAGCGTTCTGAGATCAACTTCGTGAGCGATGCAGGCCACGCAATCGCCTTGAGCGACAATCGACGGGGCTCGCGTTGCTAGCAGGATTCCCGCGGAAAGTGCGACCACGGAGACCGGCTCACGATCCGGTCGCTCCAGTGAATGGATGGCCCCCACTTCCTGGCCCGCTTGAACCGGCTCACCAAGCGGAACGCGGTTTTCGTAAACACCGGACTCGGGCGCGAATCGATAGTCTTCCCAATCCAAGGCCCGGACCCAGCGAGTTGGGGGCAACCCAAGGTCCGCTCGCGATTGCTCTTTTCCTTCCAGTACACCGACGTGAATCAGCACGTTTCGTAATCCGCTCTGAGTGAGGCGATGTACCTGGGCGGTCACGTTTTCGCTTCCACCCATTTCAGTGGTCAGGACGATCTTGCCCTGATTCTCGGCTTCCACGGGCAATAATCCCGTGCCAGCAATATCCGCGTAGAGGAAGCAGAAATCCGTGTTCCAGGCTTCCGTCCCGGCGAGCATCCTGTCCCGCTGCGAGCCCTTCGGCACCAGGTGCATGTGCCCGCACGGATAGAAATCAACACTGCGTCCACCGGTGTGATTGTCGATCACGACATCGGCCATCGGAAACAGGACGGTCGTCAGGTAGTGGGCGATCATATCGCATGGCGTGCCGGCCGGGTTGCCTGGGAAGCTGCGGTTGAAGTTTTTGCCATCGAGCGGCGAGAGTCGGGTTGCAGCCCTTGCGCCCGGCATCGTCAGTGTCGGAATGAGGATCAGTCGGCCACGAATCTGTTCCGGCTGCAACTCGCGCAGCAGCCGCATGACCGCGACCTGCCCGGGATATTCGTCGCCGTGATTCCCGGCGAGCACGAGCACAGTCGGCCCCTTACCGTTGGCAAGCACGGTGATGGGCAACATGAGATTCGCCCAACCGCCGAGGTTGTACGAGTACGGCACGTACAAATTGCCGTGCTGCTTGCCGGGAAGGTTGAAATCGACGGAGGAGCGGATGGGGGAGGACATGCAAGTTCCTGTTCAAGGGCGAGCACTGCTCTTGGTCGAATCGTCAGAAGTGGAAGTATATCAACGCGACTTGCGAGCGGTCTGTATGAGTCATCCAAGACCCGTTTTTCGATTTGCGGTGGATGAATACGAAAAGCTAATCGAGCACGGGATTCTAACCGAGCGAGACAACGTAGAACTCATTCGGGGCGAGTTAACTTGCAAGGATGTGCGAGGCAATTTCGATCTTGCATGTGGAAAATGGCTCCTGAAAGTCTTCGGCCCCGATATCTTTGATCGAGCTAGTCAGTGTGCCTGAGCCCGATTGTCCGATACTCGCTTTCGAGATGACCACTATCGCTATGGGAAGCCGACCGCCGGGCAGGTATTGCTGCTAATCGAGATTGCGGACGACACGCTCGAGTACGATCGCGAAGTAACAGGGACGTTGTATGCTGAGTGTTGGATCGTTACCTTCAATCACCTTGCGTGGAGGTTTAACGAGAACCGCAGGCCGATGGCACGTTCACCAGGATCGAAAAACGATTTCCTGGAGAGCAGATTTCGCTGCTCCTGTTGCATGAGGTTTCGAGCAGCGTGATTGAACTGTTATGACCGTCGAATCTACGGCATGGAACAGGTGCCCGCCTTCACTTCACCGCCCTGCATCACCGCCACAAATTTCGATCGCTCCTCCAGAATCGCAATATTCGCCAGGACATCGCCGTCGACGACAAGCACGTCTGCGAGTTTACCCGCTTCCAGTGTGCCGAATTCCTTGCTGCGGCCCATGATTTCCGCGCCGGTTTTGGTCGCACACTTCAGGACTTCCATAGGTGATAGGCCGACGTGTTTCACGAAGAACGTAAGTTCCTTCGCGTAGGTGCCGTGCGGCGTCCAGGCGAAGCCGTAGTCGCCTCCCATACCCAAGCGACCGCCTGCTTTCAGGATCTTCCTGGCACTCTCGGCCCCGCCTTCGAGCGTTTCCTTGTGTCCGTCGATAACCGCTTGCGACATGCCGAACTCGGGTCCGAATACGATGCTCGCGTACTCGAACTGTAATGCTGGCACGCAAGGTACATCTCGCTTCAACAACAACTCTAGAGCTTCATCGTCCATGAAGGTGCCGTGCTCGATTGCATCGTAGCCGGCTCGCAAGGCGTTTTTGATACCCTGCGTCGCTCGGCAATGGCCTGTGACCTTCAAGCCGTGGTTGTGGGCAGTGGCCACGACCGCGTGCATCTCCTCGAAGGTCATGCATAACGTGTGGTGATCGTTCGTGTCCGGGGCGGCCGCGTCGCCGGTGGGGTAGGTCTTCACCCATTCGACGCCGTCCTTGACGAGTTTGCGAACGGCTGCCCGAGCTTCGTCAGGGCCGTTCACCAGTAGCACAAGCCCTTCCATGCCGAGCTTGCGAAAATCCGGGTTCCAGTCCATTAAACCGCCGACGCCGCAGATTTCCCGGCCGCTCGAGGCTAAGCGTGGCCCGGGAGCAATGTCACTATCAATCGCCTTTTTCAACCACACGTCGATGTTGAACAGACTGCCGCCCGAGCGGGCCGCGGTGTAGCCACACTCAAGTGCCAGCTTCGCATTGTGGGCTGCGAGCAACGTGACGTATTCGACTGGGTACTTGATGTCCAAATCTTCGAGGGCGGCCACGTTGAAGTAGGTGGGATGAAAGTGTGCTTCAACCAAACCGGGCAGAATGCTGCCGCCGCGTGCATCGATCCTGCGTGCGTCCGGCGGCACTTCCGGAGTAAGCTTTGCTTGTCCTGCGTAAGTGATCTTCCCATCTTTCACGACGACGGCCCCATCGCGGACGGGTGGCCCGCCGTTGCCGTCGATGAGTTGACCGTTGGAAATGACTGTGGTGCCAGTCGCAAGCTTCATGGGAGAGTCACTCGATCAAAGCGATTCCAGAAAATTCAACACATGTCGAATGGCCAACTCGGTCGCGGTTCCGTGGACGAGGTGCCCAACGCCTTGCAGGTCGATCCGCGTGAGTTCCGCAATATCGAGAGCCATCATCTCCGCGGCGTCTTGAGGCAGCATGCCACCGGCCGAAGGGTCGCCTCTCACGAGCAAGGTCGGGCAGGTGATTCCCTGCCAAATTGCTCGTTCATCGTAGCCGTCCAACCAGTGGCCTTCGAGTGCCAGTACGAAAACCTCACCATCCACGTCGGCCAGACAGCGGGCGATGAACCGCAAGGCAGCGGCATCGCGAAGTGATGCAAGCTTCGCTGGGCCCGTCGTCGTCGGCACGATGGTCTCGCCCAACTCACGGGCTACTTCAGACACGCTTCGACGATGTCCGGCCAGACGCCTCATCGCCACGAAGGTGGGGTAGTACGCGGTGTCCGACAAGCGAGCGAGAAATGTGGCCGACGGCGGGTCTTCGAGAATCAATGCTTGAACCAACTCCGGCCGTGTCGCGGCTGCGCTGGCAGCGACCAGTGCTCCGAGCGAATGGCCATAGTGAACCGCCGGCCGGCCGAGCCAGTTGATCACGGTCAGAGCGTCATCCAGATGATCGATGACCGCGTACTTCCCTGGTGCCCGTCCTGAACTTCCGTGTCCGCGCTGGTCGATCAAGTGGACATGCCAGCGCATGGACAGCGCAGGCACAAGAGGTAGGAAGTCCACGCCTTTGCGCCCCACGCCGTGCCACATCACCAGCGGCGGGCCATTCGCCGGGCCGGTGGTGACGTGCAATGAAACAGGACCATCGGTGATGTCGAATTCGGAGAACATGCCTCACTTCGCCTTCAGCCGATCGATCAGGTAATCCACTGAGCCCTTGTACTTCTCGTGCGTATGGCCCGGATAAGTCATGATGCCTTCGACTTTCGCTTCATTCAGCTTTTCCATGAGCAACATGCCCGCGACTGCGGAGTGCGTCGGGTCATCCTGATTTTCACCCTTCACTGGTGCTTTCTTTTGACTCGGGAACTCCATGAACACGGGTGGATCGTCCTTCGATACGTGGCTGATCGGCGAGTATTCCTTGATCCACGGCAACAGTTTTTCGCGTTGCTCGAAGAAAGCTTGAAATGCTCCATCCCGGTTCTCGGTGGTTCGCACGCCGAAGGCGTGGCCGCCGTAGCGGGCATTCGGCATCCATTCGCGAAGCACCTTGGGATCGAGCGTTGTCTGCGCACCGTTCACGGCCGCACAGAATAGTCGGGTCGATTCGCGAGCAATCGGGTCGTCGCTCTTCGCATTCGCTAAATCGTCGTGATAGAGAAGCCAAAGCGAGGAACAGGCACCGGCCGAACCCCCCGTCGCACCGATGTGTACCTTGTCGATGTTCCATTCCTTCGATTTGGATCGGACGAACTGCAGCGCTCTCGCCGCATCTTCGAGTGGCCACTTCACCGGCGGCTCGACCTTCGCTTCGACAGCCTGGCTTACATAACGGTAGTTGATGGCGACGAGCGAAACGCCCGCGTCGTTGCACCGCTTGGCAATGCCTCGATAGCTGCCTTTGTCGCCATTCACCCAGCCGCCGCCGTGAATCGCGAAGATTACGGGCGTCGGCGTGTCCGATTTGGCTTTCCAGAAGTCGAGCACTTGTCGCGCGTGAGTGCCGTAAGGCACATTTGCCATCGTTGGGTCCGGTCCGGCCGGAACCTTGGGCGGGTCTTTCTTCTTGGCCTCCTGGGCGGATGCCAGCGAACCGAACATAATCGCGAAAGCGAGAGCAAAAATTCGTGTCATGGAGAGACTCCGGGGAGGGAAACTTCGTTTACTTATCGATCGTGGCAAGAATCGTCTCGGCCACGAACTTGTTGCCGGCTTCGTTCAGGTGAACGCGGTCGCTCGTGAGAATACTCGATTCCTTGTTGCTTTCGTTGTTCTTGGCGAGATGATCGAGGAATGCCTTGCGCAGATCGCACAGATCGGACTTGGTATCCATCGCGACCTTGCGGCTGATCTCGGAATACTCATCGAGCTTGCTGTCGAGTGAATTCGCGCCAGCCTTCTTCTCGCCGATCACACTTGGGGTACACACGACCACGCGGGCACCGGCGTCCTTGATCTTTCCGATAATTTCCTTCAGGCCCGATTCGAACTTCTCCTTCGATGTCCCATTCGCTGCATTCCTCTCGCCGTGCCAAACATCATTGATGCCGATGTAGATGATCACGAGCGTCGGCTTCTTGGCGAGAACATCTTTCTCAAGCCGCTTCTGCAAGTCCGGAACTTTGTTGCCGCTAATGCCGGCCCCGATGATTTCGATGCCGAGATCTTTGTGCTTCTCTGCCAGAGTATTCTTGATGACGGTGACATACCCTTTCGGGGCAACTCCGCCCTGGGTGATCGAGTCGCCGAGGAAAACAATTCGCTCGCCCTTCTTGAGGGCTGGCGTTTCGGCATTCGCTGTGAGGGCGAAGCCAAGAGTAACTGCTGCCATGAGAGCCATTCGCATTGTGTGAAACCTTCGTGAAAAGTGAGTAAGGTGGGTTATGAGAATGTATGAGTTTTCGCGTGCATTCGTGAAGACGCGATTTGTGGCCATGGGCCTCCAGGCCTGTGGCTAAGAAAAACCCCGGCAGGCCTGGAGGCCTGCCGCCACATTCGTTTTCGATTATTCCAGTTCCGC
>SIAJ01000132.1 GCA_009691845.1 Gemmataceae bacterium
CATGAGCCAATTCGAGAGCTGGGATCCCAAGCCCGGCACGACGACCGGAGGGCCGTTCCAGTCCATCCAGAGCTCCATTCCCGGCTATCGCATGTCGGAATTGATGCCGAAGATGGCGGCGTGCGTTCATCGGCATACGGCGGTCATTCGCTCGCAGCTTGCGGTGAGCGACCACAATGACGCCACCATTTTCGGCGGCAAACCCAAGATGGGGCCCGTTCGCTATCCCAGCCTTGGCTCGATGATCGCGCGGGAATTGGCGAATCCGAACAGCCAGGTGCCGCACCATGTCATGTTCACCAACTATCTCGGCGCGAATTACTTCGAAAACGCCGGCTTCCTTGGGGCGGCGTGGAACCCAATCAATATCGTGCCGGCGAGTGTTCCGAACCGGGCGCCCTTCAGCATTCCACTTTCGGGCGTGCGACTCACTCCGCCTGCCAACACGCTTCCGCCCGGCCTGAGCGATGGAGATCATCGGGAACGTGAAGCCCTGCGTGCGGAACTGAGCAGCCGCTTCGGAGTGGGCCGCGAACGCGATGGCGTCCTGCTCAGCCACGGCGGCGCCTATGGCCGAGTGCGCGGCTTGATGGAAAGCGCTCGTCTGTTCGACATCGAACAAGAGTCGGCGTCCATGCGTGACCGCTACGGCTCGACCCCCTTTGGCCAACAGATGCTCGTGGCGCGTCGGCTCATCGAGTCCGGCGTTCCCTATGTCCGTGTCAACCGCGGCTGGTGGGATCACCATGGCCAAAACTTCGAGTTTCATCAAGAGATGGTCCCCGAACTCGACCACGTCATGAGCGTCTTGCTCGAAGATTTACAGGAGCGCGGGCTGCTCCGTAACACCCTGGTGGCCACGTTCTCCGAAATGGGACGCACGCCGAACATCAACGACAACAACGGCCGCGACCATTTCCCGCGCATGAGCGTCACGCTTTCGGGGTGCGGTGTTCGCCCCGGAGTTGTCTACGGCAGCACCAATAACGACGGCACCAATATCGCCAACAACCCGGTTTCGCTCCAGCAGTTTTTCGCGACCGTCATGCGTGCGGTGGGCATCGATCACCAAAAGGAAATCACCAACACCGATGGCCGTCCGGTTCCACTCACCGATTACGGCACGCAACCGATCGCGGAGGTGCTCGCGTGATGGCAACTCCAACGACTCGGACTCTGTTGACACTGATCCTCTGCGTCGCGACCGGTTCGTTCGCGCTCGGCCAGGGCAAAGAGAAGAAGCCTGCCCCCGCACCGACTCCGGGGCCTCTTACGGTCAAAGCGACGCAGGAGGCCAAGATCACTGCAGACCCGAAGGCGAATGCAGACCTTTTGTGCGTCGTACCGATTCCCGGGACGGCCAAAGTCTACGCGGGCGGCTCGAATGGCAAAATCATTGTGATCGATTTTGAGGATCCCAAAAGCAAGCCGGACACTTGGGACGCCCATGTAAGCTACGTGAGCGGCCTTGCCCTTGCCGGCAAGTTCCTGGTTTCCGCGGGGTCGGACCACAAGCTCATTTGGTGGAATACGCAGACCAAGGAGAAAATCCGCGAGATCATCGCTCACGATAAAAAATGGGTTCGGGGCGTCGCCGCGTCTCCCGACGGCCAGCGAATCGCCAGCGTCGGGGACGACATGGTCGTGCGCGTGTGGGATGCCGACTCGGGCAAAGTCGTCCATGAGATGGCCGGCCACGAGAAATTGACGCCGTACGGATTGATCTCGAAGCTCTACTGCGTCCGCTTCTCCGCCGACGGAAAACTATTAGCGACGGGCGATCAGACTGGAACCGCCATCATCTGGGATGCCGCCACTGGCAAGCAAGCCGGCAAGGTCCGGTCCACGCATCTTTATACGGCGGATACGAACGGCCACACCTACGGCGGCTGTCGGGCTCTGGCGTTTTCTCCGGATGGTTCCCGCCTCGCTCTCGCTGGCAATATCGCGGGAGATACCTCCACCATTGGCGGCAGCAAGGCGCTTGTGCAGATATTCGACTGGACAGCCAGCAAAATAACGCACGATCTCCCTGTGAAGATTAACGGCTTCTTCGAATCGGTGCAGTTCCACCCCAAGGAACCCTGGCTTTTCGCCGGCTGTGGCGCGGGGGACGGCAAGAAGGTCGTCCTGTTCGATCTCGACAAGAAAGCCGTGGTCCAGGAATTTCCCGCCGGCAGACCGATTCTCGACATCGCCCTCAACAGTTCGGCCGACGTCCTCGTCGCTGTCGGTCGTGCGAAAGCTCTCCGCTGGCAGTTGTCCAAATAATTTTCGAGCCGCTTGCGGCTTAGCGTAACCTGGATTTTTCCACGTTGCGCTAAGCCGCAAGCGGCTTGTCCCTTCAAGGATCCTACCTATGAAAATCCCATTTTATATTGGCGTTGCCCTCGGTTTTTTTGTTACCTCCGATTCGCGTGCCGACGAACTTCTGCCCGCAAATCGACCGATGGGCGAGGTGATCGACCACTACATCGACGTCAAACTCAAGAAAGCGAAGCTCGCACCGGCGCCACCCGCTGATGATGCCACGTTTGTCCGCCGGCTTTATCTCGACCTTGCCGGCCGCATCCCCACCGTGGTCGAAACTCAGACCTTCATTAGCTCAAAGGATCCGCAGAAACAGCAAAAACTGATCAACGAACTCGCCTTGTATCCCGAGTTCATCCGTCACAATGCAACCGAGTTCGATGTCTTTCTCCGGAATGAAAATCCCGATGGCGGCAGTGTTCGATCGTATCTGCTGGCGGCGTTCCAGGAGAATCGCCCGTGGGACCTGATGTTCCGGGACCTGGTGGGCGCTGGCGAAAAGGTGCATACGGCCAAGCCTGAACAATATGTTCTCAAACGTCTCAAGGACCGCGACGTGCTGGCACGCGACGTTTCTTCGGTGTTCTTCGGTCTAAACATCAGCTGTGCCCAGTGCCATCGTCATCCGTACGTGAATACACTCTCGCAAGATTACTTCTTCGGCATGCGCGAATTCTTTGCCGCCTCGTATGACTTTCAGGGCAATCTCCTCGATCGCAAGTACGTCAAGCCGGGCGAATTCAAGGCGAAGAGCGGCAAAATGCAACCGGTTAGCCTGTTGTTCCTCAACGGCAAAGTCGTCGAGGGCCCAAAGGCCGAGACTGCTGTTGTCGATCTGGCGAAAGCCATCCAGGAAGAGTCAAAAGCGATCGAGAAACTGGCGAAGGAAAAATCGAAGGAATTGCCGGCCCAGCCGACGTTCCGCGCACGTGCGAAACTGGCGGAGGTTGCTCTCGATGTCGAGAATCGCGAACGATTTGCGAAGGCGTTTGTCAATCGGCTCTGGTATCGCTTCTACGGTCACGGACTGGTGATGCGCGTCGACCAGTTGCACGCCAACAATGCTCCGAGCCATCCGGAACTGCTCGACTGGCTGGCCCGTGATTTCATCGAACATAAGTACGATATCAAGCGCTTGATTGTGGGCCTGGTTTCGAGCAACGCTTACGCGCGCACCAGCCAATGGAAAGGAAATTCGGCGCCGACTCCCGAGCATTTCGCGGCGGCAGCGATTCGACCGCTGACGCCGGGGCAATGGGGCGCGTCGTTTCACATGGTCGCCAATCCCTCGCTGTTCGGCTCGGAGCAGAGCCTTATCGCTCGCGAGAAAACGGTCACGGCCCTTGAAAACGCAGGGAAAGAAGCGGAAAAGATCATCGAATATCCGCGTGACGATTCGCCCATCTCCGCGTCGGAATCGATGCGTCTCAGCAACGATGCTGGCATTCAAAAGTCGCTTGTCGGGCGGGCGGCAAGCCTCCTGAAATTGAAGGACCGCAAGTCACAGATCAACGAGTCGATGTGGATCGTCCTTTCTCGATCACCATCCGCTTCCGAAATTGAACTTTTCGATTCCTATCTGGAACGCCGCAAGGATCGCCCCGAGGCGGGGCTACAGCAAATGATCTGGGCCCTGGTGAATAGCCCGGAATTTCGGTTCAACCATTGATAAAGACGACGTAGGCCGCTTGCGGCTTAGCGTGGCGTTAGGATTGCTATTCCGCTAGGCCACAAGCGGCTTCTCCAAGGAATTCTCTCATGCTAAATTCGAGATTTTTGGCGTCCGTTGCAGCCCTTGGGTTGTTGGCGTTCACGGTACGCGCTGATGATTGGCCACAGTTTCGCGGACCGAACCGCGATGGCATCTCGCGCGAGACGGGTTGGCTGACCCAGTGGCCAGCCGGCGGGCTCAAGGTGCTTTGGAAGCAGCCCGTCGGTCGCGGCTACTCCAGCCTTGCCATTGCCAACGGCAGGGTCTTTACCATCGGACTGCTTCCCAAGGATGACAGTAAGAAACCCGTCCTGGAGGAAACCGTGACCTGTGTGGATGAGGCATCCGGCAAGGTGCTCTGGCAATTCTCGTATACAGGATTCCAGGACAAAAGCTTTCCGGGTTCGCGATCCACTCCAACCGTCGAAGGCAAGGTGCTCTATGTTTACGGGCAGCATGGCGGCCTTTATTGCCTCGAGTGCGAAACAGGCAAGGTGGTCTGGCAGAAACTGATGGGCAAGGATCTAGGCGCCCAAACCGTCACCTATGGCTATGCGGCGTCTCCGCTACTTGTCGGCGATATGGTGATTGTCCCCGCACGCATCTTGCAGAACAAGGCGCCAAAGGAATCAACGATCAAGCCCTCGAGCAATGCCCTTCTGCTCGCCTTCAACAAGAAAACGGGCGAAGAAATCTGGCGCATGTACCACGAGTCCTATCACCTAGGCGGCGGCTATTACGCCTGCCCGACCTCGTGTGTTATCGACGGCAAGCCGTGTCTGGTATACCACACCGGCAACGCCTGCTTTGGATTGGACCCCGCTTCCGGTAAGACACGGTGGATGCACCCATTCAACGATGATGACCTTCTCACCAAAAAAGGTCGGCACGGCATTACCGCCCAGGAACCGGCCGTGCTCGGCAATCGTATCCTCTGTTGTATTCATCCCGACAACTCAAACGGCCTTGGTGTGTGTCTTGAAGTCGATGGTGATCAGGTCAAGGAAGTCTGGCGCGACAAGCTCCTCGACAACTACAGCTGCGACTACATCGTGTGGAAAGGCCACGTTTTCGGCATTCAGCACAACGACACCACCAGCCGGATCGGGCCCCTCTATTGCTTCGATATCGCCACCGGCAAAAAGAAATGGGAGCAAAAGGATGCCGGCGGGTCATTTTCGATGATCGATGGCAAGTTTCTCACCTTCACGGGGGAAGAGTTGTTGTTGATCGAGGCTTCGACGGAGAAATATCAGGAACTGGCTCGTAGCCAAAAGTTATTCACGCCCGACGAACTAACGTTTCGATACAGCGATCGCATTGCTCCGGTGCTCGCCAACGGCCGCGTTTATTGCCGCAGCCAAAGAGGTACTCTGATCTGCCTGGATGTGCGACGCAAATAACCAACGAAGGATTCCAATGATGGTTCGGTCAACCGCCATTTTTGTACTGCTCATTGGATTGGGCTTGGCTACCGATAGTTGGGCTGAGGATTGGCCCCAGTATCGCGGCCCGAAACGCGATGGGGTATCGCGCGAGACAGGCCTGTTGAAGGTCTGGCCAAAAGGGGGACCGAAACTCCTCTGGACCTACCGTGACGCCGGGGCCGGCTTCTCACCACCGTCGATTGTCGGCAATCATTTTTATTGCATGGGCTCGAAGGACAAGGACGATGTCGTCTTCGCCCTCGACACGAATACAGGCAAATTGCTCTGGACCACATCGGCTGGGCCGCGCCGGCTAACCGATTGGGGCGATGGCCCGACCTCCACGCCTACCGTGGACGGGGATTATCTCTACGTAGTCAGCATTCTGGGCGAACTCCACTGCATCAACCGTCACACCGGGAAGAATGTCTGGCACGTTCACCTGAAAAAGGACCTTCAAGGCAAGATCATTCACGATGGCCGTTATTGCGAATCCCCCCTTGTCGATGGCAATCGCGTAATCTGTTGCCCGGGCAGCAAAGGCGGCACGTTCGCCGCTTTCGACAAAGAAACCGGCAAACTCCTTTGGCGTAGCAAAGAACTGACGGACGAAGCCGTTTCCTCCTCGGTCATTGTCGCGGAAATCGACGGCCTGCGTCAGTACGTGAACCTGACCGGCAAGGGTGTTGCCGGTGTTGCAGCCGAAGACGGCCGGCTCCTCTGGAAGAGCGGCATCCCGGCCGCATGGATCATGGTCGCGACGCCGATCCATCACGACGACTCCATCTATGTGACGACGGCCTACGGCGTCGGCTGCGGATTGCTCAAGCTCAAACGCGAGGACAAGGGCATCAAGACCGAGGTCGTCTATCGCAACAAGTTCATGAAGAACCACCACGCCGGCGTCACCCTCGTGAACGGCCTTCTCTTTGGATGCTCCGATCCCAATGGCTGGGTGTGCCAAGACTTCAAGACCGGGGAATTGATCTGGGAGGAGCGAAACGTCTTCGATAGGGGCAGCTTCGCCTACGCAGATGGCCATCTATACTGCTACGGCGAATCCAAGGGGGAAGTCGCGCTGGTCGAAGCATCGCGCAAAGGGTGGATCGAAAAAAGTCGGTTCACGATTCCGGAGTTGACGAAGATCCGCCGCAAGAATGGAAAAATCTGGACGCCGCCCGTCATTGCCAACGGTCGTCTCTATTTGCGGGATAACGACCTGATTTATTGCTACGATATCACTCCCTGAGCGAGGAATAGCGGTGCATCAGGGGTATTATTCCCAATACCCGTAAACGGCTCCCTTTCCACGCGCGTTGGCCTGGGGTGATGGAGAGCGCCCTGACAAACGCCGGGACACGGGTTCGCGTCATCGAAGATTGCCTCAATGGACGGCGGACCGTTTGGGAGGATCCATTCAAGCCCGGACGAAATGGATTGGTGGGCATTGAACAACGGATCGAAGTGAATTCCCCATTGAGCCTGGTCATCATCATGCTGGGAACGAATGACTTCCAGTCCATGCATCCGCACAACGCCTGGCAATCGGCTCAAGGTTTGAGGGCGATCCTGCAAGCCATCCGACGTGCTCCGCTCGAACCGGGGATGCGGACGCCTGCTCTCCTGGTGGCGGCCCCGCCTCCAATCCGGGAACCCAAGGGGTCGATCGCTCCGAAATTTCTCGGGGCGCCAGCCAAGTGTGCAGGCCTTGCGATAGAGTACCAACACGTTGCCGTCGAGGAAGGAGCCGCCTTTTTCGATGTCGCCAGCGTGGTCGAATCGAGTGTCGTCGATGGGGTTCATCTGGACGCTGACCAACACTCTCTCCTCGGTCATGCCTTGGCCGGCATCGTGAGACCCCTGTTGCAAGAAAAGAGTAGTTGAGATTCCACTTGTGCCTGGAACATCTACGCAAGGTAGACTCGCCATGACGCCGAGGCACATCCGAACGGTTCATCGGTCGATCAAGATCGGCCAATAAAAAGCCGGAGAATGTCATGCAAGTGCGCCACTTTCTGATTGTGACTCTGGGCCTGATCCTGGCGACAAAGTCTGTCGCCCAGGAAAAGCCGCGGCCTCCTATCCTCGACACTCACGTCCATTTCTTCGATCCGCTCAGGCCGACAGCTCCGCCGAGGCCGAAGGACGGCAAGCCACTTCCGCGTCCTGTCCTGCCCGTGGACTTGAAAAAACTCGCGGCGCCGTATGGCGTTGTCGGCGTCCTCATCGTCGAAGCAAGTCCCCTTCTCGAAGACAATCAATGGTGGCTCGATTTGGCCGCCGAGGATCCGTTTATTGTCGGGGTTATCGGACGGCTCGACCCCGCGTCGGAAGATTTCGAGAAAAACCTGCGCCGCTTCGCCAAGAATCCGCTTTACCGAGGAATCCGCATCTCGCACAACGAGCTGAAGGCCGGGGTGAAAGGGAACCTTGCCGACCGCCTCAAGGTGATGATCGATCTGAACCTGGCCCTGGACGTGAACGGCGGGCCGGACATGCCAGCGGATGTCGCCATCCTTGCGTCGAAACTACCGAAGCTGCGCATTGTCATCAACCATGCCGCCAACTTGCGCATCGACGGCAAGACGCCGCCCGTCAAGTGGCGCGAGGGTATGGAGGCAG
>SIAJ01000133.1 GCA_009691845.1 Gemmataceae bacterium
TGGCCCGCCTCGCACTTTCGCGGAGCGAAAGGCGACAATCTCGGAGAAACAAAGCGGCCAGGACTCGAAGTTTGTGATTCTCTTCACGCCCATTACTCATTTCTGTACGCTTTCCTCATTTCGTCCCGCACTCGACAAAACTCCCTTCGCCGAGTTCGAGCCGCACATGTTGTGAGCCTCGGCCCGTGGTTTCAATGTGATAGTTTCCCTCCGGGCTGGTTACCGTGATCACACTTCGACTGGGCACAATCAGAGAGAGTGCATGAAGTGCCGCAATGGCCAGAAGGACCTTTACGAATCTACGCCGCCAGCGTTTGCTCATGACGTTTCTCCTGGAATTAATCGCTGCATGACGAATCTCCCCAGAATTGGTTTCCACCTGGGAAGACACCGTGCCGAGAGAGATGGACCGCGAAAATGATGAAAAACTTGATTCGTAGTAGTCAGAGCCGCTTACTCCGCTTCGCTCCGTGCGCGGCTCTGAGGGGTCTTTGCTCGCGGTTGTCTAAGCCAGTACGGCCTGAATCGCATCGCCCTCGCACAGCGCCATCGGCCGATTGAGTTTGTCGCGGATTTGGGTATGCGGATCGACACCGAGGGAGTGATAGACCGTGGCCGCGATGTCCGTGGGAGAAACCGGGCTCGTTCTTGGATAGGCCGCATAGCGATCGCTACTGCCGTACAACGTGCCCCCCTTGATCCCGCCGCCGGCCAGGATGCTCGTGAAGCAGTGTGGCCAATGGTCGCGGCCATCCTTCCCGGCCCCCGCCCCGCCGACGACCGATTGGCCCAGCTTGGGCGTGCGTCCCATTTCCCCTGTCCACAGGATCAGCGTCTCGTCGAGCATTCCCCGCCCTTCGAGATCGTCGAGCAGTGCGGAAAAAGCCTGATCCGTCACGGGACACAGGCGCTGCTTGAGGTCGATGAAGTTTCGATTGTGCGTGTCCCAGTAAACGCTCACGTTGGTGATGCCGTCGTTCGGCCAAAACACGGTGACGAGCGGCACGCCTGCCTCGACGAGTCGCCGGGCCTGAAGAACCGACTGCCCGTGAATGTTCATGCCGTAGCGTTCACGCAAAGCAACAGGTTCTCGCGATAAATCAAAGGCTCGCGTGACCTCGGGCTTCGAGAGTAGATCGAACGCTCGATGATAATGCGCCTTGGTGGCCTGGCCTTCCAGGTGCTCGTTCATCAACCGTTTCTGTTGATCGAGCTGAACCAGCAGTGCCCGTCGATCGTCGGCCCGATCGCCCGGCAGATCGGTGCGTAGATCAAATTCGCCGACGCGATAGTTTGGCTTGCTCGCATCCGTGTCGATCCGCATCGGGTGGTAGAGTGGCCCCATCCAGCCTGCATCTTGCCCGTGGGTGGATTCCACAAATCGCGGCGCGCCGTCCTTCACCACTGGCATCATGGAGACAAACGGAGGCAGTGCTCCCTTGCCGCGGCCCATCTTCGCCAGCACGGCACCGTAACTCGGCCAATCCTCGCCGCGAGGCGAACCATCGCGTGGCGATGGCTTGCCGGTCAGCAGCCAGTGCGGTGCCGTGATGTGATTGACATCGCCATGCGTGACGGAGCGGATGATTGCCAGCTTGTCGGTTCGTGCGCTCAATTTCGGTAGATGCTCGCAAATACGATAACCCGGGATTGTGGTGGCGATCGACTTAAAATCGCCGCGATACTCGGACGGTGCGTCCGGCTTCAAATCCCAGGTATCTTGATGGGCAGGTCCGCCCCACATGAACAGCACGATGCAGGCCTTTGCCTTACCGAGCGGCTTCTCATTCGCCTCGCGCGCCCTCAGAAGGTCGGGCAAACCCAGGCCGACTAGCGGCAGGGCACCGGCACGAAGGACTTCACGGCGAGAGGGCTTTGGCAAACTCATTCCTGGCTCCGAGACGACAATTGTTATTATCGCGATACAACACGGACTGTCGCTAGTGGAATCTCCAAAGTAGCCCTCTCGCTCCGCGAGGCGAAAGCAACTTCACGGCGACTTGCCATTGCGTCCGGGCTCTCGGCCCCCTCTCGCAGAGCGAGAGGGCTACATTTGAGGAGATCGCCATGAATGAATGGAAAGCCGCATTTCTGCGGCACACTCCGTCGACCGAGCAGATGATGGAGGCGGGCAAGAACGCAATCGGCCCGGCCGCGGGGGTTGCACTGATTGTCTTCGGCTTGCTCCTGTTGGTGCTCGGGAAGCGATCTGCACTCTTCGCGGGTTCGCTGGCGATGATTGCCGGCTTTGCGGTCTCGAACTACTTCCGGCAAGTCTTTCCGTGGTGGCCGAACGATCGAGTCGATTTGACCACGGACCCAGCCAGTCTGATGTCGGCTCCCGCCTGGCAGTGGCTGCCGTTGCTCTTCCTGGCCGCACAATTCGATGGCCTCTTCGCGCGAACGCCCAGCGTGCCGCTGTGGGGCGGCTGGCGCTTGCGACTCGGCTTGGGCCTGCTTGCCGCGTTGATTCTGATTGCACCTGGTTTTCATGTGAAGCTCCCGGAATACTACGCGGGCTGGCCGTTCCCACTTCAAGCGAAAGTCTGGCCGATCCTGATCTTCACACTGGTAGTGGCCTTGGGCTGGGCCGGTTCGGAAACCGTCGCGAAAAATAATCCCGGCCCGATGGTTGCGCTTGGCCTGGCGTTCTCGCTCTTCGGTGCGAGCCTGGTGATCGCCCATGCACACTCGGCACTGTTCGCGGACGCCGTGAGCATCCCGGCCGCGGCCCTCCTGGCAGTCGGAATTGTCAGCATCTTCTGCCGTGTGGACGTGAGCGGTGCGTTGCCCGGTGTCGCTGTCATTCTGCCATCGATTCTGCTTTCCGCATATCTGCGAACCGAGAGCCATGTCCCCTGGAAGGCGTTTGTGTTGGCCGGCTGTTCGCCCATTGCCATCGGCCTGATGGCGATTCCGCTCCTCTCACGTCTGAGTGGATTCGGCAAATGGGCCCTGTTCACGGTGCTCTGCCTGGGCCCTACAATCGCAGCCGTCACATTCGCCGTCAAAGCGGAAACACTTCTGGAGGAGGCAGACGGATGGTAATCGATGTCTCGAAGACCCCGGTAGTCGATGTTTATCACGCGCTCGTCGGCATCGTCACGCCCAGGCCAATTGCCTGGGTCACCACGATCGACGTGAAGGGCCGTGTGAATCTCGCTCCCTTCAGCTTCTTCAACGCCTTCGGTGCGAATCCGCCGATCGTAGTATTCTCGCCAACCCTTCGCCGCGATGCCACCAAGAAGGACACGCTGCTGAACGTCGAAGCGACCGGCGAGTTTGTCATCCATGCTTCGACCGCCGCCTTTGCCGAGAAGATCAATCAATCCTCGACCGAACTGCCGCCTGGCGAAAGCGAAGTCGAACTGATCGGCCTGCACACGACCCCCTCTCTGAAAGTGAAGCCGCCGCGACTCGTGGAAGCCCCGGTCGCGATGGAGTGCAAGGTGCGGCAAATCCTGCCGATGGGTGACGGACCGATTGCCGCGAACCTCGTGATCGGCGAAGTGCTGCTGATCCACGTCGATGATGCGGTACTGGATGAACAGGGCCGAGTTGACCCCCGAAAGCTGAAGACGGTCGCACGCTTGGGCGGCGACTTCTGGTGCCATACGAGTGACTTGTTTGAGCAGAAAAGACCCTAGCGCTAGACCTCCGCAAACTTCGCCGTGAAGTGCCTCAGCACCTGCGGCGCTTCCACGATTTTCAATCCGCGAATCTGCTCTTTCGTCGTCGCCAGTTCGGTCATGGCCTCGATCACGTAGTCGATGTGGCTCTGCGTATAGACGCGTCTCGGAATCGCGAGTCGCACCAATTCCATCGGCGGGCGGATTGTTTCACCAGTGGTCGGGTCTTTGCGGCCAAACATGACGCTGCCGATCTCCACGGCCCGGATGCCCGCATGGCGATAAAGGGCGACCAGCAGTGCCTGGCCCGGGAATTGTTCCGCCGGGATGTGCGGCAAGAAACTCCCCGCGTCGATATAGATGGCGTGTCCGCCTGGCGGTTCAATGATTGGAACGCCAGCTTTGATCAGGCCTTCGCCGAGATACTCCACGCTTCGAATTCGATAGTGCAGGTAATCCTCATCCAGCACTTCTTGAAAACCTTGAGCCATCGCTTCCAGATCGCGCCCTGCCAGTCCGCCGTAGGTCACGAAGCCTTCCGTCAGGATGAGCAGGTTGTTCGCTCGTTCCGCGAGCACATCATCCCGCATGAGCAGCACGCCGCCGATGTTGACCAGACCGTCCTTCTTGGCGCTGATGGTCGCGCCATCGGCTAGGTCGAACATGTCGCGAACAATTTCCTTCACCGTTCGATCCTGCTGGCCAGGCTCACGCATCTTGATCAAGTACGCATTCTCGGCAAAGCGGCAGGCATCCAGATACAACTTGATGCCATGCGCATCGCAGATGCGGCGAATCTCACGCAGGTTCGCGAGGCTGACTGGCTGGCCGCCTCCCGAGTTGTTCGTGACCGTCACCATGCAGAGGGGAATGTTCTCCGCCCCGACGTCCGCGATGAAGCCTTGCAGCTTGCTCGGGTCCATGTTTCCCTTGAACGGATGCCGGCCCTTCGGATTTCGCCCGGCATCGATCACCAGGTCCACGGCCGTCGCTCCTGAATGCTCCACATTGGCTCGGGTCGTGTCGAAGTGTGTGTTGTTCGGGACGAACTTACCAGGCCCGCCGAGAAGTTCGAACAGGATGCGTTCGCTGGCTCGCCCCTGGTGCGTGGGAAGAATGTGCGACATGCCGGTGATGTCCCGCATGACGCTCTCGAAGCGAAACCAACTCTTGGCACCGGCATAGGACTCGTCGCCGCGAAGCATCCCAGCCCACTGTTCGCTGGACATGGCCGATGTACCGCTGTCGGTCAGCAGGTCGATCAGAACCGACTCGGCAGGTATCAGGAAGGGGTTGTAGTGAGCATTCCTGAGGATTTGGTCCCTTACAACCGGCGTATTCAGCCGAATCGGCTCAACCATTTTGATCCGGAATGGCTCGATTATGGTTTTCATGGAGAACTCTGGGGACACTGGCCGGAAATGAGCTAGTGTGTTTGTAGGAGCTTTCGGAGCCTGAAGCGTCAGCGAAGGCGATTGCTCCCGCCTTCGCTGACGCTTCAGGCTCCGCGGTCGGTCTCCCCACTTGGATTCAAAAACGATGATTCGCCCCGCCGCCGCCGTTGACACCCCGACTCTACTCCAAATGACGGCCGCCACCGGCTATTTCAAGCCGATGGAAGTCGATGCCTTGCAAGAAGTCTTGGACGACTACCACGACCGCGAGCAGTTCGACGGCAATCGCTGCTTCGTCCTCGAAGAGGCCGGCAGCCTGGTTGGCTTTGTGTACCATGCCCCGGAGCCCATGACCGAGGGTTCATGGTCGCTGTGGTGGATCGTGGTTCGTCCCGATGCACAGGGCAAAGGCCACGGCGGCATGTTGCTCGACTTCGTCGAAGGGGACGCGTGCCGCCAGGGTGCCCGGATGCTGTTCGTCGAAACCTCGGGCCTGCCCCTCTACGAATCGACCCGGCAATTTTACCTCCGCAACGGCTACCACGAAGAAGCCCGCGTCCGCGATTACTACGCCGAAGGGGACGATCAGATCTACTACCGCAAACGCTTTGCAACGCTCGAAAAATCTCCTGGCCGCGATTGCTACTCGGCATGAGCCGTACAGCTTTTGTTTTCTGCTGCAAATTGTTGCGCGATCGGCTTCTTCGCTCAGTCCAGCTGTACAAGACCGAGAGCGCAGCCCTTAGATTCCTCCTCACTTCGCCCGCTTCGCCTTGATGACCATTTCCGGCTTGTCCTTGGTATCGAATCCCTCGGGCCGTTTGTTCTCGAACGCGACACCCGAGCCCTTTTTCGGGGCCAGCGGCATACTGATTTTCAATTTGTCGCCGGTCAGTTCGAAAATGGCATTGATCGTCGTGTCCTTACCGTCGCGCGCGAAAGTCATGTTCAGCCATTTGGGCATCTTGGTTGAGTCGGTGCCCAGCTTGACCTCCGGGCCGAAGCCAGTCAGCTTGCCATCCTTGATGACGAGCTTCTCCGGCACTCCCTTACCGGCAGGAATCACCTGCCCACCGGCTTCAACGGCAACGATTTCCCAATCGCCTTCGAGCTTCTTAAGTTCATCCTTGTCGTCGGCTCGAACGGTGAACGCTATGGCGAACAAGATGATTGGGGTGTAACGCATGGGGTACTCCAAAAGGTGATGCGTTTTTCGTGGATTAAGATTCCGATCTTGAGCATCTCTCGACAAGATCGGAATCTCGTCGCCACGTTTGCTTACTCCTTCTTTGCCGTCAGCAATTTCTCCACTTCCGCCGTGGCCGCTTTGATGTCCCGAGCGTGAAACTGACCGACGACCTTGCCTTCGCGATCGATCAGCACGGTCGTGGGATAGCCCATGATGCCGTAAAGCCTCGGCGTTCCGCCGACTCTGCGATCGTCCCCCTCGCCCTCGCGCTTGCCAGAGACCAAGGCGTTCGGGAACGGAAGCTTCTTTCCCTTCCACACGTCCTTCACGTGCGTGGCGTTCATCTCGTCGAACTTGGCGACCGTGTCCACATCGCCGTCAATGTCTTGATGCACACCCACCACGGTTAGGCCCTTGTCGTGGAACTTTTCGTGAAGTTCGATCAGCACGGGCATCGCGTACACGCATGGGCCGCACCAGTAGCCCCAGAAATCGACGAGGACGAATTGCCCCTTGAGATCGGCCAGTTTCACGGGTTTGCCGATCCAGCCCATGACGTTTACGAACTCTGGTGCCGGTTTCCCTTTCAGCGTCGCCAAGGCCGAGGCTTTCAGTTCGATCGGCTTCATCTCAAACGTCGATTGCCCAGCGGGTATGGTCACTTCCAAACGCCGGCCGTGAAGACTCTCGCCGTACGGATTTAGCGAGTAGGTTCCCGGCGGCAACAAGAATTCGATTTTGCCATCCGGGTGGGAATATCCGCCAATCCGTGATCCGTGCGATGACAGTTCTGTGTTCGTCCACCCTACAGGCATGCCGGCTTTCGCCAATTCTTCTCACTGGATCAACGAAACGACCCGGCACTCGGGCGCAAGCACCACGCGAATTGATCCGCTGGCCAGCGTGGCAGGCGTGGCTTTCGGCAACGCCATTTCTCGGGATTTCTCGTCCCGAACGATCCTGGGCGGCTGCTCCATCGTGACTTTGATCGTGCCATCGGCACTCGTCTTTTTAGGGTCCGCGAATTGCCACCCCTCCTTCGCAGTCTTCAATTTCGGATCGATGCGTTGGGACATATGCCAGGCGACGATGGCCCCTTCCACCGGCTTGCCGTCCGCATTCACGACCGTGACCGTAATTTCTTTCGGGAACTCCTTAAAACCCTTCGGCGCTCGGCAGAGTTCGCTCACGAAGACCTCCGGCGTCGCCTTGAAATCCATCGGCCGCGGGCTGTCTGCTGAAATCGGAAACGCCAGCCGAACGCGATTTTCGTCCACGAACTCGTAGAGGCCCTTGCGTTTGCCGGCCGACCACTTCATCGGTGCGCCGAGGTAGGAGAAATCGAGTTCCTCGTTGGCAATATCGACGTGCTTTGGATTGGCTTTGTCGAGGCTGAACTTGCCCTTGAGCGGTGCCGGGTTTCGCATGATATTCGAGACCGTGAACGAATCCCCCTCGACGACGACGATCGACATCCAGACGCGATTCAGGTTATCACCCCTTTCCGGCTTCACGGAGTCGAAGATCCAGGTACCATCGAGCTTCGGCTTGGCCGCAGGCTCGGCCCCGCCGGCACTGTTGAGCAGTCCGTAGAGAACGAAAATCGGCATGAAACGAAACATGGCTGGTTCCTCCAAAGTGTGAAATGAGATTCTATTCGCGCCGATAGTTCAGCTCGAATGTCTAGCTTTCCCCTGTCACGCTCCCGAGACTTCGGACGCCAAAACGATCTTCTTCCCAGCATGACAAAACCTGACATTTTCTGCCACTTTTCGCTGGAAACGAACATCGGTTTTTTGACGCAACTGATTCGTTGCCAACATCTTTTGAAGC
>SIAJ01000134.1 GCA_009691845.1 Gemmataceae bacterium
CCTCGACCTGCGAAGCCGTGAGAAAACCGCTCCGGAATGCGGCTAGAAATACGGGATCAAGCGTCGTGGTCGATGATTCCATTCGCCGAAGAGACTACCAAATTCCGCTAGAATCCGCCAAGACCAGTTCAGGAGGCTGAAGGGTTACGATTTTTGCTCGAATCCGCTACCGGGCTCGCGAGGCGAATCGCACGGTCGAATGGTGGACGCTTGCCGCCGTCCAGAAAGGGGAGATCGAAAGAGAGAATGGGACAGGATTATCTCTGAAGTAAAGGATGCAACACAGGACTTTGGGGGACTTGGTTTCCTCGGGAACTATTTTCTTTCCAAGGAAGAACGTGGAGAACAGATCGCGGCAATCTTGCTCCGCATGCTAGTTCCGGCTTTAGTGAAGGTTCAGGATGCGGCCGAGCGAAGGAGCCAGATTCAGTCCAACCTGCAAGTCGCGGTCGCACTCGCCGCATACCGTGCCGATCATGGCCGCTTCCCGGAAAGCCTGGATGCCCTATCGCCAAAGTACCTCGAAAAAATCCCAGGCGACCTGTTCTCCGGCAAGCCGCTGATCTATCGCGTGACCGAGGATGGCTACCTGCTCTACAGCGTCGGCGTCAACGAGATCGACGAGGAGGGCCGCTGGACGAACGACGAACCGCGAGGCGATGACCCGAGGATCAGGATTCCGGTGCGGGAACCTCGGGCTTCAGGGCGATGATTCGTGGCCCTCAATCCTTGTTCGTTTACCACTTTGGCCGGAACGATTCTTCCTTGGGGTGGTGCTTATTGAAGGGAACGGCCAGGCAAACGAGGGCCCGGCAGAGATGGCGGAATGCAGCGAAGTGATCTCCCTCGGCGAGCATTTTCATGCCTGGGTCCGCGAAGGATTTGTACGCGGGCCAATCGATTTTCACCTCGCGGGCTTCGGGTTTCTTCTTCAACTCCAACATCGTTTTCAGGTACTGCTCCACGAGCGTCGCATCGATTCGTGCGGAATATTGCCGGTGGATGCTCGCCTTCGGGATGACCTCGGCCTTGATGGCTACGACCGGTTCCTGTCGGCGCTGATGGATGAACAGTCCGACGACCCCGAAGGCGATCGCGATCATGGCCGTGGCGAAAAAGAAGGTCGCCCACGCTTTGGAGTCGCTGGCTGTGCAGACCACGAAGAGTATCGCCAGCAGGAATCCGAGCATGAGAACCGAGATCGGCCAGGGAACTCGTTTGCCCCAGCCCGTGAATAATTTCCCCACCGCACGCGAAGCGACCTTGAGCAAGCCTTCCCCTGGAGTCGCGATGGCATCGCGGGGGGCACCGACCCGCACGATCAGGACGGTGATATTATCCGGTCCTCCACGCAGGTTGGCGAGTTCGATCAAGAATCGTGCGGCCTCGTCGACGGGCAGGACACGAATGATTGCCCCGATTTCCGGGGGTAGAACCAGATTGGTGAGTCCATCGCTGCCCAGGATGAACGTGTCGCCATCTTCGAGCGGGTACGGGCCTTCGACATCGACCTGGACCAACGGATCGGGCCCGAGCGAACGGACGATTACGTTCTTCTTGATGTCGCCGAGTTCCTCCGGGGGGATGCCGAGGCGGCGTGCCATTTCCCAGGCGTAACTGTGATCGTAGGTGAGTTGCTGAATTTGTTCGCCACGCACACGATACGCGCGACTGTCGCCCACGTGGGCGATCCAAGCCCCTTCTTGGCGAAGAGCGATGGCGGTCGCTGTCGTGCCGAGACCGCGAAATTCCGGGTTTGAGCTGCCGATGGCATGGATGCCCGCGTTCGCCTCCTGGAAGGCGTGTCGCAGCGCACTGGCCGGACCATCGCCGACGTGCTTGACATAAGTAAGCGGGATTTCTTGGACGGCCTTGGCACTGGCCATCTCGCCGACGGCGTGGCCACCCATGCCATCCGCGACGATGAACAGATGCCCGACCCTACTCCAGACCTCGCGGTCGGGGGCTTCCTGGACGGTGAACGCATCCTGGTTATGGCTGCGTTTCTGGCCTACATCGGTAAGGCCGCAATGTTCGATTTCGTTATAGAAGGGCACTGGTACCCCTCGGCCAATCGTGCCGTCGATTCCACAAGCGTACTACCCCGCGTCAGAGATTCCAGAGACGTCGATCGGGCTACTTTGATCCGGCAGCTTTCTTGCCAGAAGGAACATACCGTTCAAGATAGCCACGAACGTCGGCTTCGTTCTGGAATTTGTCGTACCCCAGCTCTTGAATTTCCCGAATCGCGTCGTCGTTGGACCAGGCCTGATGGTCCATCCGATAGATTGCACAATACATGCCGGTGCGGTGGACGCCACGAAAACAGTGCGCCAGTACCGGCTGATTCTTCGGGTCGGCCAACAACGCGAGGAATTTTTTCACGTTCTCGTCGGCCGGAACGACACCCTTCTCGTTGAACGACCAGTGCCGCAGCGGCAATCGTAAATGGTTGATGCCTTTGGTCGCGCAGAACGCTTCCTCCCACAGATCGGGAGGCACCGGGGACTTACCCTCCTCGGCATCGCGAAAGCTCACCACGGTCTTGATCCCATAATCGTGAACCACCCGTTCAAGCCCAGCTTTCGAGAGTTGCCCGCTTCGGTAAAGCTTCCCTTCCTCGACGACGCGAAAGTTGTGCGTCTGTTTCTTCCGTTGAACGGAATACGCAAATGGAACGGCGAACAATGAAGCCGCGACCAGTAGAGCTGGGATCACTCGAACGATGGAAGACCGCACTCGAAAACCTCTGCCAGGGGATAGTGCAGTGTAACCCAGGAGCCAATTTGCGGAAAGGGCGGTCTTCCCCGGGAGGCCAAGACGAGCAGCAGACATGATTCACAAGTGAGTGGCGACTGATCGTGGCCTGATCCTTGCCATCAGGCGGATGGCGAAAGCTGGAATGCGGAAGAAACCAGGTGTCGGGACGGGAGGCCGAACGTCCGTCAGGCTCGGACGAAACACCATCAGCAGGACGAAAGGCAGATACCACAAAACGTACACTCCCCCCTGGTCGGCGTACCAGAATTGCACGCCGATGATGACGGCCGACGTTTGGGCAATCACCTGAGCCAAGTTGCGTGGTGTCGGCCAAAACATTGTGAGCACGATAAACGCCATGTAAGCAATGAACACCGGCAAGCGATAAGCCCAGTGCGAACCCTGCCACAATCCTTCTGCATTTGGAACTTTCCACGCTTGCCAATCGGCGAGGCTCATCGTCCAACGCAAGTATTCCCGCAATTCGCCGCTGAATAGCAACAGGGTTCCTGTAGCAGCCAGGCTCAGCGCGCTTACAGTCAAGAAGCCGAGTGCGAATCGTCCGGCACCACGACCCCTGTAGAACCCAAACCAAAGTGGAAAGAGCAAGAGCGGGAAGAAAGCGCTCCCGGCCGCGAATCCCAGGATGGCCCCAGCCAGTGCGGGTCTGCGATAGGAATAGATGGCCCACAGGATAAAGGCGGCCGGCCAGACGTGGTGGATTTGCGAGGCATGATAGGCCGTATAGGGCAGTAGTCCGTACAGACACGCCATGCCCGCCCCGATGGTCGGGTCGCCGAAGTGTCGTTTGCCGATCAGGAATAGTGCTGCGATTACCGAAAGATGCAGCCCGATCGCCACGATGCGCTCGACCCAGAAAGGAGCGTTACTCCGGTGCTTGTTGCTTGTGCTTTCCACGACCGCGGATGCACCGTCGGTCACTTTCGCGATCGCAACCGAGCCACGACCGACCTGCACAGGAGTGTCCGGCAATCGGCGGATGGCCACGGCCGAGAGGCAAATGACCAACGCCGCCCCGAGCCAAATCAGCCCAGGCAAATTGAGATTGGGCGGCAAGGTTGGCCGTTTTTCCATCCCGAGGTCAAGCAGACAGCGACCGAAGAAGTAGCCGCTTCCTGCTACCAACCAGATGTAGCCGGCCAGGAGCAACGCCCGACTCTCCTGTCGAGATTGCTCGAACACTTCCGGCAATCGATCGAGTTTCGCAAGCCGCGATCCTGCCTGATTCTCGCGGTACTCGGCTGGCAATTGACTTTGCAGCGAGTGAGCTTCCTGGACCAGCAATAAGCCAGGAACAAGCAAATACAGGCTGACCACGTCCAGATTTCGGAAGGACAAAAGCCGATCGAACTTGAAGAACACGGCATTGGCTAGCAGAAACGAAAAATAGAACCACGTCGCCGCGTTGGGGAGGGAGAACTCGAAGAAAATGGAAGCAACCACAACTTCTCCAGTACCCAGTACTCCGTACTCAGTACCCAGTCGTTCCGAATGTCGCCCACTCGCTCCGCGAGAGGGAGGCGAGAACTCAGAACAATCTAAAATCTTCGAGCCCAACGATAGATCCCGCTTCCCTCTCGCAGAGCGAGAGGGCTACTTTTGCTCTAGTAGGTCGCTCGTCCTCCGCTGATGTCGTAGCACTGGCCGGTTGTAAACGAGCATTCGCTGCTGGAGAGGAAATGCACGAGTGAGGCGACTTCTTCTGGCTTGCCGGTGCGGCCGAGCGGGATCTTGGAAAGCATCATGTTGATTTGCTCCGAACTGAGCTGCTCCAGAATCGGCGTTTGAATGACGGCCGGGGAGATCGAGTTCACGCAAATGTCACCCTTGCCAACCAATTCCTTTGACAGAGACTTGGTGAGCGCGATCACGGCGGCCTTGCTTGCCGAGTAGGGGCCCATCTTCGGATTGCCTTCCTTGCCGGCAATTGAAGCGATGTTCACGATGCGTCCAAATCTGCGCTCGATCATCTTCGGAAGCACGGCTTTGCAGCACAAGGCCAGGCCCACGACGTTGATGTTGAAGACGAATTCCCAGTCCTCGCGGACGAGTTCCCAGATCGGCAGATCGCGTCCCTTGCGGCTGGCGACGCCGGCGTTATTCACCAGAATGTCCGCCGAACCAAATCTGGCCTCGAGTTCGCCGAAGAGTCGGCTGAGGTCCGTCTCTTTCGTGATGTCGCCCACGAGTGCCACACCGCCAATGTCGGCCGCCACGCGGCTTGCATTAGCCTGGGACAGATCCAGCACGCCAACCTTGGCCCCCGCACCCGCGAGCCGACGGCAAATCGCTTCGCCGATTCCCTGGCCACCGCCCGTGACGACAGCTACTTTGCCGTCCAATCGAAAGAACTCCGCCATGTTGACCCTCGGAATGCCAGAGGTAGTTTGAAAAAATCGTCATCGGATTCTTGAAACGAGTAGTTGACCCGACGACCGTTCTGTGGTGATAATATGCCTTAGCCGGCGAAGAACCTCACTCGGGCTGGAATTCTCTTTAAGGTCTACCGTTCTGGAGCAAGCCACCATGAACTGCCGATACGCACTCTTAGGAGTGTTTGCGTTGGGGGCGCTGCCCATACTCGGCCTCTCGCCGCGTGCCAAAGCCGCCGATGATGTCGAAGCCATTTACGCAAAAGCGGTCAAATCGTGCGTCTTCATCATCGTTCCAATGGATAAGACCAGCTACGCGATGGGCTCCGGTTCCCTCATCGATGTTGAGAAGCGGCTGATTCTCACGAATTACCACGTCGTTGACGAGAAAGATTACGCCCTCGTTCAGTTCCCCATTTACTTGAAGTCCGGCGAAATGATGACGGATAAGGAAAAGTACAAGGATAACGCATTCAATAATAAGGCGATCACGGGCAAAGTGCTGTTCCGCGACAAGGCCCGCGATCTCGCCATCATTCAGTTGAGCAAGCTGCCTCCCGGCGTTTCCGCCCTTCCTTTGGCAAAGAAGAGCACGACTACAGGGACGATGGTATGGAACATCGGAAGCCCCGGCGCGGTCGAACAGGTTTTCAGCATCACCGAAGGCAAGGTCCGCTCGGTCGGGGATGAGAAGTTCCTCGTGGGAGAAGGCGACAGTGTGTTCGAGGTTCGCGCCAAGATCGTCACAACCACGAATCCAGCCAATCCGGGCGATTCGGGCGGCCCGTTGATTGACAAACGAGGCTACCAGGTAGCCGTCACCGAGAGCGGTGATACTTCGGCGAAACTCGTGAGCAAGTTCATTGACGTCAGCGAAGTTCGCAAGCTCTTGGCCGAAAAGAAACTTACCTTTAAGGAACTGAGCGATGAACCGGACCCGAAGGCGGAGGTGACCGCTCCAAAACTCGTGGTCGACCCCAAGAAAGACATCCCTACGAAGAAAGAGATTGCGACGGCCCCGACCACAACACCGGCTCAGGAACGTGAGGCCACTGAGTTGCTCCGTCGTTCCAAGCTCTTTTCGCAGGGCGAGGACAATCGTCCGGCTTACACCGCCAAGCTGCAGGAAATTCTCAAGAAGTATCCGGGCACGGACGCCGCGAAAGAAGCCAAGAAAATTCTCGACAACCTGAAGTAATGCGAACACCGAATCCATTGAGGCGAAGCTCATGAAATTTTTGTCCATCCCACTGGCACTTGCTGTCGCTGTCGGTTGCGCACTTTCTACAACTGCCCGTGCCGCGGATGGCGTTGATGCCGAGGCCTTGTACCGGAAGGCGGTAAAGTCCTGCGTTTATATCATCACCCCCTCAAAAGGCGAGATAGCCCAAGGCTCCGGATCGTTGATCGACGTGGAGAAGAAACTCGTCGTGACGAACTATCACGTCGTGGATGGTCGAGACATCGTTTTCGTTCAGTTCCCCATCTTCAAGGCCAATGGCGAACTCGAGACTGACAAGGAAGTCTACAAAGCGAACGTTCCTGCCAACAAGGCAATTAAGGGCAAAGTCTTGCATCGCGATAAGACACGCGACCTGGCTTTCATCGAGCTGGAAAAGGTTCCTCCCGGAACGCCCGCGTTACCCCTGGCGAAGAGCAGCGTTGGCGTGGGGGCGCCGGTGTGGAATATTGGCAACCCCGGTGCAGTGGAACAGGTCTTCAGTGTCACGGAAGGTAAAGTTCGCGGCGTCGGACTCGAGAAATTAGACTTTGGCGATCAGGTCGTAATAGCCAAAATGGTAACCACAACAAACGCGGTCAACTCAGGCGACTCCGGCGGACCGCTCATCGACAAACGCGGGTTCCAGGTTGCCGTTGCCCAGAGCATCAACCTCAAGGCGCAGCTGGTCAGCAGTTTCGTCGACATTAGCGAAGTTCACGCTTATCTGAGCGAAAAGAAACTGAAGATCAAGGAGTTAAGCCCCGAGACCGATCCGAAGGCGGGCCCCAAGCCGGGAACGATCCCCAAGCAGGCGGAAGAACCCAAGAAAGACATTCCCGAACCTAAGAAAGAGGCCGGGTTGGCCACGACCTCCGTCCAAGAACAGGAAGCCACCGAGTTACTGCGGCGTTCCAAACTGTTCTCCATGGGCGACGACAATCGGAAGATCTACCTCGCCAAGTTGCAGGAAATCATCAAGAACTTTCCTGGCACGGAAGCTGCCAGGGATGCCAAGCAGATTCTCGACGGTCTGAAATAACACTGGTCCTGGGAGCCGCACTCCCGGCGTCACGGCTCCAGTTTCCAAAAAGGATACCCATGAAATACTCGATGACTGTTTTGGCTCTGGTTGCGATCTTCATTGCCTCGCCGCGGGCCGCTCGAGCAGAGGAGGACGTGGATGTCGAGAAGCTTTATAAGAAGGCGGTCGGCTCCTGCGTTTACATTATCGTGCCGGGAGTCGGTTCCGGATCCGGGTCGCTGATCGATCTGGAAACCAAGATGGTGTTGACGAATTATCACGTGGTGACAGAAAAAAATGACGTGTTCGTTCAATTCCCGATGTACCGCAAAGACGGCTCGATCGACACGGAGAAAGATAAATACAAGGACAACGTCCCGGCTGGGAAGGCCATCAAGGGCAC